>CANRLH010000001.1 GCA_947631455.1 uncultured Clostridia bacterium
AAGGCGTTCAAAAACATTATACCTATCTTTGATTTTATTTTTTATCAAAATTGGGTCACATCTATTTACAACGCAGATTTATTTAAGCTAAAATAGAGTATCGCCTCTTGCGAAATCTTGTCATTTGTGGTATCATAAAACATATAGGTAAATTTAAGGAGTCGTAAAAATTGCTGTATACGGATTTGATTTTTATATATGCTTTTTTACCGATAACGGTTTTGATTACTATGTGCGACAGAAGCACTGAGTACAAAAACCTTATTTTGGTTATAGCCTCCGTTTTGTTTTTTACATGGGGTAAACCTATGTATATTTGCGCCGTATTTTTATCGGCGATATTTGACTGGGCGTTCGGCTTTTTGGCGGGGTCAAAGTCAAGGAGGTTAAAGGTATTCGGTGTTTTGCTGTCAGCTGTTTTAAACGGGTCATTGTTTTTGGTCGTTAACTGCAACTTCCTGTTCTCCAAAACGCCGTTAAGCATAGAAACGTCAATTCTTCCTGTCGGAATGGCATTTTACACCGTTCGTTCAGCAAGCTATGTTTTTGACGTCGCATTGGGGAAAACAGAAACTGAAAAAAACCTGTTTTGCTTTTTGACTTATATGATAAATTACACCCTGCTGTTTGTAGGACCGTTTGTGCGGTACGGAGATATCAGAGATCAGATAAGGTTTAGGATAATAACCGGACGAAAGATAAATGACGGAATAACACGCTTTATTGTGGGGCTTGGCAAAGCGTCTGTTCTGGCGGGGGCGTTGGGATATGTAAAGAGTGTTGGTCTTGATGTTACTGATATGACGTTTTTCGGTGCGTTTATCGGAATGGCGGCGTTTGTTATGCAGGTGTATTACCTGTTTTCGGGATACACTGATATGGCAATAGGACTTGGCCTTTTAAACGGTTTTTCATACTCTGAAAGCTTTTTGCCGCTGAGGGTAAAAAACGGAGTGACAGGCGCGGTTTTTGGCTTTAATCACACGCTTATAAAGCTTGTAAACGACTGTCTTATAAGTCCTCTTTCAAGATCTTCGGTCACTGCCTGTCTTGCAACTTTTGCCTGCTCGGTATTGATAGGCCTTTGGTACGGCTTTTCAAAACAGTTTGTGCTGTTCGGGCTTTATTTCGGAGTGATAGTGATAGCGGAAACGCTGTTTTTGAGGAAGATATTAAATAAGCTGCCAACACTGATTTGCGGGGTTTACACGTTGGCTGCGGTATTTTTTGGCTGGAGCATTGTGTATTTTAAAGACTTTCACGATTTCAGCATATGGCTGTCAGGGTTGACGTTTAATGGCAGTGGAATAATATCTCAGGCACTTATAAATGAAATACTTGCTTATTGTGCGCTTTTGGTGTTTGCGGTTTTTATGCTTACGCCTTTTAAGGATAAGTTAAAAAGCGCTGTAAACTCAGCTGCGGCAAAAAGCGAGCGGACATATGCCTGCGTTCGTATTCTTTCAACGGCGTCGCTTTTGGCCGTGCTTTTGATGAGCACCGCCTCAAGGGTAGTATATTGATTTGTTAAGGAGATAGGCTATGGCTCAGAATAAAAAAAGCAAACTTAATATTTCTTATGATGAGCTTATAAAAAACGCTTCTGTCTATACTCAAAGCGGCATTGACAAGGGCGTGAGCGAGGCTGACAGTACGCTTAGAAGTATGGCTGCCGATGCAAAGCGGGGGCAGTTTGACTTTATTAACGTGGCTGTTATAGCTTTGTTTGTGCTTATACTGGGGATAAGCTTTGCGCTTTTGAGAAACAACTCAGACCCGGACGCTGAAACAGTGAAGCCCACTGTTATGGGCATTTATGATGGAAGCTATACCTCCTATCTTTCAAAGAGCTATGAAAACGCTCTTCCGGGAAAATCACTGCTTGCGAAAATCAACGGATTGTTTTCTCATATTTACGGTGCTAAGAGCCTTAATACTCACCAGAACTTTATAGCTCCGGTTGATGAGCACGGAAACATAATAAATACACTTACGGCGGTTACTACCACCACTACTACAACGACGATATTTACCGGAAAAACGACCAATACGACGATAAAAATAAATAAAGATGATATATTCATCGGTCCTCAGTCTAATATGTGGACTACCACCACTACAAAGAAGACATCTACAAAATCTACGGAGCCCACTACCGAGCCTACAACTGAAGATACCGCAGACGCCACGGCAACTGTTACTACCGAGCCGGAGGAGACGGAGGTAACCACTACGGTAAGGATAGACCTTGAAGACATTGTGTTTACAGAGAATGAGAACGGCGTTTTGATGAGCGAGTTTGTGATAGAGCCTGCTTATGATGTTACGGATATGGATAAGATACTGCTTTCTTACGAATTTCACGGAGAGACATCAGGCTATTTCATAAGACCGTATATTGAGTATAAGCAAGAAAGCATCGGTCAGAACGTAAACCCGGTTGCGGCGACCAAGGAGTTTGACGTAAGCAATATCAACGGCAAGATAAAAATTGCCATAAGGTTTATTCCGCGGGCGAATTCCGAGATAAAGGACGGAGACACTGTAAATGTAAAACTGAGCTACGGACTGGGCTTTTTAAGTAAAGAGGCTTGAGAATGAAAAGCGGGTTTGCTTATTCCAGTGATAACAAGAGATATTACACCTACAATTACTATCTCAGGAAAACTTATGGAAAAAAGGTTTTTAAGGTCCCTATAAACCTTGGCCTTACCTGTCCTAACCGTGACGGAACCAAAGGTACGGGAGGGTGTACCTTCTGTTCGGCTATGTTAAGCGGAGACTTTGCGGGCGATCCCGCTTTAAGTGTCAAAGAGCAGTTTGATATTGTGAGAAAAAAGCTCCACGAAAAATGGAATGACGCTTTGTATATCCCCTATTTTCAGGCTGCGACCAACACATATGCGGATGTTTCATTTTTAAAAAAGGCTTTTTTTGACGCGGCAGAGCTTGAAAATGCCGTTGGGATAAATATCGCCACAAGAGCCGACTGCATAAGTGACGAGTGTGCTGATATGCTTCTTGAGCTTTCAAAAAAGACGAATATTGAGGTAGAACTCGGACTTCAGACAGTATCGGACAAAACCGCGAAGAGAATTAACCGGTGTCATACTTATGCGGAGTTTCTTGATGGTTATAAAAAGCTCAGTGATCGTGGGATAAATATGTGCGTACACATAATAAACGGACTTCCGGGAGAGACACACGGTGATATGATAAATACGGTTTCAGAGGTCGCCCGTCTTCACCCGCACAGCGTTAAGATACACCTTTTGCATATAATAAAGGGAACGCGCCTGTGCGATGAGTTTTTAATGGGCGGATTTGAGCAGATAAGCCGTGAAGATTATATAAGTACCGTCTGCGACCAGCTTGAGATATTGCCTGAAGATGTTGTTATTGCGCGTATTACGGGCGACGGAAAGAGAGATGAGCTTGTCTCTCCGATGTGGAGTTTAAAAAAGTTCTGTGTTTTAAACGACATTGATAAGGAAATGCTGAGACGCAAAAGCTATCAGGGAATAAAATTTAAGCTCTGAACATTTGGGCGGCAGAAAAAATAAAGGGAAAATAATATGGAAAAGTATTTGGAAATAGCAAAAATTGTAAGCGTACACGGACTTAAGGGAGAGGTCAAAGCAGAGCCGTGGTGCGACAGCCCGGAGGATTTGTGCAGACACAAAAGGCTGTATTTTTCAAAGGGCGAGAAAGAGATCAAAGTAAAAAGCGCAAGGGCGCAGAAAAATATGGCGATACTCAAGCTTGAGGGGGTAAATACTGTTGAACAAGCGCAAGGTCTCAGAGGCAGAGTGCTTTATGCCGACAGGGATAGTATCGAGCTTCCCAAAGATACGTATTTTGTTGCAGATCTTATAGGTATGACGGTCGAGGATTTTGAAAGCGGAAAAATTTACGGTAAAATAACCCTGGTAACGCAGACCGGAGCAAATGATGTTTATCACATAAAGGATCAAAACGGCAGAATGTATTATATTCCCGCTATAGCAGACGTGGTAAAGGAAACTGATATAGAGTCAGGCATTATGAAAATAACGCCGCTCAGGGGGCTTTTTGATGAGGATTGATATTCTTACGCTTTTTCCGGAGATGACCGAGCGGTACTTAAGCGAAAGCATAGTCGGCAGAGCGAGAGAGAAAGGCATATTTGAAGCAAGGTGCCACAATATAAGGGACTATACTGAGGATAAGCACCGCCGTGTTGACGACACTCCTTACAGCGAAAGACAGGGAATGCTCATGCAGGCTGAACCGATATTTCGCTGTCATCAGGCAGTAAAGGGCAAAAGAGATGTTCATACGATATTCGTAACGCCCGCAGGCAAGCCGTTTACTCAGAAAAGGGCGATAGAGCTTTCAAAGGGCAAGGATATAATAATCGTCTGCGGACATTATGAGGGCATTGACGAGCGTGTTATTGAGGAGATAGCCGATGAGGAAATATCTGTCGGCGACTTTGTTTTAACGGGAGGAGAGCTGCCTGCGCTTTGCATAACGGACGCGGTTGTGAGGATGATAGACGGAGTGCTTTCGCGACCGGACTGCTATATAGACGAGAGTCACTATTCGGGGCTTTTGGAATACCCTCAGTATACTCGTCCCGAGGTGTGGCACGACAAAAGAGTTCCCGAGGTTCTCTTGTCCGGTCATCATCAGAATATTGAAAAATGGAGGCATGAGCAGTCGCTGATCAAGACAGCAAAAAAGCGTCCGGATATGCTTGAAGGATTAAAGTTAAACGAAAGCGATAAAAATCTTATAAAAAACATTTTTCCGGATTTTGAAAGTATAAAAAAAGATTAAAATTTATGAATATTTTATATTTGTTAAAAGTTTTTGTCTGATTCGTAAACATATCGAACATATTTTTAGTGAAAATGTACAAATCCAGGGCTTTTGACTACTCGGTTGATAATCAATAAGCAGAATTTTATTTTAAAACCTGTTTTTTAGTTGACTTTAAAAAATAAACGAGTATAATTATCTTGTAATCGAAAATCAGTTTCAGTTATTAGATTAGGAGAGATCAGGTATGTTTGTAAAAGATGTAGTAGTTCAAAATCAAGTAGGGCTGCATGCACGTCCGGCAACATTTTTCATTCAGAAAGCTAACGAGTTCAAGTCATCCATCTGGATCGAAAAGGAAGAAAGACGGGTAAACGCAAAGAGCCTTCTGGGCATTTTGTCACTTGGCATCGTTGGCGGAACCTCTATCAGGATCATTGCTGACGGAGTAGATGAGCAGGATGCTGTCGGCGGTCTTGTAGATCTCGTTGAAAGCGGTTTTGGTGACGCAAACTGATTGTGTCGGAAATATTGTGCTTACAAAAGCTGGGGAAGCGTCCCCGGCTTTTATTTTTTGTCAAAAACAATTTCCAATAAATGTAAATAATTCCAGTTATTACAATTTGGTAACACAAAAATATGTGATATTTTTGTGAAAAATGTTCAAAATCGGGTCAAAAATACGAGTTATTCATATTTTATTAACACAAAAGCTTTTAAAATGTGTTACAATTTGTAATATATCGGAGTATGCGCCGAAGCTTTCGGTGATATGCCGATGTCGCGGTGAATGGTGATCAAAGCCGCAAGATCAAAGAAAAGAGGTATGCAAATGTCTAATAGATTGTTTCAGGGCGTTATACATCAGATGCGTGATTCGATCGACTGCGTTTTTGGAGTCATTGACGATACCGCTACGGTAGTAGCCTGCTCAGAGCCTTCACGCATAGGCTCAATGAACGAGTATGTGTCGATAGACCTGAGTGATGCGACCGATATGTTCATACGTGACGGATATACGTATAAGCCGTTCGGTTCTCAGCTTAAGGCCGATTACGCTATTTTTGTTGAGGGTACGGACGAGGTTGCGGCAAAGTATGCCAATATTCTCGGGGTTTGTCTCTCAAGCATAAAGCAGTATTATGATGAGAAGTATGACAGAAACAATTTTATAAAGAATGTCGTGCTTGATAATGTTTTGCCGGGTGACATTCTTGTAAAGGCAAGAGAGCTTCACTTTAATTCCGAGGTTTCAAGAGTTGTGTTTCTGATAAGGATCATTGCTCAGAACGAGGTTTCTGCGCTTGACGTTATACAGAATCTCTTTCCGGATAAGA
The DNA here is from genome assembly GCA_947631455.1 of uncultured Clostridia bacterium. Classification (GTDB taxonomy): domain Bacteria; phylum Bacillota; class Clostridia; order Oscillospirales; family Ruminococcaceae; genus UMGS1601. The sequence continues at coordinate 6,141 of CANRLH010000001.1, forward strand.
ATAAGGATTTTGTTTTCAACATTACGGAAAGTGATATAGTGCTTGTGAAGGAAGTGAGATCGGGCATTGACACAAACGATCTCAAAAAGCTTGCAAGGAGCATATCCGATACGCTCAGCTCAGAGTTTTATACCAGAGTCAATGTCGGAATTGGCACGGTAGTTGAGGGAATAAAGGATCTCGCGGCGTCGTTTAAAGGCGCTCAGATAGCGCTTGAGGTCGGAAAGGTGTTTGACACCGATAAGGTTATAGTTTCTTACGATAATCTGGGAATCGCGCGTCTTATATATCATCTTCCTACGACTTTGTGTGAGACGTTTTTGAGGGAGGTATTTAAAAAGGGCTCAATAGAATCTCTTGATCAGGAAACGCTGTTTACCATTCATAAGTTCTTTGAGAACAACTTAAATGTTTCCGAAACATCAAGAAAGCTTTTTGTGCACAGAAATACACTTGTATACAGGCTTGAAAAGATAAAGAAGCTGACAGGGCTTGATTTAAGAGAGTTTGATCACGCGATAGTATTCAAGATCGCGCTTATGGTAAAGAAATATCTGTCGGCTAATCCGGTTAAGTTTTAGACGATAAAGGAAAAGGGTACAGCAAAATTATAAAGAAGGTGTAGTTTTGATAGAATTCAAGGACGTATCGGTTACATATTCAAGCGGAGTTGATGCTCTGCACAATGTAAACCTTAAAATCAACGACGGAGATTTTGCTTTCGTCGTAGGTTCCTCCGGCGCAGGAAAATCCACTCTTATTAAGCTAATACTTAAGGAGATAGACGCAACCGAGGGAACAGTTTTGGTAAACGGCTTTAATTTGAAAAAGCTGAGAAGAAGAAAGATCCCGAGTTTAAGAAGAACCTTGGGAATAGTTTTTCAGGACTTCAGGCTTATCCCGACTATGACTGTGTATGAAAACGTGGCGTTTGTACTCAGGGTTATCGACGCTCCGGCAAAGTATATTTCCTCCAGGGTGCCGTATGTTATAAGCCTTGTTGGCTTGGCGCACAAGGCAAAGAGCTATCCGGATGAGCTTTCCGGCGGAGAGCAGCAGAGGGTCGCTCTTGCAAGGGCTTTGGTAAATGATCCACAGCTTATCATTGCAGACGAGCCTACGGGAAATATTGACCCTGCTCTTTCATACGAGATCGTTGAGCTTTTAAAGGGTATCAACGAATGCGGAACAACGATACTTATGGTAACACACGAGCATGATATCGTGCGTCATTTCGGCGGAAGAATAATAAACATAAACGCCGGAAACATCGTGTTCGACGAGGTGATTGGAGGAGCAAATGAAGTTCAATAGTATAAAGTACCTTACGGGTCAGGGAATAAAAAGCGTATGGAAAAATAAAATGATGACCTTCGCTTCGTTTTGTATAATGCTTGTATCGCTGCTTTTGGTCGGATTATGCATATTGGCAGCAATAAACCTTAATAAGGTCATAAGCGGAATAGAGGGCAAAAACGAAGTAGTTGTAATAGTTCTCGACGGAACTGATGAAGATGGAATAAAGGCAGTCGGAGAAAGCATTGAGAATCTGTCTAATATATCAAGCGTAAGCTTTTATTCAAGAGACGATGCGTGGAAGGATATGGTAGCTGATATGACTCCTGAGCAGCAGGAGGTATTCAAGTATGCAGCGGATGACAACCCGCTTCCGGATACATATCGCGTTACCGTTTCAGATATTGAAAAGCTTGCTGATTCGACAAATCAGCTCACCAGCATTGAAAATGTTGAAAAGGTTTTGGCGCCAACAGAGTTTGCGGACATATTGTTGAGCATCAGAAATATATTCTCGGTAGTTGCAATTGCACTTATAATTGCACTTGCAGTAGTATCGCTTGTAATAATATCAAATACCACAAGAACAAGCGTATATTCCAGAAGGAAAGAAATCAATATAATGAAATATGTCGGAGCCACGAATAAGTTTATCAATATTCCTTTCTTTATTGAGGGAATGTTGGTGGGCATTCTGGCAGCTGTTGCGGCGTTTTTCTTGACTATGTTCGTATATAACGGGCTTACGGATATTATCACCGAAAACCCGCAGATATTAAACATTCTGGGAGTAAGATCGCTGTATAAGTTTAAAGATATTATGTGGTATGTTCTCGGCGGATATGTTTTAGCCGGAGGAGTTATCGGCGCGATCGGAACTATCATAAGCACAAGAAAGTATGTAAGAGTTTAACAAGTAATTCGCTGATGGGGTAAGGGCGAGATAAGGATAAAAGATAAGGCGTTCTTTTACTAAAGAAAGGCAGGGCATGTATGAAGATAAAAGCACGAAGTGTACTTAAGCGTGTGCTTAGTGTTGCTGTTGTGGCTGCGATTGCCGCAGGAATAAGCACAACGCTGTCAAATACCGCTGAAAAGCCTATATTGACCTCAGCGGAGAACACTATGGATGATTATGAAAAGCAGATAGAGGAGTATCAGCAAAAGCAGGAAGAATACGATGCCAAAATCGCCGAAACCGAGGGCAGTATCGCTAAGGAGCAGGAAAATCAGGCGGCGATAGAGGCTCAGATAGAAACTGTTCAGGCAACTATTTATGAATACAGCAAGATGATTGCCGAGATAAGAGAAAGCCTTGACAAGGTTCAGGCGAACATAGATAAGCTTAACAAAAAGATAGAAGAAACGCAAAGAACCATTGATACCAAGCAATCAGAGATAGAGTCGGGCATTGCCGACTTCAAGACGCGCTTAAGGGCGATGTACATAGCGGGTGACAGTTCTTACACATCTATATTGTTTGGGGCTAAGGATTTTTACGATGCGCTTATGAAAGCGGAGCTGGTAAAAAGAGTTGCCGACCACGACGACAAGCTGATAGACGGGCTTGTGCAGAAGAAAAACGAGTTAGAAGCTGCAAAGAAAACCTTAGAGGAGCAAAAGGCAGAGGTCGAAAAGCAAAAGTCAGAGCTTGAGAAACAGCGGGACTCCTATAACGCGAAAAAGGCTCAGCAGCAGACTCAGATGGATAAGCTGAGTACACTTGTCGCTGAGAGCAAGGCGCATCAGGAAGCGCTTGAAGCTGAAAAGGCAGCCCATGAAGCTCAGAAGGAAGCATATGCGGAGCGCGAGGAGCAGGCACAGGAGATGTGGAATAAGCTTTATGAGGAGGCTGAAGCAAGAAGAAGAGCCGCAGAGGAAGAAAGGCAACGGCTTGCAGCGCTTGCACAACAGAATAACAAGTATGATCAGTCTAATGATACAGATTACACCACAGGAACCTCAGGAGACTTTATATGGCCTGTCCCGGGGCATTACGTAATATCCTATGGAGTCGGCTGGAGATGGGGCGCTTATCATGCGGGGATCGACATCTATGATGCAAATATAGGCGGATCTCAGATAATAGCTTCAGATGCGGGAACAGTTGTTGTTGCGGAGAATGCCTGTCCGCACGACTATGGAAAAAATTATAGCTGCGGCTGCGGCGGCGGTTACGGAAGATACGCTATAATCGACCACGGAAACGGATATATGACTCTTTACGGACATATGACCAACTGTATAGTAACTGTAGGCCAGCAGGTCAAGCAGGGAGAAACGATCGGATACGTAGGTTCTACCGGACATTCAACGGGAAATCACTGCCACTTTGAGGTAAGACTTAACGGAACGGCGCTCAACCCAGAAAATTTTGTAAGTCCTTAACGTAAAATTTAAAAATCTGAACAAAAGACAACGAAAGAGATAAACATTACAGGAGGCAGTATGAACGGCAAACTGAAGATAAAGAGATCGGTTTCGCTTATCATATCGGCAGCGGTGGGTTTAAGCACCGCCTGTGCAGTGTCAGACGTAAAAATATTCGCAGATGACAGCTCTCAGTATCAGGAAAAGCTCAATGAGATCGCCCGGAAGCAGGAGGAGCTGGCGGATAAAATAGCGGATATGCAGGGCGACATTCAGAAGGAAAAAGAGCAAAAAGCCCTGATAGAAAGTCAGATAGCGACAACAACCGAGAAGATAGACCTTATAAACGGGTATTTAAGTGATCTTGGCGAAAGTATGTCTCGGCTTGAGGAAAAGATAACCGAAGCTTCAGCACAGGTTGACGAGAAAAAGCGTGATATAGAATCGGGTGTTGCGGATTTTAAGCAGCGTCTCAGGGCGCTTTATCTTGCGGGAAACGATTCATATACGTCTGTGATATTCGGTTCCGGTGATTTCTTTGATATGCTTATGAAGGTCGAGCTTGTTCAGAGGGTCGCGGATCACGATGATAAAATGCTCGATTTGCTTGTTGAGAAAAAGGATGCTTTGGAGGAGCAGACAAACAAGCTCAACAAGCAGAAAAAAGAACTTTCCTCAAAGCAAGAGGATTACGAGAAGCAGAAAAAGACCATGAGCGAAGAGATGGAGCGCCTGAGTGAGCTTTATGCTAAAAGCGAGGAAAATCTCAAGCAGCTTGAATCTGAGAAAAACAAATACGTAAGCCAGAAATCTGAGTACGATGCTGAGCAGGATGCCTTTGAAAGACAGCTTCAGGCGGCGATAAAGGCTAACGCCGCAAAGGTGACTACTACCACAACTACGACCACAACGACCACAACTACCACCCAAAAGACAACCACGGCAAAGCCACAAAACGGTCAAAGGCCTCAAGTCACAACTCAGCCAACCACAGTGCCAAAACCCACAACGACCAAAGAGACCACTACTGACAAAGTGGCATCTCCAGATAAATTTATATGGCCGTGTCCGGGATACTATCTTATAACATCTGATTTCGGTTCGCGCTGGGGTTCTTTCCACTACGGAATGGATATTGGAAACGGCGGTATCAGAGGCGCAAATGTAGTTGCGTCGAGAGGCGGAACAGTTATTATGTCAAACAATACCTGCACCCACGATTACGGCAAGGACGAAAGCTGCGGCTGTGGCTGGGGTTGGGGGAATTACTGTGTAATTGACCATGGAGACGGCTATCAGACCATATACGCTCATATGTCAAAATGCAAGGTTGAGACAGGTCAGACCGTCTCTCAGGGACAGAGCCTTGGCAATGTCGGATCTACCGGTTGGTCGACCGGCGAGCATCTTCACTTTGAGGTGAGAGTTGACGGAACGGCAATAGACCCTATGGACTTCTTCAAATAAGTATTTCGGCAATAGATAAAGCCCTCGATGATTCGGGGGCTTATTTTTTTGATGTTCTTCCGGCGATATAATCAAGCGATACCTTGTAGTGATCTGCAAGCACAATAAACAACCGCATCGGCATTTCCCTTTTACCGCTTTCATATAACTGATATTGCTGTCTGGTTATGCCGAGTATGTTGGCAATATACTGCTGAGACAGGTCATTATCTTCTCTTAAATCACGAATTCTTTGATAAAAATACACAAAAATTCCTCCGATTCTTGGTGATTATGTAGATTTTATCATGAATTCGTATAAATGCACTTGATTTGCATTCGTTTGAATGCTATAATGGTTTTGTAAGTTATATTTTTCGATAGAAATTTAACGATTGGAGGTCTTTTTATTACAATTATGAAAAAACGATTTATAAGTATGCTGACGGCAATTATTATGATTGTCGGTTTAGTGGGTGTTATGCCAACGATGGGTGCCATAGCTGGAGGAGATTCTGACCATAATGCAATTTGGTTGAATTATAATGGAACAAAGGACACTGGCGGGATTAGGGTCGATTTTAACAAGGACGGTGAATATACCTTAACTATTAAAAAATCTGACTTACATTCTGTCGAATATGATTTAACGCCTAGTTGCTATCTTGATGTGTACGGCTCTGTTGATCAATGGTACAGCAATATTTATGTTGTTTCAATCAAAGTGGACGGCGTAAATCAAACTGTAAAAGCTAACTCAGTTGGTAAACATGTATCTCTGGATTCATATGACATCTTTAATTTTAAAGAAAGTCTAGAAGTAGTTGTAAATGCAACTGGTGATGCACTCAAGACATACAATGACGTAGAATACTATGTGGCTTATAATGGAGAAGTGGAGATTGTAGATTACTTAGGAGGACAAACAAATCTTACAATTCCGTCTGAGATTGACAGAATGCCGGTAACAAGCATAAACTTTTATGATTGTGATAGCCTTGAAAGTATAAATATTCCTAGTAGCGTAACAAGTATTATCACAAAATTTATTAATTGCCCCAACTTAACAGAAATAAATGTTTCAGTGGACAATAGTAATTATTCATCAATAGATGGCATTTTATATTCTAAAAATCAAAAATGTCTAGTGAGGTGTCCGGAGGGAAAAGAAAAGGTGTCGATTCCTGATAGTGTTACAAGTATAGGTTTTTCCGCATTTTCTGGGTGTTTAAATCTCACAGGCTTTGATCATTTTTCCGATAATATAGAGCATATCGATGCATTTGCTTTTTATGATTGTCCTAATATGATGGATATAACAATACCTGAGAGTGTAACTAATATTGGAAGTGGTGCGTTCGGTTATATGTCTAATGATGAAAGTTATGAAGATATAAAGCTTGATAATTTTAAAATTTATTGTTACTCAAACACCGCCGGTGAACAGTACGCAATAGATAACGGTTTTGATTACATTCTCCTTGACGGCGATGAACCGGGGTACGAAATAGAAATACTAGACGATGGTACTATTAAAATTGCAGGTATTTATGGTCATGGCTATATAACAGACTTTATTATTCCGAGCGAAATAGACGGAAGGATAGTTACAAGTATTGGAGATTGGGCTTTTTATTGGTGTGATAACTTTGAAACTATAACGATACCTGACAGCATAACAAGCATTGGATATCAAGCTTTTTGTGGATGCTCAAGTCTTACAAGCATAGTTATACCTGACAGCGTAACATACATTGGAGATTATGCTTTTGAGGATTGCTATAGCCTTGAAAGCGTAACATTGCCCGATGGTGTTACTAGCATTGGAGATTATGCTTTTGAAAGTTGTAACAACCTTACAAGCGTAACAATATCTTCAAATGTTACAAGTATTGGAGAAATGGCTTTCGGTTATACATATGATTATGATATTAGTGAATATGTAAAGCTTGATAATTTTAAAATTTATTGCTATCCAAACACCGCAGGTGAACAGTACGCAATAGATAACGGTTTTGACTACATTCTCCTTGACGACGAGCAAATGATCGGTGACCTCTCAGGCGACGGTGAAATAACGACAGCAGATGTAGGCATTATAAACTCCTTTGCACGTGGAGTGACAAACCCGACGCCTGATCAGCTTGCATTAGCAGACGCAAACGGCGACGGTGAAATAACGACTGCTGATGTAGGTATAATAAACAACATCGCAAGAGGAATATAGCATTCCTTCGGCGGCATGTCAAAAGTTCCCTTTTAAAAGGGGAAGCGTGTCCTAGCCGCTAAACAGGATAGGTGAAATCAAGTTGACAGCAAAGCCGGCTTATACCGTAAAGTAAAGAAGCCCCGCAGGGAGAAATCCCTGCGGGGTTTTAACGTGCTTGAGTTATATAGATTCAAAGTTAATGTTCCTCTCACACACGATGGTAAGGTTTCCGTTTCTTACCCTAATGTCGTCTATCAGACTTTTTTCCATACTGCTGTCGATAAGGCGTATTTCGTATGTAAGCTCGTAAAGCATTCCCATATTCGTAGTTCTTACTTTAATGAGCTTTGCGCTTTTGGTATACTTTTCAAACAGGTCCGTAAAGCACTGTGAGTAGTCAAGGTCCTCGGGAATAGTTATTCTTAGCTTTTTATTTTCGCTGCGCTCGGTACCTATATCGAGTCTTGAGCCAATAAGCAGAACTGCTCCGATGATTACGGTTATAACAGAAGCGAAAATAACGTAACCCATTCCGGAAACAAGTCCAACGCCCATTGCAAAGAACAAAAAGCAGATATCAAGGCTCTTTCCCGGAATAGAGCGGAATCTAACGAGGCTGAAAGCGCCCATAACGGCGATACCGGCGCCCAGATTTCCGTTTACCACAAGTATCACCACTCCCACCACAGCGGGAAGTATGGCAAGAGAAATGAGCATATATTTTGAGGCGTTTCCGCTCATAGCGTAAATACCGGCGATTACAAGTCCGAGTACAAGGCTTACACCGATGGCAATAATCACTCCCCAAACGGAAATGTCTGTCGTTACGTCGGTAATTATATTTGTGAACATAGGTTAGTTCTCCCTTCAAAGCTTTTTATAAAAACGTTTCCAACCTTAGAAAACGCCGATGAGTATATTTTTTCTCTTGTTAAAATATCAGTAAGCCACAGCGGAAAAGAATCCGCCCGCTTAATTTCCATTACATAGTCACCGTTTTTCTCGTCGATCAGAAGCTTTCCGCAGTCGCCCAATCTTAGATCAAGGTCTTCAAAGCGGTATCTTATGTTAGTGTCGAATGTGATTCTTAGCTCGGGGTCATTTATCCCAAGCATAGCCACCCTGTCATAGCTCACGAATACATATGGCTTAAGGGACATTCGGTTTTTGAAATAATCTATTTCTCTGGCCTGCTGAGCGCTCATATCGAGGCTTTTTAAGCCGCACAGATAGTCCCAGGCGTGTATGTAAGGAAGCTCTACCCTGCGCTTGTAAACTATCCCCTTAAATTTCTTTTTTATTTCAAGAAAAGCCGTAGTCTCATCGTTCGGCACGCCGTAACAGCGCAGCCGAAGCTTTTCCTTATATGCGGGATGTGATATAGATTTTAAAATAGATTCGTGGTAATCGTTGTCGCAGTAGATATTAAGCACTGTGTGCCGTCCGTACTCGTCCGGTTGTACTTTATCCTTTATCGCCTCGGTTAATCGGGCGTACTGAACAGCATTCAGTAAAAACTTCTTTTCGCCCCGTTTAAATGTGTTTTCGTAAACCGTTTTCAACCGCTCCTTTTCTTATATTTTATAAATCAAGAAAAAACGTATGCTGATTCAAATGAATTATCGGTTTCACACGAATAATATACCATGATTTTGTTGATTAGTCAAACAAATTGTGAATGTTCTGTGTAAAAAAATTTGACGCTGAATTTACATAAAAAACGGGGAGCGCTTCACGTTGCTCCCCGTTTATCTATAAATATTGACGTTAGTTTTCAGGAAAAAAGATTTACTCAACGTCCATAAGTTCGTGCATAAAGTTTGAATAGTCTGTTCTGCCGTCCTTAACGAATTTTATTGCCGAAGACGGATGACTGTTTAAAACTGCCGTAAGCAGATATGAAATATCATAGCCCCATTTGCAGCCATCATTCTTAAGAGAAAGCATATGCTTGGCAACAAAATCCATAACCGGCACAAGGTCATATTTCGGATTTTTCAAAAACGCAAGAAGCGATTCTGAATAGCAGTTTCCTGCTCCGCGTCCCATTCCGCTCACAGTACAGTCAAGCCAGCTTACTCCGCATCGCAGTGCCGTTATGGTATTTGCAAAAGCAAGCTGTTGATTGTTGTGTGCGTGAATTCCTATCTGCTTTCCGTACTTGTTCCCTATTTCAATATATTTTTGCGCCAGACGCTCTATCTGTTCGGGATAATACGCACCAAAGCTGTCTACTATGTAAATTATGTCAACCGGGCTTTTTGCCAAAAGTTCAAGCCCCTTTGTCAGCTCATCGTCATTCACCTTGGATACCGCCATAATGTTCACGCTTACCTCATAGCCCTTTTTCTTGGCATCCTCTATCATCTCAATGGCCGAGGGTATCTGATGTATATAGGTCGCGACACGCATAAGGTCAAACGGAGAGTCAGCTTTATTGCGAACGTCATTCTTAAAATCTGTTCGGCCCACATCCAGCATACACGAAAGCTTCAGGTTGGTGTCGTTGTCTCCCACGATTTCAAAAACGTCGTCGTCGTTGCAAAATTTCCACTTGCCGAAGTCGTTGGGATCGAAAATCTGTTTAGAAGCCTTATATCCAAACTCCATATAGTCTACGTTTGCCTTTATGTTTGTCGCGTACAGATCTCTTACAAATTCGTCGGAGAATCTGAAGTTGTTTACCAGACCTCCGTCCCTGAGTGTTGCATCAAGAACTCTTACGTCGGGTCGGAAGGAAATCAAATCACCCTGTGTTCCCATTCTAATATCATCCTTTGCTGTAATTTACTAATTCGCTTTAAATCACTAAAGCGGCCGAATTATATATTACTACTAATTTTGTCTTATTACAAGAGCATTCGCTTTAAATTAAAATTTTGTTCACAGTTTTTTTAATTTTTGTTATTTTTCGCTTAAGCAGGATAAAATGAATGGCGTTTGACTTTCTGTGATTTTACATACATAAACCCTTGAAATCACGGTAGTTTATGAATAATATGTAAATAATACTTTAACATTTCAATAACATATGCACGTTTACGTGCAAAAATCGCCTTAAAACCGCCTATTAGTAGAGGGGCTTGAAATAAGATCAGCGAGAAAAACTAAAATGAAAGGAGTCGGACCAATTGGAATTGATACTTAGCATTGTTTCTCAGGTTGTAATAACAGCAACAATTGCAGTTTTATCATACTATTATAAAAGGATGTCTAAAAAGTTAAGCGAACAGGCAAAGGTAAAGGACGCAATAGTGGCAATTTTACAGGATAGGATATTTTCGGCAGGAAGCGCCATTATTTCAAAAGGCGAGGTCAGCTTGAAAGAGCTTAAAAACCTTGAAAGTCTATACAGTGTTTACCATTCGCTTGGAGGAAATTCAACCGCAACGGAAATTTTTAACAGAGTAAAAAGCTTAAAGATAAGTATGAATAAAAAGGAGGAAACATAGTGAACGCAGCAAATCTTGTAACCGTTTTGCCGATAGTCGCAATATGCTATTTCGCCGGACTTTGCGCAAAGGCTTTTAAATTGACCGGAAGGTTTATTCCGCTCGTAACGGGCAGTCTCGGCGGACTTTTAGGCGTAGTTGGATTTTTTACTATGACCGATTATCCCGCAAAGGATCTTATGACTGCGGTCGCGATAGGTATAATAAGCGGTCTTGCCTCAACGGGATTTAACGAGACGATAAAAAACCTGTTAAAGCGCGGCAAAGGAGAAAAATCAAATACATCGGCCAACACTCAAAAAACCGAAAAAATAGATCAGTAGGCCGAATCACAGTAATTATAAGCATAATATCGGCAATCAATATAATAAGTTTTTTAATTAAAAAATATAACGTATTTACAAATAGTATGCACTTATTTGGCTTTAATTACAAAAAGTTACAAAATTCAATGCTTATATAGGGCAAAATGCAGGATAAATATTAAAATTCAGTTAACAAATCCTGCATTTACTTGACACTTGATAACGAAAGTGTTACAATTTCTAGGTAAAAGTTACAAAACTGTTACAAACCAGAAAGGGTGACTTCATGCTGAAGAAATTATTAACACTGACAATTATGACGATAGCTTTAACTGTATGCGTTTTTGTATCGGGTGCGCTCGGTGCAAACGCTGCTCAGGAAACACTAAATGTTAAAAGTGTTGATACTACGGCAACAAGCGCAACACTTAAATTGACCGGAGATGCTCAAACAAGCTTTATCTATTATTCGGAAAAAAGAAATTTTGTCAAAGCTAAAATAGTCAGCGCCACGGGTTCAACGGTAAAGATCAACGGTCTTAAGCCTGAGACCACTTATTATTTCAAAGCGGTATCCATGGAGGCTAAATCTGCAAACAGCAAAAATGATTATATAAGCGCCAAGACCAGTCCGGTGGTTTCTCCTTCCGTTGATTATTCAAGCATTGTTGCAAGCGCATTCAGGATAGAGTTCAAAAAGAATTCAGAATGTTCAGGCTACAGAATGTGGATAGCGGACAACAAGAATTTTAACGGAGAGTATATGACACAGGGCGGCTCTTCTCTGAGATTTGATTATCTTAAGCCAAACACAACTTATTATCTGAAAGCGTACACTTATATAACGATCAACGGCAAAAGCTATTTTTCAAAGCCGAAGATGTTTACCTGCAAAACTAAGACTTTGGCAAAGCCAACGGCAAACCTGAAAGCTTCAAACAGCGTCGAAAGCGCTTTGAGGATAGAATTTAACAAAGCATCTGATGTAAGCGGCTATAGAATGTGGATCGCGGATAATAAAAGCTTTAAAGGAGAGTATATGACGCAAGGAGGCTCTTCTCTGAGGTTTGATTATCTGAAGCCGGACACGACTTATTACCTCAAGGCATATACTTATAAAACCGTTAAGGGCAAGAGCTATTTCTCAGAGCCGACAATTTTTGTCTACAGCACAAAGCGTCTTCCCAAGCCGTCAGCAAACCTGAAGGCTTCAAACAGTGTTGCAGACGCTCTGAGGATCGAATTCAACAAGGTATCCGGCGTAAGCGGTTACAGAATGTGGATCGCGGATAACAAGAATTTTAACGGCGAGAAAATGACACAGGGCGGCTCCTCTCTGAGGTTTGATTATCTGAAGCCGAACACGACCTACTACCTTAAGGCTTACACCTACAAAACGATCAAGGGCAAGAGCTATTTCTCTGAGCCTGAGATTTTTACCTACAAAACAAAGCTTTCTCCGGACGCACCGACAGGAGTCAAAGCTACTAACGGAATGTATCAGATCTCCTGGAATACATGGGGCCCACAGTACACGATCTCATGGAACGGCGTCAGCGGAGCTTCATCTTACAACGTATACGAAAGCTCAAGCAGAAACGGCAGCTTCAGGAGGGTCGGAAGCGTTTCCGGCACAGCTTATACAGTGACAGAGCCTTCCATAGGCGATCACTACTACATCATAAAGACCGTTTCAGGAGGTGCAGAGGGTAAAGCCTCCGCCGTGTGCGGTATAAGATATGTCGGTATATTCTCGACAACGGGTTACTGTGCTAACTACGGCGCTCAGACCGCAGACGGAAGTTATTGTGCATCAGGTCACACGGTCGCTGCAGGCTACGCTTATGCTTTCGGCACCTACTTTAAAATTGGTGACCACGGATATACCTATGAGGTAGAGGACAGAGGCGGCGCTGTTTCAAACTCAGTAATAGACATCTACTTCGACTCCTATGCCGAGGCTTGTAACTGGGGCAGAAGATGGCTTCCTGTTTATCAGATACTCTGATCTAACAATAGAAAAGACGGTCAACACCGTCTTTTTTGTTTGCACTTATATAATAATAAAAGCCTCGGACTGAAAAGCACCTCCTTATTAGACATTATATCAGATTGTCTAACCTTTTGGGTCACTTCAGAGGAATCCCTGCGGGGCAATTTTAATAAACACAAAAATTTTATCAAAAATACTTGACAATCTGAAAGCTTTCTGTTATAATAACAAAGCATTCGTATCTAAAGACAGCAGGCAGCTTTACAGCGGAAGTCCTGCCGAGGATAACGCGTAGCGTAACGCAAAGCGATTTGTTACGACTTTGTTATCTCTTTTTGTCTTTGGATGAAAAGAGATTTTTTAATAAGATACGGATAATTTTATGTCCAGTGAGGTGAAAAAGATGCCAAGTGAAAAGATTTTGCTTGCAAAGCAGGAAAAGGTTGCAGCTCTTACAGAGGCTATTAAGAATTCTGCGGCAGGTGTGCTTGTAGACTACAAGGGAATCACTGTTGATGAGGATACTACACTCCGTAAGGAGCTTAGGGAAGCAGGCGTAGTTTACACGGTAGAGAAGAACTCTATGCTTCGCTTTGCGCTTAACAACGCGGGGCTTGAAGAGCTTACGGGAGTGTTAGAGGGAACGACAGCTATTGCGCTTTCTAACGATGACCAGACTGCTCCGGCGAGAATCCTTGGTAAGTTTGTAAGCGAGCACGATGATAAGTTCAGCTTCAAAGCAGGATTTATCGGAAGTGAAATTTACGATGAGGCGGGAGTTACCGCACTTTCAAAAATTCCTTCAAAGGATGTTTTGCTTGCACAGCTTGTCGGATCACTGCAAGGACCGATTCAAAAGCTTGCAGCTGCACTCAAGGCTGTTCACGACAGCAAGGAGGGAGAGGTTGCATAATTTTGATTATGCTGCCTGACATTATAGGAAATGGGCAAAATGCCCCAAAACAAAATTAATAAAAGGAGAGTAATTATCATGGCTTCAGAGAAGATTTTAAAGTTTGTAGAAGATATCAAGGAATTGTCAGTTTTAGAGCTTGCTGAGCTCGTTGACGCAATTCAGGAGGAATTCGGAGTAACTGCTGCGGTTGCTGCTGCACCTGCTGCAGGAGGCGCTGGTGCTGCTGCTGAGGAGAAGAGCGACTTTGACGTTATTCTTGCATCGTTCGGCGACGCTAAGATGGCTGTTATCAAAGCTGTCAAGGAGATCACAGGTCTCGGTCTGAAAGAGTCTAAGGAACTTGTTGAGAGCGCACCAAAGGCTATCAAAGAGGCTTGCCCCAAGGCAGAGGCTGAGGAGATTAAGACCAAGCTTGAAGACGCAGGCGCTACTGTTGAGCTTAAGTAATTTGGTTTCTTTTAATAGCTTTTTAAAAAACCGGGATGAGCAGTCATTCCGGTTTTTGCGTTTAAATTATAAGATATAAAAGATAAATATTTAGTAATTAAAAACTTGTTAAAAAACTAATTTTTACTTTACAAATCAGATAACTTGTGTTAAAATAAAAGCTGGACATAATTGGGGCAATGTACTGTGTTTTAAAAGGTTAAGCCTTATTTTTATGTAGTTTAATTCTTTCAGAGGAGGATAAAAATGGCTAGAAAAATGAAAACCATGGATGGAAACAACGCTGCCGCTTGGGCATCATACCCGTTTACGGAAGTTGCTGCTATCTATCCTATCACACCGTCATCTGTAATGGCGGAGGTGACTGACCAATGGTCTGCAAAGGGACAGACAAATATCTTTGGAACTCCTGTAAAGGTTGCGGAAATGCAGTCTGAGGCAGGAGCATCAGGTACCGTTCACGGATCACTGGCGGCGGGTGCGCTTACCACAACGTATACTGCTTCTCAAGGGCTTTTGCTTATGATCCCGAATATGTACAAGATCGCCGGAGAGCTGCTTCCTTGCGTAATTCACGTATCTGCAAGATGCGTGGCTTCACACGCACTTAACATTTTCGGAGATCACTCAGATGTTTATGCGTGCCGCCAGACGGGCTTTGCAATGCTTTGCTCGACTAACCCGCAGGAGGTTATGGATCTGGGTACAATAGCACATCTGTCAACTATCAAGGGAAGAGTTCCTTTCCTTCATTTCTTCGACGGTTTCAGAACCTCTCACGAGATCCAGAAGATCGAGACATGGGACAAGGCTGATGTTGAGTCGCTTGTCGATAAGAAGGCTATTCAGGAGTTCAGAAACAGAGCTATAAATCCTGAGCATCCATCGCTTCGCGGTACTGCACAAAATCCGGACATCTTCTTCCAGGCAAGAGAGGCCTGCAACAAGTATTACGATGAGATCCCCGCAGTAGTCGAGGAGTATATGGATAAGGTAAACAAGAAGATCGGAACGGATTATAAGCTGTTTAACTATTACGGTCATCCGCAGGCTAAGCACATTATAATCGCAATGGGCTCTGTTTGCGATACTATTGAGGAAACAATTGATTACCTCAACGCTGAGGGAGCAGAGCTTGGTCTTGTTAAAGTAAGACTTTACAGACCGTTCGTTGCTTCAAAGCTTGTTGAGGTCATTCCTGATACTGTTACTCAGATTTCGGTTCTTGACAGAACCAAGGAGCCCGGATCACTAGGAGAGCCGCTGTATCTTGATGTTGTTGCTGCTCTTAAGGGAACACAGTTCCACGATGTTACGGTCGCAAGCGGAAGATACGGACTCGGATCAAAGGATACTACTCCCGCACAGATCAAGGCGGTATTCTGGAACGCTGATTGGAAGGATACCTTCAAGCCGAGATTTACTATCGGTATTGAAGACGATGTTACAAACCTTTCTCTTGATTGCGATGAAAAGCTGGATACTGCTCCTAAGGGAACAACTTCATGTAAGTTCTGGGGACTTGGCGCAGACGGTACGGTCGGAGCAAACAAAAACTCTATCAAGATTATCGGAGATCACACCGACCTTTATGCTCAAGCATATTTTGCTTACGACTCCAAAAAGTCGGGCGGCGTAACGGTTTCTCACTTAAGATTCGGAAAGACTCCTATCAAGTCGACCTACCTTATCAATCAGGCTGACTTTGTTGCTTGTCACAACGAGTCTTATATCACAAAGTATAATATCGTAAACGATATCAAGCCGGGCGGAACTTTCCTGCTTAACACTCAGTGGGACGAAAAGGCACTTGAAAAACATCTTCCCGGACAGGTAAAGAGATATATTGCTGAGAACAACATCAAGTTCTATATTATAAATGGTGTTAAGATCGGTAAGGAGATCGGTCTTGGTAACAGAATAAACACCGTTTTACAGTCGGCATTTTTCAAGCTTGCAAACATTATTCCGCTTAAGGATGCTATCAAGTATATGAAGGATGCTGCTACTGCTTCTTATTCAAAGAAGGGCGAGGCTATCGTCAAGATGAACCACGACGCTATCGACGCAGGCTGCGAGCAGGTCGTTGAGGTCAAGGTTCCTGAGGCTTGGAAGAACGCTAAGGACACCAAGATGGGCCAGAAGGCTGTTAAGGTTGCCGACAAGAAGCTTCAGAAATTCGTAAACGACATTCTCATTCCCTGCAACGCTCAGGAGGGAGATAAGCTTCCGGTTTCAACATTTAAGGATATGGCTGACGGAACATTCCCACAGGGTTCAGCTGCTTTTGAAAAGAGAGGTATCGCGGTTGACGTTCCTTGTTGGATAAACGAAAACTGCATTCAGTGTAACTTCTGCTCATATGTTTGTCCTCATGCGGTTATCAGACCGGCAGTAATGACAGACGAGGAGCTTAAGGCTGCACCAAAGCTTGCACAGGAAAAGGCAATTCCTATGACCGGTATGCCGGGCTATAACTTTATCGTAACAATGTCGGCTCTTGATTGTACGGGATGCGGATCTTGTGTAAACGTTTGTCCGGGCAAGAAGGGCAACAAGGCTCTTAACATGATGCCGCTTGAGTCTCAGCTTGCGGAGCAGGAGGTATTTAACTACGCTCTTACTCTTCCTGAGAAGAAGGATGTTTTGGAGAAGTTTAAGGAAACTACTGTTAAGGGCTCGCAGTTCAAGCAGCCGCTTCTTGAATTCTCAGGAGCGTGCGCAGGCTGCGGCGAAACACCATATGCAAAGCTTATAACACAGCTCTTTGGCGACAGAATGTATATCGCAAACGCTACGGGATGTTCATCAATCTGGGGCGGAAGTGCACCGACTACTCCTTATACCGTAAATAAGGATGGCAAGGGTCCTGCTTGGGCAAATTCACTGTTTGAGGATAATGCGGAGTACGGCTACGGAATGTTCCTTGCACAGAATACCATAAGACAGAGAACAGTTGCGAAGATCCTTGAACTTCAGAAATCCACAAAGACAGTTTCTCTTAAGAAGGCTATTGAGGGATATCTTTCAACGATAAACGACGGAGCTAAGAATGCTTCAGCTACAGATGAGCTTATCGAGGCTCTTAAGAAGAGTAAGACCAAGGCAGCAGACGAGATACTCAAGGACGCAGACTTCCTCAGAAAGAAGTCTATGTGGATATTCGGAGGAGACGGATGGGCATATGACATCGGCTTCTCAGGACTTGATCACGTTATTGCACAGGGTGAAGACGTAAATATTTTTGTATTTGATACAGAGGTTTACTCAAATACCGGCGGACAGTCCTCGAAGTCTACCCCTACTGGAGCTATTGCACAGTTTGCGGCAGCAGGTAAGGAAGTAAAGAAGAAGGATCTTGCAGGAATTGCTATGACGTACGGTTATGTATACGTTGCACACATTGCTATGGGCGCCGATTACAATCAGTGCATCAAGGCTATAACAGAGGCTGAATCCTATAATGGTCCATCGCTTATCATCGCTTACGCTCCGTGTATCAACCACGGCATCAAGGGCGGTATGTCTATTGCTCAGACAGAGGAGAAGAAGGCAGTTGAGTCAGGCTACTGGCATCTGTTCAGATTCGATCCCCGTCTTAAGGCAGAGGGCAAGGATCCGTTCATTCTTGATTCCAAGGCTCCTACAAAGGACTACAAGGAGTTCATTATGGGCGAGGTCAGATACAACGCTCTCGCTCGTCAGAACCCTGAAAGAGCAGAAAAGCTCTTCTCAAATGCTGTAAAGAATGCGGCTGACAGATACGATTATCTGAAGCGTCTTGCAAAGCTTTATAACGATTCTGATAAGTAATTTAAACAAATACGAAAGCCATCTTTTGGAAATTTCCAAAAGATGGCTTTTTGCATTTTATCATATATAATTCCCACAGAGGTTTATAAAATTTATTCCCTATGGTTTTTAAGACTCTTATTAAGCCTTTTCCGCTTCATTTTTAATTGTTTCAGACTGTTTTGAAGCCTCTGTGTCAGCAGGCTGACGAGCGTTATCCGGAACAGGGTTTTCACGCTCTTCGGTCACTTCCTCTGAAACAGGGGTATAAAAGCAGGCTGTCCAGTATTCAAAGCGGTAATTTTCATCGTCGTCAAGATAGTAATGCGAGCTGCCAAAGTATTTGTACTCAGGATTAAAAATGTTTTTCCTGCTCGCATCACTGCTCATCCAATCTGATACCACATCAATAGCACTCTTTTGTCCGGCGGCGATGTTTTCACCGTATAGCTTAAAGGAAAGTCCGTAATCACTCATTGTGGTTTTAGTTTCTCTGCCGTCAAGGCGGGTGTGAGAAAAGCTCTGAGAGATCTCCTTAGCCCTTGCAAGAGCCGCCTGATCAAGTGTGTTTTTTGCTGTGAGCTCACTTAATCCCCTGTTCTTGCGCTCAAGATTTATCAGACGCAAGATCTCAGATGCGTAGCTGTCTATCGGATCGTACTTGGGTAGTGTTGTTGTGGTGGTAGGAAGAGTTCTGGGAGATGTTGTTGTGGTAGCTTTTGTGGTCTTCTTTGTTGTGGTTTTTTTCTCTTCAGAGGTTTGCTTTGTTTGTGAATTATCAGAATCTATGGTATCAGCCTCAGGCTTTTGGTCAACCAATAATACAATGTCGTTGTCGCCTTCTAAAAGGAGTGCCTGTGCCTGCGTGGCTGATTCGTTTTTGGGTTCTTCTTTCTTTTCAGTCTTTGCTTCAGTTTTATCCTCGCTTTTGTCGTCAGATTTCTGCTCCGTTTTCTTTTGAGCACTTTCAGCCGTACTTTCGGATGGCTTTTCAGTGACGGCCTCTGAGGGGATCGGCTTCATTGCTATGAGGTTGACGTAAACCGTGTTATCCAACACTTCAACAGTGTGGCTGTTAACTAAAAATGTCTTAACCTCTCCGGATTCGGTCATAAAGTGTGGCGAGCCGTTTTTTATATAAACACTCAGGCGGTTGCCGAGATCGTCTAAAATTTCCGTTCTGTCAAGCCGTTTTTTTAATGTGTTTTCGAGATAATATCTGCCGGCTTCATCAAATTTGAGATACGTTGCCGCGTCAAGCATAAGGCTTGTAACGTATTCCTTTTTTTCGCTTACGGTAACTTTTTTGATTACTTCCGGTTCGCTGAATTCCTCATTGCCGATAAGCGATATGGCCGATATGTTTTTTTGAGATATGTCAGACTTTACACTCTCTTTATCTGAACGGAACACAAAAATCAAAGCTGCGGCGGCTATGATCAGAATAAGCACAGCAACGACAACAGCCTCGCCCTTTTTAAGCTTTTTCAAATATCATACCTCCTAGCTTTGTGATTATCGAGTTTTAACGTAAAAATACTATGTGGTTTTATTACGATCAGGTGATAAAATCTGATCATATTAATAAACCCGCCTTTCTGGGCGGCGGGTTTATGTTGATATCGATTTTACTGACTTTTTTATAGCGGAGTGAAGAACAGCTGTGCCCAGTAGTCAAAGCAGTTGTTAGGGTCGTTCTCTACATATACGCGGGCAACTCCCATATATTCGTAATCTGCTTTTAAAATATTCTTTCTGTGTTCAGGGGAGTTCATCCAAGCATCAACGACCGCCTTAGGAGTCTGTTGTCCTGCCGCCAGATTTTCACCTACTGTTGAGAATGAAAGTCCGTAGTTTGCAAAAACAGTTGAAAAAAAACTTCCGTCAGGACGGTTGTGAGAAAACGATCTGGTTGCTTCATTTGCGCGGGCAAGGCATGCCTGATCCAGCGTTACCATGGCTTTAAGAGCGTTTAGTCCGTTTTTGGCTCTCTCCTCGTTCACAAGCCTTAAAACCTCAGCGACATCTCCTGTGGGAGTATATGTCTGATAAGTCGCTTTTGTTGTTGTAGGTTGAGTTTGCGCCGGTTGTGTCTGAGGAGGCTGAGTTTGCGGTGGCTGTGTCTGGGGTTGCTGGGTTTGATTTTGAGTCTGCTGTGTAGCCTTCGTTGTCTGCGAAGAGGTAGGCTTTGCGGTTGTTGTAGGCTTAGCAGTTGTTGTAGTTGTCGTAGCTTTGGTCGTAGACGAAGCTGTAGAGCCTTCAGGAATATGAAGAACATATCCGTCTACGGAAAGTTTGTTATCCTTTAACTCGGCAGTATGAGTGTTTACAGTGAATTCGGTTACGTTTTGACCGGCAGCATTTGTAAAGCTTAGTTTACCGTCGGCAGTTTTTGCGGTGATTCTGTTACCTTCATCGTCGATAAAATCATACTGCTCAATGGTATCATTTGTGCTGGTGAAAATGGTATACTTTCCGTTTTTATACTCAACCCTTGTAGCAAGGTCGAGATCAAAAGACGCGAGATATTCCTCATTTGTCTTGTCGTCAACTCTTATATCAAGTGCATAGTCGGCTGTATATATTTCACCGGTTCCCTGATATGAAGCTGCAGAAAGCTTTTGTTCAAGTTCTGCGGTTTCAGAGTCGATATACTGTACCGCGGCATAGACGTAAAAGAAAATCATCAGTATTCCAATCAAGAATACTACAGCTGCGATCGACCTTTCGTGCTTTTGCATTTTTGCTAGAAAATTTTTCATAATTTTCCGTCCCTTCTTTAGCATCTGTTATTAAAATATGTTGAGCGCCATGTGCGCATTTTAGAAAATTTTTATTTGTTCTCTTCCGATTCCTTTATTTTCTCGGGGGCTTTTGCCGTAGGAGTGAACTGATTCGGAGATATTCCCTCGGTGCTTTCCGGCGTGAACAGCGTCTTTATCGTTTGAAGCATTATTCTTAAATCAAGCAGAGGAGAATACTGTTCAATATACATAAGATCAAGCTTCAGCTTATCATATGGTGTGGTGTTGTACTTGCCGAGGATCTGTGCATATCCGGTAAGCCCGGCCTTTACCTTGAGCCTGAACTTAAACTCCGGCATATGCTTTTCGTACTCCGCTGCGATCTCAGGGCGTTCAGGTCTTGGCCCGACAAACGACATATCGCCTTTTAAAACATTTAAAAACTGCGGCAGCTCATCTATTCTGACCTTGCGCATAAATTTGCCTATCGGGGTTATACGGTCATCGTCTTCAGAGGCAAGTCGAGCTTTTCCGTCGCTTTCGGCGTTTTCTATCATGCTTCTGAACTTATACACGTAAAACTCCTTACCGTCTCTTGTAAGACGAATCTGTTTGTAAAAAACGGGGCCACGGTCGTATAGCTTGATAAGAAGCGCAAAAATAAGTGTTATCGGAGATGTAATTATAACGCATATCAGACTTAGGATTATGTCTGCGGTACGTTTTATGATCCTCTCTTCAAAAGTAAAGCCGATGTTTCTTGACAGATATAGCGGAGTGTCAAAAATGTGTATCTCATCACAGCCCTTTAAAATAACGTCAGAAATCTTAGGGCTTATATATGTTCTGAGAGACTTTTCATATGTGTACTTTAAAAGCTTGTTCCTTATCTCAGCAGGCAGATCACAGATTATTACTCCGTCATAGCCGAGTATCCTCTCTTTAATTGATTCAAGCGGCTCGCTTATGCTTATCGAAGAACATATAAGGTATTTGTCTACTCTCAGGCTTATTTTCTGAACCAAATCCCTTGCCGCAGTGCTTCCGTAAACTATTATCATACGTTTAGGAGGATAAATAAACGCGTAAAATTTTTTAGAAGCTATACACCATATAATGGCGGCGGCGATGTCGAAAAATGTCAGACCGATAAGCGGCACAAGGCTTAAAAATCCGCGGCGGATAAGGCTTATCAGAAAGTACGATGTGAAATTTGACATCAAAATCGCCAGCACCTGAGAAAGGATAAGACCTGAAATCTTTAAAGAACCTACTTTATATGCGTTTACAAGCCTTGAAAAGATAATGTATATCAGCATATATATCAACATAAGCAGAATGTTACCCCTTCTCCAGAAAGTATCTGTCTGAAGTTCAGGAGAATAGTTGTAGTAATTCTGCCACACCGCATTAAATGCAAATCCCATTATCGTCACGATAACCAAAGCGAACAAAAACATTATCATTCGCTTGAACTGTTCTTTGTCCTTCACTTTAAGGCTTCCACCCTTCGGTTGATTTTTAAACGATGTAGTGAGTTTGACTTCCTGTGCGCATAAAAATACAAATTAAGTATATCACATACCCCAGAATTTTTCAAGACATATTTTTTATATCTAAGTTTTTTGTCAATATAGACACAACTGCAAATTCCATTGACAAAATAACCTTTATATAGTAAAATGTTTACAATGAATTTTTAAGCGGGTAATTTTATATGGATATGGATTTTATAAGAAAAAATCTGCCGCCTTACAGCGTTTTGATGTCGGTTTATCAAAAGGAAAAACCTCAGAATCTTTCAGAGAGTCTTGAGAGCATTCTTTTGCAGACCGTTCCGCCGGACGAGCTTATTTTAGTTTGCGACGGAAAACTTACCGATGAACTCAACGTTATAATAAAGGCTTTTGAAAGCGAGTATCAGAAGATTTTCAGATCAGTACGCCTTCTCGAAAACGTCGGAACCGGAATGGCGGCTAACGAGGGCATAAAAGAGTGTCAGAATGAGCTTATCGCTAAGATGGACTCGGACGATGTTTGCGTTCCCGACAGATTTCAGCGCCAGCTCATGATGTTTTTAAAAAATCCAAAGCTTGATATGGTAGGCGGATATATAGAAGAGTTTGACGATACAACAAAAGAGCCTATTGCAATTAAGAAAACCCCTATTTCTCATGAGGAGATTTTAAAATATGCACGCAGGCGCAGTCCCTTTAACAATCAAACGCTTATTTACAGAAAATCTTTTGCACAAAAGGTCGGCGGCTATACCGATATAAAACGGTGTGAGGATTATGAGTTTATAACAAAAATGCTTATGGCGGGAGCTGTGGGCGAAAATATGCCCGAGGTGTTGGTGAGATACCGAGTTACTAAGGATAACTATAAGCGCCGCAAAAACTGGTCTAATACCAAAAGCTTTATAAAGGTGCGTTGGGGGCTTTATAAAGCGCGATTTTCTTCTTTTTTGGATTTTTTAGTTCCTACCACTGCACAGCTTTTAATGTTCGTTATGCCCGAAAGATTTACTAGCTGGGCATACAGAAAGTTTTTGAGAAGATAATTGCATCTGTCCGGTAAATCGGGGTTTATAGGAGGAAAATAGTATGTGCATCGTGTGTGACAGAATACAGATGATAAAATCTGGAACAAACCCGTATTTTGTAAAAAAACTTGACACAGGTTATGTTGTTATTGGCGATAATCAACACTTCAAAGGTTATACTTTATTCCTGCTGAAAGAGCATTCGACGGAACTTTTTGAATTGGAAGATGACATAAAAGCAAAATTTCTAGATGAAATGACAATAGTGGCAGAAGCTGTTGCAAAAGCCTTTGGTGCGGAAAAGATAAATTATGAATGCTTGGGTAACGGTGACGCACATCTCCACTGGCATTTATTCCCTAGAGTAAACGGCGACCTTGGTAGCTTTGGGAACAAAGGCAGAGGGCCGGTCTGGTGGTATCCGAGAGAAAAAATGTATTCAGATGATAACAGACCGAATGACGAAGAACTTGAGATAATGAAACGAACCTTACGAAAAGAGCTTGAAATATTGCTGCGATAGCGGATTCCGTAAAAAGAGCATTGGAGGAATAATGTATGTCAACAAGTAAGGAATATTTGAGCTTTTTATTAGAGCAGTTGTCCTCTCTTGACGGAATATCGTACCGTATGATGATGGGTGAATACTTAATATATTACCACGGTAAGGTTGCCGCTTATATTTGTGACGGGCGTTTTTTGGTCAGACCTGTTCCGTCAGCAATAAAAATGCTGCCTGAGGCTGAATATGATGCAATAAGTGAAGGCGGCAGAAAGAAATTACTTCGAGTTGATAACATTGATAATAGAGAGCTTTTAACAAATCTGTTTATGGCAATGTATGACGAATTACCCGAATCAAAGCCTAAAAAGAAGAAAAAGGCAAATAAAAACTCATCAGCATAAAAAGTGAGGAGTTAGCATTTTTTTGTTTGTATCAAAATAACCAACAACATATAACCGTCTGTTAAATCAGGCGGCTTTTTTAGTGCAAAATAATTTTATACAGGTTTTAGTCATATAACTTAATGTAGACGACTCGGTATTGTTGTGCTTATAATTTGTATAAAACAAACGAATCGTATTGCAATTTGTCAAAAGCTTTGGTATAATTGACATATAAGACTTGTTTTATATTAAATATTAGATGATTTTCTTATAAAAAGTGAAGTATTAACGGAGGTTTTGTTATGACTGTAGGAAAACGGATAGTTTTGCAGACGGGTATATTTTTTATATTTTTCTTTCTTTTCAGCGTGTGTGCATTTGCCGAAGGAGGCGGAGGATCAGCAGTATCTGCTGTGATAACCGGTCTGGTAGGAGCGTTGATTGTAGGGCTGATAACTGCCGTTGTTCTTATATCAATGAGCCGCACAAAGACAAGATCCACTCAGGCGGATCACTATGTTTCATCTGACGTATCCCTTTCTGATAAAACAGACCGGTTTTTAAGAAAGGAAACCAGAAGAGTCTCAAACGATTAGAGGAGGAACATGAAGTGGCAAAAAACATTACATATAAATGTCCGACCTGCGGCGGAGATCTTGCGTGGAACGCAAATACCAAAAGCTTTAAATGCAAGTACTGCGAGGATGAGTTTACCAATGAGCAGTTGGAGGCGCTCGGGGAAAATCACATAGACGAGGAAAAAGTTGAAAAGCACAGAGAGCTTGAGGGTGATAAGTCGCAGTACCGCTCGACCGACGGAACGGAGAACGGTGATCTTGTTGCATATACCTGTTCTCACTGCGGAGCGGAGATAATTACAAACAGAACTACCGCAGCTACCATATGCGTTTACTGCCAAAACCCAGTTGTTATGTCGGAGCAGGTAATAGGAGATTTTTCTCCTAAGTACGTAATTCCGTTTAAGGTCGACAAGTCAAAGGTTATGGATGCTTTTAAGCGCTTTTCTAAAAAGCCTTTAACACCAAAGGACTTTAATCCTGACAATGTCGTTGAAAAAATGCAGGGAGTGTATGTGCCTTTCTGGCTTTATTCTGCAAAAGCAAGCGGTATGATCTCCGGCGAGGGCACAACTCAAAGGAGTTACAGAAACGGAAATAATGAGTACAGCGAGACATCATATTACAACTTTACAAGAAGCGGCTCTGTAACGGTAGATCAGGTGCCGGTGGATGCCTCAAAGAAAATAGAGGACGACGCGATGGATTCTATTGAGCCGTATGATTACCGGGACATAACCGAGTTTTCGCCGTCTTACCTTGCGGGATTTCTGGCGGAAAGGTACGATTTAAACGCCGATCAATGCTATGAAAGAGCAGAGCTGAGGATCAAGAACACTCTTAAGGAAGAGCTTGAGAAAACCGCACAGTATGACTCTGTAAATATAACAAGCTTTAATTCTGAGGTCGAGGTGAAAAGCAAGGATTACGCTTTGCTTCCCGCATGGCTGCTTTACACAAAATATGAGGGCAAAAACTATCTTTTTGCAATGAACGGACAGACGGGAAAGTTTATCGGAAATCTGCCGATAGACAAGATAAAGCTTACGGTTTTTACCGCTCTTGGAGCCATTGGCGGATTTTTGGCCGGATTTGCGGGATATTTTATGTTTATGTAGGGCAAAGCCATGAAAATTATACTTTTAGTTGCGGCAGGCGCTTTGCTGGCCATAATCATTGCGGTGGCACTGGCGGCTGTCGTTATTAAAAAATCACTTAAAAGCAGCGGAATAGGCGATATACTGAGCGCTGTTAAACAGGCGGACGCCGACCAGATGAGTACTCCGAAAAGCCTTTCTGGAACCGAGCCTGTCTACCGGGATATGATATTAAAGGATTTTCCGGAGTTTGGCATAGAGCTTGCAAGAAGCTATATAAAGGGATTTTTGCCGGAGTATTTTCACGCCGTGTCATCAGGGGATGTTTTAGGCATTAGGGATAACTGTACCTCTCAGTTCGCCGACTCGTTGGAGTCGGGTATCGCATCAAAAAGGCTTGAGGGCGCAGAAAGTGTCGAATTCACTGCGGTGAAGGTTCATAAGGTAGTTATATCAGGGTATAAAAGGACGAACGAGGAAGCGCTTATCACCTTTGAGGCTGCGGTGGAGTACCGCAATGGCGGAAGGCTTTCTCAGCACAAATATAAGATTTTATACGTATATTTTCTTCAGTTTGGCTCAAGGGGAGAAAATGAAAGCTTAAAGTGCCAAAACTGCGGTGCACCCATTACAAGCATCGGCGCAAAGGTATGTCCGGCTTGCGGTGAGGCAATAGAAGCGTCAATTGAGCGCACGTGGAAGATAATAGATGTTATCTGTGAGATTTAATTTGAAAATCGGGAGGTTATAAGCTTCTTGGTATATTTTATGAAAAGAGGTAATAATTATGGGACTTATTAAAATGGCGATCGGTGCGCTGGGCTCAAATCTTAGAGATCAGGTAGTAGATTATTTTCGCTGCGACGGTATGACACAGGATCATATGGCTATGCCGGCAACAAAGATCGTAAGAGGTTCTGCCGTAAACAATGCCAGCGATAAGGTCATTACAAACGGCTCTGTATTTGACGTTGCAATAGGACAGGCGGCTGTGCTTGTCGAAAACGGAAGGGTACACGATTTTGTCATTGCAGATACAGAGCAGACAACAGGACAGTATAAGTATGATTCTTCAGTAGAGCCTTCGCTATTAGGCGGCGGCTTTAAGGATTTTATCCCATCTCTTAAGAATATCGGTCACCGTTTTACAGCGGGCGGACAGTCTACAAATACAATGAGGCTTGTTTATATAAACATAAAGCCTCTTACCGATAACCCTGTGGGATTTGGAAACATACCTTTCCGCGACGGTGAAACCAGAATAACTATAAATGCTCAGGGACATGGCGCGTTTGAATTCCAGATCAAAAACCCTATCGCTTTTTATGAAAATGTTCTTATGAATCCCGATGTTGCATTGACAAGAACAAGCGATGACGGCGCAAAGATAATCTCAATGATGAAAAATGAGATGAAGCCGAAGTTCCAGATAGCTCTTACGCAGATTTCCGCTAAGATGATCCCATACGATCAGATAGGCGCGTATCCCGATGAGCTCGCGGCTGAGATGAACAAGCAGCTTGAAGAGGCGTGGCTCACAAAGAGAGGAATCGTTCTGACCTCGCTTGCTATTGAGCTTAATGTTGACGACGAGAGTAAGGAAAAGATATCCAAGTTCCAGGAGGCGGCAGCTGCTCAGAACAACGGACTGTTATATGCAATGGACAGAATGAGCATAAATAAGGCAAGAGAGACCGCAGCAGGAAACGATGGCGGTGCAATGGCCGGCTTTATGGGAATGGGTATGGCAGGAGGAATGATGAGTCAGCCTATGAATGCGCCTGACGGCACGCCGAATCCTCAGGGCTCTATGGCTGCCGTTCAAAATGCTCAGAATGCCGCTGCATCTTCTGCTCCCGCCGATGCGTCTTCCGCAGTTGCCGATGACGGTTGGACCTGTTCTTGCGGAAAGACGGGAAATAAGGGAAAGTTCTGCGCGGAATGCGGTTCTCCTAAGCCTGCTGACGGCTGGGTATGTGAATGCGGAGCAACAAATAAGGGTAAGTTCTGTACCGACTGCGGAAAGCCAAAGCCTGTCGGCGAACCGCTTTACAAGTGCGATAAATGCGGATGGGAGCCAGAGGACCCAAAGAACCCTCCTAAGTTCTGTCCTCAGTGCGGAGACCCATTCAACGACGAGGATAAAAAGTAAAATTTGTATAAAAATGAGGCTGCTGCTTTTTATAAGCGGCAGCCTTTTTGTATTAAACTATATAGGTTTTCCTGTTATAATACCCTTTGAGCCGGTAGCAATATATACTCTGCCGAACTCTCTTGGGTCGCCAGAGACGCTTGATACGATCCCAAAACACTGGTTGTCTGTGTTTATCCTTACAAAGCTATCTGCATAATCTGTTGAGCGCCAAAAGCCGTATTCACCGTCAATGACGCCTGTGGTGAATATTGTGGGATATTCACTTCCTTGTGCACTTTTGCCAAAGCCCACTGAGCATATCCTGTCGCCGTTACCCGTGACTTTTTTTGACATTACTCTGCCGTCTAAAAACTCAAGCCTTATGAGTCCGCTGTGGCGCAGGGCAATCCATAAAACGTGAGCCTTTGATGGTTCAGCTCTTGCCTCAAAGCGATTATCTCCAAAACGCTCCGGCGGCTCGCAGAATTTGTCTCCTGTGATCTTACGCTCGACAAAGGTTTCTCCCTTATCTTCACTTATAAAAATAACTCCCTTGTCGTTTATCGCCCATATAAAATTTTCATCAACACGACAGGAATTTATTTTGATTGATATAGGCTCAATGCTATAATCCCTGCTGCCGATAAACTCAGACCTTTTCCATGATTCGCCCTCATTGTCCGTGAATACAACACAGTCAGACATAAATGATCTGCGCTCACCGCTTATCGCCCATATGATCCTCTTTTCATCTGCGGTAAGAGCTACCCAGCCGGAATCTGTGTTTGGCTTTTTAATGTTTTCGATAAGTTTGTCTATCTTTTTTGTCAATCCCAAAGGGTATTTCAAAAGTTTAAAGCTCTTTCCCTGGTCGTGGGTAACGATAACGCCGCCCTTTGTTTCACCGGTCCAGTTTCCTCTTGGAGTGGCAACGAAGTATATTCCTCCGCGGTCTGAAAAATCGGCATTAAAGCAGGTTATGTATCTGTCGCCTGTGTCATTTGCAAAAGTGTTCTCCGCACCGTTTTCAAGGTCTTTAAAAGCGTATCCCCCGAGGTCTCCGACCAGGTCTAAGCATTTTACATCACCGTTTGGAGGCGAGTAAACATTCATATGAACGGTCTCTTCTATGCCGTTACATTCCGGGGAAAACACAACGGTTTCTCCTCTTTTTGAGACAGTGAGGTTTCTTGTCATAAACACCCCTGTGCCGGTGTTAAATAACATCATATTGCTGTCAAAGGGGTTTATTTTTACATCGCTCATCCAGTGGATAAGCGAACGGTTCCCGTTATACTCCGGCTTCATATATGGTATGGTAAAGTCAATTCTTCCATGCTTTAGACCCTGCAAAATTATCTTATAGCTGTCACCGTTATCCTCGCTCATGTAAATTGCGTCCTCGCCGCGCTTTGAGCCTATTTCCGATACGATGAGCATTCCGTCCTCAAAGCACACGCCTGAAAGTCCCGCGCCGAGCGACACCTCATGGGCATGATCGGGGGAAACCCGCCGGTCATTGTTTAAAAATTCAATATTTTTGGGCGTTATATCCTTATCAAGGCAAAGCTTTTCGTCGATAATAGAGTATCTGTATATGCGTCCGTCATAACAGGAACCCGAATCGCAGGATATAGCGTTAAATCCGCCAAATCCCTTCTCTATCTGTGTGAATGTTACAAAAAGATACCTGTCGTTTACGGCAGCACGCTGCGGCACAAACCCCGGGTGGATGCATTTAGGGTCATCGATGCTTTTTGGGGTGTAAAGTTTTTCAAAGGTGTTTAAGTTGTCATACGATACAAAGAGGGTATGTCCGCGCTTTCTGCCGTCAGCATTTTGCTCTCCGCTTGTGCCTATGATAAAAAAATCCCTGCCGCCGATATTTTCCTTATATATGAAAGTAAGATTTTTTTCACCGTACGGCTTTATATTCTGCCAGTTGTCTCCTTCGTCTGACGAGATAAACAGTCCATCGGTTTGCGAAGCAAAATACAAAACGCCGTCTTTTTTTATAAGCCTTTCTCCTGCACTGCGTCCTACAAAGTTTCCGTGTATCCCACACGGAATTTCTTTTTTAATATATGTTTTCCCCATATCGTCACTTATATAAAGGCTGCCGCTTTTATGTGTTCCGCAAGCGATATATAGCCTCACAGGCACCTCATCGTCAAGCGCTATCCCCAAGGGATAGCACCTGTCCGGTTCAATGGCTTTTACATCGTCGATAAGAGATATCCACTCGTTTTTCAAAAAGTCAAAACGGTAAACGCCGCCGATATCGGTTCTTGCGTAAAGAATATTTTTATGCTTTTTGCTGAAAATAAATCCGGTGACAAATCCGCCGCCCCTTATCGGTATATTTTTGTATTCATAAGCTATTCCCATAAAATCATACCCACTTTATATTTTTTCGCATTTATTATACCAGATACTATATACTTTTGCAATGCTGTTTTTACATATTATTTAATGGATCGCCTTATAAATCGCTGACATTCGGATATTGAAAAATTACCGACAAAAAGTATTAATCCAAGACATCAGCAATCAAACCACCTGTTAATTTTTTACAGAGCAAGCTTCTTTTGTATAGATATACTTATAAATCCAATTATAATTATCAGGGAGGGCTGATAATATGAAACTAAAAAGAATTCTAGCCGGTACGGCTGCTGCCGTAATTGCTGTTACTGCATTTTCAGGCTGCGGCAAAGGATCTTCATCCTCCGGCGACTCTTCAACCGGGAGAGATCCCTCAGGGGCAGAGACTCCCGAACAGGGAAAGGTTCTGAACATTTACTGCTGGAACACTGAGTTTCAGGAGAGATTTGAAAAGTTTTACGTGCCAAATGCAGACAAGTCAGTTTATGACGGCGTAAAGATCAACTGGATACAGACCACCAATGAGGGCAACCTGTATCAGACAAAACTGGACGAAGCCTTAAAAAATCAGCAGACTGCTGTTGCTGACGATAAGATCGACATATTCCTTGTTGAGATGGATTACGCTGCTAAGTATGTAAATTCTGATGTTGCGGTGCCGCTTGCTGATCTCGGCATTACGAGTGATGACCTTAAGAATCAATACGAGTATACAAAGCAGACATTTACAAATCCTGACGGCAAACAGGTCGCTACAACGTGGCAGGCTACTCCGGGACTTTATATGTATAGGGCTGATATAGCTGAAGAGGTATTAGGAACAAGCGACCCTGACAAAGTTCAGGAACAGATCTCTGACCTTGACAAATTTACTGAGGTTGCCGCAAAGATGAAAGAAAAAGGATACTATATGGTTTCGGGATACGACGATATGTACAGACTGTTCTCAAACAATGTATCCGCTCCGTGGGTAACAGGCAATAAGATAACTATAGATGATCAGATCGCCAGGTGGATAGAGCTTACAAAAGAGTATTCCGACAAAGGCTACAACCATGCGACATCTCTTTGGGACGACCAGTGGAGCGCGGATATGAAGAAGGACGCTAATGTATTCGGTTACTTTTTCTCGACCTGGGGAATAGCGTTTTCACTTCGCGATGCCACCGTTGATCAGAAGATAAAGGACGACGGTTCAAATGCAAAAGAGGGCAACGGACTATACGGACAGTGGAGAGCATGCCCCGGTCCTGTATCCTATTCATGGGGCGGAACGGGAATAGTTGCGTGTCAGGGTACTGACAACGAAGCGCTTATCAAGGATATTATGCTCAAGCTTACCTGCGATACTGAGATAATGAAGTCTATGACTGCTGATGAGACGGTTCAGGATTACACCAACAATAAGGAAGCTATCAAGCTGCTTATCGACGAGGGATATACAAATCCGTTCCTCGGCGGACAGAACCACCTTGCACTTTTGACAGAGGCAGCAGAAAAACTTGATATGTCTAACAAGCTTTCGGCTTACGATCAGGGACTCAACGAGAAGCTTCAGAGCAATATGAAGCTTTACTTCAACGGTCAAAAAACTTATGAAGAGGCTCTCAAGCTATTCTATTCGGATATCAAATCGCTATATCCTAATCTTACTCACTGATCAGTGAAAAGTGATAAACGGGGGGCAGGACATATTGTCCCGCTCCCTTTTGATATCCAGTCAAGGGGTGAAAAATCACAATGAAAAAAAGAAAAAGCATAAGCTATGCTAAGTGGGGATATATTTTTCTGATTCCGTTTTTTCTTGTGTATGCTGTATTTTCGTTTTATCCGCTCATATCGACTTTTGCTACCAGTTTTATGGATATCACCATAGACCAGGGCTTTATAAGCTTTAGCGGTGCTGAGGAAATAAATAATGGCTTTTGCGGATTGCGAAACTACACTGAGGTGTTTACCGGAGAAATAGGCAGAAGCTTTTACAATACAGCGGTAATGTGGCTGATGGGATTTGTTCCGCAGATAATAATATCTCTTTTGCTTGCGGCGTGGTTTACAGATCTCAGGCTCAGGATAAAAGCTCAGGGCTTTTTCAAGGCGCTTATATATCTGCCTAATATCCTTATGGCCTCGGCAGTGTCATATCTGTTCTACGGACTTTTCAGTCAGGGCGGAGGCATATGGACTATCATAAAGGATCTCACCGGATATGAGGGAGTTTTACTTGACTCTGCCTGGGGCGCAAGAGGTATAGTCGCTTTGATAAACTTTTTGTTATGGTACGGAAATACCACTATACTTCTTATGGCAGCCATAATGGGAGTAGACACTTCTCTGTATGAGTCAGCGCAGATCGACGGAGCAAACTCAAGGCATATGTTTTGGAAGATAACAATGCCGCTGATACGTCCAATACTTCTGTATGTATTGATCACCTCTCTTATCGGAGGAATACAGATGTACGATGTACCTACCCTTCTTGCCAACAGCAACGGTTATCCGGGGCAGTCGCTGCTTACACTGGTTATGCAGATACAAAACCGAAAGGATGCTTCTCCCGGTCTGGCGGCGGCAATATGTATCGTCATATTTATAGTTACGGCTATTCTTGGTGGAATAATATTTTTGGCAACCAGCGACAGAAGCGACAGGCGTTTTAAGAAAAAGAGCAAGAATGCGGCAAGGGAGGCGGTATAAATGGATGAAGTATCAAAAGCAAGGCAATCAACGGGTAAAGGCTATTTGCGTGCAAAAAGAATACTTGCATATACCGTGCTTATTATTTTGATAGTTATATCACTTCTGCCGTTTTATCTTCTTATTATGAACGCTACCAGAGGACGAGTACAGGCGGGAGTAAGATGGTATCCAGATGTATACCTTTTAGATAACATTAAGAACTTATTCGGCCCGCTGACCACGACCAACTACGGAAGTGTATTCAGGGCGCTCGGAAACAGTTTATTTGTGGCTGCATGCACCTGTGTACTGACGGTGTATTTCTCGGCGCTTACGGCATATGCAATCCATGCGTACGATTTCAGGTTTAAAAGAGCTGCACACACATTCATATTGTTGATTATGATGGTTCCCACTCAGGCTTCGGCAATCGGTTTTTACCGCTTTATGAACGATATCGGTCTTACGGATACGTATGTGCCGCTTATCGTTCCGGGAATTGCGGCTCCGGCGACTTACTTTTTTATGATACAGTATATGAAAAGCTCACTGCCGCTTGAAATCATTGAAGCCGCCAGAATAGACGGCTGTGGAGAGTTTAAGACCTTTAACCGCATAATAATTCCGATTATGAAGCCGGCGTTTGCTGTTCAGGCGATATTCTCATTTGTTGCAAGCTGGAATAACTTCTTTATGCCGCAGATGATATTAAGTACAAAGGACAAGTACACGATCCCTATGATACTTGCTATGATGCGAAGCGAGACAAGGATTGATTACGGAGTTATAAATATGTATATAGTAATTGCGGTAATTCCCGTTATTATCATATACCTTTTTTTGTCAAAGTTTATAATAAGAGGAATTGCTTTAGGAAGCGTAAAAGGATAATAGCAGTCATACCTTTCTCGGTTTGCAAGAAATAAAAGTATATATTAAACGGATGCGAAATCGTTTCGCGTCCGTTTAATTTTACAATGCCCACTTGAAAATAATTCAAAAGTGTGCTATACTGTTGGTACAGCACGTAACCGAAAGGCAGGTATTAAGAAAATGGCTCTTCTTGAATCGGGAGAAATGTATCTTGAGACCATACTTGTTCTTACTAAACGAATGGGCAAAGGCGCGGTGAGGTCAATTGACATCGCAACACAAACCGGTTATTCAAAGCCCAGCGTCAGTCGGGCTGTGGGTATATTAAAGGACGGAGGCTTCATTGAAATTTCCGACGGCGGCTATATAACACTTACGACAGAGGGCGAAAATATTGCCTCAACTATTTATGAGCGACATGTAACGCTGACGAACTTTTTTGTAAAGATTGGGGTCTCAGAGGAAACAGCAGCGGCGGATGCCTGTAAAATAGAGCACTGTCTTAGCAAGGAGACATTTGCAAAGCTTAAAAAACACATAAAGTCATTATAACTTATACGGGAAGTTTAAACTATGTAAGAGAGTACATTTCTGTGCTCTCTTGTTTTTATTCCGGTAAAGAAAGGAGAATAGTTGTGGCATCTAACTTTAGGGAAGTTTTTTGTACAGTATTGTTGACAAACATCGCAGGATGTGATATTATAACAATAATTGATATTTTATGATGTAAAAATTACGTAACAGAACAACAGCTTAAAATATTTATGATATGCATACTTAAGGAGGAATGAGTTATCAATTATTTTAAAACAAAGGCTGCACTGGTTATCACTGCGTTTTTTATAGCAGCGGCTGTGATAAGTGCATTTCCCTTTATACATAATGTAAGTGCATCTGCTGTTTCTTATGAGGCCGACAGTGATGAGCAGTATATTGTAAGCAGCGAAGTTAGCGACGAGTGGCGTCTTGCAAACGATCCGCAGTACAGGGAGTACTTAAATAAAAAAAGCGTAATTTCCAAAAGGTCCTATGGGGTCACAACTCCTACGGTTCCGTCAAAGCTAAAGAATGTTAAAAAATATAATGTAGTTGATGTGTCGGAGTTTCAGGCTTGGCACACCCCCATAGACTGGGCGTCACTAAAGAGTGACGGTATAACCGGAGCGATAATAAGAGTCGGATATCGTGGGTACGGCTCAACAGGGCAGATAGTAAAGGATCAGTATTTTGATCAGAATGTCAAGGGGGCTTTAAAAGCAGGAATACAGGTGGGAGTGTATTTCTATACTCAGGCTATAAGCACCTCCGAGGCAAAAGCTGAAGCAAACTTTGTGATCGAAAACATAAAGGCATATGATATTACGCTTCCTGTGTTTTTTGATATAGAGCATGTTGATTACGACGTCGGAAGGCTTGATGCGGCGAATCTGAGCAAAAGTGCACAGACAGACCTTTGCACAGCTTTTTGTGACAGGATACAGTCAGAGAATTATTTTGCGGGAGTGTATGCAAGCAAGTATTATTTTTATGACGAGCTCAATTATCAGACTTTACAGTCAAAATATGAGATATGGCTCGCTCATTACTCAACTTCAACCGATTACGCCGGAAATTTTGATGTGTGGCAGTATTCAAGCAGCGGTCAGCTTGACGGAATTTACGATTTTGTCGATCTGAATTTGTGGTTCGGTACTTCTCCGGCAAAGGTGTCCTCAGTAGCTGTCAATCGGATAGGCTCAAGTACTATTTTGTCGTGGTCAAGGCCCAAGGGCGCTCTTGCTTTTGCTGTTAAAAAATATAATTTCTCAACCGGTAAGTATGAAAATATAGCCAATATAAAAGGCTGTTCATATACTGTACAAAACACAAGCGCTAATGACAAATTCCAGATAGTGCCTTATAAGAGGATGAACGGAGAATATTTCTTAGGTGCCGCATATGGAATAACAGGAGACGGTGTGCAGACGGTGATCGTTCCTGAAGTGGATTACATCAGCATTGTCGACACCGCTTTGAGGGTGGAATTCAAAAAGGCGAATGTAACAGGCTTTTCAATGACTATTGCTGACAACGCCAATTTCACAAACGCAAAAACCGTAAGCGGAGGTTCATCTTTAAGATTTGATTATTTAAGGCCCAATACTAAATATTATCTTAAGGCTTATGCCTATATTACATCAGGAGGAAAAACGGTAAAGTCAGATGAGATAAAATTTACCGCAAAAACTAAGGATCTTGAAAGCCCCACGGTAAATTATGCTGCGTCAAACAGCGTATCAAATGCCATAAGAATAGAGCTTAACAAGGTTCCATCTGCTAAGGGATACAGAATATGGCTGTCAGATAATTCATCGTTTTACGGCGCAATTATGTCAGAGGGAGGTTCTTCTCTTAGATTTGATTATTTAAAGCCTAACACTAATTATTATCTCAGGGCGTACTCCTATATAATCGTCGACGGAGAAAAGTATTTTTCCGATCCAATTACGTTTCGATATACTACGTTTGATTCAAAAACTTTGCCTCTGGCAACGGTAAATTATTCCAACTCAAACAGTGTTGCAAGAGCACTTAGAATAGAGTTTGATAAGAAGCAGAATGTAAGCGGCGTAAGAATGTGGATATCTGAAAATAAAAACTTCAGCGGTGAGAAAATGACCGAGGGCGGAACCTCGCTGAGATTTGATTATTTAAAGCCTAATAAAACATATTATCTTAAAGCGTATTCTTATAAAACGGTAAATAACAAGAAGTATTTTTCATCGCCTTTGATATTCACTTATAAAACCAAGGCGCTTTCACCTGTGACTGTTGATTTTAACAGATCAAATAGCGTAAACAATGCGCTTCGTATTGAATTTAACAAGGTGAGTGAAGCAAGTGGTTACAGAATGTGGATATCACAAAATAAGGATTTCAGCGGAGAGAAAATGACTGAGGGAGGATCATCACTTAGATTCGACTATTTAAAGCCTGATACCACATATTATCTTAAGGCCTATTCATACTGCATTGTAGACGGCAAAAAGTATTTTTCTGAGCCGGTTATCTTTACATATGCTACTAAGGCCATTGCTGCACCAACGGTAGATTATGCAAGATCAAACAGTGTTAAAAATGCATTAAGAATTGAATTTAACAAGGTCAGCGGTGCAAGCGGCTATAGAATGTGGATAGCTGATAACAGTAGTTTTAAAGGAGAATATATGACACAGGGGGGCTCATCTTTAAGATTTGATTATTTAAAGCCCAACACGACTTATTATCTCAAAGCGTATTCTTACGTTATCAAAAACTCAAAAACATATTTCTCAGCTCCTATGATATTTACCTACAAAACAAAAGCATAACGGAAATAAAAAAGCGGGACTCAAATAGTCCCGCTTTTTGCGTTAGCAAAACGTACCGCCTTTACGGTGCGTTTTTATTTTTCTATTCGGCTTTTGAAAACTGATCTTTTCCTACGCCGCAAAGTGGGCATACCCAATCTTCTGGAAGATCCTCAAACTTTACGCCCTCTGCTTCCTCGTCATAAACGTATCCGCAGATATCACATACATATTTCATTTACATTCACCTCTTTTTTATTTGTATTGCTTCGTAAATTATATTATTCTCTGAAATCAGCCCATTATCGCAGTTACTTCATTTACACCGCTTTTAAGCTTGCTTGCAGGAATAAAGTTGCCGTCAAGCTTTTCACCGTTTAGTATAAGCTCACGTATTCCGCTTTCAACGTGATTTTTGTTTTCAAACTTGATTGAAAGATGAGTTCCTCTGAAGTTCTTTTCAATCTCAAAATGATCCCAATCAGAAGGTATTGCAGGATCGACAACAAGACCGTCTGCGTTAGGTCTCATACCTAAGATTCCTTCAACGCAACCTACCATTACCGTAGAGCCGGTTCCGGTCAGCCAGTGAACGTGAGCGCGTCCTTCAAACGGAGAGCGCGAACTTTCAACAAACTGTCCGTGAACATACGGCTCAAGCACCCGTATCTCTGCTTGGTCATTCATAGCCGCCGGCGAGGATTCCATAAAATATTCAAATGCTCTGTTTCCGTGTCCCATAAGGCTCTCAGCTAGGATTATCCAGCCTTGCGACTGAGAGAAAATACCGCCGTTTTCCTTTGTATCGGGGTTAAAGATGTGCATGATCGCACCGCCGAAGTAATGGTCAACATATGGAGGCTCTAGCAGCTTGACACCGTACTTTGTATTGAGGATGCTGTGAACGCTCTCAAGAGCCTTCTCGCTCTGTTCCTTTGTCGCAAATCCGGAAATAACAGCCCAGCTTTGCGGATTGAGCCACATATTAGCTTCGGGGTCTTTCTTAGCGCCGACGACCTCTCCGTCCTCGCGTATTCCGCGGATGAATCTGTCCTCGTCCCAGCAGTTTGCCAGAGAAGCACCAAGCTTTCCCTGAACCTCGTCTATGTATTTGACATATTCCGTGTCGTTCCTTTCATCCGCAAGCTCCCTGATTACGCTCATTGCGTAGTAAAGCTGAAATGCAACAAAGGTAGATTCGCCTCTCTTGCCCATTCTTAAGCAATCGTTCCAGTCAGCGTGAAGTCCGGCGGGCATATTGTGGTCGCCCAAACGCTCCATAGAAAAGCGTATAGCGTTTTTGAGGTGGTCGTAAACCGTATCTTCTCCGCCGTTTGCATAAACTATCACCTCATCCAAAAACGCTTTGTTTCCGCTTTCTCCGATGTACTTGTAAATGGTCGGGAAAAGCCACAGCGCGTCGTCCGCACGATAAGAGGGGTGACCTGTTTCTTTTGCGTAAACGGAGTTTTCATCGTTTTCATCCGGACAAGTCTCGTGTCCTGCGTTGTGATTAAATTTAACAAGAGGAAGTCCGCCGCCGTTGTCAACCTGTGCCGAAAGCATAAAGCGTATTTTTTCAAGAGCGGTTTCCGGCTCAAGATGAATTATGCCCTGAATGTCCTGAACGGTATCTCTGTAGCCGTAGCCGTTTCTCAGCCCGCAGTAAATATACGAAGCAGCTCTTGACCAGATAAACGTAATAAAGCACTGATAAGCGTTCCATACATTTATCATATTGTTAAATTCCTCACTGGGGGTTTTTACCTGAAAGTTGTTTAAAATCCCGTGCCAGTAGCTTATAAGCTCATCAAGCTCGCTGTCTACCCTTCCGGGCTGCTCGTATTGTGATAAAATTTCATCTGCAGCGGCGTTGTCTCTCTGTCCTAGAACATATATAAGCTCCTTGGTTTCACCGGGGGCAAGCTCAAAATCGCTCTGAAGCGCTCCGCATGCGTTCAAATTGTAGTTCAGCGTTCCGTCACACCTACCCCTTTCAACGGCGATCGGGTTTGAATAGGTTCTGTATGGTCCAATAAAGCTGTCGAGGTCTCCGTTATATGCGCTGACCTTAGCGCCGGCAAGGCCAAAAAATCTCTCTCTGTGGTTAGATCCGGTTTCGTCCTTACCGCTGTTTTCGTTTATGTGCTGAAGGATCTTGTTGCCCTCAAAGGTCGTGTTTGTAATAAACAGTGTGTACTGAAGGTTTACCTGATCCTGTTCGTAATTGTTGTCATTTGTAAATTCAATAAATCCGAAGGAGGAAAGCTTTCTTGCCCTATCGCCTTCGTTGGTGATCTTGCATCTCCAGACCTCATAGGTTTTGTCCTTTGGGACGTAGTATGTTGTCTGAGATTTTATGCCTTTGTACTGTGCGGTAATAGTAGTATAAGCAGTACCGTGGCGGCATTCGCTTTTGTACTGATCAAGCGGTTTGCCGACCGGCTGCCAGGATGCCGACCAGTAATCTGCGGTGTCGTTATCTCTTAAGTAAATATATCTTCCTGGAAGAGCCATATTTGAGTTGAAGCGGTATCTGGCGATCCTTCCGTTGGCTCCGCTCTGAACAAAGCTGTATCCGCCAGCGTTATTAGAGATTATAGCTCCGTAAGCGGGAGAGCCGAGATAGTTCACCCAAGGAGCGGGTGTGTCTGGTTTTGTGATAACGTATTCCTTGTTATCAAGGTCAAAGTAGCCGTACTTCATAACCTATAATTCTCCTCAATATAATTTTTTATTGTCATAAGCTATTTAGCCCGAAAGCTTGAAAGCTTAACTTATTTTAACATAACTGCCTGTCATTTACAAGGGGGTGAGGTCAAGTTTTTTGAGAAAAAACAATTTCTTTTTCATCGATTGAGTTCAGCTTTTTGTCATAGATTCGGTGATTATGACTTGTTTTATAAAATATAAAAGCTCTGCCTTAAAAAGACAAAGCTATAAATACAAATGTGAAATACGCTGTTACAAATAACTTATAGTTTAATCTTTTTGCTTAGCTTCATAGCAGGCAAACGCCTCGTCTACCTTTTGCTTGTTCATTTTAGGCGTGATAAGGCTTACAAGCGGTACAACGATAAGCGAGAGCAGCATTACGATTGCCCCGCAGTTTATTGCTGAAGCCATGTTTATTCCCCAGAGCGTCCATGTGTTTCCGAGCAGCGTAAAGTAGATCATGTGTGCAACTACAAGTCCTACACCGAGTATGAAAGAGGTCCATACAGCGGCTTTTGTGATCTTTTTTGAGAATAGTCCGTACAAAAACGGCGCAAGGAATGCTCCCGCAAGCGCTCCCCATGAGATCGACATAAGGGTAGATATTATCGTTTTCGGATTAGTTATTGTGAATATCGCAATGCCGACTGAAATAAGCAGGAAAACTGCTATAAATATTCTCATAATTATTACCTGCTTTTTGTCGGTCATTTTCTTTGCGAACGGCTTGATAAGGTCGATGGTGAGTGTTGAAGACGATGTAAGCACCAGTGAAGAAAGCGTAGACATCGAGGCGGAAAGCACAAGCACTATAACTATGCCGATAAGAATGTCCGGCATAGTTTCAATAATAGTCGGTACTATGTAGTCTGTGCCGTTTTTTGCAACCTGCTCGGGCGTTGCAAAGATTCGTCCGAAACCACCAAGGAAGTAGCAACCGCCAGCAACTATAACAGCAAACAAAGTTGAAATTATCGTTCCTTTTTTAACGGCGCTTTTATCCTTGATAGCGTAAAATTTCTGAACCATCTGCGGAAGTCCCCATGTGCCCAATGATGTGAGTATAACTACTCCGATAAGGTTTATCGGGTCGGGTCCGAAAAGGGTATTAAACTCGCCCTGTTCGCCAAGTCCTTTTAGAGCAGTAACAATACCGCCCTTTCCGCTTACTGCGGTGATAATTACCGCTGTTATTCCGACGATCATAAATATTCCCTGCAAAAAGTCGTTCATGGCCGTTGCACGGTAACCGCCGACTATAACATAAACTGCGGTAAACACAGCCATTCCTATGATGCACCACTCATACGGAATGTCAAACGCCATTTTGAAAAGCCTTGACAGTCCGTTGTAAACAGAAGCCGTGTAAGGAATCAGAAAAACGAATATGATAAGTGCCGAGAATATTTTAAGTCCCTTGGAATCATATCGCTTTTCAAAAAATTCTGGCATGGTTTTTGCGTCAAGGTGCTTGGTCATTATTCTGGTTCGGTTTCCCAAAATAAGCCAAGGCAGAAGCGAGCCTATTACCGCATTGCCTATTCCTATCCATGTCGCCGCTACTCCGTAACTCCAGCCGAAGGTTCCCGCATAGCCGACGAAAACTACCGCTGAAAAATAACTTGTTCCGTAAGCAAACGCGGTCATCCAAGGACCTAAGGTCCGCCCTCCTAAAACAAAGTCGGACACGCTGTTTGAAAGGTGCTTGCAGTAAAATCCTATACCAAGCATTACGGCAAGGTATACGAAAAGTACTATCCACATTGTCATAACGATTTCTCTCCCCTAAAATAAATTTCTTTAACGCTTTAAAGCTTTTATGATTTTATTCACTAAAGCGATGATATTATTATACAGACAAACCGCTCTGTTGTCAATAGTACTGCTTGAAAAAAACAAAAAAAGAGGTTATACTAATAGACATAAAGCAGATTTTTAAGGAGTTTTAAATGAAAAGCTTGAATTATGAGGTAAAGGGCAAGGACATTTTGCTTGTCCAGAATGATTTTGACCTTGACCAGACGCTTGACTGTGGGCAGGCATTCAGATGGGAGAAAGTCGGCACAGACGCTTACAAAGGTTATGCGCTTAATACTGCGCTTTACATAACATCAGTGGGAAATGAGTTTACCTTTCACGACACCGACGAACAGACATTTCTTTCGCTGTGGGCAGATTATCTTGATCTTTACACGGATTATGGAGAAATAAAACGACGCTTATCCTGCGACGATACACTTGCAGCGGCGTGCAGTTATGCGCCCGGAATAAGGCTTATAAAACAGGATAA
Organism: uncultured Clostridia bacterium; assembly: GCA_947631455.1. GTDB lineage: Bacteria > Bacillota > Clostridia > Oscillospirales > Ruminococcaceae > UMGS1601. The sequence continues at coordinate 48,624 of CANRLH010000001.1, forward strand.
ATGGGAGGCTTTATGCTCGTTTATCATTTCCCAGAACAACAACATTCCCCGTATAAAGGGCATAATATCAAGACTTGTTGAGCATTACGGATGTTTTCCTGATTTTCGCACCCTTTCACTTGAAACTGCTGAATCTCTCGGTTTTCTTCGGGCGGGCTTTCGTGCAAAGTATCTTATTGACGCAGCAAAAAAGCTTGATACAAAAGCGCTTGACCTTGACGAGATCTGCACTATGCCGATAGGTGAAGCAAGAGAAAAGCTTATGCTGATAAACGGAGTAGGACCAAAGGTCGCTGAATGTGCTTTGCTATACGGAATGTACCGCACCGAAGCATTTCCTGTTGATGTCTGGATAAAGCGTGTAATGGATAGGTACTATCCGAACGGCTTGCCGGAATGTACAAAAGGTATCGAGGGGATAGCACAGCAGTATTTGTTTCACTACATAAGAAATCTTGAAAAGTAATATTATAAGATAGCGAAAAACGGACATAAATATAATTGACATTGTATTTAAAAACCCCTGCGGAAAACTTATCTCAGCCGCAGGGGTTTTTTAATCAGCGAAAATGCCGACCATTAAAGTCACAATACATTTTCCCATTCTTTTTCCTTAAAGCCGACAAGCACTGTGCTGTCGGTGACGAGGATCGGGCGCTTCACAAGCATTCCGTCCGTTGCCAGAAGCTTTATCTTTTGAGCGTCGTCCATAGAGTCAAGCTTGTCCTTAAGTCCCATAGAACGGTATAAAAGTCCGCTTGTGTTAAAAAATCGTTTAATATCAAGACCGCTTTTTTCTATCCATGTCCTGAGCTCGTCCTCTGTGGGATTTTCCTCCTTGATATTTCTGTCCTCGTAGTTTAATGCGTGGCTGTCCAGAAAAGCCTTTGCCTTTTTACAGGTCGAACACTGAGGATAATTTACAAACAGCATTTTTATCACTCCTTTTATGCCGAAATTATACCACTGTTTTTTTCTTATGTCAATCAGGTGGACAGGACAAAAATGCTGTGGTATACTTTTAATGAGGTGAGGTAAAATGCGCGTTATTATGCCAAATTACTACAAGAAGTTTGTCTGTAAAGCAGAAAGGTGCAGGGATAACTGCTGTAAAACAGACTGGAGAATAGAGCTTGATGAGGATACATATAAAAAATATCAGGGTGTTTCGGGAGAACTTGGGGAAAAGCTTCGCTTGGCTGTCGGAAGTGACGGGGACGGATATTATATAGTTCACCCATGCCCGATGCTTAGATCCGACGGATTGTGCGAAGCGTATCTGTCGCTTGGAAACGAGGGGCTCGGATATATATGCAGAATGCACCCGCGTTTTATAAACAGCTACTCTGACAGAGAAGAGCTGGGAGTAGGTCTTGCCTGTGAGGAGGCTGCAAGGCTTATTATGACAGAGCCTATGAGCTTAGAGACTGATGAGATGATCGGTGGTGAGGTATCTTTCAAAGACGACCATGCCGAGGCCATTCTTAAGATAAGGAATAAAATTATAGACTTTGTTATGGCTTCAGACGATATCGGTAAGGACATATCGGGAATATTAAAATATACTCAGAGTATTGAGGCGGAGGTCTTAGGCGGACAGTATAAGACGGCGTTTGAGAAGATCATATTGCCCTATGACAGACATGAAGAAAAAAGCTGTGAAAATATAGCCGAGGTAATTGAAAAGCTTTTTGATATGGAGATCCTTGATAATAGCTGGACGGAAATCTTAAGGGGTGCCAAGGAAAAGATAAAGGAGCCTAATGGCGATTTTGACGAAGAGCTCAAGAGGATCTTTTGCTACTTTATTTATCGCTATTTTGCAGAATATTCACTTGACGGGCAGATGCTTTCTGCTGTAAAGCTTGCGGCGGTAAGCTTTATTATACTAAGAGAGCTCTTTAAAGGCAGGTCGTTTGACGAGCGTATAAACCTTGCTCATATGTATTCAAAGGAAATAGAATACAGCGAGGAGAATCTTGAAAATCTGTGTTTTGATTTTTTTGTAGATAAGGTTTTTGAGGTCGAAGAAATTATAAAAATGATTTAAAGCGGGACGTTTTTACATCCCGCTTTATTGGTTATAAAAGTGTTAAAACAGATCTCCATAAAAAGAAAACGGAGCGAGCATACTTTCGATTTTTAGCAAACGGTTGTATTTTTCAACTCTTTCCGATCTGCAGGGAGCACCGGTTTTTATCTGTCCTGCATTCAGAGCAACGGCTAGGTCTGAGATAAAAGTGTCGGAGGTTTCTCCGGAACGGTGAGAGATAATGGTTTTATAGCCTGATTTTTTTGCAGTGTGAACGGTATCGATCGCATCTGTTAGAGTGCCGATCTGATTTACCTTTATCAAAATAGCGTTTGCATAGCCGCCTGAAATTCCGTCCTGCAATCTTTGCTTGTTAGTAACAAACAGATCGTCTCCGACTATCTGTATACGGTCGCCTATTTTTCTTGTAAGTTCTTTAAAGCCTTCATAGTCCTCCTCTCCCAGAGGATCCTCCACAGAAATTATAGGATAATCAGACGTTAGCTTTTCAACGTATTCTATAAGGTCGTCAGATGACATCTGCCGCTTGCTTTTTGGAAGGAAATAGCCGTCCGCGGTCTTCCACTCGCTTGCCGCCATATCAAGAGCCAGTTTGAAGTCCTTTTCACAGTTGAATCCGGACTGCTTTATAGCGTCAAGAATTATTTCAATTGCCTCTCGCTCGTCTTTTAAGTCGGGTGCAAATCCGCCCTCATCCCCAACGGTAGATGCAAGCCCTTTGCTCTTTAACAGATTGCCCAGAGTGTGATAAACGGTAACGCTTGCTTCAAGAGCAGTTTCAAATTTTGAAAAACCTACTGGCATTATCATAAATTCCTGAATGTCAAGATTGTTAGCCGCGTGTGCCCCGCCGTTTAAAATGTTAAGCATCGGCACAGGAAGCTTTGCTCCTTTTCCTAGGTGTTCAAACAAAGAAAGTTTATTTGACTTTGCCTCAGCTCTTGCAAAGGCCAGGGAAACCGATAGCACGGCATTTGCGCCGAGACTTTTTAAGTTTTGCGTGCCGTCCATTGCCTTAAGCGTGCTGTCAAGCTCTGTCTGGGTCAATTCGCAGCCGCATATCTGGGGAGAGATGATCTCGTTTACGTTTTTAACTGCCTTTAAAACGCCCTTGCCGCCGTAGCGGTTTTTATCTCCGTCTCTTAGCTCTGCCGCCTCAAATTTTCCTGTGGAAGCCCCGGAAGGAACGCTTGCTGAGGCGGTTGTTGAGTCAAAAAGAGTCACGGTGGTACGCACTGTGGGGTTTCCCCTTGAATCAAGGATTTCACGGGCATTTATTTCTTTTATCCTCATATAATGCCTCCGTTATACTGTTAAGGTTCCGTTGTCGTTTTCAATAAGAATCAGTATCTGCTCCTCAGCGCCCGTTTCGCAGTTTATATAAACGAGCACCTCTGCGTTATCCTCGCCGGTTGCCTTGAATTCGTAGCACAGCATCTCAGATCCTGTTCCCGTAGGAATAAGGGCTTTCTGAGAGCTTTCGATATTAAGCTTCGGAGAGACCTTTTCCTTTGCTTCATCAAGGGTGATTTCGGGTTCTTTAAGCTGTCTGTCAAAGTGGTTTGATATATATCCTCTTGCGTCAAAGCCTAGTATTTCTCCGTTGTCTAACGCAACAGATACCTTGATAAGATCAGGATAATAGATTATATCGCCGTCTGAGTATGCAAAGTTTATAGTTAAGATATTTTTATAGGACTCAAAGTAGGTCGTCTTCATATTTTCTATTCCAAGCTCTGAAAGGTATGACTGTGCATAGCGGATAGCCTCTTCATTCAAGAGCTCGCTCTTGCTCACTTCCCTGTCTTTGAGCATATATGAGCAGTAGCCGCCGTTTACGGTTATTGCGCATACGGTGTCTTCGGTTCTGAAAAGATACGCGGGCATACTGCTTTGTTCGGTGGTGTAATAAACCAGCTTATCTGTCTGAACCTTTGAGACTTCTGCCGCTCTTACCTTTGCCTTGTCTTTTTCAACTATTGCTTTGCCTTTGATAAGCTCTGGCGACTTTATAAGCAGATGGTCTGAATAAGGACCGTCGTAGATGAGCGTAGGATAGTTGTCGAACGTTGATTCAAGCTCCTCAAAACCAGGTGATGGTTCATCGCCATTTTTAAAGGAATCGTCGTTTATGGCGGCGATTTTTTCATAGCTGAGCGCGCCTCCGTCTTCAAGACCCTGTTCTACCTTCCAAAGCTTGTCTTTTAATGAAACCGAGAAGTCGTAAAGTTTATTAAGGGTATCGTATTCTTCATCCGATAGAGTTTTGCCGTCTGCCAGTTTGTTAGCAAGAGAGGATGAGTAATTTCCTACCTGAGAAAAAAACTTATATGTGTCCTCAAGATTCAACTCGCCCACGGGGAGCTGTGAAAGACAGCTTTTTGCTGCCGCTGCATCTCTTGACAGGGAGTTCGATATTTCCTCAAGCATTGAAGCGTCGTTTGAGTACATACTTTTCTCAAGGTTTACGCTTACGTTATCGGCGCTCATAGAAAGATCTTCTATTGCCCTGAGATAGCCATATTCCAGCGCAAGCTCGGCGTTGTGCGATCTGCTCATCAGACAGAAGTTCTGTATAATTAGTACCAAAGCTATTGCAACTGTGTAGGTGATAAGCCGTATTTTTGTTCTGTTGTTCATAATAATCTCCATTCCGCCGCTAATTTTAAACAAACAGAACCCAAAATCTCATAAGCGGCACACAGAGACTCGGAGTGACTTGCAAAACCGTTAAGGCGTTATGCAAAACTACTGTTTGTATCCGCCGGCAAGTTTTTTGTGTCGGCAGATTAAGGAAAATGAATTTGATTTTAGTATTAGCAATCTTTGTGGTAATATGCAAAATTTCTGTTATAAAACAGATTGAAAATCAAAATTAAATATGATACAATAAAATAAATGTTTTACTTTATGTGCCTCAGGCAGCAAAAATGAAACGTCAAAATTCATAAGCTGGCTTTAAAGGCTTTTTATACTTACGGCAATAATGCCTTAAAATGGAAAGAGGATATAAACATTGATATATTTTGATAATTCTTCGACTACAAAACCGTGCGAACAGGCGATATCAGCGGCAAGTAAAGCCTTGAGAGAAATGTGGGGAAATCCTTCAAGCCTTCATAAAATGGGGATTGAGTCGGAAAGGCTGATAATGAACGCGAGGGAGGTAATAGCCGGATCGATAAACGCTGAAGAAGGGGAGATATTTTTTACTTCGGGTGCTACAGAGAGCAATAATACTGCTATATTTTCCTCAGCGTTAACAAAAGGAAAAAGAAGAAAGAAAATAATCACGACAGCAACTGAGCATCCAAGCGTTTCAGCGCCGATAAAACGGCTTGAGGATCAGGGGTTTGAGGTCGTCAGGATATTCCCGGGAGAAGACGGGGTGATAGACCCGTATGAGGTCGTTAAGCAGGTTGACAAGAACACGCTTTTGGTTTCAATGATAATGGTGAACAACGAAACGGGAGTGATCAACGATGTCTCAACGATCTTTAAAGCTGTAAAGGCGATTGACAAGGAGGTTTATACCCATACCGATGCTGTTCAGGGATTTTTGAAGATCCATGTAAATGCAAAGAAGCTTTGTGCGGATATGATATCTCTGAGCGGACATAAGGTGTATGCACCAAAGGGCGTAGGTGCGATCTATATAAAAAAGGGGCTTAATTTGAAGCCTTTTATAGTTGGCGGCGGACAGGAAAAGGGGATTCGCTCAGGTACCGAATCGGTGCCGCTTATCTGCGCCTTTGCCGAGACGGTAAAGGTTCATTCAAAAACACAGGACGATAGGTACAAAAAGGCGGCTTTGTTAAGGCAAAGACTAATGGAGCGCACCATGACGCTTGACGGGGTGTATCTTCACGAGTTTAAAAGCTTTCTTCCGTATATAAACAGTCTTACGGTCAAGGGATATAAGAGCGAAACGCTTTTGCATTTTCTTGAGGAGAGGGAAATTTATGTATCCTCCGGTTCGGCTTGCTCAAAGGGTAAAAAAAGCGAAGTGCTTAAGGCGTTCGGTTACAGCGACAGCGAGCTTGACTCTACGTTGCGGATAAGCTTTTGCGGCGATAATACCGAGGACGATGTGGACAGGCTTGCGTATGAAATACAAAACGCAATGAACAGCCTTGTAAAAATAAAACGATAAAAAGAAAGGACAGTTAGCTTCAGATGAATGAAATGCTGCTTTTAAAATACGGTGAAATAGCGCTCAAGGGGCTTAATAAAAAAAGCTTTGAAGATGTACTTGTAAAAAATATAAAGCGAAGGCTTAGGCACCTTGGGGGCTTTGAGTATACACGCGCACAGTCAACGCTTTATATAAAGCCGAAGGACGACGCGAATATCGATGAGGCTGTCGATAAGCTCAGAAAGGTCTTTGGTGTGACCAAGATTTGCAGGGCGATAATATGTAAAAAAGATTTTTCAGACATTATAAAAAATGCTGTGCCGTACTTAAGAGACGCGCTTATGTGTGCAAAGACCTTTAAGGTAGAGGCAAAGAGAGCCGACAAGAGCTATTGTATGACCTCGCCCGAACTGCAAAGAGAATTAGGTGCAAAAATACTTGAGGCATACGGACATCTTACGGTTGATGTTCACGACCCACAGGTTACCGTAACTGTTGAAATACGAGAGGAAAACGCATTTGTTCACGCGCTTAAAATAGACGGAGCGGGAGGAATCCCTGTAGGTACATCAGGCAGAGCTCTCTTGTTGCTCTCGGGCGGAATAGACTCCCCGGTTGCGGGGTACATGATGGCTAAAAGAGGTGTGATAGTTGATGCAATTCACTTTGAAGCCCCGCCTTATACGTCCGAGCGCGCAAGGATGAAGGTCGAAAAGCTCGCGGGGATAATGAGCGGTTACACGGGCTCTGTTAATTTTCACTGTGTGCCGTTTACAAAAATCCAGGAAATGATAAAGGAGCATTGTCCGGAGGAATTATTCACGGTGATAATGCGACGTATTATGATGGAGATCGCTCAGCGAATCGCTGATGGTGAGGGCGCAAGCTGTCTTGTTACGGGAGAAAGCATCGGCCAGGTGGCAAGCCAGACTATGTATGCAATGGTGTGCACCGATGCTGTTTGTAAAATACCCGTTTTCCGTCCGCTTATAGGAATGGACAAGACCGAGATAGTAGAAATTTCAAGAAAAATTGGTACTTATGATACTTCCATCGAGCCATATGAGGATTGCTGTACTGTGTTTACACCAAGGCATCCTAAAACAAGACCTCAGCTTCAGGATGTTGAAAGAGCACAGGCTAAGTATGATTTTGAGCCGCTTATAAAACAAGCGGTTGAAGAAACAAAAGCGTATATTATAGCTCAATATTGATGCGTCAGTCTTTATCTGATGATGAAGATAAATATTCGCAGCTAAAGATAATATTTTAATTTGTTAGGCGGAGGAATCAGTTAACAACTTTGTAACAATTTAGCGAAAAAGTATGTGCAAAATAAAAGAAAAAGGCGGCGAAACGTAATGGAATATGACAAAAGTGACAAAGTGATTACAAACAGTATTGACATCATGGCTAAAGAAGTGGTAAAATATTTATCAGAGCATAAAAAAAAGATTGCTTTGGCCGAGAGCTGTACGGGCGGAATGATAAGCCAGTGCCTGACGGCCGTAAGCGGTGCGAGCGAGGTTTATGAGCTGGGGGTTTGTTCATATTCAAACCGTATAAAGAATAAGCTTTTAGGGGTTAAAACCGATACGCTTGCAAGCTATGGTGCGGTCAGCAGACAGACTGCCGAGGAAATGGCATTGGGTGTGCTTGAGCTCAGCGGCAGCGATATAGCTGCAGCAGTTACGGGAATAGCCGGACCTGACGGAGGAACAAAAGAAAAGCCTGTGGGAACGGTGTGGGTTTGCGTTGCAGACCAAAAAAGAAAAGAAGCAAAAAATCTTATGCTTTACAACAGGGGAGAAAGGCTTGACAGGCAAAGGATAAGGTGGCTTACGACTTATGAAGCGTTTAAGATGATAGTTAAAACGCTTGGAATTAAACAGGAGTTGAGGGATAAGTTATGTCAATAAAAAATGAGCTTGCAAGTCTTCCTGCAAAGGATAACACCAACTTCTTTATACGGGTACTTAAATATTTTGTACCATGGGTAGGAGATACGGTGTCGGACTTGTTCAGAAAATTTATATTCGTAGCGTCTCTGGTGGTTTTCTCGGTATGCGTTTCACAGCTTATTGATTTTTACTACGGAACGGAAGAAAGCAGACAGGCAAACGTAGCGCTTCAGGAGCTTGCTCCTAAGCCTGATAACGAACCGGTGACTCTTCCGCCTGATGTTGATCCCCCGGAGCAGATGCTTCCGCAGTGGTATGAGCTTTATTCGCTGAATCAGGATGTTATCGGCTGGATATCAATCGATACCTTTAGGGCAGATCCCGATGATGAAAAAACCAGATTCATAAACCACCCGGTTATGCAGGCTGAGGATAACGACTATTATCTGTATAGGGATGTATACAAAAATTACTGCGAGTCGGGATCGCTTTTTGCGGATTATTATTATCCGGTGACCGGATATGAAAGAGTCGACAATATGGTTATATACGGTCACAATATGAGAAGTCTCGGAAATATGTTTACTCATCTTCTTGAATATAAGCGCGGAGTGGACTTCTTAAAAGCAAACCCTATTATAGATTTCAATACGATATATACAAAAGATGACAGATATATAATAGTATCGGCGTTTATCGGAACGAGCGAGGAATATCAGGATACAGCTCCGATGTTTGATTACTGGAGATACGGAAACTTCGAGAAATACGACAAGAAAAAAGACAAGGAAGAGCCGCATTATTCTTTCCATAACTTCTATGAGGGAATAACCTCAAGAAGCTGGTATTCAAGCGATATAGACTGTACCGAGGATGATGATTACATCACACTTTCTACCTGTTCTAACGAGGTAAAGGGACTAAGATGGGTGATAACAGCCAGAAAAATCAGAGACGATGAAACTCAGGATGACATAAATAAGATGATAAAATCATATAAAAAGAGAGATGACAAAGATATAAAGCTCCCGTCGTCATGGGTCAATGTCTGGGGACAGGTGACCATGTACAAGGGTTGGGATTACTAAAACATAGATAAAAATAATAAAAAAGGTTTTTGCCCGATAAGCTCAGACAGAAAAAAATATATTGAGTATGCGGGTAAAACAAAACTGATTTCAAAATTCTTTAGGAGAGGACATTTTGAAAGAAAGACGGCGTTTTGGCGCTGTCGGAAAGGCAAAGTGATTGAAATGAAGCTGAAGGACTCAAACCCGGAGGTTTTATCGGCACAGTCTGATAAAAAATCCCGAAAGGGTATCTGCTCAAAGCTGTGTATCGGTGCGGCGGTTATTTTGGCGGCAAGCGCTGTTGCACTTACTGTATTTACCGGTGACATCAGCACAGAAAATAGTTTAGCTGCAAGTGAAATCGACAAACAGGAGAGCACTGCTCAGATAGACATGTATCTTGCGCAGGCACAAACTCAGACTGCGACAAGGCAGACAGAAAAAACGACTGAAAAGAAGACGACCACAACTGCCAAGAAAACAACCGAAGCAACTAAGCAAGCAACGCAGCCTTCGACTCAAACAACAACTGCCGTTACCACTCAGGCACCGGTTCAAACAAAAGCGGCCGCAGCATCTAAGCCAATGGCGACGGTCACAGATGTAAAGTTTATTGAGTATAAAATGTATACTAACGACGCACTTAATCTAAGAAACGGCGCAGGAACCGGATACAAAAAGATCGCGGAGATCCCGCTTGCAGCGGAAATCACAGTAACTGGAGATGCAGTAAACGGTTGGTACCCCGTAAAGTACGGCGATAAGTCGGGATATGTGTATGGAAAGTACATACAAAAGGATAAGCCTAAGGTAACAAAGGCGGTTACTACTGAGACAAATGCTGCTTTGCAAAGCAATGATTCTGCGGAAATGACCACCGCTTCTACGTTAAAAACAGAGTATCTTGGTACATTTAAGATAACCGCATACTGTTCTTGTGAAAAGTGTTGCGGATCTGGCGCGACCGGTCATACAGCAAGCGGAACGGTGGCTACTCAGGGAAGAACTATTGCCGCTTCATCAAAATATCCGTTCGGCACGAAGTTTTTAATTAACGGAACGGAATATACCGTTGAGGACAGAGGAGGCTCTGTAAGCGGAAACGTAATAGATATGTATTTTGCAAATCATCAGGACGCTTGTAATTGGGGCGTACAGTATTGCGAAGTATACAGGGTAATTTAGCAGAAATAAGGACATACGGAAGAGGTTGAGAGGGAATGATTTGCTTCTTGACTTTTTCTTTTAAAAGGGAGGCTTCGCGGCGTGAAGCGAATCAAAGAATACTTAGTAAAAATCATAGGCACAGAAAAAACAGAAGAGGCTGTAAAGTCCAGACGTAAGTTTGCCATTATACTTACTGCTGCCCTTATGATAGCGTCAGGGGCAATTACAAGCGCATTATTCTTAAACGGTTCGGAAGATTCCGTGGACACAGCTTCGGTCTTAAGCGATAGTGTAGACGCCGAGGAGCTTGATGAGCAGGATGAAGATCCTGAAAGTAAAGAAAAGGAAGACTCCAAGATCAATTTGAAGACCACGAAAAAGACAACTATAAAAAATTCTCAAAAAGTCAAATACAATACCGCAAATACCACTACATATAAAAAATACGATAAGGAGTTTTTGATAACAGCAGATTCAAAAGCAGACCCGTATATCGAAAATATCGCAGCGGCAAAAAGCTATGATACCAGAGATATTTCAAAGGAGCGGTATACCGTAAAAAATATTGATACGGGTGATATTGTGACTTCAGACGGATTTGACATTTTGTGCCAAATTGTAAACGGAGAGATGGGACCGTCATTTTCGTCAGAAGCACTCAAGGCTCAGGCGGTGGCGGCTTATACCACATTGCTTTATTGTAAAAGCATCGGACAAACTCCGGAGCTTGGGCTTAATAAGAATTACGGTGAAAAGGTAGAAAGCGCCGTAAAAGCCGTAGAGGGCCTTGTGATCACTTACGGAGGTAAGCCTATAAACGCTGTTTTTTCAGCATCGTCGTCAGGGGTTACGGCTTCCAGCGTAAATGCTTGGGGCGGAAGCCTTCCGTATCTGAGAAGTGTCGAGAGCAAATATGATAAGGATGATCCTAATTTTGGTTTAAAAACAAAAAAGGTTCTCCAAGAGGTAGAAATGAAGCTCAAATATCAGCTTGGCATAAAGCTGACGGATGACCCTGCTAAATGGATCAGCATCACCAAAACGTACGACGGCAGATACGTAAAAGAGGTCACTTTCTGCGATGGACAGAAGGTAACGGGAGATTTTATCAAAGCTCTGTTCAACCTCAAATCAAATGCGTTTACAATAGGATATAAAACGGGTAGCTTTACCTTTACCACATACGGATATGGTCACGGGGTCGGAATGAGTCAGCAGGGAGCTAATCTGTACGCAATAAAAGATGGGCTGAAATTTGATCAGATATTAAAGCACTACTATCCGGGTGTAAGCCTTGAGCTTTCAGATGTAAAAACTCAGCCTGCGACCGAAAGCAAGTCTAAGACCACGACAGCAAAAGCTACGACATCTAAGAAAGCATCCAAAACCACAAAGCGCACAACAAAAACAACAACATCACAAAATGTTTCAAAACCTACTGAGACGATACCAAGTGCTACTCTGCCAGAACCCGAGCCGCCGGTAACGGAGGCACCTGTTGAGGAAACAAGCACACCGCCTGATTTGACGACAGAGGAGGCGCCTGTGCCGAGTGAGTCTGATCCTACGGATATTACACAGACCCCTCAGGAGGAATTTGAGCAGGCTGAGTAAGTGAAAATACAAAAGCGTGAAGCCTTATGTCAGAAAGCTTCGCGCTTTTATTTTGTAATTATTTGTTTAAAAGCCGTTTTACCATATAATCGTGAGCATTGTTTTCAAACGTGTCATTAAGCTCGTCTAATGTGCCGTCGCCGTACTTATTTTCAAGGGCTGTGCGGATAAGCTCATCTGTAAATGCGGGATTTTTCGGGAGAACGGGGCCGTGAGCATATGTCGCATATACGTTTTTATACCTTGCACCTTCGGTTTTGTCTTCTGAATTGTTGCCGTTTCCGTACAATATTTTGCCGAACGGCTTTACTCCTTTGCCGAGATAGGTTTTTCCGGAGTGATTTTCAAAGCCTACTATTTCAGTTTTCTTGCCGCCGATTTCACATTCATAAGCATAATTTCCAATCATGCGCTTTTTCTGACCAACCGTATATAAGTCAAGTGCTCCTATAAAATTGCACACCTCACCGGTGTGAGTCTTATAGTATTTCCCAAGTATCTGGTATCCTGCGCATATCGCAAGAAAAACTTTTCCTGACTCTACCGCATCCGTAATAGCGCTTCCCTTTCCGGCGGCGATGTCTTCAAGCAGAACTTCCTGTTCAAAATCCTGTCCTCCGCCGATAAAAAATATGTCACAGTCGCTAAGGTCTGTTTTATCGCCGATATTTGCATTTATAATTTCACATTCTATGTTACGCCACTCGAGTCGTTTTTTTATCGCCGTTACATTGCCCCTGTCTCCGTAAAGGTTAAGCACATCAGGATAAAGGTGACAGATCTTAAGTTTCTTCATGTTACTCTCCTTTACTTCCAGAATTCCTTAAAGCCGAACTTATCAGCTATTTTTTTCCTTATGGCAAGCATTGCGGTGTAGGTCGGCATCATATACACAGCACCGTTGTACTTTGCAATATCGTCAATAAGCGATGAATAATCCTTTTTCACTTTGATTTTATCGGTGCTTATTCCTGCGTATTTGAAGCGCATTGCCATTTCGTCCGCACGAATCCCCGTTACCCATATCTCGCTTAATTTATCGTCAACAGTAAGCAGTTTTTCAAAGTCTACATCCCATATCCAGGATACATCTGTGCCGTCAGCATAGTTGTCGTTCAAAGCTACAATGAACAGAGAGCGCTCCTTGTTGTTGCAAAGAAAGTTAAGCACCTGATTGCAGCCGGCGGGGTTTTTCACCAAGATCATTCTTAAACGGGCGTTGTTTATTGGCAGCATCTCCATTCTGCCAAAGCCGCATTCAAAGGTCTCAAGAGCCTTTACGTCTGTTTCGGCATCAAAACCTAAAGCATAGCCCACGCAGGCGGTTGCCGCAGCATTATATATGTTGTATCCGCCGGGGAGATTGATTTTCACTTTGTACTTTGTCTCTCCGATATTGAGTGAAACCACGGAGCAGCTTTCGGAGGTTTCATAAATATCACTTACCGACACCTGAGGATCAGGTCTTTGATAGCCGCAGCCTGTGCATTTAAAGCCGCCAAGATGCCCAAATGTGCGGTATGAATAAATGTACTGTGATTTGCATTTTATGCAGTACGGAGCGTCTGATATTTCTTCAACTGTACGCTCGTAAATCGGTTTGTCAACTCCGTAATATATGATCCTGTTGTCGATCTCGTCAGCGATAGAAACTGTTAGTGAGCAATCCGCGTTAAGACATACCACTGCGCTTTTTGAATTTTTAATTCCTGTAATAATGCTTGAAAGCGTATGGGTGACCTCTCCGTAGCGGTCGAGCTGATCACGGAAGACGTTAGTTACCAAAATACATTTGGCGTTTAAATATTTAGATACTGTTTTAAATGCCGCCTCGTCGCATTCGATCAAAGCCCAGTCGTATTTTTTCTTGCCGGTGACAGTTGAGTTTTGGCAAAACTCCGCCGCAATTCCACCAAGCATATTAGCTCCGCTTTTGTTGCAGAAATACGTTCTGCCCGATTCAATAAGCGTTTGTTCTATCATTCTTGAAGAAGTGGTCTTGCCGTTGGTTCCGGTAACAACGATAGTGTTTACATCTTTTGCAAGGTCTGACAAAACATTCGGATAAAGCTTTGCCGCTATTTCACCCGGAAGGCTTGTTCCGCCCTTGCCGATGACCCTCAGCGCCCACCTTGTAAATCTGCACGCTATAACCGCCGCAGTTAATCTAATTTTTCCCATTTGATCATTCCTCACTGTCTGAGTTTGCTGTAATACGCAATTATGTGACGCTGTCGCCCTTCGTTTATGTCGAAGCCGTTTATGTCAACGCCGTTTCCGCTCATCAAGGTACCCGCTTTAAAATCTGAAACTTTACAGCGAAAAACTTCTTTTGCCTCAAGCAGAATTACGACATCATTTCCATTTACTGATATTCCGCCGTTTCTGCCTATGATTTTTTCCTCTGCGTTTATCATTTCGACGGCATAGCTTATTCTTTTTCCGTTGAACTGAACTATGTCTTTAAGCTTAGTTTTTTTCTCTTTATTAAAAAGCCCCATACCTTCCTCCGGTCATTCGCCAATAATAAAGGAAATAAGCTCTCTTTTAAGCCGGGAAACGGGAAGTCCTACCACGTTAAAAAAGTCGCCCTCAATCCCTTTTACAAGTGTTGCGCCGTAGCCTTGAATACCATATGCGCCTGCCTTGTCAAACGGCTCTCCAGTGGATAAATACCACTCTATCTCATCGTCGTGAATGGGATAAAAGGTCACCTTTGTTTCAACGGTGAAGGATTTTATTTTTTCGTCCTTTTTAAGACAAATTCCGCTTAATACAGAGTGAGTTTTAGCTGACAGAGTTTTAAGCATCCCATAAGCGTCAACTCTGTTTTTTGGCTTGCCCATTATTTTCCCATCGCATAAAACAAGGGTGTCGCATCCGATTATCAGCGCGTGCGAAACGTCCGTTGCCTTTGCCTTCCTTATCGCAAGCGCCTCCGCAATTCTCTCCTGTCGAATTATAATGTCTACCTTTTCGTCAATATTTGCAGGCATAACCTCATAATTTTCTGTAATAAGGCTCATAAGCTCTTTTCTCCTCGGTGACGCCGAGGCAAGAATTATTCTCTCTGAGTTTAATACATCAGTCATAAGCATTCTCCTGTAAAAATACTTTAAAACCCCCGAAAGAAATTCCGAGGGTTTTATTCTTTTGATTAGTCAACGGTCGTTCTTGAAAATTCGTTTCTTACGGCGTTAAATGCAGCAAGGATAACCTTGTCCATATCAAAATAGCTGTAATTTCCCAGCCTGCCTCCAAAGATAACATTATCCTCCTTGTCTGCAAGCTCCTTGTATTTTGCATAAAGAGAGCCGTTTTTATCGTCGTTAAGAGGATAGTAAGGCTCAATTCCCTCATGCCACTCCTGTGAATATTCGCGCGATATGATGGTTTTTGGCTGCTTGCCAAACTCAAAGTGCTTGTGCTCAATAATTCTTGTAAATCCTACCTCATGACTAGTGTAGTTAACAACAGCGTTGCCCTGATAGTTTTCCTCATTAAGCGTTTCGGTCTCAAAGCGCACAGAGCGGTACTCAAGCGGTCCGTACTTAAATCCGTAAAACTCGTCTATCATTCCGGTAAATACAGTCTTTTCTGCAATACCCTCATTTTCCTTTATGAAGTCGAAGTAATCTGTATTTACCAAAACATCTGCTCCATCAAGCATTTTTTCAATTATCTGGGTATAACCGCCTTTTGGGATTCCCTGATACGGGTCGTTAAAGTAGTTGTTATCATAAGTAAACCTTAGCGGCAGTCTCTTAATAATGAACGAGGGAAGATCCTTGCAGTCACGTCCCCACTGCTTTTCAGTGTATTCCTTAATAAGCTTTTTGTAAATGTCCTCGCCCACTAAGGAAAGAGCCTGTTCCTCAAGATTTTTAGGCTCACTGATACCGAGCTTTTCGGTCTGCTCTTTGATTTTTTCCTTTGCCTCCTTTGGGGTTTTAACTCCCCAAAGGCCGTGAAAGGTGTTCATGTTAAACGGAAGATTGTAAAGTTCGTTGTGATATCTTGCAACGGGTGAGTTTATATAGTTGTTAAACTCAGCAAAGCGGTTTATATAGTCCCATACCTTTTTGTCAGATGTGTGGAAAATGTGCGCGCCGTAAACATGAACATTTATGCCCTCACGGTTTTCGGTATATATATTTCCGCCGATATGGTCTCTTTTATCAATTACAAGGCAGGTTTTACCGTTTGCCATGGCCTCATAAGCAAAAACCGCTCCGTAAAGACCCGCGCCTACTATAAGGTAGTCATAATGCTTAGTCATTTGACATTTCCTCCAATCTTTCGTCATAAACGCTGTAAACAGCATTCGATTTTATCTTTTTAGTTGAGAAAATTGCGTCTTTAAGCCATTTTAAGGATCTTTCTTTTTCTTCTTGAAGCTTTTTATTTACCGGCTCGTAATCAATTGGCTCAAGTAGCTCTTCGTGCTCGGTTATCGTTCCGGTGTTCTCGTCGCGTACAAGATGCGACTCAAGTCCCAAAAGCTCAACAAGAGAGAAAAATCTGGTCGCTCCGCGAGAAAGATTTGCTATCGCTATAAGCGGTTTGTTGTAAAGAATTCCGAAACTTAAGCCGTGGCAGGAATCTGTAAACAAAAAGTCGCAGTTTTTGATATTGAATATCCAATCGCCTTCGTTTAAATCCTTAACGCACGTAAGACCCATCTTCCTGCTGTTTTCTTCAAAGTTTTTCTCCCAGCCGTCAAGCATGATCCTAACCGGTTTGTTAAGCTTTTCCGAAATCCACTCGATAGCTTTTTTCTTTTCCTCGGAGGGGTTTAGAATATATGCCGCTATAAATCCGTCCGAGGTACGTTCCTTAAAGCAGATTTCCTCATCCGCGTCATAGCTGTAATCGGGCTTTACATATCTTGATTCCTCAGCTATATTATCAAAAATTTTTCTTTCGGCAATAAACACCGGGTCTAAAACCTGTGTCGCGTCAAGGTCATACTTTTCCTTCATAAACTTTATACCAGAGGACTCCCTCATAGACACGCTGTCGAATCTGTGAAGATAATGCTTTATAGTTGTCGTTTCAGGCTCAGGAGCAAAATCAAATGGATGACCGATAGAGGTAGCGTAGGAAATCTTTTTCTTTTCGTCCTCAACAAAGTCAAAGTAGAACGAAAAACCAAAGAACCTGTTTATGCCCCTGTGCCACATCTGATCGCTGCCCATTAAAAATATATCGACATGACGGTTAAGATCTCTTAATTCGTGAGGCCAGTAATGACGGCTTATATTATATCCGTGTGTTTCGGCGAATATTCTTGCCTTTGAACGACCAAACTCAGGGTCGTCATCAGTATTCGGAACATAACACTTGTCAATCATTAAAACGCTCAACCCAAATGATTCAACTACCGTTTTTAAAGCGTAATATGTCGCAACACTTCCGTAGTTACAACCAAACCAGGCGCCCATTATAGCTACATCGAATTTTCTGTTTTGTGCATAGTCAAGCGCTTTTTCAATAGAAGCGCCCTTTTTTATCAAGTCAAAGAAAGGATACCTCTGTTCGTTTCTCTTAAACGGGTGTTGATAGGGCTGCCCCGTTTTTTTGATATCCTCGCAGGGAACCTGTGCGCAAACGATAAGCTTATCCTTGATTTCTTCAAAGGCTTTTTCGCCCGCTTCGCTGTTTACTGATACTATTGAGGTCCCTTTTCCGTCTGTGTAATCGGGGTTGTATCTTGCGATTCCCCAAAAGTCCGCAAGCGTTATGTCACCCTGTCTGGGAAGTGCCGAGAACGAACACTCTCCGCAAAATTCCCTTACGGATATACAGGGCAAAAACGCTCTGTAAAAAGGATCGACCTCACGGCGCTGCCTATAAATTTCTCCGTCCTCATACTCAACTGTCATTTCTGTAGACCATCCGTAAAAGTCCTTGTCTCTGAAGCCCACACGCTTCACAGGCTTCTTGTGGTACTCGGTAAGGTACTTTTCAAACAGTTTTGGAGATGGACCTCCGTGACACATAAGGTCAATAGAGAGGAGCTCTTTTGGGCGCTTGCCCAGATATGCATAAAGGCCTGCAACCTGACAACCGCAGCCGCAGAAAAGAACATGTTTTCCTTGTTTTAAAAGCTCTCCGATTTGTCTGTAAACGGTGTTGGCGTCACTCTGAACATACTTTGAAAGACGCAGCTTGTCAAGCTCGTCAGGACTTTTGATTATCATATGCTCAACCTTGAGGTCATCGGTATAGCCTGCGCCGCAAACATAACCGCCCTTGTCAAAAACGCTTTGCGCTAAAAGTGTAAAAAGCCCGCCGGAGGAACTTTTGGCTCTGATTTCATCACTGCCGTATGCCGCATAGCAGGTCGGCTCTGAGCGGTTCTCATACTTAGTGTTTATTGAGGGACATCTCTTTTTGCAAAGTCCGCATTCTATACATTTTTCGTCATTGACCTTAGGCTCTAAAAATCCCTCATCGTTATAGACCATAGTTATTGCGCCTGTCGGACAGAGATTATAGCAAGCGCCACAGCCGCAGCAGTACTTTGGCAAAAGCGATTTTACCGATTTGCACTTAGGATCAGCCTCCTTGACAACCGGAACTTGCTCCTCAATGTTTTGATTTTCAGTCTTTTCTTTTGCGGGAATAAAAGATTTTTTCGCTTCATCCCACGCAAGCGGAGAGCGAAATGCTTCTTTAGCTGAGCCCATTCTTATTAAAAAAGATCGAAATTTACTCATATATCAAGATAACCTTTCCAGAATTCCATGCCGGTCATTCTTCTGAATTCGTCTCGGTACGCCTTTTCGACAGCCTCGTGATTTTTCTTATAGTTTTTCATTGTCTTTCTATAACGCTTTATAAGTGAAAAGCATTTTCTGCGGTTTATTGTTCTCATTACAGCGGTATTGTCTTTATTATTTACCGCAATGAGCCTTTTTCTCATAAAGTTCTTTCCTGGAACATTAAAGAAGTCAAATGCGATCACCTCCGGCCATCTCCTGAGCATAAATCCCGGAAGAAGATGACCGTTAATGGTTGCTATATACCAAAGCTTTGAAAGCTTGCCAAGTCTTTTGTAGGTATACGGATCCTTGCTCTTTACATTATATTGAGCAAAGTCCGAGATCGGAGATAGCTTGTCATTTTTAAGGTTGTGTTCTTTAATTGACTGTTCTCCGTTTAAGTTTTCTAAAAACTCAGGGCCTTTCATAAAATCGTCGATAGAGTCCAAAAGCTGTTCTGCATTTGAATAAGCAAACCTTGTCAGCTCCAGCCAGAACATAGGCCTTATTCTGTTTAAGAAGTTTACTTCGGGGCATATTCCGCTTGCCGCCTGAATGACAAAGCTGTTTCTGTGAACCTGATAGAGCTCCATTGCAGCGTTGAATTTTCCTGCAAATCCTACATGCCAGATACAGATTCCGTTCATGGTAAGAAATCTTGCTTTGTTTCTCAAACTGAACTCCACATCGTCGCCTCTAACAAACACGGGAAGCGGCAGTCCGTTTTTCTCAATATGCTCAACCGGGATACAGCAATACCACCAACCGGCATAAGAGTTTGCTCTTTCGTCAAGTCTGTCGTTATCGATTACATTTGATATGTTACGCATATCCATAGCTGATTTTATAGGGCCGTATTCTCCGTTTGCGACACGGATATAGCCAACATCCTCATACTGTCTTTCACGGATATCGTAATCAAACATTGCACCGCTCACAAAGCAGTCGCGGTACTCTTCTTTTATTATTCTCAATAAGTAATATGTTCTGAAAAGGCTCTCGGTCATAATAAGTACATCGTCGTCCATCAAAAGCACATGAGTTGGTTTTTTCGGAAGTGCCAGAGCCTCTATCATTCCTCGCGTAAAGCCACCTGCGCCGCCAACATTTTTATTGGGATAAACTTTTATTCCAAAGCCGTTGAACTCTTCAGGATCAAGCGTTCTGCCGTTGTCAATAACGTGTACGAAGATATTGTCCTTAAGATCACTGTCCTCACAAAGAACATTGGACTTTAAAAGAGAAATGTTTTTCTTTATATATTCTTCTTTTTTAAAGGTAGTGGTAGCCAGAGAAATTCTGATATCTCTTATCTTATCGTCATCAACTTCCGCAGAGTACCATCCCTTATAGATGTATAGATCCTCAAGCGCGGTTATCTCAAAAGAAACAAGAGGCTTGTTTGTTTTGGGAATATCAATAACAAACTCGGTTTTGATATCAGCGGCAATGACTGTGCTTGAAACGACTGCGTAATTTACGTTCTTTGAGTTTTTAAAAACCTCCAGAAGCTCGATCGAGCCTTTTCCCTTTACGACAAGATGAAGCTTAAAGTTTTTTGCATAGGTTTTTTTACTGAGCATACCGACCTGAAGGCAGTTAAAGTATGAGACAAAATCGACGCAATCGAGCTTTCTCATAACGTGGCATTTTTCCTCCGGATCGTAAACTAAAGGAATAAGGTTGCTGTAATTTGCGGCATGATACATTATTTCGGGATATTTCCTGAAATTAGCGTCCGCATCGTACTGCATGATGACGTTTTGAATCTTTACCGTACTCATTCTTAAAAATCAGCCTTTCTCTTATTTTTCTGTTTTTATTATGTTGGTTTTTTCTGAGCATTGAGCTGTTTTTGTTTCTCTCGCTCAAGTCGTTCTTTTTCTTTGATGTCTGCAATATTGCCCTGATAAGCGCTGCAAACTTCTTCGGCCTCGCCGGACATAACAGTTTTTCCCCTGTTGATCCACATTGCTTTATTGCAAAGTCTTTGTATATCGTTTATATTGTGCGAAACCAAAAGCAGTGTTGTTCCTCCGGAAAGCATATGGTTCATGCGGTCCATACATTTTTTTCTGAAAAGAGCGTCTCCCACTGCTAGAATCTCATCTACAATCAGAATATCGGGTTCCATAACCGTGGCGATCGAAAAGCTGAGTCTGGTTTTCATTCCCGATGAAAAGTTTTTAACTGGCGAATCCAAAAACTCTTCAAGCTCTGAAAATGTTACTATGTCATCGAACTTAGAGTCAATAAATTTTTTTGAATAACCAAGAATAGTACCGTTTAAGTAAATGTTTTCTCTTGCTGTAAGCTGTGGGTCGATGCCCGCACCCAGCTCTATCAAAGACGCGATGGTACCGTTTACGCTCACCGTTCCCTTATATGGCTTAAGTATCTTGCTTATGACCTTTAAAAGTGTAGATTTTCCTGCACCGTTTGTACCTACAAAGCCCCAGGCTTCGCCGGGTCTTATCTGAAGGTTTATGTCCTGAAGAGCCAGAAACTCCTGAAACATAAGCTCGTGTCGAATAAGCTTTACAAAATATTCCTTTAGGTTGTCGACATTCTCACTCGCCTTATTGAAGCGAACGGTAACGTCTTTGAGATCAACTATATATTCGCTTTTCTTCTCTTCTCTGGGAAGGTCCTTTACAAATCCAAACACAGTGTCTTCCTCTCTTAAATATAAAGAATAAACTTGTCCTGCTTTCTTCTGAAAAAGAAAACTCCGATAGCAAGCATTGCAAGTGCATAAGCTATACCGACAAGAAAGTTTTGGGCAAAGATCCTTGTGTTGTAAATCACCTCAAGCCCGTTTCTGCCCATCCAAATTATATCTCTGAATTGCTTGATATAGATGTATGCGGGGTTAAGGTGCTCTACTATAAACTGTACCCATGGAACAGCCTTCAGCATACTTGCGTCATAGAATATAGCGGAAAGATACAGCCACGCAACCGTTATGGCATTATAGATATATCTGATGTCTCTGAAAAAGACATGAAGCTCCGCCAGCAAAAAGCCAAGTCCCAAAGAAAACACATAAACCTGAATGACTACTATCGGGAAAAGGAGGTTATAAAACGAAAATAAACACTCGCCCCTGATAATTGATAAAAACGTCATAACAAGCACCAATGCTCCCATAGAAAAAACAAAGTCGATCATAGAACTTGTTATCTTTGCAAGGGGAAACATAAACTTTGAAACGTAAGTTTTTTTCAGTAGAACGGCATTATCGGTTATAGAGCCGAGCGCTTTGCCGGTAGAGGTATTTATAAATTCAAAAATAATTCGTCCGCAAAGCAGGTATATAGGAAAGTTAGGAAGATTTCTTCCAAACATGGTTGAGAAAACTATTGTCATTACTATCATTACCAGCAGAGGATTCAGAATGCTCCACAGGTATCCAAGAAAGCTTCTTCTGTACTTGAGCTTTAAATCCCTTGATACGAGCTGGCTGAGAAGGTCGTGATACTTAAACACTTCAATAAAGCTGCCTTCTTTGGGCTCGAATCTCCATTTAGTTTTTGTCATTTGTTTTATAGTTCCTTTCAGATAATTAGGCTTAAAATGCAAAACGTCATTCAGTTAAAATCGTGGTTATGCCTCAGTTTGTTGTAGATTCCTGAGGAAAGGATTTTATTGTAGGTCTTTTTTGATATATGCAGCTTGTTAAGATACATAAATATTTTAAATTGACTTTCTGCAATAGCCGCCGCACCCGGCATTTTTTCTCTGAATATGTTCATAAGTCGTTCGGAATTTTTGCGACCTCTTTTTTTGTCATCGTCAACAAGTGCGGCAGTGGTAAAATAGCTTAATAAAAGTCCCTGAGCCTTTTGCTCGTAATATCTTTTTGCACCGCCTGCGTCTTTAACGCTGCGCAGGATCTTCTGTTCTTTGATAAGGCGCATCAAAACAGCCTCGGTGTGGCTTAGCCTTGCAAGTTGATTTTTATCTGAAACACTTTGCTCTGAGTCTCCCACACGGTACTGATAGATAAACATATCAAAGGGAGTAACACTTTTTGCAAGACAGCAGGGAATAGTCGCAAATTCGTGATCTTCATAAAAGATATGCTCAGAAAGCGGCAAGGCGTTCTGTTTGTAAAAATCGGTGCGATAGCAAATTCCGTGAAATGTAAGACTTCTGTCAAAACTTTTCCAGCTGTTCATGATTTCGTCAAGCGTATATTCCTTGTAAAATGCCGGAGGATATGTTTTCCACTTAAGCGTTTTCCCCGTGGCCATATCTATTGTGTGGTGATGCGTAAGCACAACGTCGCTGTCACATCTCTCAAGGGCTTTTACAAAAGCAGGCAGATTTTCCTTTACTACCCAGTCATCGGCGTCAATGGGCTTTAAAAACTTTGCGTTTGCCGCTTTAAATCCCGTGTTGAGCGCTCCGCCGTGGCCTTTGTTTTCCTGTGTTATCACGGTGAAAACCTCAGGATATCGGCTTTGATAATCAAAAGCTATTTCCTCGGTTTTATCAGAAGAGCCGTCGTTTACAACTATGACCTCTATTTTATCAAGAGCCTGCTCGTTTAAAAACGAGTCAAGACATTTTGAAAGATATCTGTCACAGTTGTATGACGGAATTATAAATGAAATGATTTTATTCATTTTAGCTTCCTTTTTTGTTTTGTGATTTTATTGTGTAAAATACCCCTGAAGGTTGATTTTAAAGCAGAGTGGATGGAAATATACTTTTTATATAGATCCCTTTTAGTTAAAACATAATAAAGTGCATACAAAGAAGCCGGAAAAAACCCCAGTATATACCTGGTAGAAGCGCCTCTGTTTTCAAAAAACTTCTCATCAAAGCCTGAAAACCATGTCGATTTTTTCTGAGCTGCCGTAGCTATGGTAATAGGAACATAGTATATTTTCATTCCGGCTTTTTTGCAGTCGGTCAAAAACTTAAGCTCCTCTTCGGCTCCGTTTCCCGTTCCCGCACCCAAAAGCTCATCGAATAAAACGCCTTTTTTTAAGATGCTGTTTCGGCGAAAGCTTATCTGCCATGAGCTTATGTGAAACAAATCAAGCGTACCTAGCCTTTTGACCTTGTCCGGAAAATGCGACGGCATATCTTTCATCTTAAGTGCAATAATATCAGCATCTTGGATTGCTTTGTAAGCTTTAAGGATTTTCTGTTCATACCCGTCCTCAAAAACCTCGTCGTCGTCGCACAAAAGACAGATATCAGCATTGCTGTTTTTTATAGCCATATTTCTGCTTTTTGAAAGACCGCGCTCGGTCGTGCATATCATTTTGATTTTGCTGTTTCCGATAATGTCACAGACGGTTTTTTGCTCATCGCATTGATTGATTATCACCGTGTCGCTTTTAATATTAGAAGCTTCTATAAGACTCATATCGTTTTGATGCATACAGGAAAGCAGGATGTTTAATTTAAGCTCCACGGCATTCACTCTCTTTCGGACATAATACGCCCGGATATTTAAATAAGTATATCATATATCCCTTGGTCTGTCAAGAATCGATAAACTCGCAAAACGGGTTGCGTTCTTTGCGAATTCTTTTGCGAATTTTTAAGTATTATTAAGTAAAAGGTGTTTTTAGAAAGGATATTTATATGCTTGAAGATGTTCTTGATGCTTTATACGAATTCCTGTGGGGACCTGCAATGCTTTTGCTGCTTGTCGGAACGGGAGTTTTCCTCACCGTAAGGCTCAAACTTCTGCCGTGGAGGAATCTTTTTCATGCCCTGAGGCTGGTTTTTACGAAACAGGAGAAGGGAGAGGGAGATATTTCACCCTTTCAGTCGCTTATGACCGCTCTCGCGGCGACCATCGGCACGGGAAACATAGCGGGAGTAGCCACAGCGCTCACCGTAGGCGGAGCGGGAGCGGTTGTGTGGATGTGGATAGCGGCTCTTTTTGGGCTTTCAACCAAATACGCCGAAAGTGTGCTTGCAGTAAAGTATCGTGAAAAAAATGCCGCAGGCGAAATGTGCGGCGGCCCTATGTACGCTATGAAAAACGGTATTAAGCTAAAGGCATTGGGAAAGTTGCTTGCTGTGATGTTTTCTGTTTTCACGGTTCTGGCGTCTTTTGGAATAGGCAATATGGCTCAGGCAAACTCAATATCATCCGGCCTTATGTCAGTTTTTAAAATACCACCGTGGCTCTGCGGAATATTGCTTGCCGCTGTTGTGATGCTTATATTGCTGGGAGGAATTAAAAGTATCGGCAAGGTTTGCTCTATAATAGTGCCTGTAATGGCGGTCGGGTACATCCTGTGCGCTCTGGCGGTGGTGATTATCAACGTAAGGAATGTGCCGTCAGGGCTGTGTGATATGATAAAAGGCGCATTTTCTCTGCGCAGCGCGGGAGGAGGTTTTTCGGGAGCGTTAGTGGTGTCAGCAATGCGTTCCGGAATATCAAAAGGCGTTTTTTCTAATGAAGCGGGACTCGGCTCCGCTCCGATAGCTGCCGCTGCCGCGAATACAGACAGCCCATCAAGACAGGCATATATAAATATGACCGGAACCTTTTTTGATACGCTTTTAGTTTGTTCAATAACCGCACTGGCGATCTCGTCTTCGGGAATTTTAACGCATTCTGAAAGCTCGGGAGCTTATCTTACAATAGAAGCGTTTGAATCTGCACTCGGTTCGTTCGGAGGGATAACGGTAGCTCTGGGCCTTGTGTTTTTTGCGTTTTCCACTATTATCGTATGGGAGTATTACGGAGAAAAATCGCTTGAATATCTTGTTAAGTCTGAAAAAGCGGTGTTTGGATACAGAGCTGTATACAGTGTGATATGCTTTATAGGAGCAGTATCGCATCTGGAGCTTGTATGGAGATTTTCTGATATTACAAACGCGCTGATGGCAATTCCGAATTTGATCTGTCTTTTGCTTTTGAGTGATGTCGTAGCAAAAGAGTGCTTTATGTATCAAAAACGAAAGAAAAGGAGGTCATAATAGTCACACCACAGAGATTTTAATGATTCGCTGACTTTATTGCAATAAAACAGGGAACCGAAGTATTTTCGATTCCCTGTTTTTGTGATCTGAAGTTTATTTTGCATACTCAATTGCTCGGCTTTCTCTGATAAGGTGGACCTTGATTTGTCCGGGATAATCCATCTCGTCTTCGATCTGCTTAGCGATTTCGCGTGCAACCAAAACCATTTTTTCGTCATTTATCTTTTCTGGTTGAATGATGATCCTTACTTCTCGTCCTGCTTGAATTGCGTAAGACTTTTCAACGCCGTCGTAAGAGGTGCATATTTCCTCCAGCTTTTGCAGGCGCTTAATATAGTTTTCGTAATTTTCGCTTCTTGCAGCAGGTCTTGCAGCAGAGATAGCGTCTGCCGCTTGAACAAGTGCGGCAACGACGGTTCTTGTCTCAACGTCACCGTGGTGAGCCTCGATGGCATGGATAACGTCGGCACTTTCCTTATATTTTTTACATACGTCAACGCCGATTTGAACGTGAGAGCCTTCGATCTCGTAGCTGAGCGCCTTACCCACGTCGTGCAGAAGTCCTGCTCTGCGTGCGAGGTTGGCATCAACGCCAAGCTCGGATGCCATCATGCCGGCAAGGTGAGCGACCTCTATTGAGTGGTTAAGCACGTTCTGGCGGTAGCTTGTTCTGTATCTCAGACGACCGATCAGCTTAACAAGCTCGTTGTTAAGACCGTGAACATTGGTTTCGAGAACAGCTCTTTCGCCCTCCTGTTTTATTTTGTATTCGACCTCTCGCTTAGATTTTTCATACATTTCCTCAATTCTGGTCGGATGTATTCTTCCGTCCTGAATCAGCTTTTCGAGTGTGAGTTTAGCTATCTCTCTTCTTACCTGATCAAAACAGGATAGAGTAATAGCCTCCGGTGTATCGTCTATGATCAGATCAACGCCCGTGAGTGTTTCAATGGTTCTGATGTTCCTTCCCTCTCGACCTATGATCCTGCCCTTCATCTCGTCATTCGGCAGCGGAACTACCGAAACAGCGGTCTCAGAGACCTGATCGGCTGCGCACCGTGAGATAGCAAGTGAGATGTATTGTCGCGCCCTGTCCTCACATTCTTCCTTGATCTGTGCTTCGTAGCTTTGTATTTTGACAGCCTTATCGTGAACGAGCTCGTCATCCAGCAATTTAAGCAGATGATCTCTTGCCTGATCCTTAGTGTACTCAGCGATTCTTTCAAGCATTTCAAGCTGGCTTCTCTTTATTCTCTCAGCCTCTGCCAGACTTTCGTCGGCAGACTTCATTTTCTGTTGAAGTGCCTCTTCCTTTTTCTCGATGCTTGAAACTTTTTTATCTAGCGCCTCTTCCTTTTGCTGAAGCCGTCTTTCCTGTCGTGAAACCTCGATTCTTCTTTCCTTGATTTCCTTTTCTGCTTCATTACGGCTTTTGTGAATTTCTTCTTTTGCTTCAATGAGAGCTTCTTTTTTCAAGCTTTCGGCATTTTTACCTGCGTCGTCAATAATGCGCTGAGCTTCCTGCTCTGCTGAACCGATTTTAGCTTCCGCATTTTTTCTGCGGTGATTTTCGCCGAGCTTAAACGCTATAAAAAACGAAATTACCGCACCGACGATAAGCGCACCGATGCACAGTAAAACGGATGTCAATAAACCCATTTTAAAGCTTCCTCCTTCTTAAGTCAGTATAAGTTAATACTACCCGCGAAGGCATATGCCCAATTAAATATTTAATTGTAATTACAGTAATGCTTGATTACCGTTTATTTCCGGGAATTTTCCCGATTTTATATATCGGCCGTATATGCCGATTGATATTGAGAACATTTACCCTCGGAGTAATGTATAAAAAGTGATAATATCTATTGACACAATTTGATACTTTATAAATTCTGTATATCATTGCCAAAAAGTACCGATATTGCATAAATACATAATATACAAGCTTATTATATAATAAAAATACGAATATGTCAAGTTGAAAATCATTCTGTTTTGATAAATATACAAACATAAAAATTTTTGTAATTAAGTTGTTGTATATTAAAATAATTTATGATACTATTAAATAAACAAAGTGATTATTTTGACAATCTAATACATTACACGGAGAACTTAAATAATGAAAGCAAGAACGATTAGAGGGATAGTAATATTTTTACTGTCAGGGGCGCTTATAACATATTTTATGATAATGCCGCTTGTGAGGTGGGAGTTAGGTTACGACTACCGCGGTATGACACCGAAAGAAACGATAGAGTATTTCTTTTCCGCGATAAATGAAAGGAATCCTAAAAAAGCTTTAAGCGTATATTCCGTTGATGATCCGGATGACGTCTACCCCAACGCATATTCGCTTGATTTTTTGATAAGCTGTAATGTAAAAAATATAACCGATATAACCGAGGAAAAATTGAAGAATGGGTCGACAGGTGAATGGGCATTTTTGGTGGAATTTGAGACGCATTATTTATTCGGTCTTTCATCAAGCGCGTTCGGAGAGGCGACAAAGCCGGGCGAGCACAAGACCTATATTAAGGTTGTGGACGACGGCTTGACGGGAACTTTGTTTATAACCGAAATGGTTGAGCAATAATAAGAAAGCTTTTAAAATGTGATAAAGAAATCGGGTGTTAAATTTTGTTTCTTTATTTTTTGGAATAATTAACCTGTGCATACAGCGCGGTTTTTAGAAAATGCTTGACATTTTATCGTCTTGGTGCTAAAATTACTTTAAATAATACAAAGCTTAGAAGGAGAAGTCGTTTTGCCTTTGTGCGGGAAAGAGAGAGCGAATGTAAGCTGAAATTTCGCTTGTCGCTATGCAAAAACGAACACCGCTCCCGAGTGCGCCCAATAAGCGCCGTATTTTCTGCGTTAAGGAATTTTATTGAGCCTGTGCCATGGCTTGGCGCGGGGAATTTGGGTGGAACCACGATATTTGTCGTCCCGGGGTAAAGCGAACAGATCGCTTTGCGTCCGGGATTTTTTAGAAAGGAGCGTAAAAATGCTTTCGCTGAAAACCAAGAAAAAAGGTGCTTTTATCACGTTTTTTCTGTCGATAGCGCTTGAACTTGCGATAATAGCTATTTTTTTGACAGTCGCGATAGTAAAGTCTGAGATAACTATGTACGAGGCGCTTTTGTGGACGATAATTTTGTTTATATTCGTGTACTGGTCAAACACTGCGTACAACGGCTTTTGTGTTGACGAAAACGGCAAAAGTGTACTTACAAAAGGCACCAGAAAAGCGTTTAATGCGATAAGTCTTATCTCAAGCATTGCACTGTTTGCGGTGGGTGTACTGGTGTTTGCCGATTACTATTTTATAAAGATATTTTAAGAGAAAATTGTCCAAAGCAAAGCTTTGGGTTGTGAAAGGATTGCATAAATATGATTAAGCTTACTTTAAAGGACGGAAGCATACGCGAGGTCGAAAGTGCTAAGAGTGCGGCTGAGATCGTAAAAGGTATCGGTATGGGTCTTTACAAGGCTGCCTGCTCGGTTAAAATAGACGGAGAGGTCAGGGATTTAAGAACGGTTGTAGACTCAGACTGCACCTTTGAGGTTTTGACCTTTGACGATATCGACGGAAAGAAGACATTTTGGCACACTGCGTCGCATATTATGGCGCAGGCGGTCAAGAGACTTTACCCGGAGACCTTGCTTGCCATTGGCCCTGCGATTGACAACGGATTTTATTACGACTTTGACAGGGAAACGCCATTCTCTGAGGAGGAGCTTATTGCGATAGAGCAGGAGATGAAGAAGATAGTCAAGGAGGGCCTGGAGCTTGAGCAGTTTGAGCTTTCTCCAAAGGAGGCTATCGACTATCTTACAAAGCAGGGAGAAATATATAAGGTAGAGCTTTGCGAGGAGCACGCCGGAAAGGGTGAGCCCATTTCGTTTTACAGGCAGGGTGAGTTTACCGATCTGTGCGCCGGACCTCATCTTATGACGACAGCTCCTGTAAAAGCGATAAAGCTTACATCATGCACGGGGGCATACTGGAGAGGAAACGAGAAAAACAAGATGCTGTCAAGGATCTATGCGGTTGCCTTCCCAAAGGCTTCGCAGCTTGAGGAGTATCTTACGCTTGTTGAGGAGGCCAAAAAAAGAGATCACAGAAAGCTTGGCAAACAGCTTGGCCTTTTTATGATGCACGAAGCGGGTCCGGGATTTCCGTTTTTCCTCCCAAAGGGAATGATACTAAAAAACACTCTTTTGAATTACTGGCACGAGCTGCACGATAGAAACGGGTATCAGGAGATTTCCACTCCGATCATTTTAAACAGAAGTCTTTGGGAGACCTCGGGACACTGGGACCATTACAAGGATAATATGTACACCACCGTTATAGACGAAAAGGATTGTGCGATAAAGCCTATGAATTGTCCGGGAGGCGTTCTGGTATATCAGTCAGAGCCAAGATCATACAGAGATCTTCCTCTGCGTCTGGGAGAGCTTGGAATAGTTCACAGACACGAAAAATCTGGACAGCTTCACGGACTGATGAGAGTTCGCTGCTTTACGCAGGACGATGCCCACATCTTTATGACCCCGGATCAGATAAAGGACGAGATAAAGGGTGTGGCACGGCTTATTGACGAGGTTTACAGCCTGTTTGGATTTACTTATCACGTTGAGCTTTCCACTCGTCCGGAGGACAGCATGGGAAGCGATGAGGATTGGGAGATGGCAACCGATGCGCTGAGAGGAGCTCTTGAGGACTTAGGGCTCAGTTATGAGGTCAATGAAGGAGACGGAGCGTTTTACGGGCCGAAGATAGATTTCCACCTGAAAGACTCGATCGGCAGAACATGGCAGTGCGGAACGATACAGCTTGACTTTCAGCTTCCGCTAAGATTCGGACTTGAATACAACGGAGCAGACGGTGAAAAGCATCGCCCGATAATGATTCACAGGGTGGCGTTCGGTTCTGTTGAAAGATTCATAGGAATTCTGATAGAGCATTACGCCGGTGCGTTTCCACTGTGGCTTGCGCCGGAGCAGGCAAGGATCATACCCGTTTCAGATAAGCAGAACGACTATGCCGAAAAAGTGCTTGAGCGTCTGAAAGTTGAGGGGATCAGAGTTACTATTGATAAGAGAGCAGAAAAGATGGGCTGGAAGATAAGACAGGCACAGCTTGAAAAAATTCCATATATGCTTGTTATCGGAGACAAGGAGATAGAAGCGGGATCCGTTTCGGTGCGTTCGCGCAAGGACGGAGATATCGGTACGTTAGAGGTCGGTGACCTTGTGGCAATGCTGAAAAAAGAGATAGAGGACAAATCAAACTAGACATTCATAACGCGTAAGGCTTGGAAGCGTAAATTTTCCAAGCCTTTTTTGTGTTCTGATAGCAAACAATTTACAAAATGATAACAAATACTTAATAAATTATGAACAACTTGTATGTTTTTACAAATATTCGTCGAAATGTTTGCAAATATAGCGAATTATCGTTTATATACACAAACATTCGTGATTAAGTTTGTGCAAATTCACTAAAATAGCTGATTTTACAATTTCTCGCAAAACATATAGTAAAATTCAACAAAACCTTGACAAAAATATAGATGCCTGTTATAATATTAAATAGAAAATTGTATCCGAATTGCAATTTCTTTGACTATTTCGTCAAAAAAGAAGTAAAATAACATGGCTTAATAGTTGCTTTTACCCAATAAGGTAAAGGCGTGTTACTATTATTTGCCTAAAAAGCCAAATGTGCAAAATGCACAAATAAAACTGCGTAAATGTCAATTACCGAGGGGCGGTGAGCTGGTGTCCGCAATACTTACGGCTGAAAATGTATGTCGAGATTTCAAAATTGGCGACGGAAGTGTTGTCAATGCTCTTAAGAATATAAATGTTGAAATTGAACAAGGCAAGCTCACGGTTCTGAGGGGCCGCTCGGGCAGCGGAAAGACGACGCTTATAAATATTTTAGGCGCGCTTGACCGCCCTACAGAGGGAAAGGTTATGTTTCTGGATGAGGATATAACGGCACTGAGCGACAAACAGCGGGATGAGAAGCGGCGATATGACATGTCTTTTGTATTTCAATCGGTAGCGCTTATATCAAGTATGACCGGATACGAAAACGTCGAGTTCGGACTAAGGCTTGCGGGGTATCCGGCGGCTCAGCGTGAAGAGAGAGTCAAGATGTGCCTTGCCAACGTCGGCCTTGCGAAGAGGATGCATCACCGACCGGGTGAAATGTCGGGCGGTGAGCAGCAGCGAGTTGCGATTGCAAGGGCGATAGCGCATTCGCCTAAGATAATATTTGCCGATGAACCTACAGCGGAGCTTGACACGCAGACATCTTTATACATAGTAAAGCTTTTTAAGGAACTTGTCGAAAAAGAGGGAATGACAATCGTGATGACAACTCACGATCCGAGTATGATGGATGTAGCCGATGTGGTATACACGCTTGAGGACGGTGAGATCGTTGAGTGAGGTTCAAGTCGATGAAAACAATCAGGCAGCGTTGAATGAAGACTGCATGATAAGCTGTGAAAACCTTGTAAAGATTTACAAGACCTCAGAGGTTGAAGTAGTGGCTCTTCAGGGTCTGGACTTTGAGGTAAAGCGCGGCGAACTAATGGCGATAGTCGGAAACTCCGGAAGTGGTAAAAGCACGCTTTTGAATATGCTCGGAGGGCTTGACAAACCGAGTGCCGGAAGTCTTTTTGTTGACGGAAAGAATCTATTGAAATTTTCCGACAGAGACTATATGGAGTACAAGCGAAATACGGTGGGCTTTGTTTGGCAGAATAACGCACGAAATCTGATCCCGTATCTGACGGCGGTTCAAAACGTAGAAATGCCGATGCTCCTAAAAGGAGTAAAACAGCGCCGTGAGCGTGCGCTCGACCTTTTAAATAAGGTAGGATTGCTAAACAGAGCAAACTCAAGGCTTGATCAGATGTCGGGAGGAGAACAGCAAAGAGTCGCAATAGCAATAGCGCTTGCAAACTCGCCGAAGCTTCTTTTGGCGGATGAGCCTACCGGCGCGGTGGATACAAAAACCTCAAGAGCAATTCTTGATATATTTAAAGAGCTTAATAAGACCGAGGGGTTGACTATTGTAATAGTTACCCACGATATAAAGCTTTCAAAACATATAGACAGAGTAGTTGCGATACGCGACGGACGCATAAGCTCTGAGATAGTGAGAAAGAAATCCTATGCCGAGGAATTAAAAGACCTTGGAGATATAAGCGATATAACCGAGCAGCAGTCGGCGGCTGAAGAGGATGAAGAGGTTCAGCACGAGGAGCTTATCGTGTTAGACAGATCCGGACGGCTTCAGATCCCGAAGGATTACCTTGAGGCGCTTGGACTTAAGGGCGGGGACAAGGTAAAAGCGGAGCTTGATGAGGAATCAGGAAGAATTCACATATTCAAGTCGAGCGAATGATCAACGCTATTGCCCTTTTGAGGGGAGAATATATACCTACTACATTATTATAAGAAAGGTGGATATACTGTGAAACACAAGCTTTTAAAAAGA
Organism: uncultured Clostridia bacterium; assembly: GCA_947631455.1. Taxonomy (GTDB): domain Bacteria; phylum Bacillota; class Clostridia; order Oscillospirales; family Ruminococcaceae; genus UMGS1601. The sequence goes on from CANRLH010000001.1 coordinate 81,816, forward strand.
GTTTTAGCTTTTTCACTGGTTATGGCACTGCTTGCGACTTCATCGGTTGCAGCTTATGCTGCTGACGAGCAGGCTGAGGAATCATCATCTGCATCTGACACAGCACAAGAGAGTATAACAGAGATTGAAACAGCGGCGACCGATGACACGATGTCCTATACGGACTACCGTGAAAAGTATAAGGATGCCGAACGTCCAAATGTAACTGAGAATGAGGGCTATATTTATTCGGGAGAGTATCAGCCTGAGTACACCGCAAGCGAAGAAGCTGAAGTAACAGTTGAAAACGTAGACGGTAAAAATGCTTTGAAGTGGGCGAATCAGGTAGGAAGCATTTCATTTCCGTTTAAAGTAGATAAGACCGGAGTTTATGCTATAAAGATGTCTTATGAGGCTCTTGCCGGCGGAACAGACGGCGTTGAGTTTGATTTTCAGATAAACGGCGAATCTCCTTATGACACTGCCTCCAGAATCACTCTTGCTAAAAGGTGGGAGAACAAGGACAAGGAAAAGAAGCAGGATGTTCACGGAAACGATATAAGGCCCGGACAGGTTGAAAACGTCTGCTGGCAGGAGGAGCTTTTAAAGGACGGCGACGGACTTTACGGAGACGCGCTGTGGTTTTATTTTGAAGCCGGAGAGTATACCATCACGATAGAGTCTATCAAAGCACAGTTTGCCATAGAGAGCATAAAGCTTACACAGGAGGAAACGACTGAGCCGTACTCGGCTCCGAGCGAGTCCGAGCTTGATCAGAACAAAGACGCAGAAACGATTACGATACAGGGTGAAGATGCGATCTACAAGTCTGACAGAACGCTCTATCCTACCAGTGACAGGAACTCATCAATAACACAGCCGTCACACCCGACAAAGACAAGGTATAATACAATAGGTTCCGGCAACTGGTCAAAGTCAACGCAGTCGATAACATGGCAGTTTGATGTGGAAACAGCAGGCTACTATAAACTTGGTATAAGAGGAAGACAGGATCAGATGAGAGGTCTTTACTCAAACAGAAGGCTGTATATTGACGGAAAGGTTCCGAACACAGAGAGCGAACAGATAAAATTTTACTATGCGACCGACTGGGAGGTAACAACTCCTAAGGACGCAGACGGAAACGATATATACTACTATCTTGAAAAGGGAACTCACATTCTTATGCTTGAGGCTATCCCGGGAGAGATAGGAGGGATAATGGCGGATCTCGACGATGTAGTATATGAGATAACGGGATATTACAGAAGAATCCGTCAGATAACCGGACCTGACCCGGACGAATACAACGATTATCAGATACAAAAGGCAATTCCTGAGATCATAGATGAATTTAAGCGTCTCAGCAAGGAGCTTAAAGACACAAAGAAAGAGATCGAGGATCTTTCCGGTACGGGCGGATCGGAAGCAGTAACGCTTGAAAAGATGGCGATAGTTCTTGATAACTGCGTCAACAGACCCGTAAATATTCCGGGAAACCTCACACAGATAAAAGATAACATAACTTCCGTGTCATCATGGATGAGAGAGTACAGAGGACAGCCACTTGAAGTGGATATGATGGAATTCGTTCCGGCAGGCAGAAGCTTTACCTCAACGGAAGAGGGATTCTTTGACAGTCTTGGATTCGGATTCAAGTCATTTATCGGTTCTTTCTTTGAGGATTATAACTCTCTTTCAAACGAAAGCGAAGATTCTCTTGTTTGCTGGGTACAGCTCGGACGTGACCAGGCGCAAGTAGTAAACCAGCTTGTTGAGAATGAGTTTAACAACACTAGCGATACAAAGATCACCGTAAACCTCGTTGTTGGAGGTATTGTTGAAGCAACACTTGCGGGAAAGGGACCTGACATAGCGCTGTTTATCGGAGGAGACTTCCCGATTCAGCTTGCTGCCCGTGACGTTTTGACAGACCTTACTACATTTGACGATTACGACGAGGTGGTAACTCGGTTCCAGAAAAACGCACCGGTTCTTTACACCTATAATAACGGTGTATACGGCTTGCCGGTAAGCCAGACGATCCCGATGATGTTCTATCGTGAGGACATTCTGGCGGAGTACGGTATAAATGCTGAGCGTGACGTTGAGACTTGGGACGATCTTATTGAGGTCCTTCCGGTGCTTCAGAGAAATTATATGGAGGTAGGATTGGTACTTCCGGTAACACAGAACACCTCCGCAAACGGTACCGCAGTAGTATCTACAACGGTTGAGGCAGGAAACACCTTTGCAATGCTTATGCTTCAGCAGGGACTCAACTATTATAATGAAGAACAGACGGAAACCACATTTGATACGCAGGAAGCGATCGACGCTTTCGGAAAATGGACTAAGTTCTATACTACATACAGCTTTTCGCAGCAGTATGATGGCTTTACACGTTTCAGAACCGGAGATATGCCGATTTTGATTCAGCCGTACACCTTCTACAATCAGGTAACAGTATCAGCTCCTGAAATAAAGGGCTGCTGGGGAATGACCCAGGTTCCTGGAACACGCCGTGAGGACGGAACTATTGACCGCTCGGCAAGCTCTCAGGGAACCGGAGCGGTAATCTTCAAGAAGGCTGAAGATCAGCAGGCTGCATGGGAGTTTTTGAAGTGGTTTACCGATAAGGAAACTCAGGTAACTTACGGAAACGACATTGAGGCTCTTATGGGAACTATGGGAAGATTTGACTCGGCGAACATTGAAGCGCTCAAGGAGCTTTCATGGTCAACCGTTGACATGGAAAAAATACAGGCTCAGTTTAATGAACAGATCGAAATTCCTGTAATCCCGGCGTCTTATGCGGTAACTCGTAATATAATGAATGCCTTCAGAGAAACTGTAAACAACGCTGAAAATCCGAGAGATACGTTTATGTGGTATAACAAGGACATAAACGACGAGATCAAGCGTAAACTGAACGACCTTGGATTATCGGTCGGAAGCAATAAGTAAAGGGGGAGTGAGAGAATATGGCAAAAGCAAGCGCAGCAGGGCCTCTTAAGAATCAGGGCAAGTTTAAATACACGCTTCACATGATGCGTGTAAACGCCGGATGTTATGGAATGATGGCCCCATTTCTTATACTGTTCACCATATTTACCATAGTACCGGTAATAATGTCGCTTCCTATGGGATTTACAAACTTTAATATGGTACAGCTTCCGAAGTTTATAGGACTATCAAATTTCACAACGCTGTTTTTAAATGACGACGTATTTATGATCGCCGTAAAGAACACTCTTGTAATGGCGATCTTTACAGGACCTATCGGCTATGTGCTTTCGTTCTTCTTAGCATGGCTTATCAACGAAATGCATCCTGTACTTAAAACGATATTCACGTTTGTATTCTATGCTCCTTCTATGACTCCGTCGGTATATGTAATCTGGCAGTTGCTTTTCTCAGGAGATACATACGGATACTTTAACGCGATCCTGATGGATCTTGGAATATTAAACGCACCTATCCAGTGGCTTACCGATACAGGATATATCTTTGTGGTAGTTCTGATAGTTCAGATGTGGATTTCAATGGGCGCAGGATTCCTTGCTCTTCGTGCAGGTTTTCAGAACATCGATAAATCCATGTATGAGGCCGGAGCGATCGAGGGAATAAAAAACCGTTGGCAGGAGCTTTTCTCAATCACTATCCCATCAATGGGACCTCAGCTTCTGTTTGCGGCAGTGCTTCAGATATCAGCCGCATTCACAGTCGGAGTAGTAGGACAGTCACTCGTAGGACTTCCTTCGACCGACTATGTGGCTCACACGATCATGAACCACGCTACAGACTATGGTACGATCAGATACGAGATGGGATACTCATGTGCAATATGTTTCGTACTGTTCGCGGCGATGCTTCTTGTAAATAAATTTATTAACTGGCTGCTTGCCAAGTATTTGGATTAGGGGGTGAGGATACAAAATGGGACTCAGTGAAAAAGAGAAAAAGAAACAAGAAAAAGCGTTAGCAAAACTTCGTAAAAGGCAGTCCAAGATAAACATTGAAAAACTGCACGTAAAGAAGAACAAGAAAAGAGCTAACGGTTCCACGGCGGGTACGGTTACTATCTTCATCTTCCTCATACTCTTGGGAATCTTTATGATATTCCCGTTATACTACGCTATACTTCAGTCATTCAAGCCAATACACGAGTTGTTTGTATTCCCACCTAAGCTTTATGTTTTAGAGCCAACGCTTGTAAACTATGAGAGTATGTTTAAGATCGCATCAAGCTTGTGGGTTCCACTGTCGAGGTACATATTCAACAGCGTATTCGTAACGGTTGTAATAACCATATCCAATATGTTCGTTTGCTGCTGTGCGGCATTTGTACTCGCAAAGTATAGGTTCCCCGGAAGCGGCGCGATAAACAAGATAATCGTAACAGCACTTCTGTTCACGTCAAACGCGCTGTGGATCATGCAGTTCTTGGTAATGGCTACTCTCGGCATGATAGATACCTACTGGGCGCTTATCCTCCCAAGTGTTGCAATGCCTATGAACCTGTTTTTGATGAGACAGAGCATATCCACGATACATGACTCTATGATAGAGGCAGCCAGAGTTGACGGAGCGGGAATATTCAGGATCTGCTGGGGAATAGTTATCCCTAACTCAAAGCCGGCTATGATGACGCTTCTCATCTTTGCGTTCCAGGCAGCGTGGGCAGTACAGGGCGGCGTGCTCGTATACTCTGAGGAGCTTAAAACACTTCCTACGATAATGCAGCAGATTTCTGCGTCGGGTATAGCTCGACAGGGCGTAACCTTCGCGACGGCGGTACTACTTATGATTCCACCATTGGTTGTATTTATGATTGCACAGGGCAACGTAATGGAAACAATGGCAAATTCGGGTATTAAGGACTAATTGGTTTTAACGAATATATGTAAAGGAATGGTGATAAGTAGTGTCAAGAATGAATAAATTAAAGAAAATGATGTCGATCGTTCTTGGGGCAGGACTTGTGCTTTCAGCAACATCGGTTTCGGCGTTTGCCGATGAGCCGTACGTATCATATAACTATGATGCTTGGTATGATGCGGTACCTTCTCAGAGCGGTTACAGAGTTGACGAGGTCGTGTCGGGAAGCAGCATGAATCTTCTGCGGCTTTCAACACCGGGTGACGATTTGTTCATGTCAGAGAATGCCTCGGCTACCATCTCAAATGCCAAGGATCTGTTTTACGAGCCTGAGCTTGACGAGTTCTGGATTGCAGATTCGGGCAACAACAGAATATTAAGGCTTGATAAGGATTTAAAGCTTGTGGGCGCATACGATAAGCTCAAAGACAGCGTAATTGAAAGCTTTAACGATCCTACGGGACTTTATGTAACGATAAGTGACGGCAAGCCGGTTGTATACATAGCGGACACGGCAAATGCAAGAGCCGTAAGGGCGATCGCGGTATCCTCGACCGAGATGATATCGGATCAGGAATTTGTAAAGCCTGAAACAGATCTTTACAACTCCAAGACTTTTAATCCTACAAAGGTTTTGGCGGACAGCGGCGGAAACGTATATGCGGTAGAGTCCTCAATCACACAGGGAGCGGTACAGTTTGCGCCGAACGGTGAGTTCACAGGATTTTACGGAGCAAACCGTGTTGAGGTTACAGCAGCTGTAATTGCGCAGAAGGTATGGAGAATGTTTGCGTCAAACGAGCAGCTAGCATCAATGGAGCGAAATGTAAACGTTGAGTTTGCTAACTTTGACGTTGACAATGAAGGCTTTATCTATACGGTAACAGAGGCTGCTAACGCGTCTCAGGACGCGGTAAAGAAATTAAATCCGGCGGGATACAATATCTGGAATACAAACGCAGGAAATTCGTATAAGTTCGGCGATTTGGTAGAATTCACCACGGCGGAGGTCGATCCGAACTTCGCAACAAGACTTACGGACCTTGTTGTAAGCGACAATATGAACATAAATGTGCTTGACTACGAATCGGGAAGAGTTTTTCAGTACGATCAGGAAAACAATCTTCTGTTCGTGTTTGGCTCAAAGAACTCCACATCCGACCAGAAAGGAACATTTATCGCGCCTAATGCGGTAGAGTCAAGAGGCGACAAGATATACGTTATCGACGGAAAGAAAAACGACATAACGATATTTGTTGAAACTCAGTTTGGACGGATAGTTCATGAGGCCGCGGGGCTCTATGCAGAGGGCAAGTACGAAGAAGCAAAGGACCCGTGGGAAGAGGTGCTCAGCCGGGACGGCGGATACTGGCTGGCATATATGGGACTCGGCAAGGCAGAGCTTAATTCCGGCAATTATGAAAAGGCCATGGACTATTTTGAATATGCAGAAGCGGACGTAAGCTATGACAACGCATACCAATATTACCGAGAAGAGGTAATATCAAAGTACTTCACCGCAGCGATAATAGTTCTTGTGGTTATAGTAATAGCGATAATCGTTCTGAGGATTCTCTTTAAAAAGGGAATAATCGGTAAAAAAGCCAAGGCGAAAGGGGGAAAATAGCAATGTATGAATTTTCAGAATTAGGCTGGATCAAGCATGTTGTTTTCCATCCGGTCGAGGGCTTTGAGGATCTGCGCTGGAAGAAAAAGGGTTCAATAAAATACGCATTTATAATAGTAGGGCTTTTGTTCATTGCAATGGTAGCAAGTGAAAGACTAAGAGGTTTTCAATACACCAAAGGCAATCAGGAGATATTCAATGTTGTACCGCTTATAGTACAATCGGTAGTATACTTTGCCACATGGGTAATAGGAAACTGGTCGATATGTACGTTGTTAGACGGAGAGGGTACGATGAAGAGGGTTTGCATAAACTCGGCTTACGCTCTGGTGCCGTACATAGTCGGAACCTACATAGGCGTATTTCTTTCAAACTTTATGACTCTGGACGAATCTGTATGGGTAAACACTGTTGAGTACATAGGGCTTGGATGGTCTGTTGTCTTAATGGTACAGGGAATGAAAGCTGTTCACCAGTACTCCTTCTCAAAAACGATCTTATCAATTGTTCTTACACTGGTAGCGATGCTGATAATTCTGTTCTTGGCAGTGCTTTTGATAAGCTTATTCCAGCAGGTATACGCGTTCTTCTATCAGATATATACGGAAATCACGTACCGTATCAGGGGTTAAGGAGGTAATTATTATGCATAAGGATAAAATTAAAAAGCTTATAGCGTGTGCATTAGTAGTTACCATGCTTTTACCGGCTGGTACGCTTATGAACGCTTTTGCTGAGGATGACACTGATGCAGACAGCACGGCTTCACAGAATCAGGAGCCAGCTAGCAAAGAAGAGCAAAAAGAGGCTGAGGATGAGCTTCCGGATAAGATAACAGATGAGCAGGCTCTGAAGGCTTGTAAGTTGGCGGTCAAAGAAGGAGATATCTCGCTTTACTACGATGAGGAGACCGCTAGGGTTTGTCTTCTGGACGAGAGAAACGGACAGAAGAATTACTGGTGGAGTTCACCGATAAATACAGAGGCTGATAACACTATGTTAGATCCGTCTGCCAGAAATCCGTTTATGAAAACAGCGCAAAGGCAGCAGCTTCAGTCCGGGATCGTAGTTTCTTACGGAAACCGTGAGAGCAGAACTACTTCCACGGTATACTCGGGAACTCACACAAAGAGAAGCAGTGCCGCTGACACGACGATAACCGTAAAGGACGATGGACTGTCGATCCAATATAGCTTCAGCAAAGAAGGGTTTGAGATACCCGTTGAGTATACTCTTACAGACGGAAAGCTTACGGTATCCTGTGACACTTCAAAGATTGAAGAGAAGAAGGCAGAGGATGAGGAAAGCGGTCTGGTAATAACGGATATTCAGCTTACCCCGTATTTTGGCTCGGTACCGGAAACAGATGCAAACGGTAAGCCGGTCGAAGGATATATGATAATACCGGACGGAACGGGCGCTGTGATAAACTATAACAACGGTAAGGGAAATTACGCAACGGTATATTCTCAGAAGGTTTACGGAAGAAACTATACCAATGTTCCGCTACAGGTTCCAAGAACCATGGAGCAGGCATATATGCCTCTCGGAGCGCATGTTTCTGGAAAAAAGGCGCTTGTTGCGATAGCTACTCAGGGTGATGCGGACTGTTCGATAAACGCGCAGATAAACGGACAGGGAAATCAGACGTACAATTCTCTTTACTACGACTTTGAGGTAAGAGGCTCTGACGACTTTGAGCTGAGTGGTGAGAATGCGGCACTTAAGGTTTTTGAAAAGGGCAATATAAAATCTGGGACACTTGCAGTTACCTATTATCCTCTTGCAAACGATGATGAGGTAAACTATGCAGACGTGGCAAAGGTATACCGCGATTACCTTACAGAAAAGACTAAGATGAAGTCAAGGGTAACTCAGGACAACACAAACCTTTACATAGACTTTTTCGGTGGCGTAATAAAGGCAAAGTCGATTTTAGGAATCCCGTTTGACCTCCAGACGGAAATAACTACCTTTGAGCAGGCGCAGAAGATACTCAAAGAGTTGAAGGATGCAGGCGCAAAGGATATAGTAGCGGCGTATAACGACTGGACATCTAAATCGATCGACAGAAAAATTTCAACATCTGCGTCCGCGTCCGGAACAGTCGGAGGAAACGATGATCTTGAGGAACTTATAAAGTACGGAAACGACAACGGCGTGACTATCTATCCGTCAATGGACAATATGGAAATGGAAAGCAGTTCATGGGGATATTTCACGTTTACGAGTACGGCGATAAGAGTGTCAAACTCATTCTCAAGACAGCTTAAATACAATCCTGCATTCGGTGCTGAATCGGGAGTAGCTCCAGCGCTTCTTACGCCTACGGTATACACAAAGGTATTTGATGAGATGATAGAGAGCTATAAAGATGAGGATCTAAAGAACATAGCGTTCGGCGGATATTCATCAAAGCTTGTATCAGACTATTCGTCAAGCAATTACTCAAGCAGACAGACGACTCTTGAGACGATCGTTGAGGGATATAAAAAGGCGGATCAGGAGGTAGGATCTGTGCTTGCGGATCAGGCAAACACATACATTTTGCCGTATGTTGATCATGTAACGAATGTTCCGGTATATTCCAGCGGCTTTAACATCGTTGATTACGACATCCCTCTTTACCAGATGGTAGTACACGGATATGTACCGTATTCGACAAAAGCGGTAAACGCAAGCTCTAACTCGGATGAGACTTTTCTGCTTGCGCTTGCATACGGTTCGGCGATACACTATGATATGATCTACGCAGATTCGTCTGAATTAAATGATACTGACTACAACGATTTGTATTACGCAAACTATAAGGGCTGGGTCGATCTTGCCGCTAATCAGTCTGTTGCGGCAGATAAGGTTTTATCAGGTTTAAGCAAGTATGTAATAACAAATTACGAATACGATGCTCAGGCAAAGGTTGCCAAGACTACATACGGAACTGAAGACGGTGAAGATAAGGCAACGGTTGAGGTCGATCTTAAGAATTCTACCGTAAAGTTAGACGGAAAGGAAATTGACGTAAGCAACTGTTTAGAGGAAGGAGGCGATGAAGAATAATGAGTACGGCAGTAAAGACCGAAAAGGCGGTAAAGCCGCCAAAGGAAAAAAGGCAAAAGGGAATGAGGATTCCCTATGAAAGAAGAAAAGCTCTCTACGGATATGCATTTATAGCGATATGGCTTATCGGAGCTATATACTTCTTTATAATGCCTCTTATTGAATCGCTTATTTATTCTTTCAACCTCACACAGCCGACCAAGGGTTCTATGAACCTTGAGTGGAACGGCATACAGCATTACTATGATGCGTTCAGAAAAGACCAGCACTATTCGCAGTATCTGGTTTCGGTGCTGGGAGATACAGCGCTTAAAACACCGCTTATACTTATCTTTTCAATATTTGTAGCGGTCATTCTGAACCAGAAGTTCAGAGGAAGGGTATTTGCTCGTGCGGTATTCTTCCTGCCGGTTATCATAGCTACAGGACCTGTTATGGAGATCATCAACGGTAACATGTCAACGGGAGGCTATCAGGGAGGTTCGGAGCAGTTCAGTACGCTGTTTGAAACGGATCTGGTCGACCAGCTTCTGGAGTTTTTGGGAATATACGGAATAAGTGAGTCGCTGACTGAAACGATAACCACGATCACATCAGACATATTTAATCTGGTGTGGAGCTCGGGAATACAGATACTCATATTCCTTTCGGCATTGCAAAACATTCCGTTTACCGCAAAAGAGGCGGCGCAGATGGAGGGCGCTACCGCATGGGAGTACTTCTGGAAGATAACTATTCCATACATAAGCCCGATGATACTTGCTGCACTGGTATATACGGTTGTCGATTCGTTCGTTGACCCATCCAACCAGGTTATGAAGCTTATCATGACTCAGGAAAGCTCATGGAACTACGGATATATGGCTGCAATGGCATGGGCATATTTCGCCATAGTAGGATTGGCGCTTGGACTTATAGCGGCACTGATAAGCAAGCATGTTTACTACGAAGTATAAGGGGGGATAGACTTGGCAACTAAGAAAGAAGAAAAAATCTTTGCAAAGGAAATGAAAGCTGCAAAGAAAGCAAAGAAAAAGGAAATGAAAAAGCTTGGCATTAAGCCAAATCTTACCCCTGAGCAGATCAGATATAACAGAAACAAAGCAATATTGTCGACAGTATGGCCGATATTCAGATTTTTGATTCTGTTTGGATTGTGCTTCATCATATTATACCCGCTGATATTTATGATAACGACATCATTCAGACCTAACGAACAGATGAACGACCCATCGATCATTTGGATCCCCAAGTCATTAACTCTTGATAATATCAAAGAGACTTGGCAAACTATGAAGTTCGGCTCAACCGCGCTGAATACAATAAAGCTTAATCTTATAGCGTCGATAATTCAGGTGGGAACCTGTGCACTTACAGGTTACGGATTTGCCCGCTTCAAGTTTAAGGGCAAAGGCCTGCTATTTGTGATAGTTATACTTATGATTATCGTACCTCCGCAGATCACAACAATTCCTATGTATTTAAAGTTTACATACTTTAACCCGCTTGGAATATTCAGTATGTTTAACGGAGGAGAGGGACTTCACCTTATAGACACAGGCTGGACGCTTTATCTTCCTGCTTTGTTTGCAAACGGAATCAAAGCAGGACTGTTCATCTTCCTGTTCAGGCAGTTCTTCAAAGGGCTTCCCAAGGAGCTCGAGGACGCCGCATATCTTGACGGATGCGGTCCGTTTAAGACATTCCTTATCGTAATGGTGCCAAATGCAGCGTCGTCGTTTTTGACCGTATTCCTGTTCTCAATAGTATGGTACTGGAACGACTATTATATGACATCCTCGTTCTTAAACGACAGCGCAACGGTAGGCCTTCAGCTTCAGAACTTAAGTTCAACTCTTGCGGCAGATCTGTTCAACAATCAGGCAGTCGGCCCAAGACAGCTTATCGTATGGCTTGAATCCGGATGTATTCTTGCAATTTCGCCGATACTCATTATGTATATCTTCTTACAGAAATACTTCACTGAAGGTATCGAGCGTTCTGGCCTTACAGGATAAAACCAAATACCAAGATACCCCTGTCTTGATCGGCGGAGGGTATCTTTTTGTTTTAACAAAAGTGCTTTTTCATTCTAGCTAAATAGCGTTCCTAATCAATCGCTGCTGCCTTTTAGCTTTCTGTTATAGTGGAAAATGAATGAAAATTTAATATGTATGGTGTTGCAAAAGGACTTGTGTTTTGATATAATTAAAAAAGCATCTAATGAAAGGTCAGATAAGCATGAACGATTCTACTGTTTTGTGGTATAAACAGCCTGCCGAAAACTGGGACGAGGCGCTTCCTATCGGAAACGGAAGACTGGGCGCAATGGTTTTTGGTGGCGTACATAAAGAGAGATATCAGCTAAACGAGGACTCCGTGTGGTCGGGAGGGCCAAGGCAGCGAAACAACAAAAGTGCTATTAAGAATCTTGATAGAGTGCGTACACTTATCAAGGAGGAGAAGATACCGCAAGCTGAAAAGCTAATTTTAAAGGCTTTTTGCGGAACTCCGGTGAATCAGCGTCACTATATGCCGCTTGGGGACTTGGAAATCGAGCAGTCTTTTGAGCCGGACGAAGAGGTAAGAGACTATGTAAGAGCGCTTGATGTTGAGAACGCCGTTTTGAGCGTGTCTTTCAAGATAGGTGATATTGAGTACAAAAGGGAGTGCATCGCCTCATATCCTGATGAAGTCATGGCGGTAAAATACTGTGCGAGCAAAGGCGAATCTGTAAACTTGCGAATCAATATCGACGGTAGAGACGATTACTTTGACGACAACTCGCCTGTGTCTGAGGATATGATTTTGTACCGTGGCGGAAGCGGAGGAGAGGATGGAATCAACTTTGCAAGCGTCATAAAGGTTATTCCATCCGGTGGAAGTGTGCATAGCATTGGAAGCAGCTTAGTGGCACAAGGATGCGATGAGGTTGTGGTGCTTATCTGTGCTCAGACAAGTTATAGATATCCGGATTACAGAGAAAAGGCATTTTTTGACATAGAAAATCTTGTGGGAAAAAGCTTTGAAAGAATAAAAAAAGATCATATTGCCGATTATAGGCGGTATTACGACAGAATGAGCCTTACGCTTAACGGCAACAGCTCTGAAAGCCTGCCGACAGATAAGCGGCTTGAAAGGGTAAGACAGAAGGGAAAGGCTGATAATAAACTTTTTGAGCTTTATCTTAATTTCGGCAGGTACTTAATGATTTCGGGAAGCCGAAAGGGAAGCTTACCTCTGAATCTTCAGGGGATATGGAACAAGGATATGTGGCCTGCGTGGGGCAGTCGCTTTACGATAAATATAAATACTCAGATGAACTACTGGCCGGCGGAGGTATGCAATCTTTCGGAACTTCACACACCATTGTTTGATCTGATTGAAAAAATGCGTCCTAACGGAAGACTTACCGCAAGGGAGATGTATAACTGCGGCGGCTTTGTTGCGCATCACAACACAGACCTCTGGGGCGATACTGCACCTCAGGACTTGTGGCTTCCGGCAACCTCCTGGCCGATGGGAGCGGCATGGCTCTGTCTGCATATATGGGAGCATTATAAGTTTACGCAGGATAAAGAATTTTTGGATAAGAAATACGATACGCTAAAGGAGGCGGCGGAGTTTTTTGTCGATTATCTGATAGAAAATGATGATGGCAAGCTTGTCACTTGTCCGTCGACGTCTCCTGAGAATACATATATTACAAGGTCCGGCACAAAGGGCTCTGTCTGCATAGGACCTTCGATGGACAGCCAGATCCTGTATGAGCTTTTTACTGCTGTTATAGAGGCCGGAAAAATTCTCGGCAGGGGTGAAGTATTTGGCAAAAAGCTTTGCGAGATGAGATCCTTGCTTCCTGCGCCGGAGATAGGAAAATACGGACAGATAAAGGAGTGGGCGGAGGACTACGATGAGGAGGAACCCGGCCACCGCCATATTTCTCAGCTTTTTGCGCTGTACCCTGCTGATATGATATCGGTGAGAAAAACGCCTGAGCTTGCCAAGGCAGCAAGAGCTACGATTTTAAGAAGGCTTTCGCATGGTGGCGGTCACACCGGCTGGAGCAGAGCTTGGATAACCAATATGTGGGCAAGGCTGTTTGACGGCGAAAAGGTTTATGAAAATCTCGTTGCGCTTTTGAGTTACTCCACAAATCCGAATATGTTTGACAGCCATCCGCCATTTCAGATAGACGGAAACTTCGGCGGAGCTGCTGCAATAGTTGAAGCTCTTGTTCAGAGCGAAAACGATGAGCTGATTCTTCTCCCTGCAAGGCCTGAGGAATGGCACGAGGGGGAAGTAAAAGGTGTGCTTGCACGGGGCGGTTTTGAGGTCAGCTTTAAATTCTGCGGCGACAGCGTAAGCGCAGAAATTATTTCAAAGGCGGGAAATGTTCTCAAAATTGCGGCACCGGAAAGCGCACGGATCGAGACTTCGCTTGGAGCTGAGGTAAAGGAATACACTGACAAAGCGTTTGTCATTATGACTGAGAAAGGCGCGAGGGTAAAGATAAAATACTGATGAGAAAGATCAAAGGGACGGCAAAAAGCCGTCCCTTTTAACGTTTATAGAGAAATTTGCATATATTATCATAGGTCGATATGGCAGATATCGATCCCCCTTTCGGTTATATCAATCGATGCAAATGACGGCCCTTTACCGTCACGGGGAATAGCGGCGCTTCCGGGATTTAAAAAGTGAATGCCGTTTTCAAATTTGTAAAAGCGCTCATGCGTGTGGCCGAAAAGAACAATATCAGCCTTACGTTCTCTGGCGAGATAGTAAAGAGAGTCTATTGAATGACGGACGTTGTAACGGTGTCCGTGAGTAAAAACGACTTTTTTACCATCGACAACAAACTCGCCGACGGCAGGAAGGCTTGAATAGTAATCACAGTTTCCCGGAACGGCAATAAAGCTTTTATCGTAAAACTGTTTGCTGACGATATTATAATCATTCTCGCCGTCGCCTAAAAAAACAAAAATGTCTGCGTTTAGATTTCTTTTGACAATGTCTTCAGCCGCAGAGGTGAGACCGTGAGTGTCCGAAAAAACAATAATTCTCATAGAAAAATTGCCCCCGCAATAATTAAAGTTTACCACTGTATGTGATATTTAAATCAATTATATCATATGATTAGAATAAATACAAGTATAGTTTAGGGAGGAATACGTATGAAACTGAATGAAAAACAGCTTGCTTCGCTGTTGAGTGTTGCTTCAAAAAAGCTCGGAACGACACCAGAAACACTTAAGCATCAGATGGAAAGCGGAGCGTTTGACAAGGCGCTCGGCAGTATGAACCGCACCGATGCGGAGAGACTTAAGCAGGCCCTTTCAAATCCGAAAATCGCTGAGAAAATTCTTTCAACTCCTCAGGCACAGGAGATATATAAAAAAATAGCAAAATAACATATATAAGTGGTGAAAGGCGGTGATCGAGACGGACGATCTGATGGCAAAATTAAATGAGGTTCTCAACGACGAAGAGAGCATGAAGCAGATAAAGGAGCTAGCTTCAATGTTGGGTACGGAAGGAAGCGATAAATCCGACTCTGAGCCGCTTGACATCTCAAAACTTTTAGGCGTAAGTGACAGCTCACCTGACGAGGAACAGCCGCCGAAGAGCGAAAACAAAAATCCCTTGGGCGGCATTGATGTGACAAAGCTTGTGCAGCTTAGGGGAATGATGGAGAAAAGCACAAAGAGCGATAAAAACATTGCGTTGCTGCTTGCGCTAAAGCCACTTTTAAAGGAAGAAAAGCAGGCAAAGGTCGATAGCATAATCAAAATTTTTAAGTTGCTTACAATATTGCCGATCTTGCGCGAAAGCGGTATTTTAGGGGGTGACTTTCTTGGCATCCTCTGAAGAGTTTTCGTCTTTAAGGGAAGAAGCGCTTCGTCGTATGCGTCAGATGCATTCGGCTTCGCATTCAAGCAGGCCGCCGGCTGAGGCTTCCCCGCCGCAGGCAGTATATTCACCTCCAGTTTCTCCCCCGCCGCCTCCGCCTGAGGTACATAAGGATCCGGGGCGCAGTAAGGCGTCACCGTTCAGTGAGTTTCTCGGCTCGCTTGCAGGGATCGGGGGACAAAGAGAAAGCAGATCACTGTTTGACGAGCTGAACATTGATGAAGAAAAGGCGATAATCGGTGTACTTATTTACGTGCTTTACAAAAACGGAGCGGATATAAAGCTGATGCTGGCACTTGGATATCTGCTTATATAAATTAAATGAGCTATGTTGGCGCCCTCGGGAAAACCGGGGGCGTTATTTGTGTATTTTTCTTTTTTTGTCAGTTAGATTAGTGATAAAGTCCAGACTTACGTTATAGTATTTCGCAAGGATTATAAGTTTATGCAAAGGTATTTCCCGTATGCCCATTTCATACTCACTGTAAACCTGCTGAGTAGTACCGATTATTTTTGCAACCTCACGTTGTTTCAAATCATTATCCTCACGCAAATCACGTAATCTGCTATAATGATACACAAATTTTCACCTGCCCAATTTTTTAACAATTATATCACACTGAAAATATGATAAACTCTCTTTACACTAAAATTCATGTAAAACGATTGCTTATAGTCATGTTGCATAAAAAATACCACTTGACAATGAAAAAATTATGTAGTATTATTTGCATGAACACTTAATCTGGAGGATATTTTAAAATGGTTAGAACTGCTATCTGTGATGACGATGCGGATTTCATTGTGAAAATACGAAAATCGTTAGAACACCTAATCAATGAGACTGAAACGGATATGATCGTTGAGTCTTATTCTGATTCGTTGGATTTTTTTCAAGAGTATATGAAAAATCCGTACGATATTGTTTTTTTGGACATTGAAATGTCCGGGCTTTGTGGATTTCAAATCGTGGAAAAGCTGCGACTTGTAAACGATAACGTAATAGTTATTTTTATTTCAAGTCATGACAACTATGTTTTTCGGTCTTTGGCTTTCAGACCGTTTCGGTTTATTCGCAAAAGCCGCTATGAAGAAGAATTGTATGAGGCATTTGTTGGTGCGCTTCAGGTTTTAGAGAGAAAGTCGAGAATCTTAAGCGTGGCTTCAGGCGGTGAAACTGTTCCTGTAAATTTATCGGATATTTTGTATTTCGACGTTTACAGCCATAGCGTTTTTCTGCACACAAACAGTGATAAAATGCCCGTGAGGCGGTCGTTGCAGGAGCTTGAAGATGAGCTTAAGTCTGTCGGATTTATAAGAATACATAAAAGCTATCTCGTAAATTCAAGACATATTTACTTTGTAAAATCTGCAAGCGTGGTTCTGGATGATCACAGTACCTTGCCCGTCAGCAAGCACAGAATCAAAGACGTCAGGGACAAGATGATCAAATACGTCAAGAGAGCAGAAAGTCTGGTGTAGAGCTTTGCAAAAAGTGATCTGTAACATTACGTTACTTGGAATCGTTTCCGTTGTGTCGATGGTACTTCTGTTGACCGCACTCATCGTGGGATGTATTATATATCATCGCAAGGTGACTAAATATAAAACTGATCTGGGGCTTCTTAAAGCCCGGATTGATGAGCAGAATCACCGCATTGACGACCTTAAAGAACAGGAGCGTAAAATTGCTAAGATAAGGCACGACTACAAGAATCACATAATTACCGGGTTGTCTCTGTTGAAAAACGGCGAAACGCTCAGGGCGCAAGAGTATTTCTCAAAGTATATCGATCAGGAGCTTTCAAAAGTTCAGGTTTATGTCGATACCTCAAACGCTCTGGTGAATGCGGTGGTCAACGAAAAATTCAGGCTTTGCTATCAAAAAGGCATAACCGCTGAGGCGGAAATTTCTTTCGTCGAGCAAAAAATCGACGATATTGACCTCTGTGCGGTTTTGTTTAACCTCCTCGACAACGCGATAGAAGCTTGCGAAAAGCTCGACAAAGAGCGCAGCTTAAAGCTTGTGATTTTTCAGCATAAGGCGTATCTTGTCGTGAGGGTGGAAAACACATCAGGCGACAATGTGCTTGAGAATAACCCGAGTCTTAAAACTACAAAGGCGGATAAAGCGCACCACGGATTGGGAGTCAGAATCGTCAAAGATATTGTAAAAAAATATAACGGTGTTTTTAATGTCGATAACAGCGGCGGAAAATTCAGCGCTGAAGCATGGCTTGAAAACATTTGAAGCTTGGAAAACAGTGGCAATTTTTTTGCCGCTGTTTTTTCTACATTATTTTACATTTATATAAGAATTTAAACACGATTTGACCAGTTGGGAAGAATTTTGACCAGTTGGGAAAAAGCTATTGAGATTTTAAATCCGTTATGGTATTTTTAATTTGTAAGTTTTCTATTTTATGATACTTAAATTTAATCTGGGAGGTTTATTTATGAAATTCAGAAGAATTTTAAGCGGTATTTTAGCCGCGACAGTCGCAGTATCATCGTTAGCGGTTTCTTCGTTTACGGCATACGGCGAAGATGCTCCAAGCGATGTTGTCACGCCTGACAGCGGCTCTTGGAAAAATACCACAGCAAGCAATTCCGCAAAATTGGATCTTGTTTCTAATTTTGGTACGGGCGAAGTTATTTCAAAGCTTGCAGAAAAAACAGAGATCTATGTTACTTTTGATGTAACAGGAGTTGACTCTGACACAGAGGCATTTTTGCCGATAGCTGTAAAGAACAGCGTAACACATTGGAATGCAGACGATAACTGTCCGTTAGTAGAAACACCTACCGACGGCACATATACCGTAAAGTATTCGGGAGATGCGATTTCTGCTGATGCTGTTTTCAACTATCTTGGAGTAAACTTCAAGACAAAATCCAGCAGCGGAAAAACAGACAAGAAGGTAACAAGTATTACTCTTAAGTATGTTACCCTCACTGACCCAAGCAAGGCTGAGCCGCCTGCCGGCGATGACCCTGAACCTACCGACTACATATTTGATTACACATATGGGTCAAATGATTCTACATATGGTGAGGTATACCGTGCAACGCTGAAATCAAACTATGTTGAACTTTTACAGCAACATAACACAACAGAAATAGTATTTCCTGAAGAGTATGATGACCAAGGCGAACACGGAAAATTACCGGTAGTTTGGCTTAGTTTTAGACTCGGAGACTCTTTCACTCCGGATGAATATGTAACATCCATTATATTAAACAGCAAAATTTACAATACAGGATCGGGTTATTTTGCATATGCAAAGAAGCTTGAGAAGGTAGTATTTAAATACTCGGGTGACAGTTTTGAGTTCAACAGGTTAGGATATAGGTCAGCTAGTGCCTATAGTGACAGCATAAAGGAAATATACCTTTACGCAACAGATTTAAAATCTGTAAACACCGACGCATTCAGAGAAATGAACAAGGATTTAAAAATCTATGTAACCAATAATACTGTAAAGCAGAAACTACTTGATTCAACCAAAGAAAGCACATACTATCAACTTAAAGACGAGCAGGTTATTGTTATGGGCAGCAAGCCGGCAGAGCCCGATCCTACCGACTACATATTTGATTACTCATATTCGGCAGGCACACAAGTGTATTATGCATCTTTAAAGGCTAACTATATCGAGCTTTTGAAAGAGAAAAACACAACGGAAATAGTATTCCCTGAGGAATATGATGACCAAACTAACGGAAAACATCCGGTAGATACACTTTCCTTTAAAATAGGAAGCAGATCTACACCGGACGAATATGTAACATCTATAACATTTAATAGTAATATTTCTAGCGCTGGTTCTGGAACGTTTGCATGTGCAAAGAAACTTGAGAAGGTAGTATATAAATACTCGGGTGATGCATTTAAAGTAGATAGAATGGCATATAATGTACTTCTCGGTAATAGCGACAGCATAAAGGAAATATACCTTTATGCAACAGGATTAAGCTCTGTAGACAAGGACGCATTCAGAGCAATGAACACAGATTTAAAAATCTATGTTACAAACAGTGCAGTAAAGCAGAAACTGCTTGATTCAACCAAAGAAAGCACACAGTATCAACTTAAAGACGAGCAGGTTATTATTATGGAATCAAGCGACCCGATTGACTATACAGAGCTTGACAAGGCTATTGAGTCAGCGGAGGATATAGTAACCAATCACAGCGAAGAATATTCAGAGGAATCATTAAACGCACTTAAGACTGAGCTTGAAAAGGCAAGGAAGTTAAAAGACGGTAGTGCTGTACAGGGCGATGTAGATTTAGCTGTAAAATCACTTAACGCAAGCATAGAGGGCCTTGTTACAAAGAAGGTTGCCGAGCTAAAAGAACAGCTTCAGACAAAAATAACGGAAGGCGAAAGCGTTAAGAAAAACTTATACACACCTACATCATACCAGGCATTTACTGAAGCTTTAAATGCCGCAAGGCTGGTGGTCGGCAAAGAGAAATTAATTGAGCAGGATGTTCAGACAGCGCTTGATAACCTCACAGCAGCGGCAGCTGTTGACGAAACAGGACTTGCTGAAACAGGTCTTAAGAAGAGAGCTTCACTTAGTAAAGTATCAGAGTTTCAAAAGCACCACAACTCAGCGATAAGATCTAACAGGGGTTCATATACCGAGGATTCGTGGACAGAGTATCAGAAGGTTCTCGACGAATACGAAAAGGTATATACAGCGGCAGATGCAAGTGACTGTGATGCTACAGATCAGCAGATTGATAAGGCAATGAGCGATCTTGATGCAGCGGCTAAAAATCTTAAATTTATACCGCTTAATGAAGAAGAGTATAAAAAGGCAAAGGAAGCGGTTGAAGCCCTTCTTGCTGAAGAAAACTCACCGTATACTCCTAACACTTTAACGTCATTGAGGAACCTTTATGAAGCTCAGACGGGTAGTTTTTATAATGCGGCAATTGAGCGTAATTCACAGAATGAGCTTGATCAGATTACACAGAGGTTAAAAGATGCTATAGACCCAAGCTCAAGCAGTTACATACTGGCTAAGAAGGGCGATACAACGGCACTTCAGCCTCTTGTAGACGATTGTGCTAAGCTTGTTGAGAGCGACTACACATTAGATTCATGGAAGCTTGTTAAGGATAAGCTTGATGCTGCACAGGCGCTTTTGGATGATCCTGACAACGCCGGTGAAGAAGATATAGCAACTACAAAGGACGAGCTTACAAAAGCGATAGAAGCTTTAGTAGTAGATTACAGTGAGGGAGAAAAGACCTCGGGAATCGGAAAGCTAATGCCGCTTGGAAAGGAAACGACTCTTGACAGCGGTAAAGCAGACGAGAGTATGGCAGGCGCAGTAAAGATAAGATATATCTTTGACTGTGCAGCAGACACAGACTTTAGTGAATATACAACTATTGATGCAACAGCAGTAATAAACGGAACAAACAACTACAAGCAGTTTAAGGGTAACAACAATCAAAAGGGAGCTAAGGACTGTTCAGTAACACTTGATCTTGCGAGTGCTATCGAAGTTGGCGACAGTTATACTATCAAGGCAGACACATATGCATGGAATGAAGCAGCAGACTATGTATATCTGGTAACAAGGATCGAATATCTTGACGCAGAAGGAAAGGTACTTAAGATGTTCACAGGCGGCGGAGAGACAGCTAAGCTTGACAAGTACAAGAAGGCTATCGAAGACGCTAAGGCGCTTGTTGAGAGTGGCGAGTACACAGAAGAGAGTGTAGCTGCACTTCAGACAGCTATTGACAATGCACAGGCACTTCTTGATGAAACAGAAGGAAAGCCGTTGCCGTCACAGATGGAAGATCCGGCGGCAGCACTTGACGAAGCAGTTAAGGCACTTGTTCCGATCGAGGTTCCGGTTTTAGGAGCTATTGAGGGAACGATCAAAACACCGGGAACAGATGCTGAGGTAACAGTAACCGTAGCAACAGCAGACGGCGAGACAGTTGCAGAAGCAACGGCAGCAAACGGGGAGTATTCGATATCAGATCTTGAGGACGGAGAATATATCGTAACATTCGCAGCAGATGGCTATGCAGCAAGGAGCTATACCGCAGCGGTAGCAGGCGGCAGCGTAACGCTTGAGGCAGAGATCCACCTTTACGGCGATGTAAACGGCGACGGAGAGATAACCACGGCAGACGTAGGAATGGCAAACTCACACGCAAGAGAAGTATCAGCACTTGAGGGATATGACTTTGATGTAGCTGAAGTAACAGGCGACGGCGAGGTTACAACTGCGGATGTAGGAGTTATCAACGCGACCGCTCAGGGAATCTAACATAAGATATCTTCCTAATAATAAGTTACACATACGAAAAAGCGGCAGCCTGAAAAGGTCTGCCGTTTTTTCGTACCGGAAAAAAAGGATAATTTGTGCAATCTGCCAAATTATGAAAAAATTTATTGTGCATTATTTCGGGGATATTTTCTTGAAACATGGAAATAAATTTAGTATAATATATTTAGCGAAATACACCGAAATTTTACAAAGGAGAGTAAGAAAATGGCAAGAATGATTTTAAATGAAACGTCATATTTCGGCGCGGGCTCGATATCTGAGATCGTGAACGAAGCACAAGCGAGGGGCTTCAAGAAAGCGCTTGTGGTGACGGACAAGGATCTTATCAAATTCAAGGTAGCGGATAAAGTTACCGCGCTTCTTGACAAGGCGGGACTTCCCTATGAAATTTTTGACGAGGTAAAGGCAAATCCCACGGTGGCCATCGTCAAGAAGGGAGTAGAGGTGTTTAAGGCATCGGGCGCTGATTATCTTATAGCGATTGGCGGCGGCTCGCCAATTGACACAGCAAAGGCAATAGGAATAATCATACGCAACCCTGAGTTTTCGGATGTAGTTTCACTTGAGGGTGTAGCTCCGACAAAGAACCCGTGCGTACCGATTATAGCCGTACCTACAACCGCAGGAACGGCGGCAGAGGTCACGATAAACTATGTTATCACCGATGAGGAGAAGAAGAGAAAGTTTGTGTGTGTTGACACGCATGATATCCCGATAGTCGCGGTAGTAGACTATGAGATGATGTCGTCCATGCCAAAGGGACTTACAGCTTCCACGGGAATGGATGCGCTCACGCACGCTATTGAGGGATACACGACGCTTGGCGCATGGGAGCTTACGGACATGCTTCATTTAAAGGCGATAGAGGTTATCTCGAGATCGCTGAGAGCAGCTGTAAACAACGAGCCCAAGGGCAGAGAGGACATGGCTCTCGGACAATATATTGCAGGAATGGGATTTTCAAACGTAGGTTTGGGAGTTGTTCACGGAATGGCTCACCCACTGGGCGCATTTTATGACACACCTCATGGAATAGCAAACGCGGTTCTTTTGCCGTACGTTATGGAATACAATGCGGAGTACACAGGAGAAAAGTTTAAGTACATTGCCGAGGCGATGGGAGTTGACACCGCAGGAATGAGCGAGGCCGAGTACAGAAAGGCAGCGGTTGATGCAGTTAAGCAGCTTTCAAAAGACGTAGGAATCCCTGAAAAGCTGCACGAAATAGGTGTTAAGGAAGAGGATCTTCAGGCATTGTCTGAATCCGCATATGCTGATGTCTGCACGGGAGGAAATCCGCGTCCTTGCACAGTAGAGTCAATTCTTGAGATTTACAAGACAGCGTTTTAGTATAGATGAAAATTCCTCTCTGCATAAGCGGGGAGGGATTTGTGTATAAAGAAGGAGAAAAATATATGCAATCGAAAAGACTGTTGAGCATATTGACTTTGCTTTTGACGACGATGTTTTTATGCTCCTGCGGGGAATCCAAAACAACCACCGGGGTAAAGCTGCCGGAGGGGCTTACATCTCAAAGTGACATAACTTATGAGGAAGCGATAGAGCAGATAAAGTATGACAAAAACGTAGATGATATATACAGATGGACGTCAAGCGCATTTTTTCTCATGGGTGCAATTTATTGCTGCGATACGGGAGTAAACTTTTCGGGTCCGGACATAAACGGAAAGAATCGTTCGACTGATGAAGGAGTTACCGTTTTTATGAATGAGTTGGAGGAAAGCCTTAAGGCTGAGCCTGAATATTCAAAGTACATGAGCGGCATACCTGATACTGCAAAAAAGACGGCATATTTTAAATGCACGGACGCTTTGAAGGACGCATATCAGAAGTATCTTGATTCTCCTCCAACGATAGATGATTTACAGCCATCTGTGGATATAAGCATAAGCCGAATGGCAGAGTATATAAGCTGTTTTTACGAGGTTTCAGACAACTATGATGCAACGAACTATCTTTTTTCTTGTGTAAACGACCGGATATATGAAAGACTTGCAACTGCGGAGCTATATATAAACTATAGTGAGCAATGGGAAAAGAATATGGAGTCAAAGGAATATGTAAGGACTCCCCGTGATTCAAGGATGGATAAGGTTATGAATGGGGTTTATAACTATGGGTTCGTAGCTTATCTTGTTCCGGAAGAAATCGACATAGATTTTGAGATAATGCAGCTTGAGACAACTATGGGAATGAAGACTAAGCTTGAAGCAATAATAGAAGAAGCTTTTAGCGGGGATAACATAAAGATATCAGCGTGCAAGGATTTTGTTAAAGAAGCAAACAGGCTCTTTGAGGTTTTGCGGCTGCACCGTCCGGAGTACGGAGATTCACAGTATGCCGACAAATTTGACTTTAACCTTGACAAACTTGAAGAGTTAAGGGCAAAATTTTACTGAATATAATGTCAGTTTTTTGGTCTTTTTCGCCTATATATATTATAGAAACCATATATAGGGAGGAGATAATGTGATAAAAAAATTTTTTATTATTGCACTTACAGCCTTGCTTACGGTAAGCGCTGCCGCCTGCGGCGAGGATGAAAGCGAGAATGAAAATTCTGTAAAAGTGCCCAAAAGCATAGGCATCGAAAGCTCGGTTACTTATGATGAGGCGATAGAAGGTATCAGGTATGATGAGAAAACCGCTTATATCATGGATTGGGTAGATGACATTTATACAAATCTACTTTTGCTTACCATGCCGACTACCATTCAAGAAAGCTCCGGTCGGGTAATATCAAACATGATTGAAGATAAAAAAACGGGCGAAAGCAGAATAAACACGGAAGTGACAAACGAGTGTTTAAGAAATCTTGAAACCGCTTTTAAGGCGGAGCCTGAATATACCGAGCATATGTCAAAAATACCCTTTGCCGCTTTAAGAGAGGCATATTTAAAGTTTATTGGTATATCTAAGGAAATGCAGCAAAAATATTCAGAAACGGGACCTACATTTGATCCCATTTACAACGACTTTTCTAAAGACAAGGTATACAGTAGATTTTATCAGTATTATTCAAGCATACCTAAGTATGATGAAAATGCTGACGCAAAGGAGTATTTTCAGTTGCTGACAGGTATAATGGAAGGTTCCCTTTACACTATTGAGTCATACTGTATATACGATAGGAGCATCTCTCAGACAGAAAAAGAGCAGAACACGGCACAGCAAAGGGTAGATTACAGTCTCTTCTCAGGTGCAGCAAACCTTTATGACGTGGATTTTGAGTTATCCAGGCTTGAAACAGTAATGGGAATGAAAAGCAGCTTAGATGCGATTGCAGACAGGTGTTTCGGAACCGATGAAACTGCGGTGAAAGCCTATAATGATTATATGAAGGAAGTAAACCGCCTTTATGAAATAGTAAGGCTGCATCACCCGGAGGATGCAAGTACAGATTATGCGCAAAAATACAATTATAATCTTGACAAGCTTCATGAGCTTAAGATAAAGCTGAATCAATAATATTCAGAAAGCAAAACTGCCCTATCAAAGATGATAGGGCAGCTCTATTCTTAAACAAACCTTACACCGTATACTCTATAGTCTGACCGTTTTCCATAAAGAACCCGGCAAAATCTTCCATTGTCATGTCTTCAAAATACATTTTTGCCACTCTGCAAACTCCGCCGTGACATACCACAAGCACTGTTTTATCCTTATATTTTTCTCTTATATCATCTATCGCGCAAAACACTCTGTGCGCAAGCTGCAAAACAGATTCACCGCCGCCAAGACGCACTCCGAATTCGCATTTTGCTCGTTGAAAGTCGCTGAAAACATCATCAAAAACGGCTCCTTCGTAAGAACCGTAATCCCACTCAGTAAAGCGATCATCAATAACAATTTCAGCGCCTATCGCCTCGTTTGCAAGCTTTGCAGTATCGATAGCTCTTTGCAGCGGTGAGGATATTATAACATCAATATTTTTGTTTTTAAGCTTTAGCCCGAGTTCTATTGCCTGTCGCCTACCCGTCTCCGAAATCACAGCATTACTTATCCCGCAAATTCTGTTCTTGATGTTATAATCGGTCAGTCCGTGCCGTGAAAAAATAATTCTCATAAAAAACACCTCTTAAAAAACACCTCTTAAAATATTAACACTAAAATTATGCGACAGAAAATGAAAAGCCCCGAAAGATACATCCTTCGGGACTTTTCTATATATGGTGGGGTTAGTTAGAAATCCTTTTAACATAATGATTATATCAGATAATTCGACAAATTAGAAATATATATTTTATATTACTACATATAAAATATAATATGACTAATGTGACATTGCGGTAAATATTTTCGCTTGGGTTTTTAATGTTTCACGTGAAACATTTGTTTGATAAGACTTGTTACTTATGTCTGAACTTCACCTTAAGTCTTCTTTGAATTTCGTGAAGACCTCTGTATATTTTTTCAAAAACGGTCACAAGCTTTTTCTTAAACGGAGAAAAGCAGTAATAAAATTCTCCGGCATAGGTAACGACCTCGCCGTTAAAGCCTTTTTTGAATTTATACACGCCGTAGTTTGGGTGATTTTCGTCCTTATAAAAAGGTATGCCCTGAAAGTCATAAATGAAATTGTTGTTTTCAAGCGCCCACTTGATCATTGTCCACTGCATTAGATAGTTGGGCATGGTATTTCTGTATTTGTTTGATGAAGCTCCGTAAACATAGCAGGTTTTTCCGGCATATTGAGTTGTTACCGCGCCCGAAACAGGAATGTCCTTTCCGCCGGTATCCTCATTATTGACATAGCACACAAACAGTCTGCAATGCTTTTCTCCAAGAGCGTCTAGCATTTTTGCGAAATATTCCTTGGGTCTGATCGCAAAGCCGTCGCGTGTACCTGTCTCCTGCATAAGCGGATAAAAATCGTCAAGAGCCTCTTTTCCGCATATTTTGCAGACAACACCCTTTCTGGGAGCCTTTCTGATTCTGTTTCTCCAGTCGGGCTTGAAGGTCATCATGACCTCGTCCTCGGTTTTTCCGGCAATGTCTCTGAGCATATAGTTGTTTCTCGCCTGAATGGTAGAAAGCTCCGGCGCATTTTCAGTATAGGTAAAGCCCATGCTTTTTATAAGCTCGATTATGTCCGTATCCTTTTCCTCGCAACAGGGATCCCACATAAAATCATAGCATTTGTGTTTTTTTGCAAGAACCTTTATTCCGCTGAAAAGATCCTCCATTACCGATTTGTCACGCCAGTCGCAAACCGGTCCGTGGGGTGCATACAAAAAAGAACAACCAAAAAGCGGGAGTTTCCTGACCAGAACAAGACATACTCCTGCAATCTTGCCCTGAGTGTCTCTCGAAATTACCGCGTCCCAGTCCCACTGATCTTTTACCTTCGGCCAGTTTAATGACTGAAGAAAATTTCCGTTTACGTGACTTTCAGCAAATTTTTCATATTCTTCACAAAGAGACTTGTCCGATTTATTTAAAATTTCCAAAAAAATACCACCCTTTTAACATACTGTTTTTACAAATATAATACCACATAAATTTACAAATTGCAACCCGACATGTTAAAGATAAGCTTGTTGTTTTGCGCGGATTTTGTAAAAAACAGATAATTGAAAATTCTATTATTATATGTTATACTGTTATAAGGAAAATAAAATCTGTTTATGGGAAGTTTTAATAATGTCGCAAAATAATCAATATAATTATGTTTACGCAAGAAGGGTTCATTCCGGCAGGCGAAGAAAACGCAAACGGATCGGCACTTTGCTGCTGACTTTGTTTGTCATTTTGCTTTTATTACTTTTGTTTTATATTGTGCTCAATAAAAATCAGACCCAAAGCGTTCCGGCTAATGCCGATGCCTCAGCTGTTTCGATGCTGAAGACTGTCACAGAGCCGGCAGCCTCTGAGCCTGTAACGGAATCGGTTGAGTCTTCTCATATAACCCAAGTGATCGACGGGCGTACATACATTGACGGCATACTGATAGTAAACAAAAGCTATCCTCTTCCCGCATCATATGATCCGGGACTTGACGCCGAGGCTCAGTCTGCATTTGAACGTATGCAGAAGGATGCAAGCGACGATGGATTGTTTTTGTACATTACCTCCGGATACCGCAGCTATGCCGAGCAGGAGGTACAGTATGGGATCCACGTCCAGAACAAGGGCAAGGATTATGCTGACAGGGTTTCCGCCAGACCGGGATTTTCAGAGCATCAATCGGGGCTTTCCATGGATATAAACTCCACTGAGGACAGCTTTGCCGACACGAAAGAGGCAAGATGGATCGCCGAGAACTGCGTCAAATACGGATTCATAATACGTTTTCCCAAGGACAAAGAGGATATAACCGGATATGCGTATGAGCCATGGCATATAAGATATGTCGGCATTCAAAATGCCAAAAAGATTTCAGAGTCAGGACTTTGTCTGGAGGAGTATCTGGGGATAAGCTCAGTATATGCAGACTGATGACTTTTAAAAATAGCATATATACTTATGTTCAGTAGTCTTTACCTTATTATATATAATAGGGTAAAGATTATTTTATGTGATATGCAAAGCGTTGCCGTTTTTACGCCATTTTACAGTTAAAGCATCTGTATTTCATCAAAATGACAGAAAATTCCTTTTGTTGCTTGACATTTTATCAGTAAAATTGTATAATACTAAAGTGGGTTCACAGACAAACTTTTTTACATTTGTTTGTCTGTAAATATAATATAAATCATCACAAGAAATCAAGTAAAATGGAGGAAATTAAGTTGCGTAGAGTAAAAAAGCCCGTCTTTTTTATTGTCGTTGCCGTGATTGCCGTTTTAGTTTACCTTACGATATTCGGAGTTCACGGACAGTACGGCGATTCAAGAGTGACATACATAAAGGGCGTTGACGAGATAAGATGGGGAATTGATATTCAAGGCGGTGTAAACGCCACCTTTGAACCGGTCGACGGCTATGACGCTTCGGAGGACGATATGGATGCCGCTAAGAGCGTTATTGAACAGCGACTGGTAAGTCTTAACATCACCGACAGTGAGGTCTATGTTGACGAGAGCAAGGACAGGGTAGTCGTTGAATTTCCGTGGCAGGCGGGAGATACCGATTTCGACCCTGGACAGGCAGTTCAGGAGCTGGGGGAGACAGCTGTTCTTACCTTCAGAGAGGGTTCTCAGGATCCCAGTGGAACTGTCATTCTGACCGGCGATCTTGTTGAACATGCCGAGGCTGGATATCAGCAGGATCAGACAACAGGTTCAAGCGAGCCGGTGGTAAGCCTTGAGTTCAAAAGAGAAGGCGCAGACGCCTTTGCAGAGGCGACCGCAAGACTTGCGGGAAGCGGTTCTATTTCAATTTACATGGATGAAGATTGTATTTCATCGCCTACGGTAAATTCAGCAATTACCGACGGAAAATGCGTCATAGAAGGTAACTTTACCTACGATGAGGCAAAAAGTCTTGCAGATAAGATAAACGCAGGATCACTTCCGTTTAAGCTTGAGGCGACCGGAACGAATATCGTTTCTCCAACATTGGGAACAGGCGCTCTTAACTCTATACTAATTGCCGGAGTTATTGCATTTGTTTTAATAGCTATTTATATGATATTTGTTTATCGCCTTGCTGGTGTGGTTGCTACAATCTCGCTGATAGGCCAGGTGGTATGTACTATCGCGGCGATTTCGGGATTTTTACCTAATATCCCGAGCTTTACGCTTACAATTCCGGGTATCGCGGGTATTATCCTCGCGGTAGGAATGGGTGTTGATGCAAACGTAGTTACCTTTGAAAGAATCAAGGAAGAGCTCAAAAACGGCAAGACCTTAAACGGTGCTATTGAGGTCGGCTTTAAAAAGGCGTGGAGCGCTGTGTTCGACTCTAACATCACGGTAGTGTTCGTTGCGGTTATCCTAATGGGCGCGTTCGGTCCGACAGACAGCCTGTTTGCAAAAATGCTGCACTTTATTTTCTTCCCGTTCGGAGCTTCTACAGCAGGAACGATTTACTCACTTGGTTACACGCTTTTGGTGGGAATTATACTAAACTTCTTGTTTGGCATTCTCGCTACACGTCTTATGCTTTCGGCACTTTCTAAGTTTAAGTGCTTTAAAAAGCCCGGCCTTTACGGCTTAAGATCAAAGGCTAAGGCTCTTAAAACCTTAAATGTATACGCGAGAAGAAAGATCTTTTATATAGTTTCAATAGTTTTAATAGCTGCTTCTGCTTTAGTGGCGTGCCTTGGCGGACTTAATCTTGCTATTGAGTTTAAGGGCGGAACGCTTATCGAATACTCCTACGAGGGAGATATCGACACCGCAAGCGTTGTGACTGCGGTACAGGACGCTATCGGTGAAAGCGTAACGGTTAAGACCGGCGAGAGCATGGCTAACGATTCAAAGACAGTAACGCTTTCGTTTGCTTCGGGTGAGGGACTTACAAACACCAAACAGACAAAGCTTACAAACGCTTTGCAGGAAAAGTTTGCCGACAACAAGCTTGAGGTTTACTCATCTAATGACGTATCGCCTTCAAACGGAAATGAGTTCTTCCTTAAGTGCTTTGTAGCTGTGGCGTTTGCTGCAATAATAATGATAATCTATATCGGTTTCAGATTCCGTAAGATCGGCGGTATTTCCGCAGGATGTATGGCTGTGGTAGCGCTTATCCACGACGCTTTGATGGTGTTCGGCTGCTTTGTTGTTTTCGGATTTGACATAGACGACAACTTTATGGCCGTAATCCTGACGATATTAGGTTACTCAATAAACGCAACTATCATCATATATGACCGTATCAGAGAAAACAAGCGTCTTTACGGCGGTAAGAAGGGCGTTGATGAGCTCGTAAATATGTCGGTTACTCAAACGATAGGCAGAACTGTTCACACAAACGTGACTACTGTTATTTCAATGCTCACTGTGTGCGTGGTCAGCCTTATAACAGGGGTAACCTCAATACTGCCGTTTGCTTTCCCACTTATTATCGGTATGATAGCAGGTGTTTACTCTTCTAACGTTATTGCGCCTACTTTGTGGGTAATGCTTCAGAAGAGAAAAACTAATGCCAAAGCTGCCAGAAAATAATTTAAAGCTTTATTGCCCTCGCTTTTATGGCGGGGGCTTTATTCATTTGAATGCAAAAGAGATGACAGTAAGCATTAAAATATATCGCTGTTTTAAGATAAATATTGATGTTTTCCTAAAACTGTGTTAAAATCAGTTTATGATAAGCTATAAGACGGCATTCTTGATCGGAAAGGACATATTGTTATGACGAATATTGTTAATGATATAAGAGAAGCGAAAACTGCTCTTGGAATAGAGTTTGGTTCAACGAGAATCAAGGCGGTGTTGACAGATTCAGAAAACAAGGTAGTTGCCGTAGGCGGATACACTTGGGAAAATAAGCTTGAAAACGGCATATGGACATACTCAAAGGAAGACATTGTAAACGGGCTGCAAGGCTGCTATGCAGCCCTTAAAAAGGATGTTTTAAAAAAGTATGGAGAAACTCTTTGCGGTGTGGGTGCGATTGGTATAAGTGCTATGATGCATGGATATATCGCTCTTGACGAGTCGGGTGAGTGGCTGGTTCCCTTCAGGACTTGGCGAAACAATATAACAGGTGATGCGGCGCAAAAGCTCACAGCGCTTTTTAGATTTAATATTCCACAGCGGTGGAGTATCGCTCATCTTTATCAGGCTATATTAAACAAAGAGGAGCATATATACAAAATAAAAAGGGTTACTACGCTTGCGGGATATGTTCACTCTCTTCTTACGGGTGAACATGTTCTGGGAGTCGGAGAGGCTTCAGGAATGTTTCCGATAGATTCAGGCTGCCTTGACTACGATGCACATATGGCGGAGAGCTTTGATATGCTCCTTAGGGAAAACGGATTGTCGTATACATTGAGGCAGGTGTTTCCCAAGGTTTTAAATGCCGGAGAAAACGCAGGCTTTTTGACTGCCGAGGGAGCGGCGCTTATTGATTTAAGCGGCACTCTTAAAAGCGGCATACCGCTTTGCCCTCCTGAGGGCGACGCGGGGACTGGAATGGTTGCAACAAACAGTGTTTTAAAACGCACGGGAAATGTATCTGCCGGAACTTCAGTTTTTGCAATGGCGGTGCTTGAAAAAAGCCTTTCGGGGGTCTATCCGGAGATAGATATGGTAACAACTCCAGACGGTAGCCCGGTGGCGATGGTTCACGCAAACAACTGCACCTCTGATATCAACGAGTGGGCAAAGCTTTTTGACGGGGTTTTAAAAGCCTTTGGAAAAGAGGTCGACTCCGATACGCTTTATAGCACACTTTATAAATCTGCGCTTTACGGAGATAAAGACGGAGGAGGACTTTTACCTTATGGCTATATTTCAGGCGAAAATATAACACAGGTACAAAATGGCAGACCACTTCTCATAAGGAAAGAAAATGCATCATTTACTCTTTCAAACCTGATGAGGGCAAATATGTATTCCGCACTGGGAGCGCTTAAAATCGGACTGGATATTTTGTTTTCAAAAGAAGGCGTTGAAATTGATGTTCTGAACTGTCACGGTGGATTTTTCAAAACCGATGAGGTGGGGCAGAAAATTATGGCGGCAGCTGCGAATGTTAAAACCTGCGTAAACAAAGAGGCATCAGAGGGCGGCGCATGGGGTATAGCTCTTTTGGCGGCTTATATGAATGAAGACGTAAGTCTTTCGGACTTTTTAGAAAACAAGGTGTTCAATGACAGCCAAACCAAGGAGATCATTCCCGACGAGGAAGATGTTTTGGGATTTCAGAAATTTATGGAAAGCTACTGCGCGGGGCTTGACACTGAGCGCGCTGCGTCAGATATATAACTTTTATACGGGAGGAAAAAGAAATGCTTGAGGCTTTGAAAAGAGAGGTTTATGAGGCAAATATGCTTTTGCCGAGATACAAGCTTGTAACTTTTACCTGGGGAAACGTCAGCGCAATAGACAGACGATCAGGACTTTTTGTAATAAAGCCCAGCGGTGTTGAGTATGAGGCCCTTACACCGGATGATATGGTAGTTATGGATCTTGACGGAAACAGGGTAGAGGGCAGTCTTAATCCGTCGTCGGATACGCCCACTCACCTTGAGCTTTACAAAGCTTTTTCCGATATAGGTGCGATAGTTCATACACATTCATCTTATGCTACCTCATGGGCACAGTCGGGGCGAAGTATTCCCTGCTATGGCACTACGCACGCCGACTATTTTTATGGAGAAGTGCCTTGCGTAAGATGTCTTACCAAAGCGGAGATAGACGATAATTATGAAAAAAACACAGGCGTTTTGATAGCTTCGGAATTTGAAAGGCTTAAAAAAGACCCTATGGCGACTCCGGCTGTGCTCTGTAAAAACCACGGGCCGTTTGCATGGGGCAGGACTGCCGCAAAAGCCGTTGAATGTGCGGTGGTTCTTGAGGAAATTGCTAAAATGGCGTACAGAACCGAGCTTATAAACAAGGACGTTTGCTGCGCTCCTCAGGAACTTCAGGACAAACACTATTTAAGAAAGCACGGCAAAAATGCTTATTATGGACAGGGATAAATGCAAATACTGATACCAAACAAGATATTATAAATAAAACGCTTCGGTTACACACTGCAATCGAAGCGTTTTATTTGTGGCTTACGGATTTTATTCTATGCTTTCGATCTCGCAGCCTTTGTAAAAATACTTTAGTATCTCATAACAGTTCTTGCCGTCTGATGCGAGCTTTTCGGCATAAGACTGACAGAAGCCAACGAGATGCCCTGAGCCGAGTGACGAAAATGTGAATGTATCGTTCTTGGCGGTAACGGTAAAATGCTGTGACGGAAGCGACAACAGCATATAAAGCTCGCTTGCCAAAACCTCTTTTTGTCCATCAAGAGAAATCTTAAGCGGAGTGCCGTTTTCGCTTTCCTTGGTGACCGTTATCCAGTCGGTGTAATCGTCAGACAGTATTATATCAAAGTAATTTTCTATTGACTTTTTAAACTGATCTTTTGAAATTTCTGTTTTGGAAGGCTCTTGTTCAGAGTCTGTGCTGCATTTTACGGAGGAAAGATATCTTATGTCTTCTCCCCATATGTCCTTTGCGCTTTCTGTGCTGCCGAATGAACGCTCGAAATATGCCACTGCAACAGGAGATGAATCGTATGTGAGTATGGTATCGTAAACCTCATCTGCCAGCGGCTTTATTCGATTCATTATCTCGTTGAGATCGTCATAGATATTACTTGCTTCATCTTTGGTAAAAACCTTTTGATATACCGTTTCGTCGTCACTTATATCTGCACCTCCCAGAGACGGGTCTCGGCTTTGGATTTCACGGGCTATGTATGTGTTTTGCAGAATCATCTGCGCTTTTATCGTTTCATCGCTAAGGTCCATAGATATTGACGCAAGGGTCGAATACAAAAGATAATCCTTGCGTGACAGAGTGCGGATATTCTTGCTTTCGGTCTGATAGATCTTTATCTTATCAGGCAACGGCTTGTCTGATAATGCAGGTAGGCTATCCCTCAAAAAAACAAGGCACGGAATAAGCATTATTCCCAGAGCCAGTATAAAAAGCGTTTTTACGGTCTTTTTCATTTTTGTCAGTCCTTTCTTAATTTGCGTCTACGTAAGTATATTCGCTGTGGACAAAGGTTATTCTCCTTGACAGTAGTTTGTAATTTTGGTATAATTAAAGCAACTTTAGTGTGATGGGTGAAGTATGAAACGAAAGGACGGGTTTGTATTATGCCGAAAACTGCGCAGGAAAAGCTTAGAGAACAGTTTGTGAAAAATAATCTGATCGACAAGCAGTATTACGATAAGTATGGGGTTAAAAGAGGCCTGAGAAATCCTGACGGCACGGGCGTTATGGCGGGGATCACTAACATCTGTAATGTTCACGGATACATAGTTAACGAGGGCGAAAAGGAGCCGGTTGAGGGAAAACTTTTTTACCGGGGCTATAACGTTATAGATATAGTTACGAATGCTCAGAAGGAAAACAGATTCGGGTTTGAGGAAGTTGTGTTTTTGCTTTTGTTCGGCACTCTTCCAAAAAAGTCAGAGCTTAAAACATTTCGCGCTATTATAGATGCACAGAGGGAACTGCCGAACGACTTTTTTGAGGATATGATTTTAAAAGCGCCATCCAGGGATATTATGAACAAGATGGCAAGGTCGATTCTGGCACTTTATTCTTACGATGATAATCCTGACAGTCAGACCCCCGACCATGAGCTTAATACAGCTATTTCCATTATCGCAAAGCTTCCGAGAATTATGGTAAATGCTTATCAGGTCCAGCAGAGAAGCTTTTTCGGAAAGAGTATGTATATGCATCCTCTTATCAAGGGACAGAGCACCTCTGAGATGATATTGTCAACTTTAAGACCTGACAGACAGTTTACAGATGAGGAGGCAAAGCTTTTAGACCTTCTGATGATCTTGCACGCAGAGCACGGCGGCGGAAATAACTCTACCTTCAGCTGTAGAGTGCTTACATCTTCGGGCACAGACCCGTATTCTGCCTATGCTGCGGCAATCGGATCACTCAAAGGACCGAGGCACGGCGGTGCAAACGCTAAGGTGCTTCAGATGCAGGAATGTATTAAGGCTAATGTCAAAAACTGGAATGACGAGGGCGAGGTCGCAGACTTTTTGCGAAAGATCATCCGCAAGGAGGCTAACGACGGCTCAGGTCTTATTTACGGTATGGGGCACGCTGTGTATACACTTTCTGACCCTAGAGCAGTCATTTTAAAGCAGAGCGCAGAGAAAATGGCCAAGGGTACTGAATACGAAGCGCAGTTTAATCTTTTGGAGACCATTGAGCGGCTTACTCCTGTGCTTTTAAAGGAGGTCGGCAAGGATAAGTCAGTATGCGCTAACGTGGATATGTATTCGGGGCTTGTAAATACAATGCTTAAAATCCCGCCGGAGCTGTTTACTCCTATTTTTGCTACATCCAGAATGCCCGGTTGGTGCGCTCACCGATTCGAGGAGATCGTCACCGGAAACAGGATTATTCGCCCGGCTTACAAAAACGTACTTAAAGCAAAAGAATATGTGCCGATTGATGAAAGATAACAGCGTATGTTTTAAAGGCTTGCCAAGCTAATGAGCACCCAAAAGAAGATGCTTTTAAAGGTGCGATCGGCCTGGTAAGCCTTTTTAATTACTGCACGAGAGAGTCGACCTCCTCCGGGGTGAGCGACGGGAAAAGCGCCAGATTTATACCACAGGAAATAAGTTTGGCGGAGCGCGCAATGATGCGGTCGATGTCCTTTGGCGCAACACTGAACGCCCGGTAGCTTTCCTGAGCTTTTCTCTTGAAAATATGCTCGGCGATGGTTTGCATATCCACAACCGTCGGTACGCCTATCGCTATTGTCGGCACTCCAAGTGTATTTTTTGAAAGCTCAGCGCGAGAGTTCTGAACTCCGCTGCCAGGGGATATCCCCGTGTCTGTAAGCTGTATGGTTTTGGCGAGGTTGTCAAGTTCTGCACAGGCAAGGGAATCAATTACTATAACGGCATCGGGAGAGATGACTTTTATTATTGCGCCTACCGCTTCGGCAGTTTCAATGCCTGTTTTTCCCATAACACCGGGAGCGAGAACGCTTACCTTTGACATATCTTCCGTAAGAAGGTCGGGCGCAAGACTGTGTATGTGCCGGGTGGCAAAAATGTGTTCGGCGGTGGCCACGCCAAGGCTGTCGGGAGTTATTCCGCGGTTGCCGAGCCCAATCACAAGCACGTTTTCAGCGCCGTGTGTGAGCGAGGTCACAACTTGTGCCAAAACTCCGGCGCGCTCGTAAAACATATCTGAATGGGTGTCCAGTGTTTTGGCAGACGTAAGCGTGACATATCTGCCTTTTGGTTTGCCTGTTCTTTGTGCGGCTTCATCGGTCGTGATTTCCGTTTCGGTTACGGTTAGGTCACTTTTTGTAGACTTTTTTGACGTTATGCCTTCATAAACGTCGTTTTCGGTAATTTCCAACGCTAAATCAGTACGCAGAGACATAGATTTCATTCCTTTGAAAAAAATTTGAAAAAAGACTTGCAATTTTATGTCTTTTATGTTATTATACCAGTTGAGACTTGTTTTATGAATCAGCCGCATTTCCTCTCAGTCTGCGGCGATATTCACCGAATAAGTGATATATTAAGGTGTATGAGGAGGGAAACGGTATGCCAAACATCAAATCTGCTAAGAAAAGAGTTAAGGTAATTGAAACTAAAACTCTCAGAAACAAGATGATAAAGTCTGACCTCAAGACTGCTCTTAAAAAGGCTGAGTCAGGCGACGCGAACGATGTAAAGACTGCTATCAAAAAGGTGGATATGGCTTGCTCTAAGGGCGTTATGCACAAGAACAAGGCTGCCAGAAAGAAGTCGCAGCTTATGAAGCTTGCGAAGTAAGCTGAGAAATCAAATCAGTAGATTAAAAACCCCGGGATATTTTATCCCGGGGTTTGTGTTATTATCATATACTAAATGAAGACAGATCATACGACTAGTCAATTTAACAAAAAAATTACGCGCCCTGAAATAAATCAAGGTGCGTAAATGAGTTGGTTGCGGAGGATGGATTTGAACCACCGACCTTCGGGTTATGAGCCCGACGAGCTACCGGACTGCTCCACTCCGCGATATATGTGTCACGATTTCCAAGGTGCTTATTTATTATATCATCAGTATAGTGCTTTGTCAAGACCTTTTTTAAAATAATATTTCGCCTTAATATTGCAAAATTTTCGTTACAAATTATGACAAAGTTCTGCTTTTTATTGACACGATCGCAAATGCTGTGATATAATAAACTATCAGAAAAGTAAACGGGATTTTAGTATTTAAAGGCTTAATCACTGATTTTACTGAGGGGGAAAATTTTTGTTCAGCATAAAGGATATAAAATCCGAGGCCGGAACAAGCGTAAAACGCAACTTCTGGTCGGGTGTTATAGTGTGCTTTATTCTCGCAGTGTTCTTTGGTGAATATGTTTTTTCTGCATATGCTATAACATCATACGGCGGGTTTGCCGCAGATTATGTATCGAGCAGAAGTGAAACGCTTACAAAATACAGAAAAATGACAAATTTTGACTATATTAAGATCCTTTTAATAAACGAAGAGGTTATAGATGTTTACGAAAGCTATGGCATTGAGGCTCCATACGGAACGGATGACATAAAAAGCGCAAAACTCAGCAAGGAACAGAAAAAAGAAATGAATAAAAAGATATCCGATATTTTGCCTCAAAAGTCGCTTATCAACAAGATAATAGGTTATTCATCAGATGTTATTTCGCTTCAGAATACGTATCCTGTGCAGGTAGCCGCAGGTGCTAAAAGTTTATTTAACCGTCACACCTTTACGCTGGGCGTTGTAATATTGATTATCAGTATATTAGGTATGATGTTTTCCTTTTTTGTGGGATTTCCGCTTAAGGTGGGAAGATCAAGATTTTTTATGGAAAACCTTTATTATGAGGATACCGGTGCTGCCAGAATGTTGTTCCTTTACAGGCAGGGCTACATTATAAAGCCGTGTATCATCATGGCGGTATTTTCTGCGCTGAAATTTGCAGCAGGGCTGACTGTGTTTTTATATCTGCCGGTATACTATATGTATAAACAAATCCCGTATATTCTTGCGGAAAATCCAACTGTGGGAGTAAAGCAGGCGTTTAAACTTTCAAGACAGATGATGAGAGGCTATAAGTGGCGGGCATTTTTACTTGATTTGTCATTTATAGGCTGGCATATTCTTTCAATACTGTCTTTTGGTATGGTGGGCATTTTTTACACAAACTCCTACACTTCTGCTGCAAAAGCGAAGCTGTATCTTGTTGTAAGAAAAAATGCGATACAAAATAAATATGAGGGATATGAGCTGTTGTGCGACAGGTATATTGACTTAAGTGAAGTCGATGATGACGAAAAGGCATTGATATATCGTGAAAACGAATATGCAAAAAATGCCGATATGGAGGAAAAAAAGCGTCTCCACGAGCAGAAGGAAATCTCCCAAAAGCAAACCGAACTCGAACGTCAAAAGAAAATTCAGGAAATGTCATATGATATTAAAAAGCTTCCCGAAACGATAAAGGAGCTTCCAAAGAATATAAAAGAGCTGTCTAAAACCATAAAGGACAACAGCGAGGACAAAATCAGCCAAAAAGAGCAAAGAAAAACTCAAAAGACGCATACGGACAATAATAAAAAAGAGCAGTAAAATCTTACTGCTCAAGCTATTCGGATTTTATTAGGCGAATTTTACGTTTACTTCTACTACCTCGGCATCTGTGCCTACCCTCATAAACGGGCCGTAAACCCCTACTCCTGAGGTAACAATGGAATACATATTATCTTTTTGTATCATTCCGCAGGAGTTTTCCCACATAATATCTGTCAGGATGTTTCCGGGAAAGATCTGACCGTCGTGGGTGTGACCGGATAGGTCTATATCAACGCCGACGTCTGCAAGCTCCTGAAGCTGCCTCGGCTGATGATCCATTACGATAACCGGCTTAGTGTGATCCTTGACCTGTTTCATAAGCTCAACCGGAGTTAAACGGGAGCCGTTTTCACTTCCCGGTTTTTGGCTGTCAAGCCTGCCGCACAAATAAAAGCTGTCGTCGATAAGAATGGTTTCGTCACGCAGAATATTTATATTTGCTTTTTTGAGAAATTCATACATTCTTTCGTCCTGTGTCTTATTCTCTTCGGTCCTGAAGGTAAAGCCCACCAGGATCGTTTCTGAAACATCGTGATTTCCCCAACAGGCGTAGGTACCGTATCTTGATTTTATACCCTTTAATACTTCTATGACCTCGTCGGGTTCTTCGATGCTGTCGTAAGAATTGTCAAAAAAATCTCCGGCAAACACAACTATGTCGGGATCCATGGCGTTTACGGCATCTACCATCTTCTGTGTATGCGCTATACCGATAGAATAGCCGAGATGAAGGTCGCTTACAAGCGCTATTTTAAGCGTGTCGAGTTTACAGCTTTTTTCAATATCGACGTTATACGTTGTAGTTTTTATATCCGTGGCATGGATAAAGCCGTAAATAGAAACAGCAGCGGCAAGTGAAAGCACGCATACGCCCTTGGCAATATAAAATTTTCTTGTTGCAAAAAATTTTAAGCGTATTATCTTTGCTTTTTTTAGAATATATAAAATAACATCAAAGATAAGCAAAAAAAGCGCCAGATACAAAAGACATCCGAGCCAATAGGTACTCAGCGGACGGATCAGTTTTCTTATATAAAGATCAGGAAGAAACGATGCCAGCACCGGCGTAGATGCAAAAAAAAGAAAAATAATAGAGATAGTAGCTATAAACCACTTTTTTCTCAGCACTTGCGAAAAAGCTGTGGTCATTCTGTAAAAATGACGTATGATATATATTATCGACAAAATATATATCGGCGAGAGATAAACAGCTATCATGGTTTTCAAAACGTCCTTTTCTTTTATACTCTTTAACATTATACAATTTCTTGAATAAAATTTCTATCCCAAACGACAAAATTTATAATTTGTTAATATTATGCCTGGGCATTGACATTCTTTTGCAAGTAATAAACGAGAAGCAATTTATTTATATTATAAGAAAGGAAGGCAGAGCATGGATCTTGAAACCACCGGCGGTCAGGTTCTTACCAGATACCCCGACCATTTGCGTCAGGAACTTTTGCCGGCAAAAAGCCTTAGAGTAAAAATTCCATCAGTAGGACTTAGGTTTTACAGAAAATACAGCATAATTACATATATGTTAATGTTTTTCCTGTTCGCTGTGATCGGTTGGTGCTGGGAGGTGGGCATACATCTTGTCGAGGATCACGTTTTCGTGAACAGAGGTACTATGATGGGCCCGTGGCTTCCTATTTACGGCGTTGGCGGCACGCTGGGAGTATTCGTCATGACGGTTTTCGGAAAGAAAATTTTAAAACATCCGGCGGTCACGTTTTTTATAGTAATGGTTTTGTGCGGTGTGATCGAATATGCGACCAGCTATGTTTTAGAGCTGATATACGGAATACGCTGGTGGGATTATACAGGTTATTTTTTGAATATAAACGGGCGCATATGTCTTGAAGGAGTTATGATATTCGGTATAGGAGGGTGTGCGGCAATATATTTTATCGCTCCTGCTTTTGACGACTTTTTGAAAAAGATAAGCCTCAAAAAAAAGGTGGTCATTCTTTTGATAGCTTGTCCGCTGTTTGTTTGCGACATATTTTACTCAAAAATCCATCCGAATGTAGGAAAGGGCATTACCGACTACGAGTCTGCGTATATGGCTAAAAGCCCATACTTGGTGGTATGTTTTTCGGACACAGAGTGCACCGCTCAAATGAATAAGGGCTTAGAGGAACTCATCTGCGATATATAATTTTTAATATGACTTTGAATCGTAAAAATTGGCGATTTGCACAATGTTTTGCAGATAAGCAAAGTTTATTTGCGATATAATCGGCGAAAAATTTACAAATTATGTCTTTGTTGCTTGCAAATATTCATATAACTATTTATATATTAGTGAATTTGCACAACATTTTGACAAAAATTAGTTTAAGTTATTTATAGCAAAAGCATTAAGTTTTTGTTATAATATATTTGTAGTAGTATGGGCTTATGATGCCTCTACACTTTTGCATAATTTTATTAAGGAGGTAAAATGATGGCAGCAAAAACTTGTTCTATTCCTTTTACGGGTACAGCCGAGCAAGAGGCGAAGCTTAAAGAGGTGATAGCTTCTCACAAAGGCGACAAGGGTGCTTTGATGCCCGTTTTGCAGCAGGCACAGGAAATATACGGATATCTGCCGATCGAGGTTCAAACGATAATTGCAACAGAAATGGATATCCCGCTTGAAAAGATTTACGGTGTTGTAACGTTTTATTCGCAGTTCTCTTTGAATCCTAAGGGCAAGTACACAATTTCCGTTTGTCTCGGTACTGCGTGCTATGTTAAGGGATCGGGTGACATTTTTGACGAGCTTTCTGCAAAACTTGGAATAAGCGGAGGAGAAACTACTCCTGACGGAAAATTTTCTCTTGTAGATTGCAGATGCATAGGAGCGTGCGGACTTGCACCTGTTCTTACTGTGAATGACGACGTTTACGGCAGACTTACCGTTGACGATCTTGACGGCATCTTGGAAAAATATCAGGACTAAATGCTTTGTGATATTTCTCTTTGC
This sequence comes from uncultured Clostridia bacterium, assembly GCA_947631455.1. Classification (GTDB taxonomy): domain Bacteria; phylum Bacillota; class Clostridia; order Oscillospirales; family Ruminococcaceae; genus UMGS1601. The sequence continues at coordinate 123,806 of CANRLH010000001.1, forward strand.
ATTCTCGATATAGCGATAAACTCATTTAAGTCGGGAGCAAAAAATATTTCAATATTTCTCACGCAAAAGGACAGTGGCGTTTTATTTGAAATTAAGGACGACGGCCGCGGAATATCCGATGAAATGTTTAAAAGGATACATAATAACATAAAAGAGCCTGAAACGGGTGCAAGCTTTAATGGCTTGAAAGGCTTATATAAGGCGTGTGGCGGCAGGGTGAAAATCATTTCCGATGAAGGTGTTGGCACTTTTGTGTCGGCCGATTTTAAGCCGGGTTTTACACTGGGGGATATTGCTGAAACGGTCATGTGCCTTATAAATCTGAGCAGGCAAAGCGGCGTGAGAGTCAGCTTTTTTGCAAAATGCAAAGAAAAAAGCTTTTTGATTGACAGCGAAAGGCTGAGTGAAATATCCGGTTGTGAAAAACTTTCAGAAGGCGAAAGGTACGCTTTTATAAAGCAGTATGTATCGTCCGGAATATCAGAGGTCTTTGTTAAAACAGGGATCTGATCCAGTCAGAATACACAATAAGGGAGGAAAAAATTTGAAATCTTTAGAAGAACTCAAGGCGATCAAGGACAAAATGAAGAGCACGATTGATCTTCGGCATGAGGATCCGTCCGCTACAAAGGTGATCGTATCAATGGGTACCTGCGGAATCGCAAGCGGCGCAAGAGAGGTTTTAAACGCTTTTGCTGAGGTCGTTGCCGAAAAGGGCATAACCAGAAACGTTATGGTTTCGCAGTCGGGCTGCATCGGGCTTTGTGAAAATGAACCGGTTGCAGAGGTAATTACTCCGGGTAAGGATAAGGTTACATATGGCAAGCTTACTCCGGAAAAAGCAAGAGAAATTGTAGAAAAGCATCTCATCGGCGGCACTGTTGTTGATGAATATAAAATATAAAGGAGGAAGTACGATTATGTATCGTTCACATGTATTGGTATGCGGCGGAACGGGATGTACCTCCTCGGGAAGCCAACAGATTATTGACTCTCTTGAAAAAGAGATAAAGGCAGCGGGACTGGAAAACGAGATCGAAGTTGTGAAAACGGGATGCTTCGGACTTTGCGCTCTGGGCCCAATTATGATAGTTTATCCTGAGGGAACCTTCTACTCAATGGTTCAGGAAAAGGATATTCCGGAAATCGTTTCTGAGCATCTTGTAAAGGGAAGAATAGTTTCACGCCTTGTTTATGACGAAACTGTTACCGAAAACGGAATAAAGTCGTTGCAGGATACCGCTTTTTACAGCAAGCAAAACAGAGTTGCGCTCAGAAACTGCGGAGTTATAAGCCCTGAAAATATTGAGGAATATATAGGTACAGGCGGATATGAAGCGCTGGGCAAGGTGCTCACAAAAATGACACCTGAAGAGGTTATTCAGACAATACTCGACTCAGGACTCAGAGGAAGAGGCGGCGGCGGATTCCCGACCGGCATGAAGTGGAAGCTCGCGAGAAACATAGTTCCAAACGCCGATCAGAAGTATGTTTGCTGTAATGCTGATGAGGGCGACCCGGGTGCGTTTATGGACCGTTCGGTTCTTGAGGGAGATCCTCATGTTGTTCTGGAGGCTATGGCTATCGCAGGATATGCCATCGGCGCTAATCAGGGATACATCTATGTTCGTGCAGAGTACCCTATCGCTGTAAAGAGACTTGAAATAGCTATCAATCAGGCAAGAGAGTACGGAATGCTCGGAAAGAACATTTTCGGAACGGGATTTGATTTTGATATAGGACTCAGACTTGGAGCGGGAGCATTTGTCTGCGGTGAGGAAACAGCTCTTATGACCTCAATTGAGGGTAATAGAGGAGAGCCCAGACCGCGTCCTCCGTTCCCGGCTGAAAAGGGACTTTTCGGAAAGCCGACCATTTTAAATAACGTTGAGACCTATGCAAACATTCCGAGAATCATTTTAAACGGTGCTGAATGGTTTGCCTCTATGGGAACAGAGAAGAGCAAGGGTACCAAGGTATTCGCTCTGGGCGGCAAGATCAAAAATACCGGTCTTGTTGAGATCCCTATGGGTACAACGCTCAGAACTGTAATTGAGGAGATAGGCGGAGGTATCCCCAACGGAAAGAAGTTTAAGGCTGCTCAGACGGGAGGACCTTCCGGTGGATGTATTCCCGCAGAGCATTACGATATTCCTATCGACTACGATAACCTTATTTCCATTGGCTCTATGATGGGCTCGGGCGGACTTATCGTTATGGACGAGGACAACTGTATGGTAGATATTGCAAAATTCTTCCTTGCGTTTACCGTTGACGAGTCCTGCGGAAAGTGTACGCCGTGTCGAATAGGTACCAAGCGTCTTTATGAGATGCTTGACAAGATAACCAAGGGTCAGGGTACGCTTGAGGATCTTGACAAAATTGAAGAGCTTTGCTATTACATAAAGAATAACTCTCTGTGTGGACTTGGTCAGACTGCGCCGAACCCCGTTCTTTCGACGCTGCGTTACTTCCGCGATGAGTATATCGCTCACGTTGTCGACAAGACCTGTCCTGCTGGAGTTTGTAAGGATCTTCTTAAGTACAGCATTGACCCGGATAAGTGCCGAGGCTGTACCTTATGTGCAAGAAAGTGTCCGGCCAGCGCTATTTCAGGTACCGTTAAACAGCCGCATGTTATCGATCAGGATAAGTGCGTGAAGTGCGGAGCTTGTATGGAAACCTGTAAGTTCGGTGCAATTTCAAAGAATTAAAAAGGAGGGAGTCTGAAATGGATATGGTAAATATTAAAATCAATGGAATGGATTATGAGGCTCCGAAGGGAACGACAGTGCTTGAAGCTGCAAGGCTTGCAAATGTTGAAATTCCTACTCTTTGTTTCTTGAAGGACATAAACGAGATCGGCGCCTGCCGTATATGCATAGTTGAAGTTTCGGAAAAAAGAGGGGAGGCAATGGGCCCCAAGAGGATGATAGCTTCCTGCGTATACCCGATTTCAGAGGGTATGCATATTTACACAAACACGCCAAAGGTTATTGAGTCAAGAAAGAAAACCCTTGAGCTTATTCTTTCAAATCACGACAGAAAGTGTCTTTCCTGTGTAAGAAGCGGAAACTGTGAGCTTCAGAAGCTATGTAAGGATATGGGTGTAGATGTTGAAAGCAGGTACGACGGAGAAAAAACTTCGTTTGAGCTTGATACTTCTGCGGCTCATATGGTAAGAGACAACAACAAATGTATTCTATGCCGCAGATGCGTTGCAGTTTGCTCAAAGGTTCAGGGAATAGGCGTTATCGGTGCAAACGAAAGAGGCTTCAAAACCAATATAGCTTGCGCTTTTGAGGACGATCTTGCTAACACCTCATGCGTTTCCTGCGGACAGTGTATTGCGGTTTGCCCTGTAGGCGCACTCTACGAAAAGGACAGCACAGACGAAATATTCAATGCCATTGCAGATGAGAGCAAGACGGTTGTGGTCCAGACTGCTCCTGCGGTTCGTGCCGCTTTAGGTGAGGCTTTCGGATATCCGATAGGCACTGATGTTGAGGGTAAGATGGCGGCCGCTCTTAGACGCATAGGCTTTGACAAAGTATTTGACACCGACTTTGGAGCAGACCTTACGATAATGGAGGAGGCTCACGAGTTTTTAGACAGAGTTAAAAACGGCGGAAAGCTTCCGATGATCACCTCATGCTCACCCGGATGGATAAAGTACTGCGAGCATTATTTCCCGGATATGACTGAGAATCTTTCGACCTGTAAGTCACCTATGCAGATGTTCGGTGCAACCGTTAAGACCTATTATGCGGAAAAGATCGGAGTAAAGCCGGAAGACATAGTAGTAGTTGCGGTTATGCCGTGTACTGCAAAGAAGTTTGAGATAGGCAGAGATGATCAGAATGCTGCCGGTGTTGCTGATGTTGATTACTCGATCACGACCAGAGAGCTTGCGAGAATGATAGAGCGTTCGGGAATTAAATTTAACGAGCTTCCCGACGAGAAGTTTGACGATCCGCTTGGAATTTCTACGGGAGCAGGAGTTATATTCGGAGCAACCGGCGGAGTAATGGAGGCGGCGCTCAGAACCGCAGTTGAGACACTTACGGGTGAGGAACTTAAGAGTGTTGAGTTTTCTGAGGTTCGAGGAACTGATGGCATTAAGGAGGCTTCTTATGATGTTGCCGGAATGACGGTAAAGGTTGCAGTAGTATCCGGTCTTGCTAATGCAAGAGAGGTTCTTAAAAAGGTTGAGTCCGGTGAGGCTGATTATCAGTTTATTGAAATCATGGGCTGCCCGGGCGGATGCGTAAATGGCGGAGGACAGCCGCAGCAGCCGGGTTGGGTGAGAAATACGGTTGACATAAAGGCATTAAGAGCAAAGGTTCTTTACGATATTGACTCGGATATGCCGATAAGAAAGTCGCATGAAAACCCTGCTATAAAGAAAGTTTACGAGGAATACTTCGGAGAGCCGGGAAGTGAAAAGGCTCACCACATTCTTCACACCTCATACGTAAAGAGAGGACTTTACAACTAATATGATTTATGGGACGGGTAAAAATCCGTCCCATTTTTTATGCTTATAACATAGTATGTATTATCTTTTATGTAAAACGATCTGCTTATGAGGTGATATTATCTATGGAAAGTAAGGTTAAAACCGCAGTTGCAAAGCTATCCGGTGCAAAGGGATTTGAAGCAATACACGGGGAAGTGTTTTTTCGTCAAACGCCATACGGCGTCTTGATAACCGCAGCGGTACATGGACTTCCCAGGCAACAGAAAAATGATGCATTTGGTGTGTTTGGATTTCACATTCACACAGGTACAGAATGTGACAAATCAGGAAATTTTTACCAGACATTGGGGCATTATAACCCATCGAATACTGAACACCCATACCATGCGGGAGATCTTCCGCCGCTTTTTTCAAACGACGGGAACGCATATATGCAGGTTCTGACAGACCGCTTCAAACTTGACGAAATAATTGGCAGAACTGTTATAATTCACTCATCTCCGGACGACTTTAAAACTCAGCCCAGCGGAAATTCGGGAAATAAGATAGCCTGCGGAGTTATAAAGGAAATGAAATAATGATTATACTTATATAAATCTGTGGATCTCTTAAGAGCACATTTTTCCTCTTGACAAAATCCCCTTGCCGTTATATAATATATTACTGCAATTCAAAGGAAGGTGAACTAAGTGCCGCAGGTAAAAAAAGGTTTGGCGACTATTGCCGATAACAGAAAAGCAAGGCACGACTATTTCGTGTTGGATACGTATGAAGCCGGAATCGAGCTTGTTGGCACTGAGGTCAAGAGCATAAGGCAGGGCGGTGTAAATCTTAAGGACGCATGGATATCGATCGATGACGGTGAGGCTTATGTAAAACAAATGCACATATCTCCTTATGAAAAGGGCAACATATTTAACCGCGACCCTTTAAGAAAGCGCAGACTTCTGATGCATAAGCGCGAGATTTTAAAGCTTTTCGGTCGGATAAAGCAGGAGGGGCTTACACTAATACCGCTTTCTTTGTACTTTAAAGGCTCAAGGGTAAAGGTTGCTGTTGGGGTTTGCAGAGGCAAAAAGTTATATGATAAGCGTGACGACATGGCTAAAAAGTCGGCTCAGCGTAATATTGACAGAGAGATGAAAGAGAGAAATCAATAGTATTTAACAAGAAATGGGGGCGTAAAGGTTTCGACGGGGATTTTGAAGCGGGATAAGCGAGTAGAGCCGTGCGATCTCTTTAAAGCGTACACGTTTTAAACTAAACGACAAAAATAGTTCTCAATTAGCAGCTGCTTAATTGCTGCTCGCCGCCTCAGAGCTGCCTGCGGTTCTGAGCCTCGGCGTCGATTCAGCAGGAACGGCTGTTGCGGATTGCCTTTGCCGCAATAGTCTATTTTAAAGGCTGCCCATTACGCGGCATGTTTGTTTGCCGATCTAATGGGGAGATAATATAACAAACTACACTCGTAGAAATTTCCGGGGATAGGTTTTCGGACACGGGTTCGACTCCCGTCGCCTCCACCACTAGAGTATAATCCGAACACATCATGTTTCTTTTTTTGAGTTGTTTTCGGATCTATAAAAAACACCAACAAGGTTAGTCGACCCGTTGGTGCTTTGTTTTAATGAGATTTTATATTGCAATGGTTTTATTATTTTCTTGACGCCTATCAGAAATCAGCTATAATAAGCTTAACGGGCAAGCATTTTTCGTTTGCCCGATTTTATTGGACTTGTGCAACAATAAAGGGACACTTTTTATAACAAAGTGTCCCTTTATATATAGAGTTTATGTTAATGAATGATCTTTACACGGGTTTAATCTGAAATCGTTACTTCAGTTACACCGGGATTAGTTGCTGCCTCTCCTGTTGAGGTTTACTCAGAGTTTGATTCAGCCTTTTCAGGCAATTTGTATTCGCCTGTTTTTTCTTCTTTGTAGGTCGAAAGATATGCTTTGGTGATTTTTATATCGTTTATAGGCTGATAGCTTTTGTTCTCGGCATCGTCTGCTTTGTTCTCGTCTATTATCTCATAGGCGCTTATTTTATCGTATGTCTCCCAACCGTCGAAGACCTGACCGAACAGTGTGTATTGCTGCATAAGGTTCGGAACTCCTCCTACTTCGAGGAATATATCCGTTACCTCGTCCCTGCCGTTCACGTTTTCCCCGTCCTTTACAGAATCCTTAAGCTCCTTGGGGTTCACAACATCGTTTACAAAAGTAATTATGCTTCCCGCTTTTGCGGAGGTGAACATTCCCTTTTCCGTACAAAGAGACCCAAGAGCTCCCTTTATTGGAAGAAGATTTGGTGATATTTCTATATCTGTAAGCTCTGTGTTTGATTCCTTTGTTGTAGTACCGTCAGCACTCTTGCTGCCGCCGAGAAAGCCTGCCTCAAGACCCTCCTGATTCTTAACTATAGTGCATATATAAGTATCGTCAAAGTACTTGTCCTTAACAAGCTTTTTAAAGTATTTCACATACTCAGGCGCTTCGTCCTCATAAAGCACGGCTTTAAAAGTTCCTTCAGTCGTTTCAAAGACAACTACGTCCTCATCATCATCGGGTTCTTTAAGCTGTATAAAGTCGCTTTTTGAATAATCTATGGAATCATTTTGCATAAAGGCCATACCTATGAAAACAACAGCTAAGACGACCACAGCAATAAGAGAGAACTTAAAAAAGTTTATAAAAGACGGCTTTAACATAGGACGCTGTGAATTTATTTTTCCCGGCATAGTAACAATCTCCTTATTTTTTATATATTTTCAAACCCTGTCGGGTCTCTTCGACAGTATAGCCCAGAGCGGATATTTTTTCTCTTAAAGCGTCTGCAAGTGCAAAATCCTTTGCTTTGCGGGCATTATTTCTTTGTTCGACAAGCAATAACACTTCATCAGGTATCTTCTCTTCCTTTTTATCGTAAAGAAGGCCCAGAACATCGGCAAGCTCCAAAAATACCTTTTGGGAAAGCTTAGCTTCCTCCATTGAATAATCGCCCTGTAAAAGGGTGTTGATCTCTCTTGTAAGCTCAAATAATGCCGATAGAGCGTCCGCTGTGTTAAGATCGTCTGAAAGCGCATCGATAAACTTCTGCTTTTTTTCATTTACAGTGTTAACGAGCTCGCCCCTTAAGCCGCCGGCCTTTGCATTCTTGACCGCCATTTCAAGCGCCGACTTAAGGTTATATAGACGTTCTAATGAAGCCTTGCACGCACTGAGAAGCTCAGGAGTATAGTTCATCGGCATTCTGTAATGAGCCTGGATCATCAGATAGCGAATCGTTTCATAGCCGTATTTTTCAGCGGCGTCCCGGGTCAGAAAAAAGTTCCCGGCCGACTTTGACATTTTCTTGTTGTCGATATTTATGTGCCCATTGTGCATCCAGTAATTTGAAAACTTTTTACCGGTTGAAGCCTCAGACTGCGCTATCTCATTTTCGTGATGAGGAAAGATCAGATCACAGCCACCGCAATGAATGTCAATGGTATCGCCGAGAGTATCTTTAGCCATTGCCGAGCATTCTATATGCCAGCCCGGTCTGCCGGGCCCCCATGGAGATTTCCAGTGCTGCTCTGATTCGTCAGCGCCCTTCCACAGTGCAAAATCAAGCGGATCCTCCTTTAAGTCGTTAACCTCAACCCTTGCGCCTGCCACAAGCTCGTCAAGCGACTGTCTTGAAAGCTTTCCATAGCTTTCAAACTTTCTTGTACGATAGTAAACGTCGCCGCCCGACTGATACGCGTAACCGTTTTCTATCAGAGTTTTTATCATCGCTATTATCTTTCCTATATATTTTGAAACTCTCGGACGCTCGTCTGGCTGCAACACGTTAAGACCCTTTTCGTCTTTTTCAAATTCGTCGATGTATTTTTGAGCGGTCTGCTCAGGGGATAAGCCTTCTTTTTTTCCCTGAGCTATTATTTTGTCATTTACATCGGTATAATTTTGTACGTATTTTACTTCATATCCCTGATACTTTAAAAACCTTCTGAACACGTCGAAAACGCATATGGGGCGTGCGTTTCCGATGTGTATATAATTGTATACGGTAGGCCCGCACACGTAAATGCCGACCTTTTTATCCTCAATTGTATTAAGCTCTTCCTTTTTTCTTGTCAGAGTGTTATATATCACCATAAGCTTTATTCCTTTTCCCTCAGCGCTTTAAGCTGAGCTTCTAACAGTTCTATTTTCATGCGTTGACGGCAAAGCTCCTGAGAAACGGGGTCGGGAATATGAACCTGATCCAGATCCTGGACCCTTTTTCCCTTTACCCTCACAATTCTTGCAGGAACGCCTACTGCCGTGGCATTTGGCGGAACTTCCTCAAGTACGACTGCGTTTGCAGCTATTTTTGCGTTATCCCCCACCTTGAAAGGGCCCAGAACCCTTGCACCGGCGCCGACCATAACATTGTTTCCCAGAGTAGGGTGACGTTTTCCGCTCTCTTTTCCGGTACCGCCTAGAGTAACCCCCTGATATATAAGACAGTTGTCTCCTATTTCAGCGGTTTCTCCTATTACTACTCCGCTTCCGTGATCAATGAGAAGTCCTTTGCCTATTTTTGCTCCGGGATGTATCTCAATTCCCGTGACCAGTCTTGAAAATTGTGATATAGTCCTTGCAATGAAATAGAGCTTCTTTTGATAAAACCAGTGTGCCGCGCGGTGAAACAGCACCGCATGAAGGCCTGAGTAGTTAATCAGTATTTCAAATGTTGATTTTGCTGCGGGATCTTTATCCCTTACCGACTGTACTTCTTCTCTTATTGTTTTAATTATAGTGTCTAATATGTTCATATTCCTCTCCCTTGATGTCAATATACAAAAAAGCCTCCAAAGCGATAAAACGCTTTTGGAGGCAGTTAAACTTAAACTACGGTTCCACTCCGAAAAAACACTCAAAAACCGCCCGTATTATCTTTTTGGGCAATTCCTTAAACCTTAACGCGGTCAAACGGGAACGGATACTGATAAGAATTTCTGCTTTATGTTCACCGTTCCGGCTGGCAGCCGCACTTTATCAAAACAGCTTTATGCGTTTTCACCTATTCGCACTCTCTGTAAAAGCTTAAATTCTGACTACTCTTGCTGTTACGCCGATAAATGTATTATAATTTATTTTACCTGAAATGTCAAGTACGCAGATTTAAATTCACCATATGTTACTACTGTCCAAGTCCGAAGCTTATCGACAAAGCGCTGTTTACTTTATCCATTGAAGGGGCGTCAAGCTCTCCCATTCGCTCTCTAAGACGCTTTTTGTCAAGCGTTCTTATCTGTTCCAAAAGCACTACCGAGTCCTTTTGAAGTCCGCATGACTTACCGCCTACGGCAATGTGCGTGGGAAGTCTGGCTTTGCCGTTTTGGCTTGTTATTGCCGCCGCTATTACCGTGGGACTGTGTCTGTTTCCCACGTCGTTTTGAACTATAAGTACCGGCCTTACGCCACCCTGTTCGCTTCCTACAACAGGACTTAGATCAGCATAATATATTTCTCCCCTGTGAATGGACATTTCAACACGCTCCCGTTTTTAATTTTGTCTTATATTTATTCTTGCCTTCAAAAACAGTTTTAGTCAGCGTTTTTGAAAATCAGGGGAATTTTTCTAAATCGCAGACTTAATCTTCTTCTGAATGGTCACTTTCAGGCTTTGCTGCGGGGTTTGATGTTACTGCCGCAGCTGCGGTTGACTTTGATACGCAGCCCGAATCGTACTCCGACTCTTCAAGTGAGCGCGGGAAAAACTCGTTTGTGGGAAACTTGATCTTCTCGAAGAGTTCACATGGCGAATCGGTGTTTGTTGAGCATTCCTTGCTGGGTATGCAGTAATCAGCAGCGGGAACCATCAGTGTAACGTATCTTGAAAGCTGAATGATGGAAAACATACCTATTGTAACATAAACTGCTTTTGAGCAGCCCTGAGAAACCGTGACGGGAATATCAGTTCCGCTCTGACAGCACGAGCCATCGCAGTTATCCGTGCAGCAGGAGGGCTTCTGGAATCTCGTGACCAGACGGCAGTCAAGAAGAATAGGCTCTACTACCGTTACAGATGCATTGGGCAGTGACGAGTAGCAGCAGCCGGGAGCTATGCCGGTTGTCTGGGCATCCTGTGATGAAAAGCGTCTTGTGTTTCCGTCGCTTCCGAAAAGTATTACCTTCTTTGAGAAAGATGTAGTACCCAGAACAGTTGTAGATGCGCACGCGGAGCCTTCAAATGCCTCGATCTCAACTGAAAAGGTATAGGTGATGTCTACTGCGTAAAAGCCCTTGTTGAATGGCACGGGTTCTATCCCGAAAACCGTGTTCACAACCTCTACCCGCTTGCACTTGATAAAGCTGGCCGCTTCTATCGTTTCAAGCGCCTCAGGGGTGGTGAACGCCACCTCAAGATCCTCCAAGCAGTCCTTGTCGCTGCAGGAATCAAAAACCCGCATAACCTCAATGCAAACATTTTCATTGAAGCCGCCGCATGAGTTTGTTTCGTTCATATATGTATCCTCCTAAATATATTTGCGGACAGCCTACACTTTGCCGTCCTTGGTACATCATATTCTAACGGACAAAAAAGTGTGAAAGGAAATGTTTAAATTGTCTTTTACGAAACATAAAAAAGGAGGAACCGAAAGATACGGTTGCCTCCTTTGTTATTTTATTATTTTAGTTTCTGGCGTAATCAAACACGCTTTTTATAAACTGTCTGCCGTTGGGGGACTCTGAAAGCTTATCGATGTCGCAGTTGAGAACTATTACCTTTCCTCCGCCAATTTGGTATTCGTATAAAAGGCCAAGGCTGTGGTTGCGCTCAAAGTTGTCTATCGTTCTGACGATTATGGTTTTATCCTTGTCATTGCCGTCAAGAATATCGCTTTTTGAGTTCATCACTATTTCCCACCACTGTTCGGTTGAGTAAATCTCACTCGGAAACTGTGATAGCGCTTTGTGATTATTGTCTATCAAAAGTCCCATAGTTCCCACCGGCAGCGGCTTGTTCATCATTTCAGAAATTGAGCGGAACATCGGATAACACCAGAAATCCTGACAGTAAAAGCCCGGAATCGAATTTTTATCATCACTTTTGATATCGGGTATTACGACAATCGTTTTTCCCTGTGACAAAAGCTCTTTGGCATGTGTTTCCTCTGCGCTTTTAAAGATATAAACGCCGTCAAGTTCTGCGGTGATATTGCAGGGGTAAACAAAAAGTTTGTACTCGTTATATATATCGGTATCGTCCAGACAAAGCGTAAGGGTGATTTCGGAAGGAGATTTTACATCGGGCAGTGTTATTGATATGTCGTCGATATCTATGTAATTTGCGTCTGTATCCGGAATTTCCTTTTGTCCGGATGAGATCTCTGAGTTTTCTCCTGAGAGCGACCATTTAAGTTTTTTGCCGCCAAGCTTATCCGCTCCGAAGTGTGTTATCATAAGATGAGCCTTAAAAATGTCTTTGCCTTCATAAACGTAAGAGTCAAATTCAGCAAGCAATACGGTTGCATTGCAAAAGGCTCTCCATTCTTTTTCGGTTATTATTCCCTTTGAATCCATAAATGCGTCAAGCATACCGACAAGTGCCGTTCCCTGACCGGAAAAGTCCTGAATATCGAGGATCTGAAATCCGCCAAGTCTGCGTGAGCGAAACACAGCTTCAAGCTCTTCCTTATAGCATGCAGCAGCAAGCTTTCCGCTTGCAAAGTGATAATCCTTGGCGTATTTTATAAGCCCTTTTTTCTTAAGGCGATTTTTAAACAACATAAGGTTTTTAGCTTTTAAAGGGCCTGTGTATTTGTCTATTTCGTCGTAGTTCGGATAGGTTTCGTACTGACCTATCTCATGCGTGATTATCGGTACCTTAGGTATAAAGCCTGCGTCAGCATCGCTAGCCTTAACAAGCTTCATAGTGGTTCCGTACTGTATCTTTACCATTTCGTCAGCATCTTTCGTGATGCTTTCTGATGTTTTTACCTCAGGCTTTATTACGGGATCATAACTTTTAGTCGTGCAGGGCTTATCAGTTTGAACATGACCGAGAGGCGCGTCACACATCGCATAAGAGCCGCGTATAAGCCTGTCGCCGGAAAGCCTTACGCCACAGAAAAAGTCGTCGTTTTCAAGTACAGATGGGAAAAATTGAAAGTTGTTGCTTCCCTGCGTATACAGATGCCTTTTGTCGTTTGATTTGTATATGCCGATTATTTCGTTTAGCCTTTTTGTGCTTCCCCATAGCTCGTTGCCAAGGCTCATCATACAGTAAGACGGGTGATTTCCAAATGTGTCAAGCATTTTTTTGCCTTCTTCAATCAGAAACTCCTGCTCGGTTTCGTTATAGCCATCCTCTCCGGGAGCGGAAATTGTTCCCCAAAACGGAAGTTCCGGCTCCATGTAAATCCCCAGCATATCCGCTGCGATGAAAGCCGCTTCCGGCGGACAACAGGTGTGAAAACGGTAGTGATTCATACCGTAACGCTGAGAAATTTCCATTACTCTTAGCCATTCGTCAACATCGCATGGCGCATAGCCTGTTTTAGGGAAGATCATACCGTCGTGCTTTCCGCGCAAAAACGTTTTTTTGCCGTTTATGGTAAACTTATCTCCGTCAGTGCAAAAATCTCTCAGCCCGACTATATTCTCGGTAATATCTCCGTCAATATTGGTTTTGAGCATATAAAGATTCGGTTCAAATTCGCTCCAGAGCTTAGCGCGTTCGCCGAGCGTATAGGTTATATCAACCACACCGCCGCTATAAGAAAAAACAGCGGGAGAAAAGGTGTCGGTATTTGAAGTGTAAGGGCCGTTAAAGCTTTCGGCACATACGGTTATCTCACCTGTGTCTCTTCCCACGACGTTCGCTTTTATATGAAATGCCTTGTTGTTTACGTCGGACTCAATAAATATCTTTTCAAGATATGTATTTTCAAAAATCCGAATCTCAAGACCGCCAACTATTCCGTTCCAGTTTGACTGTGTGTCACAACTTGTCAAATGACCGCCTGCCGTTTTGTATCCGACATTTGAAACGCAAATAGCAATGGTGTGTTCGCCGTCAGTTGCAAAATCGCTGATATCGTAAATATGAGGTGATACCAGGCTGTCCATTGTACCTATTTTTTTGCCGTCAAAATAAAGAGTAGTTATCCTTGTGCGCTCCAGGAACAAAAAGACCTTTTTGCCGAAAACCCCTGAAAGATTTATTTTTCTGAAATACCAGGCATCGCCTAAAAACTCGTATTCATCGGTCAGATAGCCCTTTGAATGCTTTAAACTTCTTTTACCCTTTTTTGAATAAGAGGTAGTGGAGGGCAAGCAAATACTGTCATTGAAGCTGTCAGGAACCTTTTTACTTTGATCTTTATCAAGAAATAAACCCCACTCTCCTGACAAATCGATTTTGTCTATCATAAACTTTTTCCTCCTCCGGGCGATAACATAAAATCAGTATATCATATAAATGTATTTTTTTCAAGGATTTGTACAGAATAATTTGAAAGTAAAAGTATAATGACCGATCGTTATTGTATCAGTTTTGAATAAGCGTTTAAGTGTAATATTAAATTGAGCATTTATTTTGTATATTGCATACTTTTGATAAGCCGCCTTGACTTTAAACGAAAATAGGGTATAATGTATATATTGGAAAAATCATACACAGGAGGATTTAAAATGAAAGATACCTACATTTCTGACAGTATAAAATACGTAGGAGTTGACGACAAGGATATAGACCTTTTTGAAAGTCAGTATATAGTTCCGAACGGGGTTTCCTACAACGCATATGTTATAATTGACAAAAAGGTATGCGTAATGGATACGGTTGATAAGAGAAAGACGGAAGAGTGGCTTACAAATCTTAAAAGGGAGCTTGGCGACAGAAAGCCCGATTATCTTGTTATACATCATCTTGAGCCGGATCACGCAGGAAGCATAGCTGACTTTGTGAAGGAATACCCGGAGTCAATACTTGTGGGAAACGCAAAGACATTTTCTATGCTGCCGCAGTTTTTTGACTTTGAATTTGACCACAAAATGCATACGGTAGCAGAAGGTGATACTCTTTCACTCGGCGAGCACACATTGACATTTTTAATGGCTCCCATGGTTCACTGGCCGGAGGTCATGGTTTCATATGAGTCAAGTGAAAAGGTACTTTTCTCTGCGGATGGCTTCGGAAAGTTTGGCGCTCTTGACACTGATGAAGACTGGGCTTGTGAGGCAAGAAGATATTACTTCAATATAGTCGGAAAATACGGCTCACAGGTGGCAGCGCTTCTTAAGAAAGCGTCAGGACTTGACATCAAGACGATCTGTCCTCTTCATGGACCGATCCTTAAGGAAAATCTCGGATATTATATCGGGCTTTACGAAACGTGGTCAAGCTACAAGCCGGAGGTTGATGGCGTGTTTATCGCATATGCGTCTATCCACGGAAACACAGCTAAGGTCGCTGAGTATTTTAAAGGTGTTCTTGAACAAAAGGGTGTAAATAAGGTTGCGATCTCAGACCTTTCGCGAGAGGATATTGCTGAGTGCGTAGAGGACGCGTTCAAGTACGGAAAGATAGTTTTAGCTGCATCCAGCTACGATGCGGGGGTCTTTGCACCTATGTCTGATTTTCTGCACCACCTTAAGTCAAAGGCATGGCAGAACAGAGATGTGGCTCTCATAGAAAACGGTTCATGGGGACCAACGGCCGCAAAGACAATGAGGTCATTTTTGGAAGGCATGAAGGATATACGTGTGTGCGACACGGCAGTCACTATCCGCTCGACTATGAAAGAGGCTGACAAGCCAAAGCTTTCGGCTCTTGCCGACGAGCTGTTATCGAAGTAAAGTATCACAAAAAAATCCGGCAGTTACCTGTCGGATTTTTTATATGCCTTCATATGATAAGTTGAGTTACAGTCTCCAGTCAATAGGCTCTATCCCTTTTGAAATAAGGAAATTATTCACTTTTGAAAAATGCCTGCACCCGAAAAAGCCGTTAAATGCCGAAAGCGGCGAAGGGTGAACAGCTTCAAAAACCCCGTGAATGGGATTTGTAATAAGCGGCTTTTTGCTTCTGGCATTGCCTCCCCACAGAATAAATGCCACGGGCTCACTTTTTTCATTAAGCTTTCTTATTACTTCATCGGTAAGTATCTCCCATCCTTTACCTTTATGGGAAAGAGGTTTACCTTCCCGCACGGTAAGAGTGGTGTTTAAAAGCATAACTCCTTCGTCCGCCCATTTGGTAAGCGTTCCGTTTTTCGGCGGCGGATAGCCCAGATCGTCATAGATCTCTTTGAAAATGTTCTTAAGGCTCGGCGGAGGAGTTACCCCCTCCTTGACAGAAAAACAAAGCCCGTGTGCCTGCCCCGCTCCGTGATAAGGATCCTGTCCCAGAATGACAGCTTTTACCTTTTCAAAGGGCGTGTGCTTAAAAGCGTTAAATATATCATACATATTCGGGTAAATATGATAATGAGAGTATTCATATTTTAAAAACTCACGAAGAGAAAGATAATAGTCCTTTTTAAATTCGTCATTTAAAATGTCGTCCCAGTCGTTTCCAATATGTACCATTTTACATCGCCCCTATACTCCCAGTGCGCCGTTTAGCACCGCACCGATCACTATTCCCAGAATCATTACCGCAACTATTGCAAGTATAATGATCCTGGTCAAAAGTCCTTTTTTCATTATTTTGTTTCCTCCTCATAATGTGTCGTGAAATCTTCTACAAGATGATCCATTATCTTTTTGGCACTTTCAAAGTTTTCCTGCATTTCAGCCTTTGTGTCTTTCAGAGTAGCCACCGGCTCTCTCATTACAATAAACATATCATCCGGAAAACCGTTTTCCCACTTAAGTCGCTTCTGAACGTAATCGCCTTTTAAGCTAAGTCCTGTTTTGGTAACAAGCTCTGAATCGGGGTAAAGAGCCGTAAGGTCTGCAAACGCCTCTGAAACACCCGACTCATCATTTAATATATCTGTATCGGAAACAAAAAATATCACTTCGGCTGTCTGCATATTAGCCTGAATCACCGACTGGTATTTTGTGGTTGCCGTATAATCCGTACCGTATTTCGCAATAGGTGCTTCGATTATCTGAACATATACCTCTCCGTCACCGTTTATATCCTCACAGTATTCTTCAAACATATCGGCAAGCTCTTCGGTACGGTTGATAAGACCGTTATTGCAGGTCATTATCACACGCATATCCGGCTTTGTTCTTGAAAGGGTATCATAGGTGATGTATCCGAAAATGATAATAAAGAATGCAGCCAGCAGAATGATGACTTTGTTGTGCCACCAGAAGTTTTTTAGCCTTGCAACACCGTGAAGCTTTATGGCTTCCTCGTGCTCTTCCTTTATTATCTCGCTCTCAGAAATATCTCCGTTTTTCAGCTTTAAAAGTTCAAGCCGTTCTTTTGCCAGTTGTTTTTCATATTCCTTTCGCTCTTCTATTTCAAGCTCTTTTGACCTTTCCTCTTCAAGAAGTTCTTTTTGCTTGTCTTCTCTGATCTTACGCTCGTATTCTAAGTCATCTTCAGGTAAAAGCTCTTTTTTATCGTCCATAGTATTTATCCTCGCCGTTTAAAAATTTAGCAGTTGCAGCAAAAATATAGCCGCACGTACTTTAACATTTATTTAAGTTACAGTATAACCTATAATTGTGAATATACTGTGAATAAAAAGCTTTACAACTCAATAATTGTAAGGTATAATTTAAGGGCGCGATATTTAAGCGTGTATTTATTTTATGAATTGACGGACGGCTTTTTACAAACAGAGCGGCTGCCCGTCATAAAAAGGACAGTGTGAAAATGGATTTTATAAATTCCTTTACCAAAAGCGGAAAGCCGGTCAAGGATCTTTCAAGAATAAGCAATCTGTTGAACGCTTTGGGGAATCCTCAGAATGACCTTAAGTTTATACACATAGCCGGAACAAACGGAAAGGGCTCTACGGCGCAAATGTTTTACGAGGTGTTAAACTGTGCCGGGATAAAAGCGGGGCTTTTCACAAGCCCCTATATAACAGACTATACCGACCGCATTCGGTTTATGGGCTCAAATATAACATATGAAGAGCTTTTGCCGCTTTTAAGGAGAGTAGAAAGCTGTGCCGAGGGAAAAGATTATTCTCAGTTTGAGATCACAATGGCAATAGCCTTTTTGTTTTATAAAGAGGTGAAGGCCGAGGTCGTGGTGCTTGAAACAGGTCTTGGCGGAACACTTGACTGCACAAATGTAATAAGGGACCCGCTTTTGTGTGTTATAACCTCGATAAGCTATGATCATATGGCTGTGTTGGGAAATACGATAGAAGAGATATCCGCACAGAAGGCAGGGATCATTAAGGACGGTGCACCGGTGGTTTTGGCATATGACAATCCTGCTGAGGTGGTTGAGGTCGTGAAAAAAAGAGCAGAGCAAACAGGATCAGAGCTTATTTTTCCAAAAAAGCAAAACATTGTTTTTAAGTCTGATATGCTGTTCGGCGGAGAATTCCTTTACATGGGCAAAAGGTATGAGCTTACGATGTCCGGGGCTCATCAGATTACAAATGCCATAAATGTGATAGAGGGGTCGGCTGTTTTAAAAAAGCATTTTGGCATATCGGACAACGATGTGTTTGAAGGAATAAAAAAGGCGACTGTTATCGGCAGAACGGATATAATAAAAAGATCTCCGCTTGTGATTTTAGACGGTTGTCATAATGAAGGCGGTATAAAAGCGCTTTCAGAGGTTATCAGAAGGGTTGACAAGCCAGTTGCAATAGTAGGAATGTTAAAGGACAAAAACGCTCAAAAGGCTCTTTTGCCATTAGTGCCTTTATGCAAAAAGTTCATTACAGTAAGCGGCTTTCACCCTAATGCGTACACTTCTTTGGAGCTTAAAGACATACTTGTCTCGCTCAAAGCAGATGCTGTTACAGGTGAAAGCGCGATAGCAGAATATAAAAAGGCTGTCAGCGGCAAATACTCAAACGCTGTTATTTTCGGCTCTCTGTATCTCGTTTCTCACATCAAGAATTCTTAAAGTGCAAAGCCGTACATTGGAAATAAACCAATGTACGGCTTTGCTTGTAAAGGTGTAGTTTGCACTCAGTTAAAACTGTGTTGACTTAATAAGCATATGATTGATAAAGCGGAACTTTCACTGTTTTCCCGCAGACTGAAATTTCTGTGATAAGATACGGATCAACAGGCCTTTGAAATTTTTGGATTATTTTTGGTGTGACGCTGAAATCTAACTGTGAGACGTGGTCTATGAAATAAGTTTCGCTTGTGCCGTCTTTATATGTTACGGTCACACCGTCTCTGTTTATACAGGAGTTTAAACCGGGGCCTGTTATCTCAAAGGACAGGCTGCTTATAGCAACGTGAAGCTTTGTTTTTTCATCATAAAGCTTTATTACTCCGTCGTCCTCGGGAAACTGACATGAAAATTCAAAGCAGCCCTCATAGGTTTTAAGCGCATAATCATTTAAAGCGCTTTTGTATTTTTTATATTCCGTTTCAGGGTCCAAGAGCGAATTCTGCTGGTAATATGAATCGAACAGATCCCCATAAATAACGCTGAGCTTTTGTGAAATACCTTGACCGGGAAGCTGGTAGATATTTTCTATTTTAAAACGGTATTTCACGTCGACCTTTTCAAGCGCATCGTCGGTAATAGGAATATCAATTGCAAGCTCGCCGTTTTTTGTAACGGTAATGTTAAACAGGTTTCTGATATCACAGAATTGATATCCGTTGCTGTTGCTGAAGTCGTCTTTATATGAATATATCACATTCACAAGCGCCATATAACTCGTACCTTTTTTTGCGGAAAACTTTTTGCCGTCCGATCTTGACGCTGTCAGTATTATGTGCTTTTCGATAGTATCGCTTACTATCCCTTCAAACTCAAAATCTATATTGTCATAAGAGTTCTTGATAACCGTTCCGTCAAAAGGCGTCGTGACTTCAGATAATACGGCGGCCTCCTCCTGAGTTATAGAGTAAGGCAGGCTGTACTGAATGCCGTCGTAGATCCCCTGAGACAGCTGATATCCGGAATATACCCCTACGCTTCCTGCGGCAAGAGTGGCAGCGGCAATGGAGATTATAAATACTTTTTTAGACAAACGGCTTTTTTTCTCACGTATTTTAACACCGGAAAGCCTGCCCATTACCGATGACAAGATCCTTTTGTTTCGGCGAAAGCTTGTATGTACGTTAATATCCGATATATCAAGCTCTTCAAGTTCGTCCTCAGATATATTATCAAATAACCTGTAAAGCTTATCGTTCATTTTTCATGCTTCCTCATCAAGAATTTTTCTAAGGCGATCAAGCGCCCGCCCGGTTCTCTTATCCACGGTGTTTGTTTTTATACCTAAAATCTTGCCTATCTCTTTGCTCTTTAGCCCGTAAAAGTACTTCATTGCAATGATGTCCGAGTCGGGCTTGCCGAGAGCTTTTATTCCGTCAAGCAAAAGTCTTCTTTCTTCTTTTTGCAAGATCTCCTCATCGGCATCTGAAGATGTTTTGATAAGTCTGCTGACAGCCGCAGCGGCTGCGCTTTCAGAAAAAAGCTTTTTAGCTCTTTTGATGGCATATCTGTTGGCAATTGCTGAAAGATAAGATTTTATTGAGCCCTTTTCAAGGTCAATTTTGTCGATCGAGCGATAAAATAATACAAAAACATCGCTCACTGATTCCTCGATATCCTCGCGTTGGCTTATGCGTCCCATACGATTTTTGATTATAGTGTAAATGAGATTGCCATAAAGGTCGATGGCTGCTCGCATAGCTGCGGCGGAATCTGAGGCAAACAGCATCATCAGCTCTTTGTCGGTCATCTTTATACAACCTGCCTTTTGAAACGTTTCATAATATAAATAGACTTTTTTGATAAAAAAACTGACACTTAAAACAAAAACTGCGAAAATTTTTTTCGCAGTTAAAGCTTTTCTCATTGTAATTATTTTGTTTTACTGATTATCATACGATTGCTGATCGGCATTATCGCTGTAAGAACCGTCATCGTAAGAATAGTCACCGCCGTTGCCGTAATCGTTTTGATAGTCGTTGCTGTCATAGCTGTAATTGTTGTTATTGTAACTGTCGTTGTAATTATTGTAATTGTAGTCGTTATAGCCGCCCTGGTCATAGCCGTTATTGTATGCGTATTGGTTTTGGGTAGTTGATGAACTTGAGAAAGCCGGCCTGTCTCCCGACAGGTAAGATGAGTAAACAAAAGCGTTTACGTTTCCGTTATAGTCTATCTGATACCAGCCGTTAGTCTCACCTATTACCTTTACCTTTTCGCCTGCCGACAGCACGCCAAGCTTAGAGTAATTTGATCCTGCACCGCTTCTGACATTGACCTCTGAGCTTACTGTCATTTCATAAAAGGTGTTATATGTTCCGTTAGAATCATGATTTGAGTTGGCAGGGTCAGTGCCGTTGCCGTCATCCGTAGCTAAGGGAGAAGTTGTCGTTGTCGTTGTGGTCTGCTTTGTCTGAAACGCTACTATATTGCCCGATGAGCTGTTTGTCCCTGATGACGGAGAAAATACTGCCCGCATAAGAATAAAGATAACTATTACCACTACGATGAAAACCGCAACAAAGACTATAAGCCCTAAATTATTGTTATTCTTGCTGTTGTTTCTGTTGTTTTTATTGGCATTGAAATTTGCGTCCACAACGGCGCCCCCTAAACTATTATTCTTTATAAAAATATATTTATCTCTTTATAGTCAATATTATACTAGACTATAAGAAATTTGTCAAACGGTAATTTTTTAATGCGCAAGCGGTCATATTTTAAAGAAAAACGGCAACGATTATTTACATACAATTGATACTATGCATCTTTGCAGAGTTTGATTCACATAATGCTGTTTAACGGGAGCTTTGCAAATTAAAAGGCGTATGCAATAGGATATTGTAGCCGAAAAATCCACAAAAACACACGCATAGATCGTTATTTATTTAACAAAATGACGGTTGACAACCGAGATAAAACAAAGTATAATAATATATGGAAAATTTCAGCCTTTTTAGGCGCTGAATATTCAAGATTTTGTTATGAGAGGAGAAATATAATGGCAAGCTTGACAAAAAACCCCAATGTAAACGCATGGGTGGAAGAAATGATCGCTTTGACAAAGCCTGACAAGGTAGTATGGATAGACGGCAGCGACGAGCAGCTTGAATCCTTAAGAGAAGAGGCGTGCGAAAGCGGAGAAATGATAAAGCTCAATCAGGAAAAGCTTCCGGGCTGTCTTTATCACAGAACTCTTCCCAACGACGTTGCGAGAGTTGAGGACAGAACCTTTATATGCTCAAAAAATAAGGAGGATGCAGGCCCAACCAACAACTGGTGCGATCCTGAGGAGATGTATGCGAAGCTTACGCCTATGTACGACGGCGTTATGAAGGGCAGAACAATGTACGTTATCCCGTATTCTATGGGACCTATCGGCTCGCCGCTTGCAAAGGTAGGAGTTGAGATTACAGACTCTATCTATGTTGTTCTGAATATGGACATAATGACACGAATGGGCGCTAAGGCTTTTGACAATCTTGGTGACGAGTCAAACGACTTTGTAAGAGGACTTCATTCAAAAGCTCAGGTAGATCCTGAGAACAGATATATCGTACAGTTCCCGGAGGACAATACGATCTGGTCTATAAACTCTGCTTACGGCGGAAACGTGCTTCTGGGTAAGAAGTGCTTCGCTTTAAGAATCGCATCGTTCCAGGGCAAAAACGAGGGATGGATGGCAGAGCATATGCTGATTCTGGGAGTTGAGAAGCCGGACGGAGATGTAAAATATATCACGGCTGCGTTCCCGTCTGCTTGCGGAAAGACAAACCTTGCAATGCTTATTCCGCCAAAGACTTATACCGAAAAGGGCTATAAGGTTTGGACTGTCGGCGACGATATCGCTTGGATGAAGCAGGGCGAGGACGGAAGGCTTTACGCGATCAACCCGGAAAACGGATTTTTCGGAGTGGCGCCGGGAACAAACGACAAGTCAAATCACAATGCTCTTGAATCGACAAAGAAAAACACGATTTTTACAAATGTAGCGATAAACAACGACGATATGACCGTTTGGTGGGAGAAGCTTGATAAGAACCCGCCTGTAAACGCTACTGAGTGGAAGGGCGCAAAGGTAAACGGACCGGAGTACATTGCACAGGGCAACACACTTGCACATCCTAATTCGCGTTTTACGGCTCCTGCTGAAAACTGTCCGTGCATTTCTCCTGAGTTCAATAACCCTCAGGGAGTGCCGATATCTGCTATCATATTCGGAGGCAGAAGAGCAAAGACTACTCCGCTTGTATATCAGTCATTTGACTGGAATCACGGAACCTTTGTCGGCTCGGTAGTTTCTTCAGAAACGACAGCTGCCGCTACTGGCGCTGTAGGTGTTCTCCGCCATGACCCGATGGCTATGAAGCCTTTCTGCGGATATCATATGGGCGATTACTGGGCTCACTGGGTAGAAATGGGCGAAAAGCTCGGCGACAAGGCTCCAAAGATCTTCAATGTAAACTGGTTCAAGCAGGACGATGAGGGTAACTTCATCTGGCCGGGATTCGGCGACAATATGAGAGTACTTGACTGGATCATAAGAAGATGTGAGGGTACGGTTGGCGCTGAAGAAACTGCGATAGGATATCTCCCTAAGCCCGAGGATCTAAATCTTGAGGGAATTGAAGATGAGGTAACTCCTGAGATACTTGATACACTACTTGACGTTGACAAGGATCTCTGGAAGGCTGAGGTTGAGGATATCAAGGAATTTTACAAACAGTTTGGCGA
This sequence comes from uncultured Clostridia bacterium, assembly GCA_947631455.1. Lineage (GTDB taxonomy): Bacteria > Bacillota > Clostridia > Oscillospirales > Ruminococcaceae > UMGS1601. The sequence goes on from CANRLH010000001.1 coordinate 147,118, forward strand.
CAAACTTCCTAAGGAAATGTCAAAGCAGCTTGCAGACCTTGAGGCAAGACTTAACAAGTAGATAAACCTTTACCCCGCAGGGAATATTCTCTGCGGGGTTTTTGTGCCGAAATGCACAAAAAACGGGTAGTTGTCAAAACCAAAGCGCTTGGAGATAATTTATATTTTATAAGACGGATGACTGACAAACTTTTACGGTCTTAGATTATAAATTCTCAGCAAAACCCAGAGAAATAGTAACTGCTATAAAAGTATGTTTTTCAAAACCCGACTATGCTCTTGCAAATTTTTATTAAATGTGGTAAAATAAACCTCGTATGAAAAGTGAGGATGATAAAGTTGATAAGAGAGGATTTAAGAAATATCGCGATAATAGCGCATGTCGACCACGGAAAAACAACGCTTGTGGATGAGATGCTCAAGCAATCGGGAACATTTCGTGAAAATCAGGTCGTAAACGAGCGGGTCATGGACTCAAACGACATAGAGCGGGAGAGAGGAATAACTATTCTTTCAAAGAACACTTCCGTAGTTTACGACGGTATAAAGATAAACATAATCGACACTCCGGGACACGCTGATTTCGGCGGAGAGGTAGAGCGCGTTTTAAAAATGGTGGATGGCGTAATACTTCTTGTAGACGCAGCGGAAGGACCGATGCCGCAGACGAGATTTGTATTGCAGAAAGCGCTTGAGCTCGGGCACAGAATAATTGTCGTGATAAACAAAATAGACAGGCCAGACTCAAGGTTGAATGAAGTCGGCGATGAGGTTTTGGAGCTTCTTATGGATCTGGACGCTACCGACGAGCAGCTTGACAGTCCGATTCTTTACTGCTCGGGAAGAGACGGAACGGCATCAGACAGCCCGAGTATAGCCGGAAAAGATTTAACTCCGCTTTTTGATACGATTTTAAGCTATATACCAGCCCCTGAGGTAGAGGACAATGGAGCAATGCAGATGCTGGTTTCGTCGATCGATTACAACGACTACGTCGGAAGGATCGCGATAGGTAGGATAGAGCGCGGAGAAGTAAAAGTCAATATGGACGTTACCGTAGGTGATTTTCACAAAACAAAGAAGGAATACCGCGGAAAGGTAGTGACGCTTTATCAGATAGAGGGGCTTGATAGAGTCCCCTGCGAGACCGCAAGAGCTGGCGATATTGTGTGCATAAGCGGAATAGAAAATATTACGATAGGCGATACTATTTGTGAGTTCGGCACATTTGATCCGGTTCCTTTTGTAAGAATTTCAGAGCCTACGGTGGAGATGACTTTTTCGGTAAACGACAGTCCGTTTGCGGGAAGAGACGGAAAATTCGTCACATCACGTCAGCTTAGAGAAAGGCTTTTCAGAGAGCTTTTAAAGGACGTTTCGCTTAGGGTTTCGGAAACGGATTCCACAGACAGCTTTAAGGTTGCCGGAAGAGGAGAAATGCACCTGTCGATACTCATAGAAAACATGAGAAGAGAGGGCTATGAGCTGTCGGTTTCAACACCGAGGGTTTTGTATAAGGAGATAGGCGGCAAGCTCTGCGAGCCTATGGAAAGAGTGGTAATAGACGTTCCGGAGAGCTCTGTCGGAGCTGTTATGGAAAAGCTCGGCTCACGCAAGGGCGAGCTTACGACGATGTCACCGCTGGGAAACAGAATGAGGCTTGAGTTTATAATTCCCGCAAGAGGACTTTTTGGGTACAAGAGCGAATTTCTGACTGACACCAAGGGCGAAGGAATTATGAGCTCGGTTTTTGAAAAGTATGATACTTATAAAGGCGATATTTCAAAGAGAAGCACCGGTTCTCTTGTTGCGTTTGAAACGGGAGAAGCGGTAACCTACGGGTTGTTTAACGCACAGGAGCGAGGGGAGCTTTTTATCAATCCCGGAACAGAAGTATATGAGGGAATGGTAGTGGGAGCTTCACCCAAGCAGGAGGATCTGGTTGTAAACGTGTGCAAGAAAAAGCACCTTACAAACACACGTGCCAGCGGAAGCGATGATGCTTTGCGCCTTGTACCGCCTAGAAATCTTAGCCTTGAGGACTGCCTTGAGTTTTTGACGGATGATGAGCTTTTGGAGGTTACTCCAAAAAACATCAGAATAAGAAAAAGAACTCTATCAAACACCCAAAGGGCAAAGGAAAGAGCGAAAAGATAAATGATCTTGATAATCAGGAGGTAAATTTTGATGAGAGTATTTAAAGCTATTGCAGCGATTGTTCTGTCGGCGGCAACGCTGATTATGAGTGGATGCAAAAACGACAAGGCAACATATAATAAGGACGCTGACAATGTAAAAGAATTTGTCATTACACTTTATCCGGAATATGCGCCTATCACGGTAGATAATTTTGAGGATCTTGTTTCTGACGGCTTTTATAACGGGCTTACCTTTCACAGGGTGGTAGAGGGCTTTATGGCTCAGGGAGGAGACCCTAAAGGTGACGGAACAGGCGGATCAGACAATAAGATCAAGGGAGAGTTTTCTCAAAACGGCGTTACTACCAATACGATGTCTCACCAGAGAGGGGTCGTTTCTATGGCTAGATCGCAGAGCTTTGATTCCGCTTCGAGCCAGTTCTTTATCTGTTACGGCGATTGTTCGTTCCTTGACGGACAATACGCCGCTTTCGGTAAAGTCGATGAGGACGATATGAAGGTAGTGGACGAGTTTCTCGAGGTGGAAAGAGAGGTAAATGCCTCGGGAGAGTTGGCTGTACCGAAAACGCCTATAACCATAGAAAACGCTAAGATAATAGATAATACTGCGGATGGTCACCCCAGAGTGCAGTTTACTGTAAGCTATTAAAAATTATAAATCTGCTTTCCCTCGCTTAAAAGCGGGGGATTTTTTGTTAAATAAGTTTGCCATTGTATTTCTTTGTGAAAAATGCTGTATTGTTTTGTGCAAAAGGTAAATCTTTTGTACGGTCGCTTGCAAAACAACTGTGAATATGATATAGTAATATTAGGTAACTATACTTTTGTTTAATATAGATATTTTTATAAAGGAGGATCAGCCGATGAAAAAATATAAAAAAGAGCGTAAAAGTAAACTTTATCCCGGCAATAGGTTGGGCTTTACTTTGGTTGAGGCTATAACGACTCTTGTTGTTCTAGCAATAGTTGCGGCTGTTTCTATACCTTCTCTTGTAGGATATATTGATTCTTCACGGGAAAAGATAGCTGTTCAGGAGTGCAGCACAGTCGTTGAGGCGGCAAACGCGCTGGGCGTTGAACATGTTCTTGAAACCGGCGTTGTAAATTATGATGAGGTCGTGCCGTTGGCGGATTCTTCTGAGCCGGGTAAAAGTGTTTATTCGTCTGTGACCAAAGAGGCTATACTCAAGCGTGCGGAGCTTGAAGATAAAGGAGAAATAAAAAACTTTTCGTTTGATCCTAATGACAGCCACGGATATACTCAGCCGGCGTATCTTGTAAACGAAGAAGAGGTTGTTGTTTCAACAGCGGCAGAAATTACACTGGCTAAAGATATAGTATCGCCTTTGGCGGTTTCTGTTGAGAAGACAACCGATACAGAGTTTAAAGAAGCGGCCGGAATAAGCCTGACATCTCTTGAGTATACGGCTTCTAACGGAATAGATGTCGTTTACCATAACGGCGGCTATCAGGCGAGCAGTAAAGTTGATATCGACTTTGAGCATCATGATCTGGAAGCTACGGTCAAACAGGTGCTGACCTGTGAGCAGGACGAGATAGTTGAATTTGTGTGTACCGGAATAGATTGTTCCGCCTGTGATGATAGTAACAGATACCGTGTTGAGGCAATAACTGCTTTTGCGCCGGGGCATAACTATGGGTCGGCTGAATGTATTGACGAAGACACGCATACTCACAGCTGCACGAATGTCCTGAACCAGCTTGCAGAAGGCGACAAGGCGCTTAGTGTTGGCGATACGCTTGACCTTGAGCCGCAGTATAATGATTTTAATAATCTTCCGAGAGTAGGAGTAGAACGCACAGATAATATAAGCGGAAATCATTTTGGAGATATTAACGAAGATGTTGAGCTTACCGAAGACCTTGAGCGCGATATACCGTTTTCGCTTGACGGCATTTATAAATCATCCGGTGATGTACCCGCAGGAAAATATAAAGTAACGACCTGCTCGGGATGCGGATACAGTGAGTATGAGACGCAGGAGCCGGAACAGCCGAAAGAGCCGGAGGATCAAGATACCACTTGGGAAGTTGATGCAGACGGATACGGTAACTGGAATAAAGTTCCATCATCAGAGGTAAATACCGGCGGTACTATTGTTAATGTAAGTAGTAACGATGGTTGGGGAAGTAATGGAGAAGGTAATTACTATAATGGAAAACAAATAAGCGTTCCATATGGACCGCAAATACGTATTAAGAACGATAGCGATAATAAGTATATTAAAAAACTGGCGGTAACATTTATATATACTTACTCAGGTGTGTGGAATGCTGATTTTAATAACCCATGTATAAGAGGAGAAATTGATGTTCCAATAACCACATTTGAAAATAATTATGCAGATATGTTTAAATTTAGTCAAGAAAAAATTGGAAAAAATACCTATGCGGTTCATATTGAAACGACAGATTATTATACACAGATTGCTAAAGACTATGCACACAAAGATGATTCAATATATCCGAGACATAAGGATCCTCAGGGAAAGCTTATTCCGGGACGTGAGTTTGTATTTCAATTTCATTTCGCACAAAAGCTATGGATAGATGCAAATTATAAAGTAGAAGTAAATGAGTTAGAATATGTTGAAACATATGCAACAAAATTTGAGTTAAATTATCAAGGCGATTTTTCTTGTTTTGATTATATTAAGCTTATCGGAATGGATCTTTGTAATGAAGCCGGTGAACCTATTTCTACAAACGAAGATTTTCCTAAAAACAATCCAATAAACTATTACGCTCGTGTAGGCGATGCAGGAAATCCGAAAGTATCATTTTACTCAAGTGATGTGCAAAATCCACTTTTTGTTTACGAAATTCCAAGAGACGAGGTAGTGAAAAATGCTGATAACGAGGGCATAGTAAAGAAGAATATTCCTGCGTTTGATTTCGGACTAAGAATAAAGCACAGCGATTTTGACGCTTATAATTACGCTAAAAAGATAAGAATAAGCGGTGCGGGTATAAGCAAAACGGTAGATATTGACGGCTTTAAGCTGGACACATATGTAACAGGCTTGGTACCAAATAAAAACAGCAGTGAAAGTATTACCGTCTCACTGTTATCGGATAACGATTTGGTAATAGCAACGGGTGAGATAGCGCAGGAAATTTGGAAGAACTATACAGCAGGAAATAGTTATGAGGTAACAGTATCTCCAACCGCATTTGTGCTCAAGCTTAAAACTTTCATAACTGACAGCAGTATTTCGGCAAAGAGCGCTGAAATCAACATAAAGGGAGCGGATGTGTATACAGATAATAAAACGGTTAATATAAATGGCGGAAGTGCAAATATTCTTGTGGTACCTAAGGCTGATAAGATAACAGTAAATCTCAAGGCGAGCGGCAAAACAGTCGCAACGAAAGATGTTGAGATACCACGGCTTGGAACGACAGGAAGCATCACATTTACAAACGACGATATTTACACAGGACCCGATATACCAGAGCCGGATAAAGACAAGGTAAATGTTTATTTTAAGTTTAACAGAAAATTAAAGGATGACGTTGATGAAATAGTACTGTACTATGGGGATTATCCTTTGTGGGATAAAAAGGTTACAGAGGAAACGGTATATGTAACCGATGACGGATTTGTGATAACTAACGTATTGATTGACGCATGGAATGATTATAATAACATCTATGTTAAGCTAAAAGACAGTAGTGGCGTTGAGATAGCAAATCAAGATACAAATATGCAGAAAAGTGATTTTACTTCAAAATTAGGCGGTACAGTAGAAATTGAGGTGAAGTCAAATGTTGTGAAACTGAATGTCATTTATTCCGGAAATGACTATGCGAACATACATCAAATTCAATTTAAAGGGTCTCAATTGCCCAACTGGGGAAACCCATTAACTGTAAATGTAAATTCTAACAATATTGGTTCATTCATTGTTACTCCAAATAATAATACTGACATAAATGTTATAGTTGCAGAATGGGAAGTTTGGAATCCAAAAGGTCAATACACTATTAAATGGTCAGATATTCAGGCACACTTAGGCGATGAACTGAATGTAACCATAGAACCTAAATAGCTGATGCGAGCAGACTTTTGCCCCTCTTTTGAGGGGCTTTTTCTTTTGCGCTTATTTTTGCAAATGAGTAAATATTAGCTTTATTCCAGTTAAAAAAGCAATATATTTTAACTTTAGCTTGTATAAATGCTTTTATCGTCAAAGTGCCGAAAAATCGGGCTATGTTTCGTCAAAATGACGAAGGAATTTTTGTAAAAGCCGCTTGACGATATAAGAATTTTCATATATAATCAAAACAGGATTATAACTAAATTAAGGTACAGTTCTGCAAAATGGGGAGCGACGGAAATTGTTTCAGATAAAATGGATATGGCAAAATTTAAAGGGATATAGGCCCAGGTATATTTTTGCGCTTACGCTTTCGGTGGTATGCAACATACTTATTCTTGCGACGCCGGTTTTATCGGCGCTAATTGTCGATGATTTTATAACGGGAGAAAAAGCGCTTTTTAACATTGAGAACAAAAAGGGAACGCTTATATTGCTGATTTTGGGACTTATCGCATTCACGGCGATAAAGTCGTGGCTTCAGTATATTTGCTGTATGTCGTATGAAAAGTCATCTCAGGGAGTGATATTTTCTCTTCGCACAAGGCTTTACAGAACCGTAGAAAACCAAGATATGACCTTTTACGATGAGTACCGTACCGGCGACCTTATGACCCGTCTTACGGGTGACCTTGATATGATTCGTCATATGCTTGCGTTTGTTTTCAGAGGCCTTATAGAATCTATCACGCTGCTTCTGGCGGCAGTAATATACTTTTTCGTGGTAGACTGGAAAATGGCGATTTGCATACTTGCTCTCACGCCGCTTATCTTCATTATTTCATTCAGGCTAAAAAGGGTGGTAGGTCCGGTTCACATGAAGCTTCGTGAAAAGCTTGCCGCAATGAACACTGCCGCACAGGAAAACATATCCGGCAACCGGGTGGTAAAGGCGTTTGCAAGAGAGCAGTATGAAATAGACAAGTTTGACAGGATAAACAAGGAATATTCGGCAGCGAACAAGGCGGCTTCTCTTAAGTGGCTTTCATATTCGCCGTATCTCGAAGGAATTGCCGTAAGTCTTTCTGCGGTAATGCTTTTGGCGGGGGGAATTTTCCTTATTACAAAAAGCATAACTATGGGAGAGTACATAGCGATATCAGGGCTTATATGGGCTGTGTCAAACCCTATGAGAAGTCTGGGAATGTATGTAAACGACACCCAGCGCTTTATGGCGTCTGCTATGAAGATAATGGAGATATTTTATAAAAAGCCGACTATTAAGGATCCCGAAGATGCGTATCGACCTGAAGAAATAAAAGGAGATATTGAATTTAAAAATGTATCATTCGGATACGGCGGCGCAGAAGTTTTAAAGAATGTTTCTTTTAAAATAAACGCAGGGGAAACGGTTGCGATAATGGGAGAAACGGGAAGCGGCAAAACCACTCTTATTAACCTTATACCGCGGTTTTACGATGTGTTGAGCGGAGAGGTTTTGATTGACGGAATAAATGTGAAGAAATACGCACTAAAGAGTTTGAGGCATAAAATTTCAATGGCAACGCAGGACGTTTTGCTCTATTCGGATACCATAGATGGAAACATAGCTTATGGAAATTCCGAGATGTCGGAGGAGGACGTATATAAGTGCGCTGATTTTGCCGGGGCGAGCGAGTTTATAGATAAAATGCCGGAGGGATATAACACGATAATCGGAGAGCGTGGCGTGGGACTTTCGGGCGGGCAGAAGCAGAGGATTTCGCTGGCACGTGCGATTGCCATAAAGCCTAAGATACTTATTCTCGATGACACGACCTCCGCGGTGGATCTTGAGATGGAAAAGCATATACAGGATAGCCTTAAGGACCTGGGATTTGAGTGTACTAAAATAATCATCGCTCAGAGGATTTCTTCCACTAAGGACGCGGACAAAATAATAATTCTTGACGATGGAAAGATCGTTGAGACAGGTACTCATGAAGAGCTGCTAAGAAGCAAAGGATACTACTATGACGTGTTTATGCTTCAGAATGAGGGCTTTGAAAGGAGTGAGGACTGATGGCGAGAAACAGATATAACATCGACGAGGTTTTAGAAACTCCTTTTGATATAAGGCATTTTAAGAGGTCGTTTAAGTACATAAAGCGGCATTCAAAGAAAATGATAATTTCGCTCATACTCAGCATCTTCGCGGCGGTATCCGGACTGTTAGGGCCTATCATAACGCAGTATGCTCTTGATAAGACCATACCCGCCGGCGATATCCGGGGGCTACTTATTCTGGTACTGATGCTTGTTGCTACGATAGCCATATCGGTGATATTTTCAAACATCCGGGCAAGGATAATGACCGTCGTGGGACAGGACATTATTTTTGAGATAAGGACTGATTTGTTTAAGCATTTACAGGAGCTACCTTTTGAATACTATGACAACCGTCCTCACGGAAAAATCCTGATAAGGGTAGTAAACTATGTAAACTCTGTATCAGATATGCTTTCAAACGGAATAGTAAACATCATTTTAGAGCTTTTGAACATGTTCTTTATCATGGTGTTTATGTTCTTTGTAAGCGTATCGCTGGCGCTGGTGGTGCTTGCGGGTGTTCCGATTTTTGCTCTGATCATGTTGTTTATAAAAAGACGTCAGAGAAAGGCATGGCAGCAGGTTTCAAATAAAAGCTCAAATTTAAACGCTTATCTTCAGGAAAGCATAACCGGAACGAGGATCACACAGGTGTTTACGCGTGAGGAGGAGAATGCAGAGATTTTTGATAATCTCTCAAACGCTTACAGAGGAGCATGGATGAAGGCGGTTAAGTACTCAAATATGGTTGCGCCGGCGGTGGACAACATTTCAATGCTTGTGCGGGCGGCAATTTATGCAGTGGGTCTGCTGATCATCTCACCTGCCGGGGTAACGCTTGGAACCATTGCGGCAATGACAAGCTATGCCGCAAGCTTCTGGCAGCCGATAATAAATCTTTCAAACATATTCAATAATTTTATAAACAACATAGCATATCTTGAGAGGATATTTGAAACGCTGGACGAACCCGCTACCATATGCGATAAGGAGGGTGCTTATGAGCTTCCTGAGATAAAAGGCGACATATCGTTTGAAAACGTGACGTTTTCTTACGAGGAAGGTAAAACTGTGCTTGAGAACGTATCGTTTGACGTCAGAAGCGGAGAAAGCATTGCGCTTGTAGGACCAACCGGCGCAGGAAAGTCGACCATAGTTTCATTGCTTTCGAGGTTTTACGACCTCAGGGAAGGCAGGATAACGATAGACGGCAACAGCATTTCAGATGTAACCCTGCATTCCCTCAGATCGCAGATGGGAATAATGCTTCAGGACAGCTTTATATTCAGCGGAACGATATTCGACAATGTACGCTACGGCAGACTTGACGCAGATGAGGATGAGATTAAAGCCGCCTGCAAAACCGTGTGTGCCGCCGAGTTTATTGAGCAGATGCCAAACGGTTATATGACCGAGGTCAACGAGCGCGGTTCAATGCTTTCCGGCGGACAAAAGCAGCTCATATCCTTTGCAAGGACTCTTTTGTCAGACCCCAAAATTCTGGTGCTCGACGAGGCAACGTCGTCTATTGATGCAAAGACAGAGAGGCTTTTGCAGGAGGGATTGTTCAGGCTTATGAAGGGCAGAACCAGCTTTATTATTGCGCACAGGCTTTCGACAATAAAAAACTGTGACAGGATAATGTTTGTTGACAACAAGGGAATCGTTGAGTGCGGAACTCATGATGAGCTTATCAACAGGCGCGGCGAGTATTATAAGCTTTATACTTCTCAGCACGAGGAGATAAAAGTCTGATATGTTAAAAATGCTGGCAAAATGTTCGAAAAAAAGTTGAAAAATATTTTTAGTTGTGCTATAATAAATTAAAATAAAATTAGGAGGTAATATGATGCAATCATTCAAAAAATCAGTGATAAGCCTTGTTGCTGCGGCTTCTCTTGGAATGTCAGTATTCAGTTCATCGTATGTTTTTGCGCTTGACAATGTTTACACCAATGACTCTGATGTTCCTGACACATCGGTTGAGGTCGTATGGGATATGGGTAACGGTATAAATCTCGGCAACACCATGGAGGCCTGCGGTGACTGGATAAACGGTTCAAGTCCGCAGGATTTTGAAACAGCCTGGGGACAGCCCTTAACGACTAAGGCCATTATTGAAGGAATGAAGGAAGCGGGCTTTGATTCTGTGAGAATTCCGGTAGCATGGTCCAATATGATGTCAAAGGACGACTACACGATAGATCCTGCATATCTTGACAGAGTTGAACAGATAGTTAAGTGGGTTCTTGAGGCGGATATGTACGCTGTTGTAAACGAACACTGGGACGGTGGCAGTGATGGCGGACATGTCTGGTGGGAAGACTTTTCCAGTAAGGACGAAACGTTGAAAAAGGAAGCCTGGAAAAGATATGAGGCTATCTGGACACAAGTGGGCGAGCGTTTTAAGGATTATTCTCACAAGCTTATATTGGAGTCAGCTAACGAGGAGCTCGGATCTTCATTTAATGGGATAAGAGAGGTCCAAAAATATGAGCTTATCACTCAGGTCAATCAGAAATTTGTGGATATTATCCGTTCTCAGGGAAGCAAAAATGCTGACAGGTTCTTGCTTATTGCCGGATATAACACAAATATTGACAAAACTATCGACGATCGTTACATAATGCCGACAGATACAGTGAAAGACCATCTTATGATATCCGTTCACTATTACGATCCTGCTGATTATTGTTTAGTAGATAATCCGACTAACAGTTGGGGATATTCTGACACATGGGGAACCGAATCGGATATTGAATACATGAAAAATCAGCTTGCTAAAATGAAGCAGTATTCACGTCGTGGTTACGGAGTTATCATTGGCGAGTGCGGCGTATCCAAACAACGATATAAAGAAAATGGAGCTTCTATTGATCCTGTAGTTAAAAACGGTACTTATGAATGGTATGACCATATGTTGAAGTTCTGTGAGGAGTATAATTTCTGTCCGGTGTCCTGGGATTGCAGTGATTGGTATATAAGAAGAGAATTAAAGGTAACGGACGAGAAGATGGCTAAGGTGTTCAAGGACAACGAGTTTGATCCACAAACAAGCCCTAAACCGTTTCTGGGAACTACGGTGAGCGGAACGGTAAAAGCTCCGGGAACCGACAACACACCGGTAGATGTAACAATTATTGACAACAATTCAGGTTTCGTGGTTTACAAAACAACAGCCGATTCGGATATGACATATACCGTAGAAAATGTTGTGCAGGGCGAATACACGGCTATCTTTGAAAAGGATAACTGTGTTATCAGAGGATATGATCTTATAGTAGGTGATGAAGCTGTTGTGCTGGATGCAGAGCTGCATATAAAGGGCGATGTAAACGGTGACGGAGATATTACAACATCTGACGTAGGTCTTACAAATGCCTGCGCCGTAGGTACAAGCGAGCTTTCGCTATATGATTCCTTAGTGGCGGATATGACTGAGGATGGCGAACTTACGACACGTGATGTAGGTTTGATCAACGCAATTGCGGTATCAAAAGCAGGATAACATCGTTTAGTAAAATTTTAAAGTTTCACACCCCGCAGGGGATTTTCCTCTGCGGGGGTTAATGTGTTTGTAGATTTTCGTAAATGTCAATAGTAAATGCGAAAAAATATAGCGGAAAAATAAATTTTGTGCAATATGTATATTTTGTATCTGTAGATCAGCAATGCTGCAGCGTAAATATTTATGCAAAATTACTAAAGACTATTGATACAAGCGTCAAAAACATCATTTGAAGTACACCACCCGAACATTTTCCGAGGATAGTTATTTATCCAATCTTGCAACTTGTCAATATCAGACTGCTTTAAACCGTCAAAGCTCGTGCCTTTTGGATAGTGTCTCCGGATAAGCTTATTTTGATTTTCGTTGCTCCCTCGCTCATAACTGCTATACGGGTGACAGTAATATACTTGTGTTCGTTTTGATTTGGTAAGGACAGAACGCTCAATACCTTTAAAATCTGAAAACTCGGTACCGTTATCAACTGTGATAGATCTAAACACACTCTTAAACTTTCTGCTGCCTAACTGCCGTTCTATTCTATCAATGGCTTTTACAACGCTATTAGCAGTCTTATCTTTCATAATTTTTACGATCTCTTGTCTTGTGTATCGCTCGGTAAGTACTAATAATGTTTTATGTGTTTCTTTTTTGCCGATAACGCAATCCATTTCCCAATGACCGAATGTATTACGAACTGATACATCTTCAGGGCGTTTTTCTATGCTGGTACCTCTTGGAGGGCGAGATGTATTATTAGTTTTATTGTGTTTCTTTCTATGATGTTTAACAGGTAAATTTTTATTTGTAAGATTGAGAAAAACACCTTTTTCAATGTAACTGTATAATGTAGAAACACAAATAGATGTATTAAATCCTTCGGAACAGGAAGCTGCCAATGCTGCAGCAGGTGAGAATCTTTCATTGATTATTTTATATTCAATAAATGAAGCAAAGAGATAATCTGAATTGATTTTTAAATCTGAGCCCTTACAAGACAAATTATCCCGATACTTCTTTTCAGAAATATCGGGACTGTAAGAGTCCTCATATTCGTATGTATCACCGTTTAAGCGAGTATACAAACCTCTCTTAATTTCTCTGTAAACTGTAGATATATGTACGCCTAATAGATTAGCTATTTCATTCTTAGGTAATTTTGCTTTGAGATATGCTTCAATCTGTAGCCGTTGTGTAAATGATAAATGTTTAAAGTGTCGCATAATATCGCCCCCCATATATTATTTTAACACAAGTTATTCAGTTTGTAATTCGTCAAGTAATGTTTTATATTTAGGATTAAGACGAGCAGACCTATTTTTAAGATCATCAATGAGCTGATCTTCGCCGCATAGTTTTATATATGTTTGTACCGCTCCACCGGATTGATTTATAACATAGTTTTGCAAATTTAAAAAGTTGTATTCCTTTTCACAAGGTGTAAGTCTTGTGATATTGGAATACTGAAGAAAATCAGACCACCAGTCAGCTAACGCCCATCTGGCTTTATTGCTGTCTGAGCTAGGCTTAAGATATGATATGTAGTGATTTATTACACCAAAGAATATTTCGCCGATATTAGTTGTTGTAAGCTGCTGTATGAAACTTAATGCTCTTTCATTGCGCATCTGTATCTCAAACCTTACCCAGCTTCCCTCATCTTCTCTATTACGCTCTACAGCTTTGTTGTATATTCTAAACATTATATCGGAACTCATAGATCCGTAGTAAAAAGTAAACGCATTTGAAGTAAATGATTTTTCAAGTCGTATATCACGAAATCGTGAACGATAGTTTTTAAGACTAGTTTCTCGCTCAAGGTTCTCAAGGGTAAGCAATTCAGATCTATCGTCTAATGCTATATCAAGTCGTGTTATATGAAAACGCTTCAGGTCAGAATTAATAATCTCGAAAATATCATAAAAATCAAATTTACTGTATGTTTCAAATGTCCTACAGCCGGCGCCGGACATCTCAACCCATAAATCACGATTAGTAGAATTATAGTGTATTGATATGCCGTCAAAATAATATCTATCCTTATAACCGTGCATACCGTATATATTCTGCCATTTTAAGTTGGATTCCGTAAGACCTAATATGTCAATAATATCGGCAATGCTATATACAAAATCAGTACCTTCAACAAAAATTTTAGTTGTGAAGCTGAACCAGTCCACAATTAAAATATTATCTTTGTCTTGCATTTTAAATACCTCGTGTATTTCTAACCCCCCTGTTAGCTACGGGGGGTTAAACAGCGCAACGCGCAAGCCTTTCGGCTTAGCGCGTTTTACGCTGCTTCAGTCCCCTTACTATTTCATTTGTGTCGTAAAGACTTCTTAACTTGTCTGTTGCAACAAAACAATACTTTAACCTTACATCTCGTTTACGCATTCCGCTGTCTTTCTGTTCACCGTTGACAGCGTAATCTTCCTGAAGGTAATACTTATTACGAACAATTCGACTTTTGAAGAAACTCTTACACTCAATTACATAATCGGCCTGCTCCCGGATAACCTTGTTTACCCTGGTCCAGACCTGGGACGATGCAAAAATACATTTCTTATTTTTACGCTGTAAAGATATGTACGAAAGAAGATCAGCCGGAGCAGCCTGCCAAGCTTCAGAAGCAAATGTTAAATGAATTTCATCGAAAAGAAATAATATACCCTGCTCATTGCCCATTTCGTCACGATTGGTCAGATCACGCAACTGCTCCCAGTATTCAATTTTACCGTCAGAAATGTCGCAATCAAAATTAGAATAAATCTTAACTTTAGGATAGCGCTGCTTTATACGATTTGCCTTTTCGATCATGCTGATAGTTTTACCGCAGCCGACACGGCCACAAAACAGATAAACACCGTAATAATCAAACGGCTTAATTTCTTTTTTAATTCGCCGATGATAGAACTGTTTAACGGTATCCTTCAGGAATAATAAATACCCTTTGATAAAACAGCCACCAAAATAGATGTTTAAGATAAAAATAACGAACAAAAAAACAACAAAATAAAACATAGTTAATCTCCTTTAACGACCAAATAATTTTAATACTAATCTAAGAACTAAACCTAAAAAGCTATAAAATAGTACTGATAAGAAAAGGTTAAAAAACAAACCAAAATCAAATATCATTGAAAATGAATTTATTATACTTTTTACATTGCTAATGGCAGAATAAACAGAGTCAGAAAATTCAAGATTATCAAAAAATTCAAAAGAAAGCAACGCTTTTGCAAGCCAATACCAAAGCATTAAGAATCACCTCCGTCAGAGGGCGCTAATCCAATAAGCTTACGAATAATACACCATATACACCAAGAATAAAAAACCCAAATTATAACTTGACTGATTGATTTAACATATGAAAAATCAATACCGTAATCATTAAGATTTAACGAAAATTTTGTACCAAAAAATATAAAGCTTGGCAAAGAAGATGAAGAAGCATCTTGTGATAATGCAGAATAAAGTTGTTTAAAAGCGGGACAGCGTTCATTAGCCATTGCATAAATAGATTCAGTTTTAGGATAAACAAAATACAATACAAGTTCCTTTAAATCACAAACCAAGTTGTATAATGCGATAGTTAAATTCTCCCACAATATAGGAATACAATCAAACAACCATTGAAAAAGACCAATAAAATTTTTAAAACCTATGTAAACACAATTTGCAATCCATTTTATAAACGCCAATATCCAATCTAAGATACCAGGATCTTCATCATCCGGAAGAAAGTCTTCAATACTAGGAAATCCTTCAACATAATCACTTAGAGAAGGAAAATCTACATAATCTTTTTTTACAGAAAAACCGCCCATAACATTTTCAATCAGATCACGATAATTATATTTATAACTTTTACAGACTATCCAATCTCCGGAACTTCCATTTTCTCGGTAAGCAATCGCAAAATTTAGATTTTCTCGGCTTTCGAACTCTTCAAAATCATAACCGTCGACAGACTCTAAGCTGTCATCATAACCCTTCATTTGGTGCAAATAGTAGTAGACAGCTTCGAGCTCATATGATGCTTGAACGCTTGACTTACTGGCACTGAGTTGCAATCCGTGACTGTCATAATTATCAAGATCGCGGATAGGAAAATCTTCGTTGCCGTTAATTTTAGCAGGGACGGACGGACTATCCATAGCCCACAAATGAACATCGAATGTCTTATCTAACTCTTTATCAGACCACGCTTTATAGGTCAATATTTTGCTATCTTCTTTAAATCCAAACTCACCTTTGATTTTACCTGTAGTAAAACCCGTTTCAGGGTCAATTACGTCACATTTCTCATCATCAAAATATACATTATAGCCACCAGAAAAAATAATATTTATATTATTCTTAATATTCATAGTTTTATGATTAAACGAAAAACCAGAAGCATTAAAATTATAAACATTATAACGATGACAAAACCAGATATAATCACATACATAAACAGAATATGAATGTTCGAATTCATAACGATCACGATCGGAATTAAAATAACACCTCATATCCTCGTTTACTAAAAAGAATCCATAGAAAATTTTACCAGAAGATTCAAAATTAAAAATAATTAAATTTTCAATGTCATAATTTTCCACCATATATAAATAATCAGGATCATCTTTAAGTTGAGGTAAAAATTTAGGTATGACATTCCGAAAAACCCATAAACAACGCTCAGGGTCTAAAACAACGGGATCAAGATAATAAGTAAATTTATTCCAATTATTCAAATCGAAAAAATCAGAATATTCAAAATTATCTTTATAGTCATCATCAGCAATAGTCATTATACCGTTTTCAACTAACTGCTGAGAAATTTCTGTTACTTTTGTGGAATTTGCACTATTAAATGACGGCGATCGAAGATCTTTATTTGTTGATTTTGACGAATTCGGCAATCCTGATAAGTGTTCAGTAGTATGAAACTCTGCTTTCTCATCGAATGTCTCCCCTGCCTCGGTTTCGTCTTCAACAAGGTGATCTTCATTGTAGTAATCTTCGTTAAACTCTGTGTTGAGCTCATCATCGGCGAGAAGCTTACCATCCGAAGGGACGGTTGGGGAAGGCACAGTATTTGTTTCAATATGGTCAGAAAAAAATCCGGCATAAACAAAGGAGCTTGTCATATTAAGAAATAAAATAATTAACACAGACTGAATTATTAATAACTTCTTAAACATAGACAAGCTCCTTTTTAATAGGGGACACTATTATGTGCCTGACATCACTCAGGCACATTAACTGCCTCCTACTTAGAAAATTTCTTGAACAGACGAACTGCAATAGTAGCACCTACTATAATAGCAGCCACAGGAAGCACTATAGGCAGAACTGCAGAAATAACATCTTTTACCTCTGTTACCATAGAAGTAATAGCTGTAGTTATTGCAGATGTGTCAGCGCCTTCAACCGCAAGTAAACTTACCATAAAAAACTCCTTTCTCAATGAAACAAAAAACTACTTTATAAAAATGCATTTTTACCAGATTAAATTGTAAATAAACTTACCAAGGAAATAAGATATACAAAATATAAGAATTATGTAAAATACACCCTTGAAAAAACCAAAGAAGTTAACTAGTAGGATGTATATCTTATTTAGAATTTCAATTGACTCTGAATCCATTTTTTACACCAACTATGCAAGGTCAATGCGATTAAGAACTACACTATTACCCACAGGAATATAATAAGGAATTATTTCCTTATTAATCATCTCAGAAGGCTTTATATCGCCGAGAATCTTTTTAATGTCTTTGCTTTTAATTTTAATTTCTGATGAATATAAGCCCTCAACTTCTTCTTTTAGATCACTAACATAATAAATTATAAGATTATCATAATCAATAACCTCACCTGTCTGCTGATTAGTGAAACTACCCTTTTTTGTTTCGAAACCTACAACTTTAATCATTCTTAAAACTCCTTTAATTAAATTTATTAAATCAGCATAAGCTGATGTTGACAAAAAAATAACAAAATTATATAATTATGTGGGGTGTTAAAATTGGAAATCATATTATCAGTGATAATAATAATTCTACTAATTTTAATTTTAGTTAAAATTGAAAAAAATCTGATTGTTAGAAAAAGAGAAAGAGAAAAACAAGTATATAAATCTTATAATTATCAACAAGTTGAGGAAATCGAATCAAAACGAGATTATGAAAGCAAATACATAAGAAAAGGCTTATTAAGCAAAAAAGAACTGATTTTCTATAAAAGCTTAAATGTAATATCTGAGAAACTTAATCTTGTTGTACTATCAAAAGTAAGGCTTGCAGATTTAATAAAAATCCAAAACTATAAAGATAACAGCGAATATTATAGACTATTTGGAAGAATTAAATCAAAACATATTGATTTTGCTCTGGCAAGCAGAGAAGATTTGGAAGTAAAACTCATAATTGAGCTAGACGATTACACACACAATACAAAGAAAGCAATTGAAAGCGACAAATTCAAAAATGAAATTCTACAAAATACAGGATATAAGCTTTTGAGAGTAAGAAACTCAGATGAATTAGAAAACAAAATCCAAAATATCCTTAATCGCAAATCTGAAGAATAGCACATAAAAAATACTGATGTAAAGGGTAAAATATACGGCTTCGCCGCCCTTGACATCAGTATTTTTATGCGCAAGGGGCAATTAAGCGATTAAGCATAGCTGCGTTTTGCTACGCTTTTTCCTTTCGCATTTAATTATAAAACTTACCGTGTTTGTAGATTTTTCAGAAAATGCTTGACTTTTATCGGCTGTTGTGATAAAATAATACCCGCAGCTTGAAAATAATTAAGCTTATGCGCCGGTAGCTCAGCTGGATAGAGTGTTTGGCTACGAACCAAAAGGTCGGGGGTTCGAATCCCTTCCGGCGTGCCAGCGGCGGTGAGCCGCCAGACAGACTTACGCATCCCGATAGCGGGGTGCGTTTTTTGTTGTCAAAAAACGGTTTGTATTAAGGCGGAGCCACCTTTTACAAAGCAGATTCTGATTTGACAAAACAGTCGCAGATAATGTATAATTAACTCCACGGGATATAACTTGTCTTATGGGAGGCGTAAAAATGTCGGAGGAATCCTTGTCAAAAAAGAGACGGCTTGATTTTTCGGGAGTTTTGCTCACCGCTTTTTTGGGTATTGCTACGTTTGTGCTTAACCTTCTGCTTACAGCGTCGTTTGCTTTTTACCTTTCATATCAAAATGCAGCCGATACACAACGGATTTTAAAGGGGCTTAAGGTTGACGGAGTTGATGTTTCTTCCGCGTTTACCTTTGACAGCAAGGCGTTTGAAATGCTGGCCACATGGCAGTCGGTTGTGATAATACTTGTTGCTATACTTATACTTCTTGCGCTGTGGTGCCTGTATTACAGATTTTCCTCCTATTATGCTTCAAAGGCGATAGGTATATATTCGCGAATAACGCTGTTTATGGGGATTGTTATGATCGTCGCCGCACTGTTTTCTGAGCCGGTGATCTCATACTATTTTGAGGATTTCGCTAAAAATAACTCTGTAAAGCTCAGATCGTTTTGCGCTGTGGTGGTGATTTCATGTCTGGTGTTGATGATATGGGGGATAATCACTTCAATAACATCGCTTCTTATAAGCGGAGCGGAAGGCGCTCCGAGAAAAAGGCTTATTGATGATGAACTGTTTGAGGGCAGTATACAGGCCAGTGAGATAATAAAAAGAAAAAAGGACAAGGAGAAAAGCGACAGAGCAAGCGAAAAGAGAAAAAAGCAAAGAGCGATCTCTATGAACGAAATAACTCCACATACTGACGATATGCCGCCGGAGCAGTCTGAAAGACGCTGTGAAAACTGCGGTGCACTGATAAAACACAATGCTTTGTATTGCGGGCAGTGCGGCAAAAAGGTTTAGACAAGATTTATCATATTATCACTTTACCGTGATAAATCGTCAGATTTTATAGTAGTCAGTGTGATTTTTTGTATAAAATAACTATTGCTATTGCGGACAAAATATAGTATAATATATTATGTTATAATCCTTGGTAAAGGATGTAATAAGAATAACAGGCAAAGATGCCACAGGCCTTCAGTGCTGGAAAGGTATTAGGTCGAACGCGTGGTGTCTTTTTTTGTTAGTAAAGGAAAGGAAGAGGTTTATTATGAAGAAGATTCTGTGCGGCGCGGTTGCTGCTGTGATGGCAGTAAGCATGATGGCAGGATGCGGTGACTCTGGTAATTCAAGCAGCAAGAATGAGTCAAGCAGCGGTTCTGACGCAAAGACTACCAGCCTTGTTTATGGTTCCGGTGCTGATCCGAGAGGTCTTGACACCGCGTTGGTTGACGACAATGAGTCTGCAAAGGCGACAATGCAGATTTATGAGTGTCTGCTCAAGTACAAGGAGGATTCAACAGAGGTCGAGCCTTGCCTTGCTGAGAGCTGGGACATTTCTGAAGACGGACTTACATACACATTTAAGCTTCGTCAGGGCGTAAAGTTCCACGACGGAACAGACTTTAATGCTGAGGCTGTAAAGTTTAACGTAGACCGTCAGACTGTAAATAAGACTGACGATATGCCTTATGCAGATTTCGTATTCGGAACTGTTTCAGAGTGTAAGGTAGTTGACGACTATACAGTTGAGATCGTTTTGAAACAGAAGAACACAGCGTTCCTTGCAAATATGGCAATGTGCTTCGGCGCGCCGATGGTAAGCCCGACGGCTTGCGAGAAGAACGGAGGCAGCCTTTTGGAAAATCCTGTAGGAACAGGTCCGTATAAGTTTGTTTCCTGGAGCAAGGACGACAGAGTTGTTCTTGAGAGATATGATGATTACTGGGGTGAAAAGGGCAAGTGCGATCAGATCATTATCAAGACTATCCCTGACGCATCTGCAAAGATCAACGCTCTTACAACGGGTGAGGTTGATATTATCGACGGAATTGACACCACAATGGTTGATCAGCTCAACTCTGATTCAAACATCTCGGTAGACCTGACGGACGGAATGAACATCAACTATATGGCATATAACACCACAAGACTTGACAAGGAGACGAGAGTTGCTCTTTCTCAGGCTGTAAATGTTGACGAGCTTGTAGATTCGCTTTATGACGGCTATGCTTCAAAGGCGACAACAATACTTCCTTCGTTCCTTCCGGGATACAGCGATAAGGTAACTCAGGTCGCATATGATCCTGATGCTGCTAAGGAAACGCTTGCAGGCAAGGGTGTTACAGAGGTCAAGGTTATTACATATTCAAATGACCGTCCTTATAACACGGCAACCGGTAAAACTCTTGCAGAGGCAATTATCGGATATTTCGAGAAGGTAGGCGTTAAGGCTGATGTTTCTACATTTGACTGGACGACTTACAAGGATAAGATCATAGCAGGCGATTACGATGTATGCTTCTATGGCTGGAACGGTGATAACGGCGACCCGGATAACTTCTTGAATCTTCTCTCTGACGATGACCCGTCTATGAACGTGGCAAGATTTGACGATGAGAAGTTTAACGAGTACATCACAACCGGTATCGCAACCGTTGCGGGCGAAGAGAGAAATAAAATCTATGCAGAGGCTGAGCAGTATGTTGCTGACGAGGCTGCATGGCTCCCGATCTCTCACCAGCAGAACATCACGGCATGCAGAACCAATATCAAGGGCTTTAAGTATCACCCGACGGCAACGGTTTATCTTGCCAAAGTTGAAAAGAACTAATTTAACTTGATTGACAGCATTGCAAACACAGGCGTTTGTTCTGTGTTTGCAGTTGTTGTTTTTGGGAATTGATCGTGTTTTCGTATTTTTGTATTAGGCGTCAGGCATTTTACCGTGACGCTTTGTACAAGAGTATGAGCAAAAAATAAGCAAGGCAGAAAAGAGGTAGAGTTATGCTAAAATATATTGTAAAAAGACTGCTGATGCTCATTCCCGTTTTAATTGGAGTATCTATAATAGTGTTTGTGCTGTTAAGAGTGTTTGCGGCAGATCCGGCGCCGGTTGTACTGGGTGAGCACGCCGATGCTGCTGCTATGCAGAGCTGGAGAGACTCTCAGGGCTTGAACGATCCGATTATAGAGCAGTATTGGGACTTTGTTACGGGCGCGATTCAGGGGGATTTTGGAGAATCATATTACACTCAGACCCCGGTTTTTACTGAGATAATGTCAAGATTTCCGGCGACTATTGAGCTTGCAGTGGTGGCGATAATAATTGCGTCGGTGCTCGGCATAGTTATAGGAGTAATAACCGCAGTAAAGAAAAACACCATCGTGGATAATCTGGGTATGTTCATATCACTTATCGGAATATCTGTCCCGATATTCTGGCTGGGAGTAATGATGCAGATACTGTTCGGTAAAATGCTTGGCTGGCTTCCCGTTCAGGGTGCAAGTGATGCCGATGTGCTGTTTGACAAGGTGACCGGCTCGTATTTTCTGGACTCTCTGATATCCGGAGATATGTCGAATTTTACGAATGTTTTGTGGCATATGATACTGCCTGCGTGTACGCTTGCTTTTTATACTATGGCGATCGTTTCAAGAATGACCCGTTCGAGTATGCTTGACACCCTAAATCAGGATTACATAAGAACAGCCCGTGCAAAGGGTCTGGCAGAGGGCAGAGTTATAAGACATCACGCGCTGAGAAACGCACTTATGCCGATAGTTACTGTAATAGGACTTCAGTTCGGCTCACTTCTTGGCGGAGCGGTGCTTACCGAAACGGTTTACGGCTGGCCGGGAATGGGAAAATACCTGGTAGAATGTGTTCAGAAATCAGACTTTCCGGTAGTTCAGTCTGCGGTGCTTCTGATAGCCGTAATATTTGTGGTATTAAATCTTTTGGTTGACCTTTTATATGCGTTCTTGGATCCGAGAATCAAGTACGGAAGGAAGGAGGCATAGCCATGAGTAATGTAAAACAGGTGAGTGTTCTGGCAGAAGAAACCGTCAAGATAGAAAAGCCGGAGTCTCAGATAAAAATTATGTGGGATGCTCTTAAGAAAAACAAGGCGGCGCTTTTCGGACTTATAGTAATTTTGATACTTGTGTTCGTTGCGTTTTTCGGAGACCTCATTGCACCATTTTCTGCTACCGAAACTAACATGGCGGATGCCAAACAGGGCATGAGCATCGAGCATTGGTTCGGAACTGATATGCAGGGCAGAGACATCTTTTCAAGGATTTTGTCCGGAACAAAATATTCTCTGCTTATCGGCATAGCGGCAGTAGCATTTTCTCTTGTAATAGGAACGGTGCTTGGCTCTGTTGCGGGATATTTCGGCGGAAAGATAGACGCCGTCATAATGAGAATAATGGATATCATGCTTGCCATACCTTCGATACTTCTTGCGATCACGCTTATGGCGGCGTTCGGACAGGGACTTGACAAGGCTATTGTCGCAATAGGAGTGGTATCAATTCCCGAGTTTGCCAGGATCGTGCGCAGCTCGATAATGTCCGCCAAGGAAAACGACTATGTTGCGGCGGCAAAGGTTTTGGGCAATTCAAACGCAAGAATAATCTTCAGGCACATTCTGCCGAATGTAGTGTCGTCGATAGTTGTAAGGGCAACGCTCGGAATTTCTACTGCGATACTTGATATAGCGGCGCTCGGATTTCTGGGGTTGGGAGTTAAGCCTCCTACACCTGAGTGGGGAACAATGCTCGGAGATGCAAAGAGTTATATCATGTCCTTGCCGCATATGATAATTTTCCCTGGAATTGTAATATCTCTTGCGGTTTTGGCGTTTAATCTTTTCGGAGATGGACTAAGAGACGCCCTTGATCCGAAATCAAGAAGCTAAGGAGGTTTGTAAATTATGCTGCTTGAAGTTTCAAACCTTAATACAGAGTTTAAAGTAAAAAGAGGAGTCGTAAAAGCTGTAAATAATGTAAGCTTTAACGTCGACAAAGGCGAGATCCTCGCGATAGTGGGTGAGTCGGGAAGCGGTAAGAGCGTTACCAGTCTTTCGGTTATGGGGCTTATCCGAGCTCCCGGAAAAGTTGCCGGAGGCAGGATCCTTTTTAACGGCGATGACTTAAGCAAAAAGACTCCCAAGCAAATGAGAGCGATAAGAGGCGATAGGATATCTATGATATTTCAGGAGCCTATGACCTCATTGAATCCTGTTCAGAGAATAGGGGATCAGCTTTGCGAATCTATTCTTACGCATACAGAAATGACAAAAAAAGAGGCGATCGAGCACGCGGTGAAGATGCTTAGCCTTGTAGGAATACCGTCTCCGGAGCAGAGGATAAAGGATTATCCGCATCAGATGTCGGGCGGAATGAGGCAGAGGGTTATGATAGCAATGGCTCTTTGCTGCAATCCGGAGCTTTTGATCGCCGATGAGCCTACCACTGCGCTGGATGTTACAATACAGGCGCAGATACTCGACCTTATAAAAAAGCTGAGAGACGATATAGGTATGGCGGTAATGCTTATCACTCACGACCTGGGGGTAGTTGCTGAAACTGCTGACAAGGTTGTCGTGATGTACTGCGGAAAGGTTGTCGAGCAGGCTGACGTAAATGACCTTTTCAAAGACCCCAAGCACCCGTACACAAGCGGACTTATAGATTCTATTCCCCGTCTTGACGAGGACAAGGACAGGCTGTTTATGATAAAGGGAATGGTTCCTGATCCCACACAGCTTCCGGTTGGCTGTGCATTTGCCGACAGGTGTGAAAACTGTATGGAGAAGTGCAAGGAGGCAATGCCTGCGCTGAAGGAGATACCCGGTTCATCAGGCAGAAAGGTAAGATGCTTTTTATATTCCGAAGAAGTGGAGAGTGATGTATAATGGCAGAGAAAGAAGTTTTGCTTGAAGTAAAAAATCTCACCAAGCACTTTGTCGTTGAAAGAAGCTTTTTCGGCAAGCCTTTGTCTGTGCTTAAAGCGGTTGATAATGTTTCCTTTAAAATATATAAGGGAGAGGCGCTCGGACTTGTTGGAGAGTCCGGATGCGGAAAGTCAACAATCGGCAAAATGCTTGTAAATCTCTATACGCCAACAGATGGAAAAATTATCTATGAAGGTGTTGAGCTTACGGCTTTAAAGCAGAGACAGAGAAGAGAATACTGCAAGGATATACAGCTTATATTTCAGGATCCGTATTCCTCATTGAACCCGAGAATGACGATAGGAGATATTATAGCTGAGCCGATAATAGTAAACAAGCTTTTGCCCAGAAATGAAGTTGAAAACAGAGTAAATTATCTGTTAAACTGCGTGGGACTTGCAAACCACCAGAGAAACAGATACGCCCATGAGTTTTCAGGTGGTCAGCGCCAGCGTGTCGGAATTGCAAGAGCGCTTGCGGTAAACCCAAAGCTCATCGTTTGCGACGAGCCTGTTTCGGCGCTTGATGTTTCCATACAGGCGCAGGTTTTAAACCTTTTGGACGATTTAAAAGAAGAGTTTGGTCTTACATATCTTTTTATTGCTCACGGACTTAATGTTGTAAAGCATATAAGCGACCGCGTAGGCGTTATGTATCTGGGAAAGATCATGGAACTTGCCGACAAAAACGAGCTTTATGAAAACCCGCTCAATCCATATACTCAGGCTCTTTTATCGGCGATACCTTCGGTTGATGTTGAAAACAAAACGGAGAGAATAATCCTTGAGGGAGACGTTCCCACTCCTATTGATCCGCCGGACGGCTGCCGCTTCTGTTCAAGGTGTTTTAAGAGAACTGAAGGCTGTGACAAATATGAAACGGTACTTAAGGATATCGGCGGAGGGCATTATGTAGCCTGCAAACTGTTTGAAAAATAGATACATAAAGAGGCATGTTTTATGAAAACACATAGACTTGACAAAATCACAAAATGCCTTATGGAAAAAGGACTCGAGCAGATGATCGTTTGCGATCCGTGCTCGGTCTTTTATCTTACGGGCAGAATGATAAAACCCGGAGAGAGAATGCTCGCATTATACATAAACAAAGACAGCTCAAAAAACCGCATTTTCATAAACGAGCTTTTTACTGTGAATGAGGATCTGGGAGTTCAGAAGGTGTGGTTTGACGACAACGTCGACGCGGCTGTACTTTTGTCGGAATACACTGACAAGAATAAGCCTTTGGGCATAGACAAAAAATTTGAGGCGAGATTTTTGTTAAGACTTATGGAGTGTGGCGGCGCAAGCGGATATGTAAACGCGTCTGAGTGTGTGGACATTGTAAGGCAGCAAAAAGACGCTGATGAAATCGATCTTATGCGAAAGGCAAGCAGGATAAATGACCTTGCCATGGGAGAGGTAATAAAGAGAATATCGTGTGGCGTTACTGAAGAGGAAATAGCTTCTCAGATGATTGAAATATACAAGTCGTTTGGCGCAGAGGGGTATTCGTTTGAGCCGCTTGTAGGTTTTGGAGAGTCCGCTGCAATAGGTCACTATGAGGGCGGTACGAGAAAGCTTACTGAGGGCGACTGTGTGTTGATAGATGTGGGCTGTGTAAAGGACGGATATTGTTCTGATATGACAAGGACTTTTTTCTTTAAGTCTGTCTCAGATGAGCGCCGCAAGGTATACGAAATAGTCAAAAAGGCACAGCAGGCGGCAATAGATATGATAGAGCCGGGTGTAAGGTTTTGCGATATCGACAAGACCGCAAGGGATATAATATCTCAGGCCGGATACGGTGACAGGTTTACCCACAGATTAGGTCATTTTATAGGGATCGAATGTCACGAGTTCGGAGATGTTTCGGCAAAAAACGAAAGTATAGTTAAGCCGAACATGATTTTTTCAATAGAGCCGGGCATATACTTAGAAGGAGACGTAGGAGTACGCATTGAGGATCTTGTATTGGTGACTGAAACCAAAGCTGAGGTGCTCAACAATTTTACAAAGGAGCTTAGTATAATAGGCTGATTTCATTTTAGGAGTATAGGGATGGACATTTCTGATATCGACAAATATATTGATGAAAATATAGATTCTTTGTTAAAAGATCTTGGCGAGCTAATAAAGATTCCGAGCACAAGAGGCGAGCCTGAAAAGGATATGCCGTTTGGCAAGGCCTGTGCGGACGTTCTTGAAAAAGCGCGTCAGCAGGCTGACAAGATAGGACTTAATACCACAAACCACGAAAATTATATGCTTGAATGTGACTATAACGAATGCGAAACTGAGCTTGGTATAATTGCGCATCTTGATGTAGTGCCGGAGGGCAGTGGCTGGACGCATGAGCCTTTCGAGATGAGGATAGAGGACGGCGAGGTTATAGGTCGCGGAGCTATTGACGACAAGGGTCCTGCCGAGGCGGTTTTATATGCGGTTAAGGCGCTCAAGGCGAATAATGTCGAGCTTTCAAAAAATGTGCGTATACTATTGGGCGCCGCCGAAGAAACGGGTATGGAGGATCTTGAGTATTACCGAAACAAGGTCGGATTTCCTCCGATAATGCTTTCACCGGACGGAGCTTTTCCGGTGATAAACGTAGAAAAGGGACTGTGCCAGCTTGAGTTTTCAAAGGACCGCACACAAAGTGGTTTGGGAAAATATATCAAAAGCTTTAAAGCCGGAAGTGTGATAAATGCCGTTGCAAGCAGTGCGTGTGCCGAGGTCGTGGGAATATCAGAGGCTGAGGCGGATGAGCTTATAAAAAGCATCGGGTTTGACCATGACGTAAGAGCCGAGAGCACAAACGGCTCAGTTACAGTAACGGCTCTTGGCAGATCGTCGCACGGTTCTCTGCCTGAGCTTGGAGATAACGCGCTAACAAAGCTTATAATGGTGTTAAAGACTTTCGGAGCAAGCGGCGAGATAATGGAGACCCTTGACGGACTTTATGAGCTTTTCCCGTATAACGAGGGAAACGGTGAGCATTTCGGACTGAAGATGAGCGATAAGGAAAGCGGCGCGCTTACGATTCTGCTGAGTATGTTAGATGCGGATGACAACACTATCGCGGGTGGAATAGATATTCGTTTTCCTGCGACGGTTCCGCTTTGCGAAATAAAAAAGACGGTATCAAATCAGCTTTTACCGCTTGGATTTGAGATAAGATATACCCATGCCCTTGAGGGACATATCGTGGATGAGAACGAGCCGTTTATAAAAAAGCTTCTCTCGGCGTATACAGAGGTTACCGGCAATAAGGGAGAATGCCTGTCTGAGGGAGGAGCAACCTATCTTCACACGGTCAAGGGAGGAGTTGCCTTTGGCGCGGAAATGTCGGGAGAGATAACAAATATGCACGGAGCTGATGAGCAGATAAGCGTTCAGACGCTTAAGGCTATTGCAAAGATATACGCAAGGGCGATTTATGAAATATGCGGATAAACTAACGGAGGAAGACAAAATGAAAATAGCGATAATAGGTCTGGGTCTGATAGGCGGATCGATTGCAAAGGCGATAAAGAAGAATACGAGCTATCCTCTTTATGCGTATGATATAGATAGATCCGCAATTTCATCTGCACTTCAGCAGGAGGCTATTGACGGAGGATTTGAGCTTAGCGAGCTTGATACATTTGATATGGTGATACTCGGACTTTATCCTGACACCACCATTGATTTTGTAAAGGAGCATGCTAAGGATTTTAAAAAGGGCGCGATAGTTATAGACACCTGCGGAGTTAAGCAGACGGTAGTTTCGGCGTGTGAAAAGGTTTTAAATGACAGCGGGGTCGAGTATCTGGGCTGTCACCCCATGGCGGGAAGAGAGTATTCCGGCTTTGAATATTCCGTTGACAATCTTTTTGAAAAAGCGAGCTTTATTTATACGCCGACTAAAAATACTCCGGATAGTGTTGTGAGCTTTGTGACCGATTTTGCAAAGGAGATAGGTTTCTTAAGATGCACAAGAGCTACTCCCAAAGAGCATGATGAGGTGATCGCATTTACCTCACAGCTTGCGCACGTTGTTTCCTCGGCGTATGTTAAAAGTCCGGGACTTACAAAACAGTTCGGGTTTTCGGCAGGAAGCTTCAAGGATCTTACACGCGTGGCAAAGCTTAATGAGAATATGTGGACAACCTTGTTTCTGATGAACAAAACTTATCTTGTGAGTGAGATCGATTATATGATAAGGCATCTTACCGAATACCGAAACGCCATAAACGAAGAAAACGCTGAAGAACTTTGCAGACTTTTAAAAGAAGGCAGGGAGCTTAAAGAATATTCAAACGATATGAACAGTGAAAACTGATGTCGATCGTTGAGCATAATTTAATTTATTGCGTAAATTTTTTAATAATTTGTTCATAAATCTTTATTATAATAATTAAATGTAATACCTTAGCGGGAATTGTCTAAAGCTGTAAAAAATGATAAACGCTAGTATTGATATGACGGTCTGCGGTCATAAAATATATAGGGGGTGTATTCTATGCAGCAGCACGGTATAAGCAAGCTCGACCTTAAAAGGCAGAACCGAATGCAGGTTTTAAAGATTTTAAAAAGGCTCGGGCCTACATCCAGAATAGATATCGCCAATATGCTTAAGCTTACAAGGGCGGCAGTAACTATAATAACCAACGAGATGATAGAACAGGGCATTATCGTAGAGATAGGCGAGCTTAAGCATACTGATGAAAAGGCTCCCAGGGGCAGAAAAAAGATACTTATTGACATAAATCAGAATTATAAATTTGTTTTGGGTGTTTGCATAGAGGAAAACATTGTAAGCGTGGGTCTGTCAACACTTGCGGGGCTTGTTCTTGACAAGCGTAATAAGACGATAGACGAAAATGCAGATTATCTTGAGATCACTGATTTTATCAAGGTGTCGCTAAAGGGGATACTGATAGACAACTGCCTTTCCAATACGGATATTCTGGGAATAGGCTTTGGAATTTTCCCATCTATGTATTCGCGGCTTAAGGTTTTGATGGAGCACGGCGAGCCGAATTACATAAATCTCGCAAACGATATTTATGCTAAGTTCCCTGTGCCGCTTATTTTTGACAACTCGGTAAAGGGAACGGCAATGGCTAACATTGATTTTCAGCCTGATAAGGACGAAAACCGCCAGAACATTGCGTTTTTGCAGGTCGGAAAGAGCCTGCACTTTGTTGTTACCAATTTAAACGAGCCAATTTTTTCTTACGATAACAGAACGGATTTTGTTGATAAGATGATCGTCAAAACGAATGCGACTGAAGCTTGCCCAAGGTGCGGAAGAAAAGGCTGCGTAAGAAATGAAATATCGATCCCGGCTATCATCAGAAAGGTTAGGGCTGTTTATTCTGAGCAAAGAACTCCTGTGCTTTACAAGCTTACTGGGGGCGACCCGGAGAAAGTCGGTGTTGAGGAGATAAAGCGTGCCAACGCAGAAGGTGACAGCACAGAGCTTTGCAAAATACTTGATGAGGTGTGCGATCTGTATGCGGTTTTGTTAAACAATCTGTATTTTTCTACAAATCCTCAGAAGATAGTCATTCACTGCTTTGAGCTTACCGATAAAATGTATGAAGGCATCAAACGCTCACTGGTTAAGATTGCCGGTAAGGATGTTACTAAAAAAATAACGCTCAGTATAGTAGAAGAGAAGCACAGATTTCTTTCAGGCTGCGCTCTTGCTATAAGAGAGCTTTTCTATACCAGAGGCGGGTTTGACACCTATGCCGAGGACATACGCGGCTTCGAGTAAAAGTATATTTTATATTTTGGCAAAGAAAAATCCCTCAGATCAAAACGGTCTGAGGGATTTTATCTGCAAAAAAATAGAGCATCCAAAAGGCTGCTCAGAAATTAAATCAGTGTAAAAATTTTGGAGAGGATGAAATGAGCTGAATACACTCAGGTATTCAATTCAAATCACAATTATTCTTAAAACAAATCGTTCATAAGAATTACTGTAATTTAATTATAGAGTTTTCGCACATTGTTTTCAACAACAAAGCCGTTACGAATTATAACAATTTTGTTACAATTGCTCGAAATACAATAACAAAATGGTGAAGTTTTGTTTTTTCGCGGGAAAAAATATGTACACAACGGATATTTTGCGTGGGTGCTTGCATTTTTTGTTAAAAAGTAGTATAATCTCACTTGGCAGCAAAATGTATGCCGGATAGGAGAAATGTTATGATACTTACGGTTGACATAGGAAATACCAACACTGTTTTGTCCGTATACACGACTGAAAAGGAGTTGATTTTTTCGTCTCGCTTTGCAACTGATTCCACGATAACAGACGATCAAATGGCTATCCTTTTTAAGTCTGCGGCGGATATAAACAAAGTTGATCTGAGCCATGTGAGCGGAGCTATCATATCAAGCGTTGTTCCTCCGCTTATGACGGCATGTAAAGGAGCTATAAAGAGGCTTACAGGTATCAGTCCTTTTGTGGTGGGACCCGGGATAAAGACGGGCCTTAACATAAAAATAGACGACACCTCAATAGCCGGAGCTGATCTAGTCTGCGCAGCGGTAGGAGCGCTTGAAAAATACAAGCCGCCAATGATAATATTCGATCTGGGAACGGCGACTACTATCACGGCGATCGACAATTCAGGAGCATTTATAGGCGGAGCTATTATGCCCGGCATAAAAATCTCTCTTGACGCGTTGTCACGCCGCACTGCACAGCTTCCTCACATCAATACGGAGCTTAAAAGCGATATGATCATCGGAACCAACACGATCGACTGTATGAAAACCGGGATCATTCTCGGAAGTGCCTCTATGATCGAGGGAATGATAAAGCGTTTTAAAAGGGTCTTAGGAGAAGACGCGGCAGTTATCGCGACCGGAGGTCTTGCGACAAGTGTCGTTGAGCATTGCGAGGAGAACATAATCGTAGACAGGGATCTGGTTTCTGAAGGAGCGCTTGCCATTTACTTTAAGAACAAGTAAAAGCGGTGGCTTTCAATCAAAAAACCAAGTCAGCCGTTACGGTTCTCGCGGCTGACAAAGCTTAAAAAGTAGTGTTACATAAACATTATGCTGCTAAAATTTTGCGCTGTATTGAGAAGGACTCAAACGGCAGTAAGGAGTAATTTTTATGTCAAACACAACAAAAAAAATCGTAGGACTTGGTCTGTTTACGGCCATAGTAGTAGTTTTGCAGGTGCTTGCGGTAGTGATCAGACCGACGGGTGTTTTCAACATCTCGCTGGTACTCGTACCAATAGTAGTCGGTGCGGCGATGTACGGATATAAGGCGGGAGCATGGCTCGGATTCGTATTCGGCGTAGTGGTGCTGATAACAGACGCGCAGGCATTTCTGGCTGTCAACATACCGGGAACGATCATTACCTGCATATTGAAGGGAGCGCTTGCAGGGCTTGCTTCAGGGCTTGTCTATCTGGCGATTGAAAAGAAAAACCGGATCGTAGCGGTTTTTTTATCGGCTATTGTTTGCCCGATCGTAAACACGGGAGTTTTTCTGCTTGGCTGCATGATATTCTTTATGGACACTATCAATGCATGGTCCGCAGCTTCAGGATATGAAAACGCAGGAGCGTATATGATACTCAGCCTGGTAGGAGTTAATTTTCTCATTGAAATGGCTGTAAACATTGTTTTAAGCTCAGTTATTGTAAAGATTATATCTATTGGCAAGGGAAAACAGGCGGCGTCAGAGAATTAGAATGAAAAAGGCGGCAGATTTTGCCGCCTTTAGTTTGCATATACTTTTAAACATCAAATCAAGTTAAAAAGCCATAAAAAGCTGTTTTGTATTTTAATACAGTTTATCGGAGAGTAATGTTATGGAACTATCGCTGATTCTGTTAAAACAGGTTCTGATAATGCTTATTCTTGTGGGAATAGGCGCGCTTTGCTATAAAGTAAAGCTGATTTCAAAAGAGGGGAATAAGTCTTTGACAAACCTCGTTTTGTATGTTGCAAATCCAATGCTCATAATAACCTCATATCAGCAGGATTTTTCATATTATCTTTTAAAGGGACTGGGACTTACCTTTGTGCTTTCCGCTGTGGGCTTTGCTGTTTTAGGATTTTTCGCGCGCGTTTTTATAAGAAAAGGCAACGATGCCATAATTGAGCGACTCAACGCGACCTATTCAAACTGCGGCTTTATGGGGATTCCGCTTGCGCTTGCGCTTTTTGGTACAGAGGGAGTTTTTTATGTAACTGCGGTAAACACTGCTTTTAACATCATAATATGGACGTTGGGAGTGTATTCCGTTACAAAGGATAAGAGCTTTATCAGCATAAAAAAGATAGCCACAAACCCGACAATAGTCGCAACTGTTCTTGGCTTTGCGCTTTTTGCGTTAAGGATAAAGATCCCTGAGATCATATTTACTCCATGTAATTATATTGCGTCAGTTGTGACCCCTCTTGCTATGATAGTTGCGGGAGTGACAATTGCCCAGAACAATATTTTAAAGGCGTTTGCAAATGTAAGGATATACATGGTGTGCGCCTTAAAGCTTGTCATAGTACCTGCCGTGCTTGCGGTTTTATTTGCACTTGTTCCCGATATAAATAATACGGCAGTAACTACGGCACTGTTGTGTTTAAGCTGTCCGTCCGCAACAATAGCCACTATGTTTGCAATACGCTTTAACAAAAGCGCTGGTTATTCAGCACAGATATTTGGTGTAACCACTATACTTTCCGTAATATCCCTGCCGCTTGTAACAGGCCTGTATACGGCGTTGAACAGTATTTTATAAAGGCAAGGAAAATTATATTTATAAAGAGAGCCCGAAGTTTATGAAAGCTTCGGGCTTAATTTTTGGCCTGTACGCAAAACATGAAATTTAAAGAGCAAAGCTGTGACCGAGTGCAATACAGGCTAAAGGTAAAGCAGTATAAATTATGAACTATCAGTGAATGTTGTAAATTATATGTTACAGAATATAAGATATAAAATGAATAATGTACGATCGCGTGCAATTTTAGCCCTAAAACCGCCTATTAGTGGAGGGACTTGACAAAGTCTGAACGAATCAATCCGTTCCGAAAACAAGACCGCTGTCCGGAGCTTTCGGCTCGGTGGGGCTATTTTGCGGCGCGGCGGCAGGAGACGGTTCATCGAGGCTTTCTCTGTGAAGCCTTACCATCAGCCAGAGAGAACTTAAAGCTATGAGAAGCGCGGAGACAACCGACAGCCACTCTATACCTTCTCTGAACAAAAACACAAACAAGGCTTGGTTTGACAAGTTAAAGGCCTCAAGATATGCACCGTTTGAAGCGTGATTAAAAACTATCACGCCAGAAAAGATCCCAATTAAAACGGACACCCCGAAGGTCAGTGAAAGTTCAAATCCGCCTATTTTCTTAATGCGTAACGAGCTTATCTGCATAATGAAAAACAAAGCCGATACAACTGCAAGCAGGATCACTTTACTGTAGCTTTCAAAAAATTCAAACGAGCTGTTAGTGACGATATATTCCGCCGTTTCGCCAAAAAGCTTTTGGTAGGTGTATCTTCCGATAAATTCACTAGCCGCTGCAGAGGCGGAGAGCACCAGAGCAAGCGCGCACAGAGCGGCAGGCATAAACGATGAATGTGTAAGCTTCTTTTTCAAAACGGATCAATCCTTTCGCAAAGTAAAAATTAAAAACAGGAGCCATAAATTGGTCTCCTGTTTAATGATAAAAAATCTTTTACCGCTTGTCAACGGTGAAAAAATAAGTTGTTTTGTCACTTCTTTAGTTTTTTGCAGATTTTGGCAAACAGCTCACCATTTTTGTACTGAACAATAAATATCACGCAGCAAACAAGCAATCCAAGGATAGAAATAAGAATAGAGAAGATAAAGTATCCCGGCAAAAAGCTCATACTTACGGTATGTTCCCCCTCGGGTATTTCTATTGCGATAAGAGCTCCGTCAACCGCCTTTTTGGGTTCAACTTTTTCACCGTCTATCTTTATCGTCCAGCCTGATTCATAAGGAACGGTAGTCAGCAAAACCTGACCCTTTCTGGCAGTAACGGTTCCCTCAAAGCTTCTGTCTCCGTGATCGGTGATATTCATTGCGTTGTCGTTAAGTGTAGCCGCCGCAGTTTCAAATGCCGACTTATCCATCGTGTAAAAGCAAGGCTCTTTCCAGAAAGCCTCTGTTATAACGGTTATTCTTATCCTTATTTTGTCGCCTTCTGAGTAATCGCCAAAGTTGAGGATCCTGTAATCGTCGCCCTCAAAATATGATCCTGCAAAGTCCATAACCGGCTCGCCGCCGGTCTCATCGACGGCCTTTAAATATTCCTCCTCATCGTAGTACCACACATTGCACTTTCTCTCATAGCTCGTGGGAAGATACATATAAAGCGGACCGTCCTCTTTCATATCAACCACATAGTCGATGTGGCACTCAGCCGCCTCGTCCTCAGCGTGAAAATACCTTGTGGTGCCGTCCGTAAGATTTTCCCGGGCAAGGTTTACAGAGTCGGGCTGGTCGTATTCAAGCGGAACAAGACAATCCTTTGTGACTCCCGTTACCGCAGATATAAATCTGTTCTGGTTTTCAAACACATTGTCGTTTGAAAGACTAAGCGTGAGTACCGACTCATCAGACATATACGCGTTTGATGCGGCATAAGGGTTTTTATAGACATAGACATTTCCGGTACTTACATCTTCACCTGCATCATCGGTAATTTTATACTGATCGGTCAGTTTATAAAGAGACGGCACATTGTTGATGTTGGTCGGGCAGTATGAAGAAAACAGATCGTTGTCCTTTGAAATTAGATATTTTATGTTAAACAGCATATCGTTTACGTAGGTCGATCCGTTATAGCTTGTGTAATTGCCTCCATAGCCGTAGCCGAGTGAGTGAAGCATCAAAAGCGCGGGTGTGTTCATAGTGGAACTTGAATGCGAAATTCCCGCAAATCCCATTCCCATAGGATCGCATACCGTTCTTGCAAACGTCTTTTCCATCCGGTAAAAGCCGTCGTCCTTTTGCTCAATTTCGTCGACCACGTTTCTCATTTCGGTCATATAGTCCTCGTATGATGTGTAGTTGCTATAAGCCACATCCTTGTCGATCTTTTGCAGGGTGTCAAACGATACAATGCCAAGCTCTAAGCAGACTACCGCACAAAGCGCAATTTTAAGTCCTCTCATAAGGCGGACGGTTCCCGCTTTTTTAATAGCGCCTATGAGCGCAAAGTATGCAATGACCGCAATAACAGATACTAGTATCCCCTGAAACGCAACGGTAGTAACATTGTCATCGGCGGAGGTGTCTAAGTTGGTAGTGAAGAATGAATAATCCTGTGTCTCGTAAAACAACAAAAGCGCGATTATACCGGCGAGTGTGCCGCCGAGAGCTTTGAACGAAAATCCGTCTAAATTATCAAACGCCCTTGCCGCCATAAATATCAGCATAAACGAAAGCACGAATGAATAGCGGTAATTAAGCCAGTTAGGAGCCTGCATACCGTGCCAGAACAAGTCTACCGGCGCTATATACATACTTGCGATCACCAGAGCAGAAATTACGGTAGTCCCTATCTTTTCTTTAAAATGAATATTCTTGTTCACATAATATATTGGAAGCATAAATACTGTAAGGGTTCCCGCAAAAATCATGGGAAGACCTTCTACATTAACTGTGTCATAGGTCATCGGGAAAAGCTTTGCAAAAAGCTCCAAAAGATCAAACTGTGTCCTGAAAGAAAAATCAGCAGTTGAAAATTCAAACTTACCCAGTGACAGTGACTGTGCCACAGGGTAAAGTATAAACATAGCGCACATAAGAGCTATCGCGGTAGCAATCGCAAACTTTATGCAGGAATATAAAATATCGCCAAGCCTTACCTTTTTGTTTCTGAAAAACAGGTAAGCGATAAAGTATATTCCCGTAAAGATTCCTACCATATAGCCGATGTAAAAATGGGCTATGAACATAAGCGCAAGCGGGATTATGAAATTTAAAAGCTTTCCGTCGTCGACCAGCTTCGACACGCCGTATATTATAAGCGGAAGATAGACAAGGCCGTCAAGCCACATAGGATCCATAAGCTCAACAACCATATAGCTCATAAGGGCATAGCAGGTTGAAAAGGTGACCACAGTTGAGTTTTTGGCACTAAAGGTCTTTTTCAAAAAGAAGGCAAACGTCACCGCCGCCGCACCGATCTTTAAAAGCTGCATAAGCTCTATTGCGCCGCACATCATCGTTCTTGGCAGCAGGCAGATTATAAGCATAAACGGACTTGCAAAGTAATAAGCAAATATTCCAAACATCTCTCCTGAGAGATTTCTGTTCCAGCTGTATATAAAGCTTCCTTCCCCCCAAAAGGCGTCTCTGAAAGCCTCATAATAATACACATACTGTCCGTTTAAATCAAGCACTAAAACTGAATTTTCACCAAACGGGTGGACCTTGAAAAAGGCATATACGATATACATTATCACAAACGGTATCGCAAACACCAAAAAGTAAAGACGCTTTTCGTATATGCGCCTTTTTATGCTTTTAAACGCCCTTGAACCCAAAGCGTTCTTCGGCGGGGCGAGCGTTTTTAAAGGAGCGCGTTTTGCTTGTTCCACGTCAGTTATTCTCCTTTCTTGCTGCTTTCAAGTCTGTCGCGAATTATAAAACGCGGACGGCGTTTTATTTCCTCATAGATCTTTGACAGATAATGTCCGATTATTCCCAGGCTTATCATTATCATACTTCCGATAAACAAAAGTAAGAGTATAACGGTTGTAAAGCCGGCAACTGAGTTACCTAGGATCTTCATTACAAGCGTTTGAACAGACAGAATGATCGCTCCTAAAAGCATTATCATTCCTATGACGGTAACAAGCTGAAGCGGCGCTGAGGTGAATGATGTAATGGAGTTTATCGCGTATTTCATAAGTCCCTTTACGCTCCATTTGGATTCTCCGTCGAAACGCTCGGCAACCTCAAAATAAACCGTCTCTGTGTTATAGCCTACCCAGCTTGACATAGCCCTGAAAAAGGTAAGACGCTCAGGCATTGCATTCAATTCGTCGACTACACGGCGGTCAAGCAGCTTGAAGTCAGACGCGTCCTTCATATTTAGACCGGAGGCTTTTTTAATAAGCTTGTAAAACATAAGCGAGCAGCCCTTGTATATAGGGTTTTCCTTTCCGCGGTCGGACTTTTTTGCCTCGACTATGTCGACTTCCGGGTTGTTTTTCCAGATGTTATACATCTCAATGACGGTTTTTGCAGGGTGCTGAAGATCGCAGTCCATCAAAACACAGGCATCGCCCTTTGCCTCTTTTAGTCCTGCGAAAATAGCGCTTTCTTTTCCGAAATTTCTTGAAAAGTTTATGGCAACTATGTGCTCTTTTTCTTTGGTCAGATTTTTAAGTCTTTCCCACGTTTTGTCCTTTGAGCCATCGTTTACAAACACAAGCTCATACTCGATACCGTTTTCCTCTAAAAGACCTCCCACTACGTTTGCGGTGTTTTCAACGTTTCCCTCTTCATTGTAGCTTGGAATAATAACAGATAGCATTTTTACCGTCCTTTCTGCATACCGTCATGCACAAAAACCTTTTTTATTTTATATACCGTTATCAGGAATAAAACCTGAATGAATATCATTGATATAACCAGAATCTGCGTGACTGCGTCGGCGGCAGCCTTTACAATATTTTCAGCGGCAAACGCCGCATATACTATGTATACGGCCCAGAGGATAAGATATATCAGCCATATGTTTTTTGCCCGGTAAAGCGAAGATGTATCCCTCACAAGCTCCTTTTGCTTAAATACTGCGAAGAGTATCGCCGTAAGCGCTATGATCTTTAAAGCCGAGTATATTAGATCTGCCGCAAACACTAAGGAGCTTTGATCTGAAAGTACAAAGACCTTCGCACAAACAAACAAAATGCTCGCCACAAGCATCAAGGCCGAAACCGGCTGTAACGGCGCTAAGGCTTTGGCCTTTGACTTGAGCGATTTAAGTCCCGCAAGCATCAGGGCCCAGCCCGCAAAGTCAAAGAGAATGTCAATCTGTAGCTCTGTGACGGTCAAGTCAAACAGCAAAAAAATAAGAGCGAAAAACAAAAACCCCATAATATACACCGATCTATCTGACATTTAATTATAAATTTTACATATACAAATACATATTAAATTATACTATATTTGTCATGCATTGTCAAATAAAAAACACTTAATAAAATAGTTATCAGCCATTCATAAGAATGTTTGCTTTGTTGCCTTTTTTTAAAAGTTATGTTACAATTATTTTAGCTTATTGGATATGCGATAAAGAAAGTTTTTATTTAATCGTAAACTCAGGAAGGAAAGGTCAGGCTTATGAGAGAAAGCATTTTAACAATACCGATAAATGAAATATTTGAGCCGCAAAGCGGGTGCCCTATCTGCCGGATGAGAGATATGCTCGAAGACAGGGCGGTGGAGTATATCATGGGAGCGGCTATGATGGAGCCTGATGTGAGAATCGAAACAAACAGGCAGGGATTTTGCAAAACACATTTTGACAAAATGCTTTTGCAGAAAAACAGGCTTTCACTGGCACTTTTGCTGCAATCTCATCTTATGGAGCTTGACAAGAGCATTTTCTCGAAAAAAAGTATGTTTGAGGGTATTAACGCCAAGCAGAAAAAAATCTCGACAGTGAACAGGGACTGCTTTATATGCTCGAAAATCGAGTGGGGAATGTCAAGACTTGTGCAGACAGTATTCGATATGTTTGCTCAGAGCAGAGAGTTCCGAGAGTTGTTTTTAAGGCAGGAATTTCTTTGTCCGAACCACTATGATATGCTGGTGTTTGAAAGCGGTCATTCGCTTGACAAAAAATACCGTGCGCAATTTGTCAAAGATTGTTCCGAGCTTGTAAAAAAAGGACTTGTTTCTCTCATTGAGGACGTGACCAGATACTGTAATATGTATGACTACAGAAATTCCGGAAAGGACGCCGATTGGGGCAACTCAAAGGACGCTATCGAACGCGCTGTAAAGTTTCTGACGACCAGGTAGGAATCTGTAACCAAACCGTAATTTTTTGTCGTTTTTTGGTGCACCGTTTTATGTTAAACAATAAGACATTTTTGGTGTTCCGCGGTTTTTTGGGGTTTTAATAGCTGAGAAAATATTACAAAATGGATTTGGAAACAATTTGTTCATATTTGACTCTCGTTTTTGTGGAAAGTAAGCACGTTTTTTTGTACGTTTCTATTTTATAACTCTTCAAAAGTTGCGGAAAACAGGGATTTTTTCAAAGGTTTAAACAGAGTTTTCAACTTAATTTACCCTCGTTTTGTGTTTTAAACACAGTTTTAAACAGTTTCTGTTTAAAGTTTGGGAAAATCACGCAAAATTAGCAAATATTCATTCGAATATTCCGATTTTGCCGCGAGAGTTTGTTCTGCTGAAAATAATGTTAATAAATCCTGTCTTTAAGGTTAAATAAAAGTGACGAAAATGTTAATAGTTTGTAAAGAACATAATCTGCATTAAAAAACATTTTATAAAATCTGTATTTGCGGTAAATACATAACAGATAACAGCGGTAAATATTTCTAGAAGGCCGCCAAAAGTAAAAAAAACTTGTTTTTTTTAAAACAATGTGATATAATGTAAAATGTATTGTTATATATAAAATCGTTTTGTTTTAAGGAGCTTTTGCATGAACTCTAAGGAATACGGCAAAAAAGCCGTACCACATTCTTCACAGCTTTCAGATGTACTTGTTGTGGGAAGAAATCCCGTGGCGGAGGCGATAAGGTCCGGGAAGACTATCGACAGCGTTTATATAAGTGGAAACGCAAAGGGCTCGATAGCCGTGATCTTTGACCTTTGCAGTAAAAACGGGATAGCGGTCAAAAGGGTAGACGACAGAAAGCTTGACAAAATGTCCGGCGGTGCTTCTCATCAGGGAGTTATTGCCGTCGTGGGATGCGCGGAGTATTATTCGGTTTCTGAGATTTTGGATCTCGCAAAACAAAGGGGAGAAGACCCGTTTGTTATAATCTGCGATGAGATAGAGGATCCGCATAACCTTGGAGCGATAATAAGAACCGCTGAGGCGGCAGGCGCTCACGGTGTCATTATTCCGAAAAGACGCAGCGCATCACTTTCGCAGACGGTGTTCAAGACCTCTGCCGGAGCCGCTAGTTATGTAAGAGTCGCGAGAGTGTCGAATCTTGCGGGAGCAATTGATGAACTTAAGAAAAACGGTGTTTGGATATATGGAACTGACGCTGAGGGACAGGATTACTCCTCTGTCAGGCTTGACGGCCCCATCGGGTTGGTAATAGGCTCTGAGGGGTACGGAATAGGTCGGCTTATTAAGGAAAAATGCGATTTTTTGCTTAAACTGCCGATGCTGGGAAAGGTAAATTCATTAAACGCCTCGGTCGCGGCGGGGATATTTATGTACGAGGTAGTAAGACAAAGACAAAAATAAGTTTTTTGACGGGGCCAGCCCCTTATTAAAAATATACGCAATGTTTTAAGTTAGGAGTGTGTAAATTGGCGGACAGGTTTTCACTTGACGATATTCTTGAAGAATATGCCTCAAAGGCGAAAAATTCCCGTGAGAAAAGTGATTTTGATGTGGAACAGCTGCTTGAAAACCCGCTTTCTCACAAAAAGTCTTTTGAGAGATTTTTTAACGGTAACGAATCATCAACAAACTCGGATGCCTCTTCTGACAAGGAAGTATCAGAGTTACCGAAAAAGCCAAATGCGGATATAATTGAGACTGATGCGGACAAGCCCGGTGATGATGCGCAGACTGCATCCGATAACGCGCAGCAACCCGGTGAGGCAAAGGCCATAAGGCAGGGCGATATCGAAAGCGTTGATATAGACACTCTGGTGGAATCAGCAGTTGACGGAGTGGAAACTACTGATGAGCCCATTGAAACGAAAAAGTCTGGCATTGACATAAAACTTGACGATAATATCACTGAGCCTGAGTTTGAGGAGGAAAGGACTCGTGTAATATCCGCGATAGTAAACGTCGAGGATGAGCAGTCCGGCGGTGAGAATGGTCAGCATATCAGCGAAAAGAAAATATCAAAGCGTGAGCTTGAGCGCGAGGAAGAGCAGAGACTTGAGAAAGAAGGCTTTGACGCAGGGCTCAACAGCCGCTTCAGATTGAGAAAGACCTCCGGCAATACAGCTATAATAGAGGGACTTATGAAGCTTAAGAGGGATAGAAAGCCGGTTTCAAAGGAAACTTCGGTGACCCCGGTCAAGCGCTTAAGGATCAAGGATGTTGACTTAAATCTCAAGGGAAAGATCATTCCGCAGACGGAGCAGTTTGACAAGGTGTCGCAGGAGCCTTTGGTTTTTCCGGAGAATGCTACCGATACGATGAAAATGAACATTCTTTCCGAGCGCAGAAAAAACAGGATCAAAAACTTTGTTTTACATACAGACGACCGCGATGACGAAGAGACCGCTAACGAGGTTTCTAACACGATTGGAGATTTTGACGACTACAAGCAGGCGCACAAGGTGCTTTCTGACATTGTGGGGCTTAAAAATAACCTCACTGTAAGGCTCTGCGTTTTGCTTTTGACAACTTTGTTTTCTTGCTATATCGCTGCCGCTAACGATTTGGGTTGGCCTATTCTCGAGCTTTTTAAGAGAACAAGTGATTCATCGTATGTCTTTACAAATATCATACTTGGGCTTATATCGGCATTCGTATCCTATACCGTCATAACGGCAGGGCTTAAAAAGCTCATCAAGCGAAATGCCGACTGCGACAGCATTGCGGCTATTTCGATAGTATCAGCGGTTGCGGTAAGCGTTATTGTGCTGTTTGATTCATCTATCATGCAGACTAAGGCATATAACCTGTATATGTCTGTCGCTATACTGGGGCTGTTGTTCAACACGCTGGGAAAGCTTCTTATAGTAAACAGGACACTGAGAAACTTCAGATACGTTGCGGGCGAGTTTGATAAATATGCTTTAAACAATGTAACAAACGAGGACGTTGCCGTCAAGTTTACCAAGGGTTCGGTAAACGATTTCCCTGAGCTTGTCTCAATGAGAAGAACGGAATTTAACGAAAACTTTTTAAAGAATTCTTACTCGACAGACGCGGCAGACAGATTCTGTAAGATGTACGCTCCGCTGATTCTGATAGTGGCG
This sequence comes from uncultured Clostridia bacterium, assembly GCA_947631455.1. Taxonomy (GTDB): domain Bacteria; phylum Bacillota; class Clostridia; order Oscillospirales; family Ruminococcaceae; genus UMGS1601. The sequence goes on from CANRLH010000001.1 coordinate 189,932, forward strand.
TTGATAGTCGGACTTCTGGCACTTGTATGCGACAGAAACGCAGTTGGCTTTACCGGTAGGGTGATGGCGGCGCTTATCACCTTCTCGGGAGTAATTTCAATGGTTTCTTCGTTTGCGCTTATGCTGGTTGTTAATCTTCCTCTTTCAAGGGCTTCAAAGAAGTTTTTGCAGTCTTCAGCGGTAATGCTGGGATATTCGGCAGTTGAGGATTATTCAGATACGAACTCTGTTCTGGTCGACGCGTGTCAGCTTTTCCCTGAGGGAATGGTAAACCTTGTAAACCTCAAAGCGATGAGTTCAACCTCTATCGAAGAATGTATACTTATGGCGGCTTCTCTTGCCTGCCAGTCCGGCAGCATTATGAATCAGACCTTTTACAATATGCTTAAGGGAAAAACCGAAATGCTTTATCCCGTTGAAAGCTATATTTTTGAGGACGGGCTGGGCCTTTCCGGCTGGATTGAAAACAAGAGAGTGTTGCTAGGAACAAGAGAGCTTATGCAGAATCATTCGATCGAGGGGCTTCCTACAAAGGAGCGTGAGGCTGAATACACAAGAGGATACATACCGGTTTATCTTTCTATCGGCGGTGTGGTGTCAACGCTGTTTGTGCTTCAGATAAATCCGAGCATAAGCGTTAAAAAATGGCTGGCGGCTCTTGAAAAGGATAATGTAACTACTGTTATACGCACGGTGGACGGTTTTATATCTCTCGGATTTTTGGCGGATCTGTTTGAGATCCAGCCGGATTCAATAAAGCTACTTCCTTTCAGATTTCACGAGGAGTACGAGAGGGAAACCTCTTATACACAGCGCGCAAGCTCATCAATGCTGTGCTCTGGACATTTTCCTTCTTTTGCAATGCTTATAAGCGGCGCTAAAAAGCTTCAGAAGCTTGCAAATCTGGGCGTCTTTATTCAGATCGGCGGAACTCTTTTAGGTGCGCTTATCGCCTTTGTGATGACGGTATTCGGAACCTTTTCAGGTCTTACGGCAACGGTCGTGACGGGATATAATCTTTTGATTCTGGCAATCACGGTTTTATCTTCGTATACGAGGAGATTTTAAATTTAACTTTAAAGCCATGCCCTTTGCGGATCTTTCACCGCAGGGGGCTTTTGTTTGATTTCTGCGTTCTTGGCAATGACCAGCCGCTTGCGGCAGATCCTTTCAAAAGGGGTCTTTTGACATTCTAACTAAACTTTTTTATCAACTCACATACATTAAAATTACTTGACGGAAATATCATTGACAGGGAACTTTTGATTCTGTATAATATATTCATAGACAAAACTGGAGGTATAGTTGTTATGAGAGTTTCTTTTAAGCTCAAGTTTTTATTTCTGACCCTTGTTATGCTGGCGGTATGTTTTTGCGGGTTCAGCACGAAAAACATTTCGGCGTCGGCTGATTCCACACCCGTTTCTGAGCATGGAAGGCTTTCTGTAAAGGGTTCTCAGATAGTTGATAAAAATGGAAACGCTTTTCAGCTTGTGGGAATGAGTACCCACGGCCTTGCGTGGTATCCGGAGGCTGTAAGCGAACAGACAATGAAAACCTTAAGAGACGACTGGAACTGCAACGCTTTTCGTTTGGCGATGTATACTGAGGAGTACGGCGGGTATACAACAAGCTCGGAAAACAAGAACGCAATGATAAATAGGATAGATAACGGCGTGAACATTGCCAAAAAGCTGGGCATGTATGTTATTATCGACTGGCATATACTGAACGACAACAATCCTCAGACACATAAATCCGAGGCAATAGACTTTTTTAAGAAAATGTCGGCAAAATACAAGGGATGCGCTAACGTGATTTACGAAATTTGCAACGAGCCTCACTGGGTGTCGTGGGCATCGGACATAAAGCCATATTGCGTTGATGTCATTAAGGCAATAAGAAATAACGATCCCAACGGCATTATAATCTGCGGCTCCAATACATGGAGTCAGGATATTCACGAGGTTTTGCAAAACCCGATAACGGGTTACAAAAATATTGCCTATTCTCTGCATTTTTATGCAAACACACATACTCAGTGGCTTAGAGACAGGCTTGCAGATTGCCTTGACAGGGGACTTTGCGTTGTGGTAACAGAGTTCGGAACGTGCGATGCATCAGGAAACGGCGGCTTTAATAAGGCAGAGACCGACAGCTGGATGACGTTATTGCAAAACCGCAAGGTGGGGCTGTTTAACTGGAGCCTTTCAAACAAGTCAGAAACGGCTTCGGCAATTTTGCCGGGAGTTAACCTTTCTGCGATAAAGCCGGGCGAGAGCCAGCTTACTCAAAGCGGAAAGCTTATCAGGTCGTGGACAAGGAGGTTGGGGCGGCGAACAGGACAGGTCACAATCTCCTACGCAAACACAACAAACAACGCAGTCAGAATCGTTACAAGCCGATCAGATGCTGACGGATATAAGGTCTGGATCAGCGCAAGCAAGTCCTTCCCTTCTGGTTCAACTAGGCTTGCAAAAACTTATTCAAACTCTCAGACAACAGTGAGGTTTGATAACCTTGCGAACAGGGGCGGTACGTATTACGTAAAGGTTCAGGGCTATAAGGGCTACACTGAAAACGGCAAGAGGCTTTACGTTTATTCAACACCTGTCGTAAAGACAATAAAGCTTGCGCCGGCAATTGCTGCTAATAAGCTGAAATCCGCCTCAACAACCAACAATTCTGTTAAGCTTAACATTCAGAAAAATAACTCGGCAGATGGATATAAGGTGTGGATATGCGCAGATAAAAGCTTTAAGGAGGGCGCTTCACGCCTGATAAGAACATCTTCAAATTCAGCGGTGAATTTCAGCTTTGCAGGTCTTACTCGCCCTGGCAAAAGCTATTACATTAAAGTACAGACGTATAAATGGCACAACAACGGCATAAGAAATCAGGCTGTGTATTCAAATCCTGTGATAAAAAAGATAACACTTTCTCCGAAGGTTGCAAATAATAAGATAAGCTCTGCATATGTCACCGGCAATTCAGCCGACATAAGCATTGTGAGAAACACCTCGGCAGACGGATATAAGGTATGGATATGCGCAGATAAAAGCTTTAAGGAAGGCGCGTCACGTCTGATAAGAACATCTTCAAATTCAGCGGTGAATTTCAGCTTTGCAGGTCTTACTCGTCCGGGTAAAAGCTATTACATTAAAGTACAGACGTACAAGTGGCACAACAACGGTATAACAACTCAGGCGGTGTATTCAACACCTGTGGTGAAAACAATAAACCTTGCGCCTGTGATAGCTGAAAACAAGGTAAGCTCATTATCTGTAAACGGAAACTCTGTCAATATAAAAATTTTAAGAAACTCATCTGCCGATGGATATAAGGTGTGGATTTGTGCGGATAAAAGCTTTAAGGAGGGTACTGCACGTTTGATAAGAACTTCTTCAAACTCTGAGCTGAGCTTCAGCTTTGAAAATCTCGCATATTCAGATCATACCTATTACATAAAGCTTCAGACGTATAAGTGGCACAACAACGGTATAACTACTCAGGCGGTGTATTCAGAGCCGATAATAACTACCGTGAAAACCGATCCTTCTGATGTATATGAGCCGGCAGCTTAAATTTTTGCGGTCGATAAAATGATTTTTGGAATCCTAACCTATTAAATTAAGATCAGCAGCGGTACAGCATCACTGCTGATTTTATACAAAATCGTACCAATAATTACATTTATCACTTTGATTTGTAAATGTTGGATTTGCTGTGTTGACTTTTTTACAAAAATATAGTATAATACTTAGGATTATTAAACACAGGGAGGCAATTTGATGTTTAAGAAAAAAATAGCGGCTGTTTCCTGCGCCGCAGCAATGGCTGTAGGACTTGCGGGATGCGCGGATATGTCAAAGATAATGACGGTGGACGGAAAGGGAATAAACGCAGGCGTTTACATTGACTATATGCTTAATGAATATACAATGCAAAGCTATTACTCCCAGTATTTTCAGTCTTCGGAGTCAGAGGATTCTGAGACCGAGTTTTTAAAGAAAAAATATAATGATGACGAAACCTATTCTGAGCATTTTAAAAAATCCGCTTTGGAGCAGACTTTAAGAGGAATTGCGGCTGACAAGCTGTTTTCCGATGAGGGACTTGAGCTTTCCGAAGACGATAAGGAGGAAATAGAGAATAATGTTTCTTCTATGTATGATCAGTTCGGCGACGAGTATCTCGAGCTTCAGGGAATTTCAGAGGAATCTGTAAGGACTGTTTATACCTATGAAAAGCAAAAGGAGCTTTTGTTTGACCATTTTTATGACGAGGGCGGAACAAAGGAAGTTACCGACGACGACATAAAGACTTATATGAAGGATAACTACCTGAGATATAAGATGATAAGCATATCAAAAGCACCGACCTCGATCTCCGGCGATGAGGCTACTGACGAGGAAAAGAAAGAGGCTGATGCAAAGGCAAAGGAGCAGGCCGACAAGTATCTTGCTCTTGCAGAGGAAACCGGCGCTGACGGTTTTGACGATGTTATCGAGCAGTATGATAAGGACACGGAAGCGACAACCGAGGCAGCAAGCGAGGATCCTTCCGCTGAGGCCACGACCGAAGCAACGACCGAGAAGATCGATACGACGGCAGAGTATACCGTCACTTTCGTGGATCCGGACGGTAACGATTACGATGAGGATTCGGACTATCCGCCGCAGACTGTTAAGGGCGGAGATAAGGCTTTAAAGCCTGAAACGGCTCCTGATAAGCCTTATTATGAGTTTACCGGATGGTATTCGGATTCATCAAATACTAAAGAATTTGATTTTGACAAGCCTATTTCAGCAGACACAAAGGTGTACTCGGGCTTTGAAACCAACGAGACATTGACTGAGTACGATGAGGAGAACGCAAGCGATGTTCAGAAAAAGATAAAGGAGCTTGAAATCGGCAAGCTATCTTTGGAATCTGACGACAACAACTACTATATCATTTTGAAGCTCGATCCCAGCGAGAGAGAGGATTATCATAGCGGAGGAAGTGAGCATCACGATTTTATTCACACAATGAAGTCTGAGGAATTCAACAAGACACTTGACGATCTGGCGGATGATATGAAAATCGAGAAAAATAAAAGCGCGATAGACAAGTATACCCCAGAAAAGCTGGAGGAAATTGCTGAGAAATACTCTCAGAAAAAGTGAATCAGGTAAATATAAAAAATCAAGGCTTTCGTGAAATCATTTGTGATTTTACGAAAGCCTGTTTTGTAATAAAAATCCTTAAGCAACAGGAGCTGATATTTGCTTACTTGTGGTACTTTTTGTTGTTTATTATTGTGTAAGCACGGTAGATCTGTTCTATGAGCATTACCCGCGCAAGCTGATGCGGAAATGTCATTTCTGACATGGAAAGTCTGTAATCGGATTTATCTTTCACACTTTTTGCCAGACCGTGAGACGACCCTATTATAAAGTTAATAACTGAGGTCCCTCTCAGGGTTATTTCACAAAGCTTATCGGCTAAATTTTCAGAGGCCATCTGGCTCCCCTCTATACACAATGAAAAAGTATAGCTTTTTGGCTTTATTAGAGATAAGATCTGCTTGCCTTCATTTTCGAGGGCAAGCTTTATTTCATTTTGTGAGGGATCTAATGAAACTCTGCTTTCTGCAATCTCTGATACATTTATTCTGCAAAATGTTCCAAGTCTCTTAACATACTCTGAACAGGCGTCCTTGAGATACTGCTCCTTCAGCTTTCCCACGGTGATAATGTTTATCTGCGTCATATTTTCACTGCCTCTCCCGGCTCGTTAGCCGGCGCCACAAAAAGCTCGTATTCATCCGCATCTATTTCACAAAGCTGAGATAAAACGGTTTGTCTTGCAATGTACGGCGTGTTGTTTTCCTGACTGAGATGTCCGAGAATTATCCTCTGAGTGCCGTTTCTTATCAAAATCTCAATTTCAGCGGCTGAATTTGCGTTTGAAAGATGCCCTCTGTCAGAGCGGATCCTTTGCTTAAGCGGATAAGGGTATCTGCCGCTCTCGAGCATTTTATCGTCGTAATTAGCCTCAATAAGACACACTGATGCCGAAAGCAGATTTTTATGTACATCTTCAGTTACGTATCCCAGATCCGTACAGGTGACCACGACCTTACCCTCAGGGTTTTTTATCCTAAAGCCATAGCTTTCTCTTGAGTCGTGGGGAGTTGCAAACGGGTGGACTTCGTAATCACCGACGCAAAAGCTGTCTACATTTTCAAACACGTTTATCACGCTTGTGGTTGAAATAAGATCGCGGCTTGTCAGAAACTTTGCCGTTTCTATTCCTGTATACACCGGAGTGTGAAATCTTTTGGTGAAATTCAAAAGCCCCTTGATGTGGTCAGAATGCTCGTGAGAGATGAGTATTCCTTCGACCCGGTCAGGAGCAATTCCGTTTTTTTCAAGAGCCTCTATAAGTCTTTTCATACTGACTCCGGCATCTATTAAAATTCCGCCCCTCTCGTCTCCTATAAAAGTAGAGTTTCCTGAACTTGAGGAGTATAGCGGATATATTTTTGACATCTGATCACTCTTTCTTCATACAAAAAGGCGGAAGCACATTAAAGCCCGCCGCCATTTATCATTTTTGTTAAATTATCCTGATATTGCCTGTGCATTTATATCCGGGAAATACCTTTTTACCATATCTCCTCCGAGGGCACACACCTTTAAATCTATATTCTCATAACCTCTCTCAATATGGAAAATGTCATCAATAACAGTTTCTCCCTCTGCCGCAAGCCCTGCGATAACCATTGCTGCTCCTGCTCTGAGGTCGGTTGCCTTTACCGGAGCTCCCACAAGCTTGCCAACACCCTGGATTATTGCTACCTTGCCGTCAACCGAAATGTCTGCGCCCATACGCCTTAACTCAGCAACGTATCTGAAACGGTTTTCGAAAATGTCATCCGTTACAATGCTGGTTCCGTCCGCAAGCGTGAGCAGTGTTGAAAGCTGCGGCTGCATATCAGTCGGAAAGCCGGGATGAGGCATCGTTTTTACACTGGTTTTTATAAACTTAGTGCCGGGCTCAACATGCACTCTTACACTTTCGTCAAACTCCTCAACCGTTACGCCTATCTTGCGAAGCTTAGCCGTAATTGATTCCAAGTGCTTTGGAATTACATTTTTTACAAGCACATCGCCCCGTGTAGCCGCCGCCATTACCATATAGGTTCCCGCTTCTATCTGATCGGGAATTATAGCATAGGTGATACCCTTAAGTCTGTTTACTCCACGGATCTTTATAACATCTGTTCCAGCGCCTCTTATATCAGCACCCATTGAGTTTAAAAAGTTTGCAAGATCTACTATATGCGGCTCTTTGGCGGCATTTTCTATAACTGTAAGACCTTTTGCCTTAACTCCTGCAAAAATTGCGTTTATCGTCGCTCCAACTGTGATAAAGTCGAAATATATCTGTCCGCCGTAAAGCTCATCACACTGTACATGTACTACTCCCGCGTGCATATCGTCAGACGCACCCAGTGACTTAAATGCCTTTAAATGCTGATCTATAGGTCTGTCGCCTAAATCACAGCCGCCCGGCATAGGCACATACGCTTCGTGAAATCTTCCAAGCAGCGTTCCCAGAAAATAGCTCGAAGCCCTCATGCTTCTTGCCAGATCATATGGAACGACCGGCTCTTTTATTCCCGCAGTGTCAAAATATACGGTGTTTTTACCCTTTACCTGTACCGTTGCGCCCATTTCTCTGAGGATCTTTAAGCATATCGAGATGTCGCTTATTTCAGGCACGTTTTCCAAAACGCAAGGTTCGTCACATAAAATGGTTGCCGCAACTATTGCAACAGCTGCGTTTTTCGCGCCGCTTATAACGACCTCGCCCTTTAAGGGCTTGCCCCCGTTAATAATATACTTATCCATTATTATGCCCCTTATAATTCATTTTGTTGTCTTTGTCTTTTTTGCTCGAAACTTTTTACACTGCACAAAAAAATAACAGCTTACAAATTCGGTTGTTGTAAGCAAACGTACTTGTCACAAAATCTGATTTTACTCACTGTAACAGTACTATTATACCTCATATTAAGGACAAAATCAATTATACAGGAAAATTTCTACAAATTAAATAGAAATATGCAAAATACAAAATGGTATTTTTAAAAACTTTTCCCGAACAATGTCCAAAACTGAGTTTGATAGGGGTTTTACAACAATATGTTGTGTCATTCTCTTTATATTACACATTATATTTTATCACATAATATCCATAAAATCAAGGCATTTTGTAAATTTTGTATTATATTTTGTTAATTTTACTAATTATGACGAATTATTTGAATGGCAAAGACACTTCATTATTGTTCTTAAAATCAAGGCCTGAAATCAAAACTGCTTTCAGTTTTACAAATAATTTTTACATTTATGCCCTTGTTCTATAAATAACTATATACGCATATACTTTACAAAAAGAGTAAGGGGAGAGTGCGTTACATATGAATTTGTCAGATGACACCAGATGCGTGCTGCTCGGCGAATATATAGTCGATCATAAGGCAACAGTTCGCGCTTGTGCTAAGGAATTCGGAATAAGTAAAAGTACCGTACATAAAGACGTTTCCGTAAAACTGAAAAAGGTTAATCCTTCATTGTATCTAAAAGTAAAGGAGATCTTGCAGATAAATAAGAATGAGCGCCATATCAGAGGCGGTCAGGCCACAAAGCTTAAATATGCGAATAAGTCAGCAGTTAATACTTAAAACTTAAACCGCAGGGAAATGATAATCTTCCCTGCGGTTTACCGTTTTTACAATGTCTATTATGTTTTTTATTATACTACTTCCATAACGAAGCTGTGCCAACCGCATGCGCATTGATCATTCCGACATCTAATGTAGTTATCGTGCCGTCTCCCGATACATCTGCCACATAAAAATCATAGTCTGTAAGCGATGTGTTTCCTACTGCGTGTTGGTTCGCTGTGCCCGTGTCGGCTGTGGTTATTTCTCCGTCGTTGTTTAAATCTCCGTAATATTTAAGCTCAGGATCAAGCGCTATATCCGCCTTATCAGCGCTTATCTCATAGCTTCTGGGAGCACAGTTTTCCATGCTGAAGGTTACGACGCAGTTTTCACCCTCTTTAAGTGAAACGGAGTATTCTCCGCTAACAGTGTCACCCGTATATACACTTTTACCGTCAACAGTAACCTCTATATGTACCGGCGTTGCTGGATCGGCATTCGCGACCGTTACAGTACCTAAAACCAAAGAGCTTTCCGGCTCGGTAGGATCTTCGTGATTTTTAATTTTTTCCGATACGGTTTTTATAACCTCTGCATTACTGGTACTCTTTATCTTGCAGTTGTTCCTATCATAAAAATCGTTTGGCGTATCCCATAAAACGGGGACAAATCCGTAGTCCGTGATAAGATCAAGCATTGTTTTTAAAGCCTCTGAGCTATCTGTGATTGCTGCATCTTTGGCAAAATTACTTCTCGGATATGATGATGTAGTTTCTCCGATAAACACGGGTATTCCTTTTTCGGTAAATGCTTTTTTAAGCTTTTCACACTGGTCTATGCTGTAACTCATCCACCTGTCTCCGCCTATCAGATTTGACCAGTACATTGAGTTGTCAACATAGTGAACCGATACCATAAGCTTGTTTTGCGCTTCGTCCTGAGGTATCTTAAACGCAGACGAGGTCGTGTTGTCAATGTTTGTCCAGTATCCTGAGACTATAAGGATTCGCTCTGAATTGTTTGACCCGGTCGATCTGACAGCGTTCACAAAAGTTTGATTTAAAGTATTTGTCCACTCATACGCGGTATCTTTCGGAAGGTCAATAACTCCTTTGTTGGGGTCGGTTTTATCTTTAAGGGGGCCTCCGCCCAGATATTCGTTAAAGCCTTCAAATATCAGAAAATCTGAATAGCCTTTAAAATATTCCGCTATTTGTTTCCAAATAACCGATATTGTTTTAGAACATCCCTCAAGGTCAAGATTCATATCAGCCGTATACCGACGAATAAGGAACTCATCGTAATGATGCATATTTATTACTACATACATATCGTTGTCACGGCAGTAATCTACTATCTCTTTCACACGAGCTATATAATCTTTGTTAATAGTAAATGTTCCGTCGTTTTTCATCATATTTCCCCAGAAAACCGGAATTCTGACAGTATTAAAGCCGGCAGCCTTTATGCCGTCGATCATGTCGTGAGTGGTAGTGGGAGCACCCCAGCATTTTTCATATTCGTCAGGAGTATCTTTACCGATGGTTTGTGCGCCTGAATCAATATTAGAAATATCAAGCCAGTACGCCTCCATTGTATTACCAAGGTTTAGTCCTAACCCCATTTCACTTGCGGCGTCATTTGCTGTAAAGTTTTCTCTCATTACTCCGTTGTCTGATGAGTTGTTTGTTGACGTGCTTTCAGCCGATGCGGATATGCACAGCAAAACAGTGCTGACCATACAAAACGCTGTTAGCAGGCTGATGATTCTTTTCTTCATAATAAATTCCTCCCGAAGTTTATTTATCTATATTTTATCCTGCAAAATGCTTTTTGTCAACGGTGTCTGACTATAATTATATAAACTGCCCAAAAAAGGAATCTTTCTGTTGTGCAAAAAGTATAATCCGTTGCCTGAAATAATTTGAAGTTATTCAGACAACGGATTTTCTTCTCTGTTATTGTAAGAATTTTCTCCTGATAATTTGTCCCAGTCGATTGTCAAGGATCTGCGCAGTTATCCCTGTAAACGCTCCTGTGATTATCGCCGATAGCATAAGCATCGGCAGATAGTAAAGTGAGCTTAAGTTTTCTATTAAGATCGCCGCAGCTGTAAGCTGTCCGAGATTGTGAAAAACAGCTCCGCAAACAGAAATCGCCCATATCAGCTTTTTTGGCAAAAACGAAATAAGCACGCTCATTACGGCAAAAGCGAATACTGAGCCGAATAAAGAGAACATAAAGCTTACCAATGTTCCGCTTATAAGAGAGGTCACAGATACTCTCAAAAATAAAATCAAGGCGGTGTAACCTTTGCCTAGGTACATAAGAGAAATAAGCGTTACGATATTTGAAAGCCCCGGCTTTACACCGGGAATACCGATCGGTGGTATAAAGCTTTCAAGCGTATAAATTGCAATGGACAAAGCCAAAAGCATCGATGAAAGACAGAATTTTTTTATGTTCATACTGACTCCTATACTGAAGCATCTGCCGGGCCGTCATTTTCTATTTTTACCGTGAGGCTGTGAGGAGCGCATATTATCGCAGAGCCGGCAGAGCTTTTTTTGCCTGAATTTACGCAGATCTGATTCTTGCAGTCTGCACTTTTGACATATACTTCGCCGTTTTTTACCTCTATTTCGTTGTAGCCCTCGTCAAGCTCAATGCGCTTGGTTTCGTTTTCTGACAGCTTCATTGTGTAGATAAGCTTGTCCTTGTAAAAAATAAGCACATCTGTACCTGTATTAAGCTCCGTTAGTACAATTGCTGCTATACTTATCGCAGCAACCGCGCTAAAAAGCCCTATCCAGAATTTGCTGTTATTAAAAATCGTTCTCACCGCCTGTTGGTTTCTAAAATAATAATAACACCTTATCGGCTTTTGCGTCAAGAGGGAAGACACCGGGCGCGGCTTTATCTTAATTCAAAACCTTGATTTTTTGCCTTTGCTATGCTATAATATAATATGTATGTATTTATGATCGATAAGAGGGTGATCATTTGCGTATAATCGGGGTCGATCCCGGATATGCCATTGTCGGATTCGGAATACTCGACTATGACAAAAACAGGTTCAAGATAGTGGATTTCGGCGCGATAACGACTGACGCAAAAACGCCTTTTGACCTGAGACTGAAAACAATATACGACGATATGTGTGAGATACTTGACACCTATAAACCCGATGAAATGGGAATTGAAAAGCTGTTTTTCAATACCAACCAAAAGACGGGAATAGATGTCGCACAGGCAAGGGGAGTTACGTTGCTTGCCGCAGTGCAGAGGGGTATCGGAATAAGCGAATACACTCCGCTTCAGGTCAAGCAGTCGGTGGTGGGATATGGCAGAGCCGAGAAAAAACAGGTTCAGGAGCTTACACGGTCTATTCTGGGGCTTGCGCAGGTGCCAAAGCCTGATGATACCGCAGACGCGCTGGCGATCGCCATTACTCACGGGCACTCATCGTTTAACACATTAAAGAATCTGGAGAAAATTTTATGATTTACAGTATAAGAGGAAAAATTACTTACATAGGCGGAGATTTTGTCGTTATCGAGTGCGCGGGAATAGGCTATATGGTAAACACCACGCTAACGACGATCGGCGACATAAGCTCAAATCACGATGAGGTCACACTTTACGCTCACCTTTCGGTAAGGGAGGACGGCATATCGCTCTTCGGGTTTTCTACATGTGATGAGTTAAAGGCATTTGAGCTTTTGATATCGGTTTCGGGAGTGGGGCCTAAGGCGGGGCTTGCGATACTCTCTGCAATGACTCCTCAGAGCTTTGCGGTTGCGGTCGCCGCCGGGGACGCAAAGGCATTTACTAAGGCAAAAGGCGTCGGCCCGAAAGCCGCGCAGAAAATAATTATTGAGCTAAAGGACAAGGTCTCTAAGGAAACCGAGCTTCTGGGAGAGGCTTCATCTGCTGATTTTTCTACAGATGGAATGCCTGATGCCAAAGAGGCTGTTCTGGCCCTGACTGCACTGGGATATTCGCAGTCAGAGGCGGCAAGCGCCGTTGCAAGGCTTGATAAAGCTCTGCCGGTGGAAGAACTCATAAAGGGGGCGCTCAAGCTCCTTGCGCAGGGCATGTGACCACGACTTTATGTCACCGACTTTTCGGTGCCGGGTTTAATATCAGTCTTTGGGTGGGATGTGTTTTTTGCTGGACCGCTAAGGGGCTAACGAACCGGTGGCTTATTATCGGCCGGGAAATACCCAATATTGAAAGAGTTGACAGTGCACGTGCATTTGTAGCCGGTAATAATGAAATATAGATAAAACAAGAAAGGAAATGACAAAATGGGAAGATTATTCGGAACGGACGGCGCCAGAGGTATCGCTATAACAGAGCTTACCTGTGAAACTGCCATGCAGATAGGCCGGGCAGCTGCTTTGGTGCTTACAAAACACTCAAAAAGACAAAAGGCAAAGATCATAATAGGAAAGGATACGAGAATTTCAAGCGACGTGCTGGAGGCAGCACTTGTTTCGGGAATATGCTCTGTCGGCGCCGACGCGCATATTCTGGGGGTTATTCCTACCCCTGCGGTCGCAGTTTTGGTGAACAGATATGACGCTGATGCCGGCGTGATGATATCCGCCTCTCACAATTCGGTCGAGTTTAACGGAATAAAGCTTTTCTCAAGTGAGGGCTTTAAGCTTCCTGACAGCGTTGAAAACGAGATAGAAAAACTTATTCTCGACACCCCGGAGGAGATCAAGCTCAAAAGTTCGACAGACATTGGCAGAATAGTTTATGAGAAAAATGCTCAGTGGGATTATATCCGCCATGTTATGAAAGCGGTCGACTGTGATTTCAGGGGAATAAAGGTTGCTGTCGACTGTGCAAACGGCGCTTCGAGCGAATGTGCGGTGAAGCTTTTTCAGGGACTGGGCGCTTCCTGTTACTTTATAAATAACGATCCCGACGGAACTAACATAAATCAAAACTGCGGTTCCACACATATTGAGGGACTTCAGAAATTTGTCGTGGACAACAAGTGCCATGTCGGCCTTGCCTTTGACGGCGATGCGGACAGATGTCTTGCCGTTGACGAAAAGGGCGAGGTCGTTGACGGAGATAAGCTTATGGCTATATTTTCCAAGTTTATGAAAAGCTGCGGCCGACTCAATCACAACACCTGCGTTGTTACGGTTATGACAAATCTGGGCTTTATGAAATATGCAAAGGCTGAAAACGTTGTTGTTGCCAGAACCGGGGTGGGTGACAGATACGTTTTGGAGGAGATGAAAAAGGGCGGATATAACCTTGGCGGAGAGCAATCGGGTCACATTATACTTCTTGATTATGCAAATACAGGCGACGGTGAAATGACAGGAGTCAAGCTTCTTGAGATCCTGGTAAAGACAAAGAAAAAGCTTTCCGAGCTTGCCGGCGTAATGGAAACATATCCGCAGGTGCTTGAAAATGTAATGATCAAAAGCGAGTATAAAGGGCGCTGGCAGACAGACAGGGGCGTTTCGGAGTTTATTGAGATGTATAAGGAAAAGCTTGGCGACGACGGACGGATCCTCGTTCGCGAATCGGGCACAGAGCCTCTGGTAAGAGTAATGCTTGAGGGCAAGCATCTTGGAAAAATAACCGAGTATGCAAAGACGATAGCTGATGCAATAAGGAAAAACTTTGGAGAATAAATGAAAACAGCAGTAACAAGCGGGTGCAAATACAGGAGAAGTACATATATATGAGAACAGCTGAAAACTGGAAGGACTATATGATTCTGGACGCAAGCTGCGGCGAAAAGCTTGAAAGCTGGGGAGGGGTAACTTTGATTCGTCCCGATCCGCAGATAATATGGAGGTCTGAAAAAACAAGCGAACTTTGGCAAAGCGCAGACGCTCACTATCACCGTTCAAGCAAAGGCGGCGGAGAGTGGGAATACCGAAAAAAGCTCAGGGATAGCTGGACGATTTCATATAGCGGACTAAAATTCATAATACGCCCTACCGGCTTTAAGCACACCGGGCTTTTTCCCGAGCAGGCGGTAAACTGGGACTTTTTAAGCGGCGTTATAAAATCGGCTGTAAGACCTGTTAAGGTGTTAAATTTGTTTGCATATACCGGCGGAGCGACGCTTGCGTGCGCCATGGCGGGAGCGGCTGTAACTCACGTGGACGCTTCAAAGGGAATGGTGCAGTGGGCAAGGGAAAACGCACAAATCTCCGGCCTTTCTCAAAAGCCTATACGCTGGCTTGTGGACGACTGTGAAAAGTTTGTAAACAGAGAGATAAGACGAGGCAGCAAGTACGATATCATAGTAATGGATCCGCCGAGCTACGGAAGAGGTCCGGGCGGCGAGGTCTGGAAGCTTGAAGAGTGCGTTTACGATCTGGTAAAGCTTTGTTCAAACGTGCTGAGTGACAATTCGCTTTGCTTTATGCTTAACAGCTATACTGCTGGGCTTTCGCCCTCGGTTATGGCGTATATTCTGGGAGACCTGCTTATACCGAGATTTGCGGGAAAGGTTTTCGCCGATGAGATAGGGCTTAAGGTGCAAAGCTCCGGCTTTTCGCTTCCGTGCGGAAGTACTGCGATCTGGCAAAGTAAGTAATAAGATTTAAGGATGAGAAATGGAAAAATTTATTGAAGCTAAAGATATAACCTTTTCGTATGTAAACGAAATGGAAGAGCCGCCGGTAAAAACCACGGTGTTTGAAAATTTATCTCTTGACATTTACAAGGGCGAGTTCGTAGCGATACTGGGTCATAACGGTTCGGGAAAGTCAACCCTGGCAAAGTGCTTTAACGCAATAAACATACCGCAGTCCGGAGAGGTTTTAGTAAACTCAATGAGTATCAGGGATCAGGAAAAGCTGCTTGATATTCGCCAGTGCGTGGGAATGGTTTTTCAAAACCCCGACAATCAGATCGTTGCGACGATAGTTGAGGAGGATGTGGCGTTTGCTCTTGAAAATATGGGTGTTGAACCCGCAGAGATACGCCGAAGAGTGGACGAATCTCTTAAGACTGTGGGAATGTATGAGTACCGTGAGCACGCTCCGCATAAGCTTTCAGGAGGACAAAAGCAAAGAGTGGCTATTGCGGGTATCCTGGCAATGCGCCCCGAGTGTATTTTGCTTGATGAGCCGACCGCAATGCTTGACCCAAAGGGAAGACGTGAGGTATTAAAAACTATAAAGGAGCTTAACAAAAACAGCGGTGTGACAATAGTGCTTATCACTCACTATATGGACGAGGCGGTTCAGGCGGACAGAGTTGTGGTTATGGATAGCGGCAGAATAGTTTTGGACGATAAACCTAAAAAAATATTTTCTCAGGTTCAAAAGTTAAAGGCGCTGGGGCTTGATGTTCCGCAGGTGACAGAGCTTGTATATACGCTAAACGCCGACGGCTTTGACCTTGACCCCGAAATAATAACAGAAGACGAGTGCGTTGACGCGCTTTATGAGCTTTTAAAAAAGTAACGCTTAAGGAAAAGATATAAATGGCAGTTATCAAAACGGAAAATTTAACCTATGTGTACGGTGAGGGAACACCCTTTCGCAAGGTTGCGCTTGACAACGTGAACCTGTCTGTTGAAGAGGGTGAGCTGGTCGGAGTGATCGGGCATACGGGCTCCGGAAAATCAACCCTGATCGAGCATTTCAACGCTTTGCTTAGACCTACATCCGGCAATGTATTTATAGACGGTGAAAGGATAAACTGGGACGACAAAAAGACCTTAAGAGGTATCCGCTTTAAAGTTGGGCTTGTATTTCAATATCCGGAATATCAGCTTTTTGAGGACACGGTCTATAAGGACATAGCTTTCGGACCGAAAAACATGGAGCTTGACGAGAACGAAATAGATAGGCGAGTAAGAGAAACGGCGCGCCTTGTCGGGATCAGCGAGGATATGCTTATAAAATCTCCGTTTGACCTTTCGGGCGGACAAAAAAGGCGCGTGGCGATAGCGGGTGTAATGGCGATGGAGCCAAAGGTGCTGATACTCGACGAGCCTACCGCAGGTCTTGATCCGAAGGGACGGGAAACTATCCTTGAAATGATACATAGTTATCACAGGGAAAAGAAAAACACGGTTATGCTTGTTTCTCACTCAATGGAGGATGTCGCAAAAATAGCAAAAAAGATATTGGTCATGAACGACGGCAGGCTTTTTTGCTATGACGACACGAAAAAAGTATTTGAAAGGGCTGATGAGCTTAAAGCCATGGGTCTGTCTGTTCCTCAGATAACAAGGGTTTTTAATCGCCTGAAGGAAAAGGGCATAGATATAACAGAGGATGTTTACACGGTGGATTTTGCAAAAAAGCTTGTTGAAAAAGTAATGGAGATGAAAAAATGATCGAGAAATCGGATATGGATTTTGAAAACAGAATAGTCGCCCCCGAGGCAACAAGCGATGAGCGCGGCGACGATGTGGATTATTCTCTGCGTCCGAAGTCTCTTTGTGAATATATAGGTCAGGAAAAGGTAAAGGAAAACCTTTCGGTGTTTATTGAGGCGGCAAAGCAAAGGGGAGATCCGCTTGATCACGTTTTGCTTTACGGCCCTCCGGGACTTGGAAAAACAACTCTTTCCGGGATAATCGCACATGAAATGGGAGTGAATTTCCGCGTAACGAGCGGGCCTGCCATTGAAAAGCCGGGCGATTTAGCGGCGCTTTTGACAAATCTTCAAGAGGGCGATGTGCTTTTTATCGACGAGATACACCGCCTTTCAAGAGCAATAGAAGAGATTTTATATCCCGCGCTTGAGGATTTTGCGCTTGACATAATAATAGGAAAAGGCCCTAGCGCCAGAAGCATAAGGCTTGATCTTAACAGATTTACTCTTGTCGGTGCAACGACCAGAGCCGGACAGCTAACCTCTCCGCTAAGAGACCGGTTCGGAGTTATTGAGCGCCTTGAACTTTACTCAAAGGATGAGCTGTGCGACATAATTTTGCGCTCTGCGTCTATTCTGGGTATCTACTGCGAAAAGGATGGCGCCTATGAGCTTGCTGTAAGAAGCCGCGGGACCCCGAGAATAGCAAACAGGCTTTTAAGAAGAGTAAGAGATTTTGCCGAGGTTATGGGAAACGGCAGGGTGACAAAGGATATAGTCTCTATTGCGCTTGACAGAATGGAAGTAGATTCTCTGGGGCTTGATTCTCTTGATAAAAGGCTTCTTAACATGATGATAAACGGCTATAACGGCGGCCCTGTGGGACTTGAAACGCTTGCCTCGGCAATAGGCGAGGAGGCGGTAACGCTTGAAGATGTATGCGAGCCGTATCTTATGCAGCTCGGATTTATTTCAAGAACGCCCAGAGGCAGAGTCGCGACCGATCTTGCGTACAAGCACCTTGGAATCTTAAAAGACGGACAGACTATGCTTTGATATATTTTGGTATGAAAGGTATTTTTTAATGATAAAGGATATAACGATAGGTCAGTTTTTTCCGGGAAAAAGCATCGTTCACAGGCTTGACCCGAGGATAAAGCTTTTACTTACGGTGATATATATCGTCATGCTCTTTATAGCGGACACGTTTTTGGGGCTTTTTACTGGAGTAGTGTTTTTGGCTGCGGCATATGTTATTTCTCAGATACCGCTTAAAATGATCCTCAAAAGTGTAAAGCCGATAGTTCCGCTGATAATATTTACGGGAATACTGAATTTGTTTTTTATCTCAACAGGTGAAACGCTCATTAAGTTCTGGATATTCAGAATAACCACCGGAAGCATTAAGACGGCCGTGTTTATGATAGTCAGGATAATCGCGCTTATCATCGGAACCTCTCTGCTTACCTACACCACCTCGCCGATCGCTCTTACAGACGCGATAGAGAGGGTGTTATCTCCGCTAAAAAAGATAAAGCTCCCCGTTCACGAAGTGGCTATGATGATGACGATCGCGCTTAGGTTCATACCGACCCTTGTGGAGGAGACGGATAAAATAACAATGGCGCAAAAGGCAAGGGGCGCTGATATGGAATCGGGTTCGCTTATAAAAAGGGCAAAGGCGTTGATACCTATTCTTATCCCGCTTTTCGTTTCGGCTTTTCGGCGTGCCGAGGAGCTTGCAATGGCTATGGAATGCCGCTGCTATCACGGAGGAGAGGGAAGAACCAGGCTTAAACAGCTTCACTGTGAGCCGAGAGATATTTATGCGGTAATTATAAGCGCGGCGTTTACAGCGCTTGTAATAATAATCGACAGGGTGAACATTTTTTGATGAGAAATTTTAAGGTCAAGATCGCTTATGACGGCTCATGCTATCACGGGTTTCAACGCCAGGAAAACGCTGTTACCGTTCAGGAAAAGATAGAGGACGCATTGTTTGGGCTTTTCGGCGAGAAAATAACGATAGACGGCTGTTCGAGAACTGATAAGGGAGTGCACGCAAGGGAGTTTTATTTCTCCTTTAAGACGCAAAGTCCTATAACGTTAAGGGGAATAGTTTTCGGTCTCAACCCAAAGCTTCCTGATGATATTTCGGTTTTGTCGGCTGAAGAGGTGCCGCTTGATTTTCACGCTCGGTTCGACGCAAAGGGAAAAGAGTACGAATACATTATCCACAACAGTGAGATAAAGAATCCGTTTTATAAGAACACGGCGCTTAAATACTGGGTGCCGATAGATGAAAAAAAGCTTGATATGGCGGCAAAGTCGTTTATCGGAGAGCACGATTTTAAAAGCTTTTGTTCGACAGCGTGCGACAAGCAGATAACGGTGAGAACAATTTTTGACGCCCGTGTTGTCAGAGAGGGAGACCTTGTTAAGTTTTACGTTTCGGGGAACGGCTTTCTTTACAATATGGTAAGGATAATGGTCGGAACGCTTTTGTTTATAAACGAGGGCAAGATACCATGTGACGGAATTGAGGACATAATAAAGTCAAAGGACCGAGCAAAGGCGGGAAAAACGGTAGCTCCGCAGGGGCTGTATTTAAACAGGGTATTTTATTGATAAATTTGACTGCAAAACAAGGGAAGTTAAAAGAAAGGATATAAAATGGCAAAGATTAAGTCGTTTCAGACTGATATCCGCAGGGAGCGGAAAAAGAAAAAAATAAAAAGATTCCTGCGCCGTTTTGCGGTCGTATTATGTGTTGCGACGGTGGCTGCCGCAGTGTTTTTTACAAGAGGCACATGGGTTCCGTGGTTTGATGGGATACTCGAAAAGGCTCAGACGGTTACGGTAAACGACGGAGAGCTTGAAAAGGGCAATTTTCCGATAGCTGTGGGTGAGGCGGCCTCGGGCGCAAAGCTTTTGAAATTCGACGGCGATTTTGTACTTGCCACGGACACATATATAAATTTTTACAAACCAAGCGGCGAACATATAAATTCCGTTCAGCACAAGTTCTCTGATCCGGAGGTAAAGATAGGCGACAGCAGGCTTTTGGTATACGACAGGGCCGGAAAAAGACTTTGTGTTATGAACGATAAAGAAGTGATCTTTGAGCGTGAGCTTGATGAAGAGATTTATTTTGCCCAAATGGCTTCAAACGATAGCTTTGCAGTTGTTACTGCGGCAGAGGGATTTTCATCATATCTTACCGTTTACAACAAGGACGGAGAAGTGATATACCGCTTTGCAAACGGCGCGAGAATGACATCGGTTGATTTCAAGTCAAGCGGCTTTGGCTGTTATGTTTCTGCTTTTGAGATGAAGGGCGGAAATATGGTTACAAATATATACTCTCTTGATTTTGACTCCGAAGAGATAGAGATGAAAAGCGAGGATATTTCAAATACCGCGGTAATTAAAACGGCAAAGCTTTCAGACGGAGATTTTGTGGCTGTCTGCGATGACAGATTCATAAGACTTGACAGAAATGGTAAAATAGAAAGTAGTGCGGAGTACAAGTCGGATATAATCGACTTTGACGCAACATCTGAGGTCGTTTCTATCGCGGTCAAAAGCATAAGCGACGAAATGAAGTCAAAGCTTATTGTGATAAGAAGCGACAGCGACGAGATCGAAATAGATATAGACGAAAAGGTAAAAACCGTAAGCTGTGATTCAAAGAATACTTATGTGCTTACCGATCGCAATATTGAGTTATTTTCAACATCCGGAAAGCAGCTTGCCACTGCAAAGGTGAGCAACGATTATGTTGATTTTATAAGCTTGGACGATACGGTTTTGTTCTTAGGATACAGAGAGATAAATAAGATAGAATATAGCTATTAGGAGGCAGAATGGCTTTAATATATGATTTGGCAGTAGTTGTTGTACTGCTGTTATTCTTTATTTTTGGAATCAAAAGAGGCTTTATAAAAAGCGTTATTTCTCTTATATGCTTTGTGTTGGCGATAGTGATTTCGATTTTTGCATCATCAAAGCTGGCACAGCCTATATATGAGATGTGCTTTAAAGAAAAAGTCACCTCTTTTATCGCAGAGAATATTGATAAGATAGATGTTTCCGGCGTGGTTAACAACTATCTGCTTAAAAATGTAGGGATAACAGCAGATGATAAGACTGTGAAAAGTATTATCGGAACCGAGGGCGACATTAAAAACAACATTGAGTCTTATGCAAAGGCAAAGGGCGTGAGCCTTGACCCTATGAGCATATCCCAAAACGTAGACAGCTTTTTAAAGTCTGACGAGCTTAAAGGAGCAATAGAAACAGCGCTGCCGTCGTCTCTTGCCTCTGCTGTTTTCGAGGCGGCAGAAAGTTCTGCCGAGACGGTTTCAAAGGTTTTGCAGGCATGTGTAAACCCGAACCAAGCACAGGCAGCCGAAATGATAGAGGAAGCTTTCGTAAACGATATGCTTATCCTTCTTGTAAAATATGCGCTGTTTTTGATTTTGTTTACGGTGCTGAGTTTTATTTTCAAGCTTATAATAGCGGCAACCGGAATCGTAAACAAAATCCCGGTCGCGAGCGGAGTGAACCGAGCTTTAGGCGGCGCCTTGGGGATCTTAAAGGGCGGTGTCGCGCTTGTGATAATTGCTGTGATAATTTCCGCTCTCTCGGCGCTTCTGGCTTCAAGATATTCCGCGTTGGCAGAATCAACAATAAACAATTCTTTGGTGTTTAAGTATTTTTATAATATGGTGAAATAGAAACAGATGAAAGGACAGTGATAAAAATGATGATGTGTACCAGATGCAAAAAGCGTCCGGCGGTAGTGTTTATCACGGCTATGAACGGACAAGAAAGGAAAAACGAAGGCTTGTGTATAGTTTGTGCAAAAAAAATGGGTATTTCTCAAGTAGACGAGTATATGAAGTCTATGGGAATAACCGAAGAAGACCTTGAAGCGCTGTCAGACCAGTTTATGGAGATAAATGACGGAAACGATTTTGAAGTTGGAGGAAATTCGACCATGCCGGACTTTTTTTCTAATATGTTCGGTCAATTCGGCGCGGGCAGAAAAATAAACAAAGCGCAAGAAAGCTCTGCGGCAGATTCCGTATCAGAGGGAACGGAGGACACAAAGGAAAAGAAAAAGGGACTTTTGGGAAAAGACAAGGATAAAAAAGACAAAAAGAAAAAGCTCAAGTTTTTGACAAATTACGCCACAAATCTCACAGACCGTGCCAAGGACGGAAAACTTGACAATATAATAGGAAGAGATAAGGAGATCGACAGGGTTATTCAGATCTTGTCAAGACGGCAGAAAAACAACCCCTGTCTAATTGGTGAGCCGGGAGTAGGAAAGACCGCCATTGCAGAGGGAATAGCTCAGAAGATCGCATCGGGAGACGTTCCCTTTCACATAAAAAACAAGGAGCTTTATCTGCTTGATCTTACTGCAATGGTTGCGGGAACACAGTTTAGGGGACAGTTTGAAAGCAGGGTAAAGGGGCTTGTTGAAGAGGTGATAAGCCTTGGCAACGTAATTCTGTTTATCGACGAGGTGCACAATCTGGTCGGAGCGGGAGATTCAGCAGAGGGCTCAATGAATGCCGCAAACATTTTAAAGCCTGCCCTTTCAAGGGGAGAGGTTCAGGTAATAGGCGCAACCACTTTTAAGGAGTACAGAAAGTATATTGAAAAGGATGCGGCTTTGGAGCGTCGTTTCCAGCCTGTTACTGTTACAGAGCCCACACTTGCAGATACAATAAAGGTTTTAGAGGGCATCAGAAAGTATTATGAGGACTATCACAAGGTCAAAATCGATGATGCGACTCTTAGAATGTGCGCGATTTTGTCTGAGAGGTATATAAACGACAGGTATCTTCCGGATAAGGCGATAGACCTTCTTGACGAGGCGTGCGCAAGAGCGGGTATCAGAAGTCCGGAGCTTGAGAGGTTTGAAAGCCTTACAGATGAGCTTAAGAGCCATCAGGACTCGGTAGACGGGTATGAGTCTATGGAAAATCCCGACTATGAGGCTATAGCAAAGGAAAAGGCGGAGATATTAAAAATCGAAAATGAGCTTGAGGAGGTTTCAAAAAAGGCGGCTCAGGTCAAGGTTACCGAGGAGGACATCTCAAGCGTGATAGAACTCTGGACCGGGATACCGGCACAAAAGGTAATAGAGACCGAGTATTCAAAGATAAGAAATTTAAAGGATACCCTGAGCGCCAGAATAATCGGACAGGACAAGGCAGTGGATGCTGTTGCTAAGGCTGTGAAGAGAACAAGAGCGGGGCTTTCCAAGCGTCGCAGACCGGCGTCGTTTATATTTGTAGGTCCTACGGGAGTCGGCAAGACCGAGCTTGTAAAGGTCTTGGGAGAGGAGCTTTTTGACGCTACCGAGCCGCTTATAAGGGTCGATATGAGCGAATATATGGAGCGGCACAGCGTTGCAAAGCTTATCGGTTCTCCTCCGGGATATGTAGGATACGACGAGGCTGGACAGCTGACAGAAAAAGTTCGCCGCCGTCCGTATTCGGTAATACTTTTTGACGAGATCGAAAAGGCACATCCTGATGTTATGAATGTGCTTTTGCAGATACTTGACGAGGGAAAGATAACCGATGCACAGGGCAGAAGCGTATCCTTTGAAAATACGGTAATAGTAATGACCTCAAACGCCGGAAGCACCTCACAGGAAACGGGAGTTGGCTTTAACAAGACGGATAATGAGATCTCAAAGGAAAAGGCGATGAAAGGACTTCGTGATTTTCTGCGTCCTGAGTTTTTGGGAAGAGTGGACGAGGTTGTGGTATTCAATCCTCTTACTGAGGAAAATTACGCAGACATCTGCGCGCTTATGTTAAATGAGATGAAGGAGCCTCTTGAGGAAAAGGGAATAGAGCTTGAATATGACAGAGCTTCCTGTGAGTATATCGCAAAAAAAGCGCATAATAAAAAGCTGGGCGCAAGAGACATAAGAAGAGTTATTCGTCAGGAGGTCGAGGACAAGATAGCTTCCATCCTGATAGATGAGATGAAGATAGAAACCAAAAAGCTGAGCCTTACCGTAAAAAATAACGAGTTAAATGTAGAGGCAAGCGCATAAAAACAAACGCCGCTGTGTGAGTAATAATCACACAGCGGCGTTTTTATAACCTGTAAAAACGATTGTCAAACGGTTATTTTGCTTGATTAACGTCCTCTGCTGCCGGAATTTTTATCTTATCAAGATCGGATTTTGATAGTATCTTTACTGAACCGTTCTTTTTTACAACTGTATCAAACCTGTTCTTATAGTAATCGGTATCAGTAGGAAGGTGTTTTTTTCTCAGCTTGTTTGAGATGTATTCTCTTAAGAGGTCGTAAATGATGGCAAATGCCGGAACAGCCAGTATCATTCCCAAAAAGCCGAACAGACCGCCGCCGACTAAGATCGAAACAAGTACCCATATCGCGGGGAGCCCGGTTGAATCGCCGAGAATCTTTGGTCCCAGAATATTGCCGTCAAACTGTTGGATAAGAATAATCACAATGATAAACCATATTACCATATCCGGCTCAACCAGCAGTATCAGAAGTGCAGACGGTATAGCTCCGATAAACGGGCCGAAAAACGGTATTACGTTTGTTATACCGACAAAAACCGCGATCATCAGAGGGTATGGGAAATTAAATATCGCAAGAATTACTCCGCACATAACGCCTATGATAAGAGAGTCGAGCAGTTTGCCGGAAATGAATCCGGAAAAGGTTTTATTTGCTCTGTTTAATATAGAAATAGTTGAGTCGAAGCTTGTTTTCTTTGAAAATGCAAGCATTATTTTTTTGCACTGAGCAATCAGTTTTTCCTTGCTGTAAAGCAGATAAACGGAAATTATTATGCCTAAGAAAAAGTTTTTCAAAAACGTGACCACCGACCATATGCTTGACATAAGGTTTGTCAGAACCGGCTCAACACGTTCCCACAAAGCGGAGGTGTCTTGTGCAAACTCCGTAAGCTTATCCGTCAGAGTATTCAGTATCTCCTTGTTGTCCTTGAAAACGTCGTTCACAAATCCCTGAACCTTATTTATATAATCAGGGGTACTTCTGAAAATCTCATAAAGCGACTGAAAAAGGCTCGGCAGGATAAGTGCGATAGTTCCGCCTATTATCACCAGAAGCAGCAGGATCACCAGTGCTACGGATATTACCCGCGCAAGCCGAGGGCGTTCTTTTTTCTTGAATATCCGCGTTGAGATAAATCTGTCGATAAACCTCATGGCGGGGTTTAGTATAAACGCAATGGCAAAGCCCCATATCACAGGCGATAAAACGCTAATTGCTTTTGATACTATCGACCAGATTGTCGAAAACCTGAAAATACATATAACCATAAGCATAGTAAGAGCGATAACCGCTAAAACGTATGCCGCAATTGTGTTATAGCGCTTGTTAGTATATTTTCTCAATATCCTTCCTCCGAAAATGATATAAAACAAAATGTAAAATTTTACGTACAATACAATTATACATAACTTTTGGTGAAAAATCTACTGTTTTTCAAACTTTTTTAACACTTTTAAAAAAAGATCAAAAAGCTCTTTTCAAAACTCCTGTTTTGTGGTATAATATTTAATGTATATCATAATTGGATAATTATGGGCATTTTTTGCAGGATAAATGTAAAAATCAGCAGGAGGATCATAAGTGCTTAATACTAACGACAGTGAGATCTTGAAGAAAAAAGCGCTTGAGAAATTTTTTGAAAGACTTAATAAGGAACAGCAAAGGGCTGTGTTTCAGATAAACGGGCCAGTGCTTATCCTTGCGGGAGCCGGAAGTGGAAAGACTACCGTTTTGGTAAACCGGATCGCTAATATGGTCTACTTCGGAAACGCATATCATGGCAAAACGCCGGACTTCACGACTGAAGAAAAGGACTTTTTAAAAAGCTATATAGAAGGCAATGTTACCGACAAAAAAAGGCTCAGAGAAATATTGAAGTCTGAAACGGTAAACCCCTGGAATATTCTTGCCATTACGTTTACCAATAAGGCGGCAAGTGAGCTTAAGGAGCGGATTTTTGCAATGCTTGGTGATGAGGCGGCGGGCGTGACCGCTGCTACATTTCACTCAGCGTGCGTAAGGATCTTAAGGCGTGAAAGTCAGCATACCGAATACGGATCAAACTTTACCATATATGATACCGACGACCAGAAGAGAGTTATGAAGGCTCTTTTAAAAGACCTTGACATAAATGAAAAAATGTTTCCGCCAAAAAGCGTTTTGGACGTTATCTCAAGGTGTAAGGAGTCTTTGATCTCATCGCGTGATTACGAGAGTCAGGCAGGGCAGGATTATCAGAAAAGAATGACCGCAAGGATATATTCTGAGTATCAGAGCAGACTTGTCAGCGCAAACGCTATGGATTTTGACGATATAATATCGGTAACGGTAAGGCTTTTTGAAGAAAATCCGGATGTGCTTTCGCACTATCAGAACCTATATAAATACATTGTGGTAGACGAGTATCAGGATACCAATATGGTGCAGTACAGGCTCATATCTCTGCTTTCTTCAAAGCACGAAAATCTTTGCGTTGTCGGAGATGACGATCAGAGCATATATAAGTTCAGAGGGGCTACGATAGAGAATATTTTAAGCTTTGAAAGCCGGTTTGAGAATACGGCGGTAATAAGGCTTGAGCAAAACTACCGATCTACTCAGAACATTCTCGATTGCGCAAACTCTCTTATCAAGAACAATCGGGGTAGAAAGGGTAAAACTCTATACACCGTATCAGGTAAAGGCGAAAAGGTTACTCTGTATACTGCAAACACCGAAAAGAGTGAGGCGAAGTTTATTGCTGACACAGTTTTAGACGGGATTAAAAAAGGCAAAAGGCTGAATGATTTTGCGGTGCTTTACCGAATGAATTCACAGTCGAATGCCGTTGAGCAGGCGTTTATTCAAGGCGGTATATCCTATAAGATTTTCGGCGGAACAAAGTTTTATGACCGCAAGGAAATAAAGGACATACTTTCATATCTTTCGGTAATAGACAATCAAAGCGATATGCTGAGGCTCAGGCGGATAATCAACGAGCCGAAGCGCACGATAGGGCCTGCTACCTTAACAGCCATTGAGCAAATATCATCAGACCTTGGCCAGACGCCTGTTGACGTGATGCTTGATTCCGAATCGCTGATGCCGCTTTCCAAAAAGGCAAAGGTGCTCGTGCCGCTTGCCGAAATGTTTTTGGAGCTTTCAGAGCTTGCAGATGAGATGCCTCTGGGAGAGTTGCTTGACACCCTTATGGAACGCTCGGGCTACAGAGAATATCTCAACGCTCAGGGCGATGAGGGCTTGACAAGGCTTGAAAATATAGAAGAGCTTAAAAGCACAATGGCAAACTATGAGGATACCGCGCAGGAGCCTTCACTATCGGGATTTTTAGAGGAGATATCACTTTTTACCGATATGGACGATCTTGACGAAAACGGTGATTACGTTGTTATGATGACGATGCATTCCGCCAAAGGGCTTGAGTTTGACACAGTATTTGCGGTCGGAATGGAGGAAAACATATTTCCGTCACAGAGAAGCATCCCGGACGATGCGGAAATCGAGGAGGAGCGTCGTTTGTGTTACGTAGCCCTTACAAGGGCAAAGAAAAAGCTTTATCTTTTAAACGCCAGAAGAAGAATGCTTTACGGAATGACAACCTCCAATGCGCCTTCGAGATTTTTGTCTGAGCTTGATGAGCTCAGCACTGAAAAAGAATTTGAGCAGACATTGGTCAAGTCGGCGTCGTTAAGAAGTATTCCGGGAGATATAAGCTTAAAAACGGATATGTCTTTTGAAAGCAAGATAAAGCGAAGCGTTGCAAAGAAGCCTGAGGTCAATACCGAGACTTTCTCGGAGGGAGACAGGGTAACGCACAATGTTTTCGGAGAGGGAACGGTATTAAGCGCTGTTAAAATGTCAAACGACACAATGCTTGAGATCGCCTTTGACGAAAAGGGAACAAAAAAGATAATGGCTAATTTTTCAAGAGTAAAAAAGGTATAGATAAATTTACATACGGAGGATGAAGACTAATGATTATTGTACTTAAAAACACTGCCACAGACAGCCAGATAGAAGAGCTTACCAAGTGGCTTCAGAAATTTGATGTAAAAACGAATATAGTTGTCGGACTGCATTCAAAGATAATAGGACTTGTGGGAGACACCACAAAAATAGATCTTGAAAGCGTTCAGGCAAAAGAGATGGTCGATGAGGTCAAGAGAGTTCAGGAGCCGTATAAGCAGGCTAACAGAAGATTTCATCCGGACGACACTGTTATAGAGGTGTGCGGAAGAAAGATCGGAAGCAAAACGCTCAATGTCATAGCGGGTCCCTGCTCGGTTGAGAGCGAAAAGCAGATAATCGAAACCGCAATAGCCGTTAAAAAGGCGGGAGCGACGATGCTTCGCGGCGGCGCTTATAAGCCCAGAACCTCGCCCTATTCCTTTCAGGGACTGGGCAAAGATGGACTTAAGTATCTTATAAAGGCAAGGGAGGAAACGGGGCTTCCGATCGTTACCGAGATAATGTCGCTTGCACACCTTGACCAGTTTGAAGATATAGATGTTTTGCAGGTCGGAGCGCGAAATATGCAGAATTTTGAGCTTTTAAAGGAGCTTGGAAAAACCGACAAGCCGGTGCTTTTAAAAAGAGGACTTGCAAATACTTTAGAGGAGCTTTTGATGAGTGCGGAATATATTATGAGCAACGGGAATAAAAATGTTATGCTCTGTGAAAGAGGTATAAGGACTTT
This sequence comes from uncultured Clostridia bacterium, assembly GCA_947631455.1. Taxonomy (GTDB): domain Bacteria; phylum Bacillota; class Clostridia; order Oscillospirales; family Ruminococcaceae; genus UMGS1601. The sequence goes on from CANRLH010000001.1 coordinate 218,755, forward strand.
TGAGCCGATGACCAGAAACACTCTTGATATTTCCGCTGTTCCGCTGTTAAAGCAGAAATCACACCTGCCTGTAGTTGTAGACCCAAGCCATGCGACCGGAATGACAACTCTTATTGAGCCGATGAGTCTTGCAGCTGTCGTTTCGGGAGCTGACGCTCTTGAAATAGAGGTTCATCTGGATCCTAAAAACGCATGGAGCGACGGAGCTCAGTGCCTTACTGCGCCGAGCTTTGAAGCGGTGATGAAAAAGGTCAGAGCGTGTGCGGAATTTATGGGAAGAAAAATTGATATACAATAAAAGGAGAAGAAAATGATTAGAAAAATACTGGCTTTATCATCGGTTTTGGTTATTGCGCTTTCGCTTTGCGCCTGTGCAAACGACGGTAACATTGACATCACGTTTAAGAGAAAGGACTCACCGTCAGCGGTTGAAGCTTCCTCTTCTGAGGAAGCTTTGGGAAAAGAGCAGGCTACGACCAAACCCGAGGTGACCACTGAGGCTGCGACCGAGTCTGAGGGAACATTATATTCTGCAATGCAGGAGGTCAATGTGAGAAGACAGCCAAATCTTGATGCGAGTGTGCAGATACTGGGACAGCTCGCCTTTAATCAGCAGGTTTTGGTAAAAAATATTACGGACGGTTGGGCGGAGATAAGCTACAACGGAGAGACGGCTTATGTTTCTGCGGAATATCTTACCCGTGCTGATTAAAAAGGATTACATATCATTAAAAATTACTAACAAGGGCAAAGCTCTTAGATAAAGGATGGGGAAATTTGAGAAGATTTAATGTAATGCTCAAAAAGGTCGTTGACGATTCATACGATATAGATATAGGATACTGTCTTGAGGACAGGCTGATAAACGATCTTGAGGAAGGTTTGTGCTACGGATATAAAAGGGTAGCGATAATATGCGACAGCACTGTTGCTCCGCTTTACGCAACTCCGATCTGTAGAAAGCTCATCGATAACGGTTATGACCCTAAAATGTTTGTCTTTCCTGAAGGTGAAAGGAGCAAGATCCGAAAAACCAAGGAGCTTATAGAGGATGATATGCTTGTGTCAGGCTTTCGGAAAGACTGCTTTGTACTGGCAGTAGGCGGCGGAGTCGTCACAGATGTTTCGGGATTTTTGGCGGGAACTTACGGCAGAGGCGTGCCGTTTATAAACTATGCCACTACGCTGCTTGCGGCGGCTGATGCTTCTGTTGGAGGAAAAACCGCGGTCAACACACCGCTTGCGACAAATCTGATTGGTATGTTTAATCAGCCGAAAAAGGTGTATATCGACCTTGATACATGGAAGACTCTGCCGATAAGACAGATATCTTCAGGTCTTGCCGAAACGGTAAAGCACGCAATGATGGCGGATAAGGAGTTTTTTGAATATCTTGAAAATAACGTATCAGGTGTGTTTGAGTTTGAAAATTCAGTCTGCGAACATGTAGCCGAGAAAAACTGCGAGATAAAATATAGGGTAGTTATGAAGGACGAAAAGGAAGCGTCACTGAGGGAGATCCTTAATCTCGGGCATACGGTCGGCAGGGCGTTAGAAACCGTAAGCGACTATACGCTTCTGCACGGTGAGGCAGTTGCGATCGGGCTTGTTGCGGAGTGCGAGCTGTCTAAGAGCAGGGGGCTTATGACAGACGATGAAGTGAATAGAGTGAAGTCGCTTTTAAATAAGTGCGGCCTTGAAACTAATATACCCGGATATATAGACCGCAACCTGTTGGTGGAAAAGCTTTACACCGATAAAAAGGTGCGCGGAGGAAAGCTGCGTTTTGTGCTTCAGGACGGAATAGGAAAAGTTAAGCAGTTTGGTGATTCCTGGGCTACTTTCGTTAACAAGTCAGAAATTAAGAGAATCATATTCAATATGAAATAAACAGAGGTTTTTATGGATGTTACTATAACACCGGCTGCGCTTTCGGGCAAGGTCACGGTTCCTCCGTCAAAAAGCGTTGCGCACAGGCTTATAATCTGCGCGGCGCTTGCAAAGGGAAAAAGCGTTATTTCAAATATAAGCCGTTCAAAGGATATTGAGGCCACAGTAAATGCCATGATATCGCTTGGTGCAAAAATTGAGCTTGTAGGCGATTCGGCGATAATTTATGGAGTTGAAGATCCCGCTGAAAGCGCATATATAGACTGTTGTGAGTCGGGTTCTACATTAAGGTTTTTAATACCTGTTGCGGCAGCACTGGGTGTAAGCGCTGAGTTTTATGGAAAAGGAAAGCTTCCTGAGCGGCCAATAACCCCTTATTTAAGGGAGCTTACCAAAAACGGTGTAACCTTCGATTATCACGGGACAATGCCTTTCTCAGTAAGGGGCAGACTTCAAAGCGCAGAATATGAGCTTGAGGGAGATATCTCAAGTCAGTTTGTCACCGGACTTATTTTTGCGCTTACGCTTACCGCCGGACAAAGCAGGATAAAAATGCTTTCGCCGCTGCAGTCAAAGCCGTATGTCGATATAACGATAGATTGCCTGAAGAGATTCGGCGCTGATATAAAAGAGCTTGACTTTGGGTGGGAGATAAAAGGCACTCAGCTTCAGGCAAGCGATCAGATTATCGAGGGGGATTACTCACAGGCGGCATTTTTTTACGTTGCAAACGCACTGGGCAGCGATATTGAGATAAATGGGCTTAATTTATCCAGCGTTCAGGGAGACAGAAAAATAGCTGAGATATGCAGTGCTTGTGTGGTTAGAAAAGGAAAGGAAAAGAAGATAAAGCCATTTTCGCTTGACTGTTCTGATATACCCGATCTTGTTCCTGTATTGACAGTGCTGGCTTCCTTTGCCGACGGCAAAAGTGAGATTAGAAATGTCGCAAGGCTTAGAATAAAGGAAAGCGATCGCTTGTCTGCTATTGCGGAGTGTATAAACAGTCTGGGTGGAAAGGTAAAGGCTTATGACGACAGCCTGGTTATAGAGGGAGTAAAAAGCCTGTCGGGCGGTAAGGTAGATTCCTTTAACGACCACAGGATAGCAATGAGTATGGCAATAGCTGCGATAAAATGCACAGATGAGCTTGTAATTACGGGCGCAGAGTGTGTAAGAAAATCGTATCCGGATTTTTTTGAGGTATATAATAAATTAAACGGCAGGGCGGTGTAAATGCTGTGTCAGACTATGTGAAGTATCTTAGAAATATGGTCGGGAAAAGCGAGGTTATGCTTGTCGCCTCCTGCTGTATTATCCAAAATGAAAATAAGGATATTTTATTGCAGCAGCGACCTGACGGTAAATGGGGCTTGCCGGGTGGAATAATGGAGCTTTCAGAGTCGGTTCAGGAAGCCGCTATGAGAGAGGTTTTTGAAGAAACGGGTCTTATCGTTAAGATAGATTATTTGCAGGGTGTTTATTCAAAATACTTTGCCGAGTATAAAAACGGCGACAAGGCGCAGGTGATAGTTGTTACGTTTTGTGCAAGCGTCATATCGGGTGAGATCAGGAAAGACGGGAAAGAGACCATTGACCTTAAGTATTTTAAACAGGATAAAATGCCGGAGATTTTTTGCAGACAGCATAAGGATATAATAGATGACTTTATCGCAGGAAAACGATCCTGCATAAGATAAAATAAAACTCGGAGGTAAAATAAAATGGCGTCAGTATGGAATCATAATTTAAACATTTCAATTTTCGGAGAAAGCCACGGTCCTGCGATAGGAGTTGTGATAGACAATCTTCCGGCGGGAGAGCATATCGACTTAAACGAGCTTATGCATTTTATGTCCAGAAGGGCGCCAAAAAAGTCAAAGACCTCTACACAGAGAAGAGAAAGTGATATGCCGCAGATAATGTCGGGCTTTTTCAATGGAAAAACAACAGGAACTCCGCTGAGTGCGCTTATACAGAATACCGATCAGCACTCTAACGACTATTCTAACCTTTCAAGACTAGCCAGACCCGGACACGCCGATTACACGGGAGCGGTTCGCTATGGCGGTTTTAACGATGCAAGAGGAGGAGGACATTTTTCCGGAAGGCTTACCGCTCCGCTGGTTTTTGCGGGCGCGGTCGCGGGACAGATCCTTTCGCGCAGAGGGATACATACGGGAGCGCATGTTCTTGAGATCCACGGAATAAAGGATAAGAGCTTTGATCCGATAAGGACCACCCGTGAGCAGATCATGAAGATAAAGGCAAAGGAATTTCCCGTTGTAGACGATAAAAAGGGCGAGCGCATGATAGAGGATATCGACAAGGCGAGAAGGTGTCAGGACTCTGTCGGCGGAATCGTCGAGTGCATAGCGATAAACGTCCCTGCGGGAGTGGGTTCACCTATTTTTGACGGGCTGGAAAATTCGATAGCGCAGCTTGTCTTCGGGATACCAGCGGTAAAGGGACTTGAATTCGGCGCAGGCTTTAACTGCGCAAAAATGCTGGGAAGTGAAAATAACGACGAGTTTTATGTTGACGAAAACGGTCATGTGGTAACAAGAACCAACTTTCACGGCGGAATTTTAGGCGGAATATCCTCAGGAATGCCGATAACGCTCAGAGTCGCGTTCAAGCCTACGCCGTCTATTTCACAGCCTCAGCAGACAGTAGACTATTCGGCAATGAAAAATGAAACGATCGAGATAAAAGGCAGACACGATCCCTGCGTAGTTCCGCGTGCTGTGCCGTGTGTTGAAGCGGCGGTAAACATTGCGCTTTTGGGACATATGCTTGATTATCCGAACTTCAGGTAAAGAGAGAAAAATATGGATCAGAATTTTGAAAAATACGTAACAGAAAATATGTTAAACCTCACCGACAAAAACGCAATAAAAATATTGATATGCTATTTTTTAAAGCATATCGACCGCCCCGTAACGCAGAATCAGCTTACAGAGATAGTAACGGGCGACGGAGTTATCAACTACTTTTTGTTCATTGAGGCTCTTGACGAGTTGTATAAAAATGAGCTTTTATACGTAAATCAGTCGGACGGTAAAAGCTATGTTGAAATGTCTGAGATCGCAAGGCAATCTGCCGATGAGTTTAAGGGAATAGTGCCCAAGAGCTTCCGTGATAAGATTTTGGCGGCAGGGCTTCGATTTTTTACACGCCTTAAGGCAGGAAATGTAAAATGTGATATTGAGAATAAAGAAAAGGGTGCGTCTGTTCATTTTGTATGCACGGATAACTCTGAATCGCTTATAGACCTAACGCTGTTTGCACCAGATATGGCTCAGGCGGAATTTATAAAAGAAAAGATATTGTCAAATCCATCTGAGTTTTACTCAAAGGTTTTGGATTTTGTGATAGAAAACAAAGAAGGGTAAGTTTTTAGCTTTTAAAGTTGCTTTTAACTGTGCCTTATATCCGTCTGTTGCTTAGACAGCGGATTTATACCGGTTTTGGCGAGAGAAATTTTTATCACTTATAAATATATGGGGCGCACGCCTTAGTAGTTGTTGATTTACGGGGCAATGACCCTTATTTAATGTATGTTGGAGGTACTTTTATGCTTAATGAAATTGATATTAAAAAGGTGAACTTAAATCCATTCAAGAAAATCGGCGATGAATGGGCGCTGCTTATGGCGGGAAACGAAAAGGGTTACAATTCTATGACGATAAGCTGGGGGTATATGGGCGTTATGTTTAATAAGCCGGTATTTTTAACAGTAGTTCGTCCTCAGAGATATACCAAGGAATTTTTGGACAAAAGCGAGTATTTTACCGTGTCATTTTTTGATAATGAGTACAAAAAAACTCTCGCTTACCTCGGCTCAAACAGCGGAAGAGACGTTGACAAAACAAGTGTTGACGGCGTAACGGCAAAATTCTGTGACGACACGGTTATGTATGAGGAGGCGTCGCTTGTGCTTGTTTGCAGAAAGCTTTTTACCATGGATCAGTCAAAGGCTGAGTTTTTTGACGAAAGCATTAAAAAGGAAATCTATCCCACGGGGGATTTTCACACGTTTTATACGGGAGAGATCGTAAAAGCTTACGAAAATAAATAAAAATATATGTCACATTTTGTAATAACTTGTCGAAATCGTATTGAATTATAAAACACGATATAGTATAATTAAGTGTAAGAACAACAGGAAAAACGGAAAACAAAACGGAAAGGAAATGCCTGATGAGTGAAGGTTATAAAAACACCGACGATGATATAGAAGAAATAATCGCCCAGGTAAATAAGTATAAGCAGGAAAAAGAGAAATTATTCGGGGAAAAAGACGAGGCTGCACAGAAAGTGTCGACAAGCGTTTATGATGAGCAGAGCACTTTGTCGCCGGAGCCAATGAACAAGGCGCAGATTGCGGATATGATTAAAAGCAATCTTAGCGATAACGACGATGATCTGGGAATTGTATTGACGCCTCCGGGTGCTGAAGCAGATCGGGTTAAGGCGAAGGAAGAGCCGGAGAATGACGGCAGTCAGTCGCCTGAACAAGATAAGCAGGAAAGCAAGCCGATGAATACAAAACCTAAGTTTGAGCTTGACGAAAACAAGCTCAGACGTGCCGAGAAGAAGTATAAGAGCAAAAAGAAAGGCACAAAGGCAAAAACTGCTGTGCTGTTTATAGTCGGAATAGTAGTTATTCTTTTGGCGGGAGCATATGTAACAGGTCTTGTAATGACAAAGGATACATTTTTGCCGAACACCTACATAAACGGTGTAAAGGTTTCCGGAATGACTGCTGAGCAAGCTGCCCAAACTATTGAGGCAAACGGAAATCATTTGAACAAGTTGGTTTTTTTGAAAAACGACGGAAGCTCCATTACGATTCCTTACGACAAATTCGGATACAGATTTAATACCACTGACCTTGTGTCAAATGAGCTTGACGGTGAAAATAACTATCTGTATTTTCTGAATTTCTTCAAGGATACAAAAGTTGAAGTAAACCTTTCGGGTGCATATGATGAAGAACAGCTCAAAGAGCAGGTGGCGAATGCAAGCTTTGGAACTAAGCAGCCCACAAACGCGAAAATTGTCCGCGGCAGCGACGGCAAGTTTAAAATAGAGCCCGAGAAGGAAGGCACGGCGGTGGATATCAATAAAACCGTAAATGCGGCGATAGCGGCGGTAAACTCACAGACGCAGAATGTCGATCTTGAAAAAGAGGGCTGTTATTTAAAGCCGTCCGTGGTCTCGGCCGATCTTGAGTCAAAGCTTAGCGCGCTCAACAAGATCTTTGATGTTACCGTAGAGCTTGATTTTGACTATACCACCGAGAAGCTTACTTACGATGACATCGAGGATGCGTTTGACGTTAAGGATGACGGCAGCTATACAATAAGTGAAGAGGTTATCTGGAAATGGGTGGATGGTCTTAGGAAAAAATACGACACCCTTCATAAAACCAGAAGGTTCAAGTCCACTCTTCAGGGAGAGATCGAGATCAACTCTCAGGACGACTACTTCGGACAAAAGGATGCAATTTTCGGATATATGCTAGACGCCGATGAAACGGCAAAAGCTATTGCCGATGCCTTTAAGTCGGGAGAAAGCACCAAGATGGAACCAATTTATTATCACAACGGCGGATATTATTACGATACTATGGGACAGGTAAAGCACGACAAATCTGATGAAGCTGACGTTATAACCGACCTTTCACGTATTAACTCATATGTTGAGGTTGACCTTACCAATCAAACGCTCTGGTATTATCAGGACGGCAAAAAGGTTTATGAGTGCGGAGTTGTGTCCGGCCTTCCGACAAAAGAAAGAATGACATATCCGGGAATATATCAGCTCTGGATGAAGGAGCGTAATAAAAAGATGGAAGGCAGGACTACCGAGGGACAATACCAGTCAGAGTGCAGCTTCTGGAACTACATTTCGGTCAGAAGCATCGGAATTCACGACGCGACGTGGCAGGCTTCCTTCGGCGGTGACAGATACACCTGGGCGGGCTCTCACGGGTGCGTAGGTGTTTCGTATGATTCTGCGCAGTATATATTTGATAACATACCGATAGGTACCGTTGTTGTTATGTATTATTAAAATTATGAAAGCGTCTTTGATCAGGCGCTTTTCTTTTACCTTAAATTGAGGAAAAACGTATTGTAAATCTTACAGGTTTATGGTATAATTATATTGTTTATGAGCGTATGAAAATATATTTCGATAGAGGGAGTAAAAAATATGAGCTTTGAGTTTTCAAAAAAGGTATCGGGGCTTCAGGCTTCGGCAATAAGAGAGATACTTAAGTTTACAAGCGATCCTGAGGTTATCTCTTTCGCGGCGGGAAATCCTGCGCCGGAGGCTTTTCCTGTCAAAGATATAGACAGAATATCGAGGGAGATTTTTAATAGCGATCCTATTCTTGCACTTCAGTATTCTATTACCGAGGGGTATACTCCGCTAAGGAACACGTTAAAGGCTCGCCTTGAAAAGGACGGCTGTTTTTGCGGCGAAAAAGACGAGCTTATAATAACCTCAGGAGCACAGCAGGCAAATGAACTTGCGGCTAAAGTTTTGTGTGACGAGGGTGACACTATTGTGTGCGAGGCGCCTTCGTTTATAGGTTCGCTTAATGCTTTTAAGTCGTATAATGTAGATCTTGTGGGAGTTGAGCTTTTGCAGGACGGAATAAATCTTGAAAAGCTTGAAGAGGTTTTAAAGGCAAAGAAGGTAAAGCTTATTTATCTTATCCCTAATTTCCAGAACCCTACGGGACTTACCATGAGCTATGAAAAAAGGGTTGAGGTGTTAAAGCTTGCTGAAAAATACGACTCTGTTATACTTGAGGATAACCCGTATGGAGACTTAAGGTTTGACGGGGAGGATATCCCTTCAATAAAGAGCATGGATAAATCCGGAAGAGTTATATATTCAGGAACATTTTCAAAGGTTCTGGCTCCCGGAATAAGAGTGGGATATACCTCTGCGCCAAAGGAGATCGTTTCAAAGATGATAGTCTGCAAGCAGGTTTCAGACGTTCATACTAATATCTGGGCACAGGTTTTGGCAGACAGGTTTTTAAACGAATGCGATATGGATAAGCATTTATCCTCGCTTCGTGAAATTTACAGACACAAGTGCTCCTTGATGCTTTCACAGATAGAAAAGAATTTTTCTTCAAAGCTAAGCTTCACAAGACCTCAGGGCGGGCTTTTTATATGGTGTACTCTTCCTGAAGATTGCGATATGATGACCTTCTGCAAAAGGGCCGTTGAGGAATACAAGGTCGCAGTTGTACCGGGAACGGCGTTTTTGGTTGGTGAGACCGAAAAGACCTCGTCATTCAGGCTTAATTTCTCAACGCCGACAGATGAAGAAATAGTGCTTGGCTGTGAAAAGATAGGCAGACTCTCAAAGGAAATGTTCGGAGAATAATTTTGCTTACTTTTAAATATACTAAGTCGGTTAATAACCGCGACGTTATGGCTTTCACTGCTTAAGCGGCGAACTTAATGTCAGTTTTCAGTATAATAAACAGCTTTGACTTAAGGACGGGAGCCTGACGCTTAAAGTCATATGTTCAAAGACAGAGCGACGGCATTATTAAGAGAAATATCGTAATATGATTGAAAAATGAAATATTTAGTTTTTTGGTATTTAAGGAGAAATTGAAATGAACAATGGAAAAAAGCTTATTTTCAGCGGGATCCAGCCTACGGGTAACTCATTTACTCTGGGAAATTACATAGGAGCGGTAAGAAACTGGGGAACGCTTCAGGATGAATACAACTGTGTTTACTCGATAGTAGATCTTCATTCGATCACGGTAAAGCAGGTTCCGGCAGAGCTTAGAAAAAACTCTCTTTCTGCTTATGCTCTTCTTATCGCCTGCGGCATTGACCCTCAGAGGTCGATCTTATTTTTCCAGAGCCACAATAAGTGTCACGCGGAGCTCAGTTGGGTTTTGTCTTGTTACACTCAGTTTGGCGAGCTTTCACGAATGACGCAGTTTAAGGATAAATCTGCAAAACACGCAGATAACGTAAACGCCGGGCTTTTTACATATCCCGTGCTTATGGCGGCGGATATTCTGGCATATAACGCTGACCTTGTTCCGATAGGTATCGACCAGAAACAGCATCTTGAGCTTGCGAGAAATATCGCTCAGCGCTTCAATCACATTCACGGAGACTTTTTCACTGTACCCGAGGCTTATATTCCAAAGGTCGGTCAGAAAATAAAATCGCTTGCGGACCCCACAAAGAAGATGAGCAAATCGGACGAGAATCAAAACGGCAGCGTTTATGTTCTTGACGATAAGGATACGATTATAAGAAAGTTTAAAAAAGCGGTTACAGACTCCGGCTCTGAGATAAAATACGCTGACGGCAAGGACGGAATAAACAATCTCATAACTATATACTCGGTTATAACAGGTAAAAGTATAAATGAGGTCGAAGGTGAGTTTGACGGTAAAGGCTACGGCGAATTTAAACTGGCGGTAGGCGAAACGGTTGCCGATCACCTTGCTCCGATAAGAGAAAAGCACGCAAGCCTTATGGCGGATAAGCAGTATCTTAAAGAGTGCTATACTGAGGGCGCAGCACATGCAATGAGCATTACTGAGAGAACCCTTACAAAGGTTTACAGAAAGGTTGGCTTTGTAGATGCAAGGTAAACATCTTGCCTAAGCTTAATTTTGATTATCGGGATAGGATGATATGAAAAGCGCACTGATAAAAGATACCTTTTTAGAAATAAAAAACTCTTTTGGACGTTTTATGTCGATTTTTGTTATAATAGCGCTGGGCTGTGGCTTCTTTTCTGGTATTAAAGCAACTATGCCGGATATGAAGGACTCGGCATGGCGTTATTTTAACGAAAATAAACTTGCGGATATAACGCTTAAGTCTAACTACGGCGTAAAGTATGAGGATATTGACAGTATGGTCGGACTTGACGGCGTAAAGGGAGTTATGCCGGGATATTCAAAGGATGTTTTTTATTCCTATAATGGCAAAAACATAATTTTAAAGGCAATTTCTTATAAGTCAAAGTCTAATCTTTCGGGCGAAAATGATCTTAATAAGCTTGTTCTTGAGGATGGCAGACTTCCCGAAAAAAGCGGAGAGTGCGTAATCGAGAAAAAGATAAGCTCACCTGATACCTTTAAAATAGGTGAAACGCTTAAGATTTCAGAGCCTGACGAATCACGTGAGTTATCCGAAAGCTTAAAGCACGATGAGTATAAAATTGTTGGAATAGCTTATTCTCCCGCATATATCGGATACGAACGTGACAAGACGAATGTCGGTCAGGGAAGCGTTGACAGCAATATTTTTATCTCAGAGGAAGACTTTGTTTCTGACTATTATACTGAAATGTACGTGACCTTTAACGGACTTTGTGAACTTGAGCCTTTTTCGGATGAGTACAAGAAAAAAGTTTCTATGTTTTCAAAGAAAGCAGAGTCTGCCTTTTCTGAATGCGTAAACAAGCGTTATCTGACTTTAAGGGAGCAGGCTCAGGATAGAATCGATTCTTTGCAAAAAGACGCTCAGGCCTATGAACGCTTGCTTGATTCGGACGATAACACACTTTCGTATCTTGAGCAGAGCCTTAAGGCACAGATGTCAGAGCTTTCGCCTGACAGTGCGGAATATAAAACGGCCGCAAGCACGCTTGACAGGGTCAGAATGCTTCTTGACGCAAGGCGAAGCAGCAATAAAAATGTATTGGCTGAAATGGAAAACGAGCTTGTCACCGCAAGACTTCAGATTGCTTCAGCAAAACAGCAGCTTGATGAAATGGCAAAGCCCCAGATTTATATATCAGATAGGTTCGACAGCGCAGACTATTCCTCTTATAATGAGGACAGCAACAGAGTTGATAATATTGCAAAGGTATTTCCTGTATTTTTTATAATCGTTGCGGCACTTGTGTGCCTTACCACAATGACCAGAATGGTAGATGAGCAGAGAACACAGATAGGTACATATAAAGCGTTGGGGTACAGCGGAGCAACAATAGCTCTTAAGTATATCATTTATGCTTGTATAGCAACCGTTTTTGGAAGCACGATCGGAATAATAATCGGACTAAGGGTTTTTCCGGCAGTTATTTTTAATGCATATAAAATTCTTTATAATCTTCCTATGGTCGATACGCCGTTTAAGTGGGACTATTATATTCTGTGCACGGTATGTGCGCTGGCGGTTACTGTGAGCGCGGTTGCCGTGACGCTCAAGAGTGTTCTTATACATCAGCCCAGCCAGATCATGCGGCCCAAAACTCCGCCGGCTGGAAAAAGAGTTTTTCTTGAAAAGATCCCGTTTATATGGAACAGGCTTTCGTTTTTATCAAAGGTAACGGTAAGAAATCTTTTGCGCTATAAGAAAAGGTTTCTTATGTCTGTTATAGGAATCGCCGGATGTACCGCACTGGTAATCACAGGCTTCGGACTTAAAAATTCTATATCCGCAATAGCCGACAAGCAGTTTAAGGAAGTGTTTTTATATGACGGTGCGGCGGCGGTGAATACGGATAAGCTCAGAAGTTCCGAAGATATTGAAAGGTCGCTTTCAGATTACCGAGAAATTTCTCAATATCTTTTGCAGTCAAGCCAGAGCTTTGATGCCAAGGCAAACGACTTAAGGCAAAGCGTAAGCGTATCAGTGCCGCAAAACCCTGAAGAGCTAAATGATTATATTTCTCTTAAGTCAGTGTCGGGCGGAAAAGAGTGTAAGCTTTCATCTGGCGGAGCTGTAATAACAAACAAGCTTTCCAAGCTTTTAAAGCTGAAGGTCGGTGACAGCATTACACTTTCAAATGGAACTAAAACTGCCGGGGTAAGGATAGATGCAATAGCTGAAAACTACGCTATGCACTATGTTTATATGTCGCCGCAAGCGTATAAAAATGTATTTGGCGAAGAGGCAAGTTTTAATACCGTATTGATAAATTTAAAAGGCGGCGTCGATAATGATGAGTTTGCAAGCAAAATGATAGCGTCTGAGGATTTTCTTGGAATAAGCTATCTGGAGGATACCGGGGAAAACTTTAACGACAGTATGCAAAGCCTTGACATTATAATATGGGTTCTTATTATATGCGCGGCGGCGCTGGCGATCGTTGTGCTTTATAACCTTGCAAACATAAACATTACCGAGCGCGTAAGAGAGATCGCCACGATAAAGGTTCTGGGATTTTATGACGGCGAGGTATCCGCGTATATCTACCGCGAAAATGCTGTTTCAACAGCTATCGGAATACTTCTTGGATTTGTACTTGGGGTTTTTCTGCACAGATTCGTTGTGACGACCGCAGAGATAGACCTTGTCATGTTTGACAGAAGTCTTGTCTGGTGGGCTTTTCCGCTGGCGGCAGCGCTTACTGTATTGTTTGCGGTAGTTGTAAACTTTGTGCTTTTCTTCAAGCTAAGAAAAATAAAAATGGTAGAGTCGCTCAAATCAGTTGAGTAATATTTTTAATCGGAGGGGATTTTATGGAAAAACATAGAGTAAGCTCTTTTTGGAAGGGACTTTCGCTGTTTCTTATGGGTGTTTTGATTGGAGTTTTGATATCTCCTTCCCAAAACGGTAATAACAACAGTACAGTTACACGCGATACAAACTGTGAGACAGACGTCTGAATAACGAAATTTACAATCAGAAAGGAAAGCTTTTAAATGAAACTTGGAATGGTAGGACTTCCGAATGTAGGAAAATCAACGCTTTTTAACGCTCTGACAAACGCGGGAGCAGAATCGGCAAACTATCCGTTTTGCACAATTGAGCCGAATGTGGGAATAGTTTCTGTTCCGGACGAAAGACTTGAAAAGCTTAAGGATATGTATAACCCGAAAAAGTTTACTCCGGCTACCCTTGAATTTGTGGATATCGCAGGACTTGTAAAGGGCGCTTCAAAGGGCGAGGGGCTTGGCAACAAGTTCTTGTCTAATATCAGAGAGGTAGACGCTGTTATACATGTGGTAAGGTGCTTTGAGGATGACAACATCGTTCATGTGGACGGAAGTATAGACCCTGCGCGTGACATTGAAACGATAGAGCTGGAGCTCATTTTTTCTGACCTTGAAATGCTCGAGAGAAGGATCGACAGGACCAAAAAGGCTATGAAAGGCGATAAATCTCTTACAGCGGTAGCAGATTTCCTTGAAAGACTTAAAGAACACCTTGAAGACGGAAAGCCTGCACGGTCGTTTGATTTTACTGAAGACGAGCAGGAGTGGATAAAGGAAACTCCCCTTTTGTCTTTAAAACCCGTTATATTTGCCGCGAATATGTCTGAAAGTGATTTTGTAAACAACATAGATTCAAACAAGCATTACTCTGTTGTAAAAGAAATCGCTGAGAGATCCGCATCGGCGGTGCTTCCCGTATGTGCTCAGATAGAGGCGGAGATAGCCGATATGTCAGACGAGGACAAGCAGATGTTTTTAAGTGAGCTGGGACTGGAGATATCAGGCCTTAACAGAATCATTAAAGAAGGTTATGCTCTTTTAGGACTTATCTCTTTCCTCACCGCAGGAGAGCCTGAGGTGAGAGCGTGGACGATCACTAAGGGCACAAAGGCTCCGCAGGCAGCGGGAAAGATACACACCGACTTTGAAAAGGGCTTTATCCGTGCCGAGGTCGTTTCCTTTGACGACCTTATGCAGTGCGGCAGTATGGCTCACGCTAAGGAAAAGGGCCTGGTAAGACTTGAGGGGAAGGAATACGTTATGCAGGACGGAGATATTGTTCTTTTCAGGTTTAATGTTTGACCCCCTTCACTTATAGTCTGTTTTTGGGCAAAAATTGCACGCAAACGTGCAATTAGCAATAAAATAAATACAATTTGTTAATCAAATGTTTACAATCAGCGGCATAAGCTGCTGCTGAATGAGTTTTAGATGTGTTTAAGGCAGGGAGATTATGGCATTTGTAGAGCTTAAAGACGTTTACAAAACGTATAAAATGGGCGAGGTCGATATTCACGCGTCAGACGGAGTTTCATTTGAAATAGAAAAGGGCGAGTTTGCTGTAATAGTCGGAGCATCCGGTGCGGGTAAGACAACGGCTTTGAATATGCTTGGCGGAATGGATACCTGTGACGGGGGAGAGATTATTGTAGACGGAGAGGATATTGCAAAGTTTTCAAAAAAAAGACTTATTACATACCGCAGAGATGATGTGGGATTTGTTTTTCAATTTTATAACCTTATAAATAACCTCACCGCAAAGGAAAATGTTGAACTTGCGACTCAGATATGCAAAAACACCAAGGACGCCGAGGAAGTTTTGAAGGAGGTAGGACTTAAGGAAAGAATAAATAACTTTCCGGCACAGCTTTCAGGCGGTGAACAGCAGAGGGTATCTATTGCAAGGGCTTTGGCGAAAAATCCGAAGCTTCTTCTGTGCGATGAACCAACAGGAGCGCTTGACTACAACACCGGAAAAACAATTCTTAAGCTTTTGCAGGATACCTGCCGGAATCAGGGGATGACTGTTATAGTTATAACTCACAACTCAGCGATTGCTCCAATGGCAAACAGAGTAATTACCCTTAAAAATGCAAAGGTGAGCAAGGTGACAGTAAACTATAATCCCGTATCGGTCGAGACGATCGAATGGTAATTTATGCTGGTTTTATAATAGCATAAAAATTGATCTGATAAGGACTAATAATATGACGAGAAATCAAAAAGCAATAAAGGCGATTAAGCTTTTAAAGAATAAATATCCCGACGCTGTGTGTTCGCTTGAGTATAAAAAGCCGTACGAGCTGCTTATCGCTACGCGGCTTTCGGCTCAATGCACCGACGCGAGAGTCAACATAGTCACAAAAGACTTGTTTTCACGCTTTAAGTCAATAGACGATTTTGCTGACGCTGACATAGGCGAGATAGAAGAAATTATAAAGCCTTGCGGGCTTTATAAGACAAAGGCCAAAAGCATAAAAGAGATGTGCATTCAGCTGAGAGATGAGTATAACTATATTCTGCCTGACACGATAGAGGAGCTTACAAAGCTCAGCGGTATCGGTCGTAAGACCGCAAACCTTATCGTCGGGGATGTTTACCACAAGCCTGCGATCGTGACAGACACACACTGCATAAGAATATGCTCAAGGCTCGGACTTACTAAAAATACCGAGCCTAAAAAAGTAGAGGATGATTTGAGAAAAGTGATCCCTCCTGAAGAGGGAAATGACTTTTGCCACAGGCTTGTGATATTCGGAAGGGATACCTGTAAGGCAAGAGGAGAAAGATGCGATAGCTGCTGTCTTTTGGATATTTGTGCTTACGGCGCTAAGAAGGTCAAAAAATAACGTACTTAAGTCACAGCTTTTACTATGTTAAATCTTATTGCCAAAAGGCGCAATACAATTTGACAATATAAAATTGATACAAAATAGGAAAATAAACACGACCAATGGGTATTACTCTCATTGGTCGTGTTTATGATATTTAGACTGATGTTATTTTTTTGCGAAATTACTCTATGGGTTCGGTTCGATAAATGAACTTAACCTGACCGCTTATGTCTTTGTTTTCACATGAAAATGTCTTATAGCTTTGGGATACTTCCTTTGTGGCACGCAGTCTTGTTACCAAACCGTTAATGTCTCCGTCAACTGCGTCGATCAGCTTCTGTATGCCCTGTTTGTTGAACTGGCTGAGCCCTTCGGAAAGCTGCTTTGCACCGTCACAAAGTTGTGTGATGCCATTAGCAAATGCGGGTATGTTTTGCTTAAGCGTAAGAATACCGGTGTTAAGCTCATTTGCTCCTGCGCAAAGCTTATCTGTTCCGGCTTTAAGCTCGTCAGTGCCTGCTTTGAGTTCTTTTGCGCCGGCGGCAACCTGAGAAACTCCGTCAGTATATGACTTAAGTCCAAGATAAAATGCGTTATAGCTGTCTAAGGAAGCTTTCAGCGAAATTACTGATTTTGCACCCTCTGAAGCGGCGGTGAGTTGGGACTGAACTTCATCTGACGACATATTTTCTGAAATAGCTTTTTGTACCTGTTCTTCAACATTCTGTTCAGCGGTTTTCTTTATGCTGTCACTGTTCATCTGTTCGTTTGTTTTTGCGGCGATAGTATCCAGAACAGGCTGTGATGACATTTGTTCGTCTGTTTGTGCTTGGATAGTCTGGGATATCTGTTCGCTTTCCATTTGCTGTTCAATGGCGGTTTTGATCGCGGCTTGTGTTGTTTTGTCAATTAAACCGTCGGCAATTGCTTTATCATAGCTGTCTTTATCCATATTTACGGCAGATTTTATGACCTGTTCCTCAACTGTATCACGAACCGCTTGTGTTACCTTTTCGATAACCTGTTCTCTGACCGCTGCCGTTACTTTTTCGGTCACTTGCTCCTTTATCACGGCAGAGACTTGTTCTTCAATAAAGGGGCGTTTTTCTTCCACTGCCGCTTTAACTGTTGCAAGCGCTTTTTCATAAACGGCACTTTTATCAAGAGAAGCAATAACACCGTTTAAAGTCTCGGAATAATTGTCTATCGTTAATGCCGGGACTTTTAAACCTGAGGCGGTAAGTTGTTCACCTGCGGAAGAGAGCAGGGTATCAAAGACCTGTTTTGCACCGCCGTTAAGAGAATCGTTGTTTGAGACAAGCGTATCTAATCCATCCTTTAACTGAGACGCTCCGGCCTGAAGTTTGCTGGCGCCTGTGTTTAAATCGCCTGCACCGGATTTGAGCTCGCCTGTTCCTGAAGCAAGCTTGTCGATCCCGCCGGATAGTTCTCCAAAGCTTTTAAGAAGATCAGAAAGACCGTCGTAAAGCCCGGATGAACCGCTGAGCAGTTTATCCATCGATCCACTCAGCTCTCCCATTGATCCGGTAAGACCGTCTATGGATTTGAAGCTTTCTGCGTCTAACTCATTAAATAGCTGGTTTGTAGCAAGAGTGATAGTCATGCCAAGTTCAAATTTTTTCGCGTCAGCAGTTATCTCTACATGATCGGGGATATCAAATTTGTCATCGGCAACAGCCAAGTTTTCCTGCAATCCGGGCAAGGCGATACCTATGACAGCTGTACGGCTGCCGTCGTTTACAAGCTTTCCGCCCGATACCTTAACATTGGTAAATACATCATTATCAAGAACTACTCCTGTTACCACTGCAAACGGCACATATATCTTTTCCTTGTTGCCGTTTATCTCTTTATATTCGTATTGCTGATTGGTGTAATCATAGCGTATGGTTACTTTTCCGCTCTTGCCGAGAAGCTCAGAGGGAGATACGGTTTTTCCGTCCAGCTTGTATGTAACAGACATATTCACCGGCAGATCCTTTTTGATATTTCCCTGATAGTAAATATCGTTGCCTTGTGCGTCCCAGACAATGGAGCCGTCACTTTTCTGCGCATAGCTTTCATCGCCGTTGACGTTTTCAATATCAGATAATTCCGTGCTGTCATTTAGCTTGCGGCTGTTGAGGACGTTTTTTATCCAGTCGCTGACGATGATCTTCTGCACGGAACCGTCCGCTTGCGAAAATACGTAGACCATTTCGTCTTTTGACGAAGTATTATTGTCATCTTTATCTGTGACGGATGTTTTTTGTGCTTTTTCCGTTTGGTCGGTATCTGAATTCATGGCATAGGATGTATATGCTATACCACTGACAGTGAGTGCTGCACAAAGGCATACAGCAATGACTTTTGTTATTGATTTTTTCATTTCGTAACGAGCTCCTTTACATTTTTGGATTTGTTTATCGCTTTCATTTTGAATGTTGTGGCACAGATGACTTTATCAAACAACAGCAGGAGCGCGGGAAGTATCAATATTACAGCGAGCATACTTATGATCGCTCCTCTTGCCATCAACATACACATAGATGCAATCATATCTATATCTGAATAAACCGCAACACCGAATGTTGCTGCAAACAGTCCCATTCCAGATACTATTATAGATGGTATGGATGTTGTCAGAGCTATTTGGGCAGCCTTGTTTTTGTTGTGCCCTCGGATCCGTTCTGACTTATAACGTGTTGTCATTAAAATTGCGTAGTCAACAGTTGCTCCAAGCTGTATGGTGCTTATGCATATTGGCGCGATAAACGGCAGACTTTGTCCAAGATAGTGCGGAAGTCCGAGATTGATAAAGATAGCCACTTCTATAACCGATATAAGTATGAACGGCAGAGATACGCTTTTTTCAACAAGCGCAATGATAATGAATATTGCAATTATGGAAATGGTGTTTACTACCTTGAAATCGTGTGATGTGGTATCTATCATATCTTTCATGCAGGGAGCTTCGCCGATAAGCATTCCGCTGTTGTCATACTTTTTTATAATGCCGTTCAGTGAGTTGATCTGTTCGCCCACTGCATCGCTTGCCACTTTATATTCAGAATTGATTAGCAGAAGCTCCCACTTATCGCTTTTTAAGATCCTTTTAACTGAATCCGGCAATATATCCTCAGGTACCCGGGACCCAATGACAGATTCTAACCCAAGGACATATTTTACACCGTCTACCTGCTCTATTTCGTCGGTCATGGCGCGCACGGTTCTTGGCGAAAGGTCTGAGCTGACCAGCACCATATGAGTGGACGCTATATCGAATTCTTCTGACAACTTGCTGTTCGCGATGGCATATTCCATATCCTTCGGCAGACATTCTGCCAAATCGTAATAAACCTCATCGTTTGTCTTACTGTAACCGTAATATGCAGGAGGTATCAATAATGCGAATATGATTAGGAAAACTGGGAAAATACGCACAACTCCCTTAGTAAAACCATTCATATTTGGCATAAGAGACTTATGCTTTGTTTTTTGCAAGGGCTTGTCGAGGACCAGTATCAACGAAGGAAGTACAGTTACGCAGCCCAACACACCTAAAAGTACGCCTTTTGCCATTACAATTCCCAGATCACGACCCATTGTGAAGGTCATAAAGCAAAGCGCAATAAATCCTGCGATAGTAGTTATCGAACTGCCGACAATGGATGACAGGGTTTCTTTGATTGCCACCGACATAGCATATTTATGGTCGTCATACCGTTCTCGCTGTTCGTTGTAGCTGTGCCAGAGAAATATTGAGTAGTCCATTGTAACGGCAAGCTGCAAAACTGCTGAAAGCGCTTTTGTTATGTAGGAAATCTCTCCCATAAAGTAGTTTGTGCCGAGATTTATAAGTATCATCATGCCGATACTGGCGAGGAATACAAACGGCACAAGCCAACTGTCAAGAAAAATAAGCATTGCGATGCATGCGAGAACTACGGCTATGCCAACATAAATCGGCTCCTGCTTTTCGCACAGGTCCTTGAGGTCTGTCACAAGTGCGGATATTCCTGAAACAAAGCACTGTTTTCCTGAGATCTGACGAATCTCGTGAATGGCTTCCATAGTTATATCAGAAGATGTGGAGGTGTCAAAGAACACCGCCATCATAGTGGCGTTTTCAGTGTTAAACTCATTGTAGATTTTATCGGGCAGCAGCTGCATAGGAACGGAAGTATCGGCAATTGAATCATACCAGAGTACAGATTCAACATGGTCTACCTTTTCAATCTCAGCTTTCAGCTTTGCCACATCCTGTGGCTGCATATCTTCTACAATAATAAAAGAGAACGCACCTTTGCCAAAGTCCTCAAGAAGCTCGCCTTGACCGACGACCGTGTCCATATCCTCCGGCAGATAGTTTAGCATATCATAGTTGATACGTGTGCCTATGATCCCAAGTACAGACGGAATCAACAGAATCAGCACAATTATCAGAATCAGTATGCGGTGTTTTACCACCGCTTTTGCAAATCGCATATCGGTTACCTGTCCTTTCCGCTTATTTCATAAAATTCAGCTTTAATAACATCAGGATGTTGATTTTTTATGATTCGCACCGTGCTTACTACTGTGCATAGATTGAGGATCCCCTCTGATAACAGGGAAACTCCGAGAAGCACAGTCAAAATCTTTGCGCCAATGACTGAATTGAAAATGAGAACACATCCGACTAACCCGGTGACAATGGCTATGACTAGAATTATTATCCAATCTTTGATGCCGAACTGTTTTGAGTCAAAAGCAATACGTATTTTGAAAAGTCCGTCAAGCAGTATTGCGATACCGAGAGCAATACATATAAAGGTCATAAGGTTTTTAGGCGACATAAGTATTACCGCTCCCAATATCAACATAAGTATTCCGAATTCCAGATCAAACTGGAACGCCAGACGAAAAAGGTCTTTGGAAAAATACCCTACAAGCTTTACTATCCCAAAAACCGACACCGCAATGCCTATACATATTCCTATCACGGATTCTGACAATTCTGGCAGCGAGATGAATAGTATGCCGGCAGCGCAAAAAATTACAGACATAACGATGTATCCTATTTTTGCGATCCTCATAGGCGTTACAGAACGCATTTTCATAAAACACAACTCCCTTTTAGACGTTCTGCTATCATTATAATCCGGAGATCTGCTAAAAAAAACAGTCAAAAAAAGTCCCGTGTCTGATTTTTAGGCACGGGACAATATATTGTCTGGATTTGGTAAAAAGGTTTTTAATGTACAGTTTATTTTATTTCACATCGGGAAATCATTTTCTCGACCATTCCTTTCTTTATTTCACAAATTCGTTCAAGCGTATCGCGGATATCATCGTTCATGCCGGTTCTGAGCCAACCGGAAATAATTCCAAAGCCAACGCTTTCCAGGTATTTTTTAATGATATCAATATCGCTTTTGCTGACTTTACGTCCGTTGAGAATCGTATTTATGTATTTGCTTATAACATGTTCGCAGACCTTCCAGAGGTATTGCTCGTATATCTCTCTGTTGACGGAATTATAAATGTGCAGCACAGCTCGTTTTTTGGACAGCGCTGAATTTATAACAGCGTCAAGGCAGTCTTCTATTTTTTCGATAGTAGGATATTTCATAATTATCGTTTCAAGGTCTTCTGTAAAAATTTCTTCTATAAGCTTTGGAATATCCTGAAAATAATAATAAAAAGTGTTTCTGTTAACTCCGCAATCTGCTACTATATCCTTAACGGTGATCTGTGACAAAGGGCGGTCGTTTAGCAGCTTAAGAAACGATTCCCTGATAGCCTTTTTTGTAAAATTAGCCATTCTTTTTCTCCTTTCTATTGGCAAGGCTCTTAATAGTATAGCACAAAAGGCATGATGGTTCAATACATTTCTGCTTTAAGTATTGTAATTTCTATATTATCTTGTAAAGCTCTCAGACAGTTAAAACGGAAGAGAAATAAAAGAATATAAAATGTAACCGGAAGATGCAAAATTACCCTCCGGTTTACAAAGCTTTTAAATTATTCCTAGTGATATCATGCTGATGACGATCAGGTCGATTTTTCCGACTATTCGTCTTCGGCTTTAGGGTCAACGCCTATTTCCGATGCACCGTAAGAGGAGACATTCGCCGCATCTTCATAATTTACAACATCCTTGGTTGAATATACCTTAATGTTGTTTCGGTTTTTGTGTTCACTGTATTTGGCTTTGGCATATTCCTTTACCTGTGTTCCGGTATCCAAAAGATCTTCCTTGACGTTTTTGGCAAAGCTTTTTACCTTAGGGGCGTTTTTCCTTGCAAACTCCGCTGTTTTGTCAGCACCCTTTTTTGCCATATCGGCAACTTTCGGGGCGTTTTCTTTTGCTATTCTGATGCCCGCCTTTGCGCCTTCGGATATTTTTTCACCCGCTTTGTTAGAAAAATCCTTTAAGTCGTTTAGAAACTTATCCTTGTCAAATGACATAAATTTAGCCTCCTTTAAACCTTCTTATTGATATTATATTACTTAAAATCCTCAGTGTCAATATTTGGCTTATTTAAGATACCCAATCCTTTATTATGTATTCAGTGATTTAAAATATTTGACTTATTATTTTTATTGTAGTATAATATATTTTGTATAACTGCGGCATGAGCCGGGGTATATCTAATATTTACAAGGGTGGAAAGTTAAAAATGGGCTTAGTGGACAAAATTTTCGGAAATTACAGTAAAAAAGAGCTTAAGAGAATAGATCCTATATTAAACAAGGTTCTTTCTCTTGAGGATGAATATAAGGCTTTATCAGACGCACAGCTTAAAGCCAAGACCGGCGAGTTTAAGGAAAGACTTGAAAATCTCGAAACGCTCGACGATATTTTGCCGGAGGCGCTGGCTGCCTGTCGTGAGGCGGCTGACAGAGTTCTTGGCAAAAGGCCTTTTCCCGTGCAGATCATAGGAGCGATCGTTTTGCATCAGGGCAGAATCGCCGAGATGAAAACAGGTGAAGGTAAAACGCTTGTGGCGTGCCTTGCCTCTTATCTCAATGCCCTTAACGGCAAGGGAGTTCACGTTGTAACCGTAAATGACTATCTCGCTAAATTCCAGAGCGAGGAAATGGGAAAGGTTTATCGCTTTATGGGACTGAGCATAGGCTGTATTCTCCACGACCTCAACAACGATGAGAGAAGAGCGGCGTATGCCTGCGACATAACCTATGGAACAAACAACGAATTCGGATTTGACTATCTTAGAGATAATATGGTCATTTATAAAAAGGATAAGGTCCAAAGAGAGCACGCCTTTGCGATCGTGGACGAGGTGGACTCTATACTTATAGACGAGGCCAGAACTCCTCTTATCATTTCCGGAAGAGGTGACAAATCGACAGAGCTTTACACGATCGCAGACAGATTTGCAAAATCTCTTACGCCGACAAAGGTCGTTGAGCTTGACACCAAGGTCGACAACGACGAGGTCGAGGGAGATTATATCATTGATGAAAAGGCAAAGACCGCAACCATAACCAAGAGCGGAGTCAAAAAGGCGGAAAAGGCATTTAATCTTGAAAACCTTATGGACTCAGAAAACGTTACGCTGCTTCATCACATAAATCAGGCTCTTAAGGCGAACGGCGTCATGAAGCGTGATATAGATTATGTTGTCAAAGACGGTGAGGTCATAATCGTAGACGAGTTTACCGGACGACTGATGCTGGGAAGACGCTTTAACGACGGACTCCACCAGGCTATCGAGGCGAAAGAGGGCGTAAAGGTCGCTCATGAGTCAAAAACTATAGCTACTATTACATTCCAAAACTATTTCCGACTTTACAAAAAGCTTTCCGGAATGACCGGTACGGCTATGACGGAAGAGGACGAGTTTAAGGAGATCTATAAGCTGGACGTAATTGAGGTTCCGACAAACAAGCCTCTTATCAGAATCGACTATCCTGATGTTGTATATAAAACCGAAAAAGCAAAGTTTAACGCTGTGATCGACAAAATAGTCGAGTGCCACGAAAAAGGACAGCCGGTGCTTGTCGGAACTATTTCAATAGAAAAGTCTGAGCTTTTGTCAAGAATGCTTAAAAACAGAGGCATTAAGCATAATGTGTTAAACGCTAAACAGCACGCGCGGGAGGCGGAGATCGTCGCTCAGGCGGGAAAGTTCGGCGCCGTTACCATCGCGACCAATATGGCGGGACGTGGTACCGATATTATGCTTGGCGGAAATGCTGAGTACCTTGCAAAATCCGATCTCAAGAAAATGGAGATAGATGAGGACATCATAAACGAAGCTACCGGTTTTGCTGAGACGGATAACGAGGAGGTTTTATCCGTTCGCGAAAAGTATCGTGAGCTTTACAGCAAATACAGCGACGAGTGCAGAGAAAAGGCGAAGGACGTAAAGGCTGCCGGCGGACTTATGATAATCGGTACGGAGCGCCATGAGTCAAGGCGAATCGACAACCAGTTAAGAGGACGTGCGGGACGTCAGGGCGATGAGGGAGGCTCTATATTCTACCTATCGCTTGAGGACGATCTTATGAGGCTGTTCGGCGGGGAAAGAATACACTCTATGATGAACACCCTGAAAGTCGATGAGGATATGCCGATACAGTCTAAGATGCTTTCAAACGTAATTGAATCCTCCCAGAAAAAGGTCGAGGGCAGAAACTTCAACATTAGAAAGAACGTCTTGAATTACGATGACGTTATGAACACGCAAAGAGAGATCATTTACTCACAGCGCTCAATGGTTCTTGAAGGCGAGGATATTCACAGCCATATCCTGAAGATGATCACAGACTATGTGACCGATTCCGTAAACACCTATATTGTTGATGAGGACGTTCACGACAACTGGAACTTAAGCGGCTTAAGAGAGCACCTTATGGGGCTTATCACGACCGATGAGGATTTCAGATACGATGCGGTTGGGCTTGATTCGGTTACAAAGCAGGAGATCATAGATATGCTCAATCAGCGTGCTCTGGAAAAATATGCAAAGCGCGAGGAGGAGCTTACGCCCAAGATTTTAAGAGAACTTGAGAGAATCATTCTCTTAAAGGTAGTTGATACCAAGTGGATGGCTCACATAGACGATATGGACGAGTTGAAGCGCGGAATCAGTTTAAGAGCATACGGAAACAAAAATCCGGTAGTCGAGTACCGTATAGAGGGCTTTGATATGTTCGACGCTATGATAGCCTCTATTTGTGAGGACACCATAAGAATGTTGTTTACCGTTAAGGTGAAAACTCAGGAGGAGCCAAAGCGCGAACAGGTTCTGAAGGCAAATCCGATCAGAGGAGACGGATCTGTATCAGGCGGCAGAACAGTTAAAAAGAAAGTAGGAAGGAACGATCCCTGTCCTTGCGGAAGCGGCAAGAAATACAAGCATTGCTGCGGAAGGTAAGCAAAATAACACAAGTAAAAAAGACAGTCCCAATAAAGGGGCTGTCTTTTTGTACTATCACAGAGCCTTAAACCTTGATATCAAAGTGCTGATAATCCTTTGAGCCGTTTTGCCAATCGCCTCCCCACACAAAGCCGTATGATTTAAAAATCTTTACGGCGTAATCGTTCTTTGTGATCTTGTGCGGAAAATCAGCGTTTCTGTCAGCATATTTTTCCGCCGCAGCAGGCAAAACACGACCGTTTTGTATGTATGGATTATAAAGTGGGTTTATGTCTATCGCAAGTCCCAAGGCGTGGTTTGAAAGGGTTTCGGTGTTTGCAATCGTGCGAAAGCAAAATGCCGAGGAGTTGTTGTCGGTCATACTTTTTTCGTCATCTGCGCCGTATTCGTCGATAAGCCGTATTTTTTCTATTTTATAGCCTTTATCGTAAAGCCGCTTGAAAATCCTCAAGGTCTTTTTTGAAATAATGCGGTTTACGATCATTTCTCCCTCGTGCTCAAGCCCGTCAAATCCTATGTAACGAAGCTTAAGGTAATGAAGCATATCTATAGTTACCTTGTCGTTCGGCCGATAGGATCTGCCGTTTATTCTCGCAAAAATATCGCTTTTTATGGGAAAGGCACAAAAGCCTTGGCCGATGGTGTATTCTTTATCGCTCTTATAAAGATTAGAGCGATATTTTTTGTTTATGGCAGGATATATAAGTCTTATGATCATAACTGTCATTAAAACGCCTTCTGCGGCTCCGGCAATAACATCAGTAAAATAGTGGACGCAAAAATATATTCTTGATATTGCAACCAGAAAAGACGCGAAATATGTCCATATTCCCGCTTTTTTATTGAAAAGAAAAATCGCGGTAGCTGCCGCAAAGGATGACGATGCGTGCCCGGATGGGAATGAGTAGCTTGAAAGCGGAGGTATTACGGTTGTTATCCAGGGGTAAGTGTCGTATGGCCTTGGTCGGCAAATCATGTTTTTGATCGATTCATTCAAGAGCCAGGTGAAAAGCAGACATACCAGAACAAAAAAGCCTGTTTTTCTGGTGCGCCGGAATAAAAGCAGCACAACTCCAAGAATTATCCAGCATATTCCGGAGTCTGCCACAGTGGTGATAATGCTTAGAAAAAAGCTTAAGGTGCTGTTTCTCATGTCAAGAGCCGTGTTTATAAAAAACATATCTATATTATTTATAAGTTCCATTATAAATATCCTTTCAATGTGGCTTGGTTTTATCTCCCGATTTGTTGTCGGAAATATATTGACTTAAATCATACTAACATAATTCGCGGTATTTTTCAAGCTGGGTGTTGTTTTTTGTAAAAAAGCGCGAATTTTCTTTTTACTTTATATTTACTCTTTTTAGGTTTTGGATTTTACATAGATAATGTAAAATAGATTTTGACAAGGGAAACAAAAAAGTTTCAAGGTCAAATAAAAGGCGATTGCGCAGAAGACGCAAACCAAATCTATTTATAAGGAGTAGTAATATGAACAGAAAAGTAATCAGTTTGCTTGCCGCAGCGGCACTTGCAGTAACAATGCTGGCAGGGTGCGAATCATCAGAGGGCTCTCAGGAGGCAGCGGGAGACATTACGGTAATCACCAGGGAGGACGGTTCCGGAACAAGAGGAGCGTTTATCGAGCTTACCGGAGTTGAGGAAACGGACGCAGACGGAAACAAGACCGATAAAACTACAGCGGACGCGGTAACACTAAGATCGACCGACGCAGTTTTAACTCAGGTAAAAGGAAACGCTGCGGCGATAGGATACATATCCTTATCCTCCATGAACGGTGACGTCAAAGCTCTTAGTATTGAGGGAGTTGAGCCGACGGTAGACAACATAAAGCAGGATAAGTACGCTATTGCAAGGCCGTTTAACATCGCAACAAAGGGAGCCTTAAGCGACGCGGCTCAGGACTTTGTAAACTACATTATGAGCAAGGACGGTCAGACGGTTATTGAGGAGCAAGGCTGTGTTTCTGTAAACAGCGAAGCAGCGGAATTTGAATCGAACGGTGCTGAGGGAACTGTAAAAATCGACGGATCTTCTTCCGTTACACCGGTTATGACAAAGCTTAAGGAAGCTTATGAAAAAATCAATGACAAGGTCGATATTCAAATACAGCAGACAGACTCTACCAGCGGTATGAAGACCGTTTCAGAGGGTGCATGCGATATAGGTATGGCCTCAAGAGAGCTTAAGGACACAGAAGCAAAAGAGCTTACCGGAACAACTATTGCAAAGGATGGTATAGCAATCATAGTAAACAAGAATAACGAGCTTAAAGATATTACGGTTGACACCGTAAAGAAAATCTACACGGGTGAAATAACCGCATGGGAAGACGTAAAATAACAAGCCCCCATTAAATCCTTTTAATGCGTGCGGTTTTCCCAAACAAACTTATGCCGCACGTAAAAAAATCCGGCGGTCGGTTGGTAATTGAACTGACCGACCGCTTAATATATATCGCATTGTACAAAGAGGTGAATAGGTAATGGATAATCAAATAAACTTAGTCGACACATCCGATAGCGGAATTACAAATAAACACAGACTAAAAAATTTCATGGAAAGGTTTATGCAAGCGGTATTTTTCGTGTGTGCTTTGATGTCGATCGTTGCGGTTATTATCATATGTCTGTTTATGTTCTATAACGGTATTCCCGCTATGAAGGAAATAGGATTTTTCAAATTCCTGTTCGGTGGCACATGGCTTCCTACGGCGACAAAGCCGAGCTTTGGAATCGCTCCTATGATACTTGGCTCTATTTACGTTACGGCGGGTGCGCTTATAATTGGCGTGCCGATAGGACTTTTCACGGCCATATTTATGGCTAAGTTCTGCCCGAAAAAGCTGTATAAATTTTTAATGCCGCCTATCAATCTGCTGGCGGGTATTCCTTCTATAATCTACGGATTTTTCGGAGTTATAGTGCTGGTTCCGTTTGTGCGCAACACTTTCGGCGGAAACGGAAACAGCATACTGACCGCGTCTATACTTCTGGGAATGATGATCCTTCCCACGGTGGTAGGAATGAGCGAATCAGCGCTTAGAGCCGTTCCCGAAAGCTACTATGAGGGCGCGGTCGCGCTTGGGGCAACTCACGAAAGAGCTGTTGCAAAGGTGATATTTCCTGCGGCAAAAAGCGGTATAGCAGCAGCCGTGGTTCTGGCAATAGGAAGAGCTATAGGAGAGACTATGGCGGTCATACTTGTTGCGGGAAATCAGCCGAGATTTGCAGGCGGAATTTTGGATGGGGTAAGAACTCTTACCTCAAATATCGTTATGGAAATGGGTTATGCTACCGGACTTCATTACGACGCGCTTATCGCAACGGGAGTGGTGCTGTTTGTGTTCATACTTATCATAAACATTCTGCTGAATGTGATCACAAGCAAAAAGAAGTCCTAGAAAAGAGGTGCATTAAAAATGGAAGAAAAAATGAAGACATACAAAAAGCACCCCTTATCTTTGGTTTTTAAGATCATAACAGTCGTCGCCATTACAATAACTGTTGCTGTGTTTTTGCTTATCGTAGGATACGTTCTCATAAAGGGAGTTCCGCACTTATCGCCAAAGCTTTTTGAGTGGAAGTATACGTCTGAAAACGCATCTATGATGACCTCTATAATAACCACGTTTGAAATGGTGCTTATATCTTTGATAATCGCAGCACCATTGGGAATATTCTGCGCCATATACCTTGTTGAGTATGCAAAAAGGGGCAATAAAGCGGTAAAGCTTATAAGGCTTACGACCGAAACGCTTTCGGGAATACCTTCGATTATATACGGAATCTTCGGAAACCTGTTTTTTGTTCTTGCACTTAAATGGGATTATTCGATAATGGCGGGAGCCTGGACTCTGTCTATCATGGTGCTTCCGCTGATAATCCGCTCCACGGAAGAGGCGCTTAAATCGGTTGACGACAGCTATCGTGAAGGAAGCTTTGGACTGGGCGCAGGAAAGCTGAGGACGATTTTCGTGATAGTTTTGCCGAGTGCGATAAGCGGCATATTATCGGGAGTTATTCTTGCGATAGGACGTGTTGTAGGTGAAACCGCAGCGCTTGTATTTACATCGGGAACCATTGCACAGCTTGCAGGACTTTTTGATTCGTCAAGCACGCTTGCAGTACATATGTATACACTTTCCAGCGAAGGGCTTTATATGGATGAGGCCGCGGCAACGGGAGTTGTTTTAATGGTATCGGTGCTGCTTTTAAACTTTCTTGCTTCCTTTATAGCAAAGAAATTTAAGAAGGGCTGAACACTGCCTATCTGAAACACGCTTAATAAAAATAAAACTGAAAGGACATGTATCAATGGATAATACAAAAGTCAAATTTGATATTATTGGAATGGATTTGTATTACGGGGATTTTCACGCGCTTAAAAACATAAATCTTAAGGTCAAAGAGCATGAGATCACGGCATTTATCGGGCCTTCCGGATGCGGAAAATCCACACTTTTAAAATCGCTTAACAGAATGAACGATCTGGTTGAGGGCTGCAAGATAACAGGCTCTATTAAGTTTGACGGCTATGACATTTTTAAGGAGATGGAAGTAACCGAGCTTAGAAAAAGAGCAGGTATGGTTTTTCAAAAGCCGAATCCGTTTCCGATGAGCATTTACGATAACATTGCGTTCGGGCCGAAAACACACGGCATAAAGAAAAAATCTCAGCTCGATGAAATAGTAGAGACATCCTTGAAACAGGCTTCGATCTGGGATGAGGTAAAGGACAGACTCAAAAAATCGGCACTTGGGCTTTCGGGCGGGCAGCAGCAGAGACTGTGCATTGCGCGGGCGCTTGCCGTAAAGCCGGAGGTTATTTTAATGGATGAGCCTACTTCGGCGCTCGACCCGATATCCACTATCAAAATTGAGGAGCTATGTGAGCAGCTTAAAAAGGATTTTACGATAATCATAGTTACACATAATATGCAGCAGGCGACAAGAATAGCCGATAAAACGGCATTCTTCCTGTTGGGAGAAATCATTGAGTTTGACAAAACGGAGAAAATCTTCTCAGACCCGGGTGATAAGCGTACGAGAGATTATATAACCGGACACTTCGGTTAAATTCTTAAGAAAGGAAGCGGTAATATGAGAGAGAACTTTGACAAGCAGATAGAGAACATAAATCTTCATATAATGAAAATGGCGGCGATGGTCGAAGAGATAATCGGGCTTTCGATAAAATCTCTTCAAGAAAAGGACGAGGAACTTGCAAAAAAAGCAATAAAGCTTGACCCTGAGATAAATAACGCCGAGAGAGAAACACAAAGGCTTTGCGTAAACCTTCTTTTAATGCAGCAGCCGGTGTTTGCGGACGATCTGAGAAATGTTTCCGCGACCTTGAAAATCCTGACCGACCTTGAGCGAATGGGAGATCAGGCAAGGGATATAAGCACGCTTAATATCGAGCTGTTGCACGGATTCGGTGTGTGGAATATAGAGCTTATTTCTAAAATGGCGGAAAAAGCTGCGGCGATGGTTTCGCTTTCTGTTTTTAGCTATGCACAAAAGAATACCGAGCAGGCAAGAAAGGTCATTGCCGCAGACGATGAGGTGGATAAGCTGTTTTATATGGTTAAGGAGCAGCTTATAGATTATATAATTTCTAAAAAGGATAAGTCCGTTGGGATAAACGCCTTGGATACGTTGATGATTGCAAAGTATTTTGAGAGAATCGCAGATCATGCACAAAATATTGCAGAGTGGGTTATATATTCGGTAACAGGTAAAAATAAATACGAGTACTGATTAAAAATGGCCGGTTGATTTCGGCCGTTTTTGTTTATAGAGAGAGCAGCAGCTTTGACAGCGATTTTCCCAAAAGCTCCCCGGTGTAAAAGGCTTCGTCAAGAGAATTTCCATGACTTCCTATCTCGATAAGAAGCGCGCCGGGAGAAAGACTCTGGTTGTAGTTCCGGTAATCGAAAAGCACCGGTCTTGCGAGGTCAGGGTAATCTTTCTCAAGCTGCGACTGAAGAGCAGAGGCAAGATGGAAATTTTTTATGTAATCGGGAACATATCCGCTTCCGTCATCTGCACAGGAAATTATCATAAGCTGAGCGGCGCTTTTTCCGTCGACCTCGCATACGGGAGCGATCCTTGTTCCGTCGGAGCGCTCAATGGCGTCTCGGTGTATATCCAGTACCACTTTTATGGTGGGGTACTCCTCGAGAATAGACGATACTGTCGCATAACTTAAATCGTAAGCGGAGTTGTAATCAGGGTAGTCGTGTATCGTTTTTGCGTGCACATAGCCTATACCGTTTTTGCCAAGTTCTTCGCAGATCCTTTCACCAACTTCAACCATATTCTTTTTCTCATCCGTAGTCTTTGAGTAAAATACGGTGTCATAAAAATCACGTGTATAAGGCTCATAACTTTCGGTGGTGTGGGTATGATAAATTAGAACCTGCGGAGCGTCTGTGTTTTTATCTATTTCAAAATCAGGAGATTTGCGGCTTTCTTCCAAAAGATAGTCGTTTGTAAGATCGGTGCAATTTCGTATCTGACCACCGCTGTCGAGAGTGAGAAAGCTTGGGTCTGTGTAAACTCCGTAGGTCGCCCGCTCGATAGGGCCGCAGTTTTCATCCTGAGGATCTGGGTACGGGATGGGGTTTTCGAGCGCAACGCCGTCGTCCTTGTAGATCTTAAGCGGAGCTTTGTCGGTATTCGTCTGTGCCTGAGTTTCATTAGGCGCCATGTCAATTGCAATGGGTGAGTTGTTGTTTATCTTTATGCTTCCGTAATCGTTAGACGGAGTGTTTATAACCTTTTGATTTATGACGCTGCTTATCTCTTTGAAAACTGCCGTGTTATCTCCAAAGCTCAGTACTGCGGACGAACGGCAGGCATCTGCAAAAGCATCGGCAAATCCGGGCAGAATATTTATTTTTCCAAAAATTATTGCCGGAAGGCAAACTGCACTTAGTGTGATAGCCACAGCCTTTACGGCGTACTTTTTAAGGTTGTCCATATTTATCTCCTTATTTGTGTTTGATAATATTTATGCGCCAACTAAATAAAGTATTCGCGGTTGACATGTTAAAAAAAGTGTGGTAAAATGAATTTACATAAAGATATATGGGCAAGCGAGAGGAGAATTTATTATGGAGAACAAAATCGATAAGGGCTTCTGGACGATTATGGGTGCACTGGTTTTGGTCGTTGTTTCTGTTTCCCTGTTTGTATATAAGCTTATGAGCAACAAGGCTTATTATGAAAAGTGGAAGGATTATGACGAGTGCGGTATTATGTAAAAGCGTGGTAAAACTTTTTATGAGGTCGGTGCTCCGGCCTCTTTTTTAACGTCTGAGGTGTATTATGACAAAAAGGAAAAAGTTGCAGGTATGATTGCACTAGTGCTTCTTGT
Organism: uncultured Clostridia bacterium; assembly: GCA_947631455.1. Lineage (GTDB taxonomy): Bacteria > Bacillota > Clostridia > Oscillospirales > Ruminococcaceae > UMGS1601. Next base: position 251,736 of record CANRLH010000001.1, read on the forward strand.
CGTTTGTGCGCCGGTGTATTTATTATATTGTTACGCTAAATCGCATTATTGACTTGACGAGGCAAGGCTATAAAGCGGAGTTATTTTCACATGGTATGGTCAGCCTTTTTATTTGTTTCTGGAATCGGTCGCATATCTGCTTTGCTCTTTAGGCGCGGTGTTTACCATTGACATAAGTTTTAAAAAGATGTATAATATTAAGGATATTATTATGATAAAAGGAGGCGGCTTTTAATGGCGGAAAAAATCAAGGTCTGTAAAGCTATGGTGGAGTGTTTACAGGCAGAGGGCATTAAGGTCGTCTTTGGATACCCGGGCGCGGCTATCTGTCCGTTTTACGATGAGCTTTACAACAGCAACATTAAAAGCGTTCTTGTAAGACATGAGGCAAACGGTGGCCACGCGGCAAACGGCTATGCCAGAATTACCGGCAAGCCTGCTGTGTGTATAGCAACAAGCGGACCGGGTGCGACAAACCTTCTTACCGCTATAGCAACAGCTTATGCCGACAGCGTTCCTATTGTCTGTATAACAGGTCAGGTAAACTCAGAACAGATCGGCTCCGACGCATTTCAGGAGGCAGATATTACCGGTTCAGCAGCGCCTTTTATTAAGCACACGTATTTGGTAAAGGACGGCTTACAGATAGGCAGGATTTTTAAAGAGGCGTTTTATCTTGCCGGTTCCGGCAGACCGGGTCCGGTGCTTATAGATGTGCCGATGGATGTTCAGAACCAGATGATAGAGTTTTCATATCCGAAATCGGCTGAAATCAGAAGCTATAAGCCAACAAGCAGGGGAAACGCTCTTCAGGTAAAGCGCGTTATAAAAGAGATAAAGGAAGCTCGCAAGCCGCTTCTGTGCGTAGGCGGAGGAGTTTTTCTTTCAAATGCTCAGAAGGAGGTCAGAGATCTCGCAAGGCGTTTTGATCTGCCGGTTGTAACGACCATGATGGGCATATCGGTCTTTGAGTCGGACGATGAAAGATTTTTTGGAATGCTCGGTATGCACGGCTGTAAGACTGCAAACAGGGCTGTATCAGAGTGTGATGTTTTGCTACTTGTAGGCGCGAGAGTTGGCGACAGAGCAATATCAAACCCTTCATTTGTTGAGAAGAACACCAGGATAATACATATAGATATAGATCCCGCTGAAATAGGCAAAAACATTAAGGCGGATATCCCTCTGGTCGGGGATGTTAAAACTGTAGTTTTGCAGATCTTAAAGGATGCCCCTGAGATGAGCCATGCCGGTTGGATAGGCGAGATCAAAGAATTTGATAAACAACCGAAGTTTAAAAAGCCGGAAAAGGGCAGAGTTAATCCAAAAGAGTTCATCAGCCGTTTAAGCGATGTTATGGGAGAAAACACGCATGTTGTCGCAGATGTTGGTCAGAACCAGATATGGACGGCAACCTATTACAAAATAAAAAAAGGACGCTTTCTCACAAGCGGCGGAATGGGGACTATGGGATATGCTGTCCCTGCTGCGATAGGAGCAAAGCTTGCCGACAAAAAGTCAGAGGTTTTGGCGGTGTGCGGCGACGGAAGCTTTCAGATGTCATTTATGGAGCTTGCCACGGCCGTTCAGCACGGAGTCGATATAAAGGTGATTGTTATGAAAAACAATTACCTCGGCATGGTGAGAGAGGTTCAGGATAAGGCTTACGGAGGCAGACTTATTGCGGTGTCTCTTGAAGGATCGCCGGATTTTATCAGACTGGCAGAGGCTTACGGCATCAAGGGCGTAAGGGTAAGCGACGAAGAGAGTATGGATAATGCTTTTGAGCTTATTAAGCAAAGCGGACCGTGCGTTATTGAGTGCGCGGTGGACGATTTTGAAAGCACGCTCTGATTTTGGGAGGAACATATAATGAATGAAATGAAACACACGATCTCTGTTTTGGTGGAAAATCACGCAGGAGTTTTATCAAGGATATCGGGGCTGTTTTCACGCAGAGGCTTTAACATCGACAGCCTTGCTGTGGGAGTAACGGACGATCCGGAAATATCAAGAATAACAATTATCGTCTCGGGGGACGAGCATACGGTCGAGCAGGTCGAAAAACAGCTCAACAAGCTTGTCGAGGTGATAAAGGTAAAGACTCTTAAGAAGGGCGAAAAGCTGGAGCGTCAGCTTGTTTTGATAAAACTGTCCGTTCCGCTGGAAAAGCGAAGCGAGATACTTACTATTGCGGACATTACGGGCGCCAGCGTTATAGATATTTCTCAGACAACTATGACGCTTCTTCTTGCCGATACATACCCCAACGTATTGAGATTTGAGGAGATAACCAAGCCATATGGCGTTCTTGAAGAGGTGAGAACGGGAACGATTGCCATTCAAAAGGGCGCGGAAACTATGACGTTTAAAAAATAAGTAATGATTATTCACAAATTGTAAACATAATGCTTGTAAAATATTAAGTTGATGTGAGATTTTAAAATCTCTAACCATAAACTCAAAACAATTCAGGAGGACAGAAAAATGGCAAAAATTTATTATCAACAGGACTGCGACATCAATGTTCTGAGCTCAAAAACGGTAGCAATTATCGGATATGGAAGTCAGGGACACGCTCACGCTTTAAATCTTAAGGAAAGCGGAGTAAATGTTGTAGTAGGACTTTACGAGGGAAGTAAGTCATGGGCAAAGGCAGAGAGTCAGGGGCTTAAGGTTATGACAACGGCTGAGGCCGCAAAGGTCGCTGACGTTATTATGATTCTGATTCCTGACGAGAAGCAGGCAGCGCTCTATAAGAGCGAGATCGAGCCTAATCTTACCGAGGGAAAAACGCTTGCCTTTGCGCACGGATTTAACATTCACTTCGGATGTATCGTTCCGCCGAAAGACGTAAATGTAATTATGATCGCGCCTAAAGGTCCGGGACATACTGTAAGAAGCGAATATCAGGCAGGAAAGGGAGTTCCGTGTCTTATTGCCGTTGAGCAGGATGCAACAGGAAATGCTACCGATATCGGACTTGCATATGCAGCGGGAATAGGAGGAGCAAGAGCAGGAGTTCTGGAGACGACCTTCAGAACCGAGACAGAGACAGACCTGTTCGGAGAGCAGGCGGTTTTGTGCGGCGGAGTTTGCGCGCTTATGCAGGCAGGATTTGAAACGCTTGTTGAAGCAGGCTATGATCCCAGAAACGCTTACTTTGAGTGCATTCACGAGATGAAGCTAATAGTTGACCTTATCTATCAGTCGGGCTTTGCCGGAATGAGATATTCGATTTCAAATACCGCTGAATACGGTGACTATATTACCGGACCAAAGATCATCACAGAGGAAACCAAGAAGGCAATGAAGAAAGTGCTTTCGGATATTCAGGACGGTTCTTTTGCAAAGGAATTTTTGCTGGATATGTCGTCGGCAGGTTCTCAGGTTCACTTCAAGGCTATGAGAAAGCTTGCATCTGAGCATCCGGCTGAGACGGTCGGCGCAGAGATAAGAAAGCTTTACAGCTGGAGCGACGAGGATAAGCTTATAAACAACTAATCATTATAAATTCAGGGCGCGGTAAATTCTGCACCCTGAGTTTTTTATTTTGTTTTTGAAAAATCAGATTTATAAAGATAAGGCAGGGAAGTGATTTTTTGACAAAAGACGAGCTCATTGATTACTTTAACACATTTGAAAATTCGTCGGTGGACTGTCCGTTTGAAGATGACGACAGCGTTGTTGCAAGACACAAATCAAATAAAAAGTGGTATGCTCTTATTATGTGCTTGAACGGTAAGTATATAGTTAATCTAAAGTGTGATCCGCTGCAATCTCAGTTTTTAAGGGATAACTACAAAAGCATCTATCCGGCATATCATATGAATAAGGTGCATTGGAACACCGTGGAGCTTCAGGGTGATGTCTCTGACGAGCTTATAAAAAACCTTGTAAATCATAGCTTTGAGTTGACAATATAAACCAGGAAAAGCAAAGAGTGATAAAAGAGTAATAATTAAAATCCCCATTATCAGACGTTTGTGGCGTATTTATTACACCTCATTGTCTGGTAACGGGGATTATTTAGCTTTGTGAAAAACAAGACTAGATCATCAGTGAGCAGATCTTATTTGAAAAGTCAAGCGGATTTTCAATGTCTATTCCCTCGATAAGAAGTGCCTGATTGTAAAGAAGCTCGGTATAAAGATCAAGCTTGTCCTTATCGCTTTCAAAAAGTGATTTAAGCTTTTCAAATATAGGGTGATCCGGATTTATCTCAAGCGCCTTTTGGCTCTTAATGTTTGCATCGGCATTGGGCATCGTATTTAATACTTTTTCCATCTCAAGAGAAACCTCTCCGTCTGCCGTAAGGCAAACAGGATGTGTTTTCAGCTTGTTTGAAAGCCTTACGTCACAAACCTTTTCGCCTAGGAATTTTTTCATGTGCTCAAACATTTTCTTTGAGTCTTCAGATTTTTTCTTGGCCTCTTCTTTTTCGGTTTCGGTCGAGAGATCAAGGTCGCTTGCGCTTATCGACTTAAACTCCTTCTCCTTGTATTTTCCAAGCATTTTTATCGCAAACTCATCAACATCGTCGGTGAAGTATAAAAGCTCATAGCCCTTGTCCTTTACCGCCTCTGCCTGCGGAAGCATATCAATTCTTGCCGTACTGTCACCGCATGCGTAATAGATGTACTTTTGATCCTGCGCCATTCTTGAAACGTATTCAGACAGAGTAACAGGTTTGTTTTCAAAAGATGAAGTGAACATCAGAAGATCTTCAAGGGTGTCCTTAGCAGCACCGAACGACTGATAAATCCCGAATTTAAGCTGAAGCCCGAATTCTTTAAAGAACTTTTCATAGTCCTCACGGCGGTTTTTAAGCATTTTTGAAAGCTCGTTTTTTATTGACTTTTCAATATTTCTGGCAATGATTTTAAGCTGTCTGTCATGCTGGAGCATCTCTCTGGATATATTGAGCGACAGATCCTGCGAATCGACCAGACCCTTTACAAAACTGAAATAATCGGGAAGAAGGTCAGCACAGTTCTCCATAATCATAACGCCGCTTGAATAAAGCTGAAGACCCTTTTCGTAATTCTTTGAATAGTAGTTGTACGGCGCTTTTGACGGAATAAACAAAAGAGCATCATAAGTAGCTGCGCCTTCATTCTTTGAGTGAATGTGAGAAACAGGCGGCTGATAATCCATAAACTTGTCGGAGTAGAAAGCGTTGTAGTCCTCTTCCTTAAGCTCCGATTTGTTTTTCTTCCAGATAGGTACCATGCTGTTTAAGGTCTTGATCTCTTTAGTGTAAGTAGTTTCTTTTCCCTCTTCAAAGTGAGGCGTTTCAACCTCCATTTTAATTGGGAACCGAATATAATCAGAATACTTTTTGACAAGCGATTCGATTTTGTACTGCTCTAAAAACTCGTCGTAGTTCTCGTCTTCGGTATTGTCCTTGATTTTAAGGGTGATAACCGTTCCGGCATCGGATTTTTCACAGGCGTCTATCGTGTAGCCCGAAACGCCCTCTGATCTCCATACATGCGCTTCGTTTTCGCCAAACGCCTTGCTTTTCACCTCAACCTCCTTTGCTACCATAAAAGCTGAGTAAAAGCCAACGCCAAACTGTCCGATTATATCAACATCTTCGCCCAGCTCGTTATCGGACTTAAACGAAAGAGAGCCGCTCTTTGCTATCGTTCCAAGGTTGTTTTCAAGCTCCTCCTTGGTCATTCCTATTCCGTTGTCACTTATCGTAAGAGTGCGGTCGTTCTTGTCAAGAGTGATAAATATTTCAAAGTCGTCTTTTTTAAGTCCTACCGACGAATCTGTAAGTGATTTGAAGTAAAGCTTGTCAATAGCGTCACTTGCGTTTGAAATAAGCTCACGCAGAAAAATTTCTTTATGAGTGTAAATTGAGTTTATCATCATCTCAAGAAGTCGTTTCGATTCCGCTTTAAATTCCTTAGTTTCCATTTTTTCTATTTCCTTTCCGTGCAATTAGCACTCGGCTTAGTTGAGTGCTAATTACATTATAACGCCGCAGTCATAAAAATCAAGTATTTGCCTAAAAAGTACACACTTTATTTACAATTTAGTCACATTTACATCTTACATAGAGTATAAAATAAATTTATTGATATGGAAAGGATTGAAACGGATTTGAAAATATCATCATTGTTTAATGACAAAAAAACTGTTTTTTCACTAGAGGTTTTTCCTCCGAAAAAAACTTCTGAGGATATAAGCACTATTTACAAAACGCTGGAAGGAATAAAGTCTGTTAAGCCCGACTTTATATCGGTGACATACGGCGCGGGCGGCAACAAAGCGGATTTATCTACCTTTGAAATATGTAAGATAATAAAGGAAAAATATGATACGCCCGCTATTGCTCATCTTACCTGTGTCAACTCACAAATGAAAGATATCGACTATATTCTTAATAAGCTTGAGGAGATCGGTGTTGAGAATATTCTTGCCTTAAGAGGAGACAAAAATGAAGACGCTGGCGTTAAAGGCGATTTTAAGTATGCAAGTGATTTGATCGAATATATAAAAAACAGCGGATACAGCTTTGAAATAAGCGGTGCGTGCTATCCTGAGGTCCATACCGAGGCTGAAGGCCCTGTTGAAGATATTTTGGCACTAAAGAAAAAAGTCGATGCCGGAGCACAGCACCTTATATCTCAGCTTTTCTTTGACAACAGTGCATTTTATACTTTTCTGGAGCGTGCGAGAATAGCTGGAATAGAAGTTCCGATCGAGGCGGGGATCATGCCGGTAGTGAATATCAGCCAGATCGAGCGTATGGTTTCAATGTGCGGAGCAAGCTTGCCGAGAAAATTTACGAAAGTCATGAGTAGATTTGCAGATAACCCTCAGGCGCTTTTTGATGCCGGAATAGCATATGCGGTTGATCAGATAGTCGATCTTATTTCAAACGGGGCAGACGGTATACATTTATATACAATGAATAATCCGTTGGTCGCAAACAGGATTTTTTCTGCTATCGACTCAATGAGGTAACGCGGTATGGATTTTTACAATAGCTCTCAGCTGTCTCCCAAGGATATTGAAAAGCGTGGGCTGAAAATAAATGCTTCAAAACTCGGGATACTGCTGATTTTATACGATCTTATCTTTATGACATATGTAAAAAAAGCGTTTTTGTATGTGTATTACTGGATAAGAACTTCAGATTTTACATTTGATGCTGCAAAGGTAAACGCTTTTTTAACAAATAAGGATAACTTTTCGTCATATACCTCGTTTTCTATGCTTTATTCTTGCTGCGTAATTGCGGCGGTTTTAGTTCTGACCATTATCACGGCAAGGCTTATGGGAATAAAGCTTTTCAGCACACTTAAGGTGGAGGATAAGAGCTGCGCGAAAGGTGCATTGCTGGCTTTTCCGGCAGTGTTGGTTTTAAACAACATAATAACAACTATTATAAACTACATTACTGATTTTTTCTCTAAACAGGGAACGGTTATACCTCAGGCGGATTTCTCAATAGACAATCCGACGGTATCGGCGGTGGCTTTTGAGATACTTTATCTGCTTATAGTTGCCCCGATAGCGGAAGAACTCATTTTCAGAGGGCTCGTTTTAAAAACAATTGCTCCTTATGGAAAAAAGCTTGCTATTGTTGTTTCCGCCGCACTATTCGGGCTTATGCACGGAAATCTTAATCAGTTTTTAGGCGCGTTCGTTTGCGGGATAGTATTTGCAGCAATAGATGTAAAATACGAATCTGTCTTGCCATCTATAATAATTCACATGCTAAACAACTCCCTGCCGCTTATTTTAAACATCGGAAATGCGCTTGACTCAAAAATAATAACAGTGATTTATTTTGTACTGCTTTATTCCATTTTGCTGATAGGTGTGTTTGTCATAGCAAAAAATCTGTACTCATTTAAGATTCAGGAGGAAAGCCATGAGCTTAGCTATTACGAAAGGATAAAGACTGTTGCGCTTAACATTCCGTTGCTTTTGTTTACGGTGTATCTGATTTATAAATTGATATACGCAATAGTTGCGGCAAACAAATAGGATACAAAACTCATATAAAGTCTTTAAGAGGCATTTATAACGTCAAACAACTGTATATTTGATAAAACCGCAGAAGTATAAATCACGCTTCTGCGGTTTTTTAACAGCAAAACACATCCGAGTCATTAAAACCCGAATGTGTTTTGCCATAATTTATAAGTGGGATGGGGGCTTGGTTTAATAGTGTAAAAATCCCTTGTACTTATGTTTAGTCGTCCTGCAAAGCGTCGTATCCTACTTCGCCGGTCCTTACCTTTACAACCTCATCAACAGGGTATACAAATATCTTACCGTCGCCGATATGACCGGTATAAAGAGCCGACTTGGCAGTATCGATAACCTTCTGAACAGGAACCTTGCAGATTACCACCTCTACCTTTGTCTTAGGAAGCAGATTTGCTTCTACCTCAACTCCACGGTAGTATTCCGGCTGTCCCTTCTGCATACCCATACCAAGTACATTGGTTACCGTAACGCCAGTTACAGAGATGGACTCAAACGCCGAAAGCAGAGTGTTAAGCATCTGATTCTTGCATATAACGACAACTTTTGATATCTTATCGCTGCCCGGAGCAACATAGCTTTCAACCTCAACAGCCTTCTCAACTGGAACCTTCGGCTTTGGCGGAATTGAAGGCTCAGGGATAGAGGAGGTATGCTCAATGGTCGCAGAAGTGATCTCAACCGCCGGTGCAAAGTCAGCATAAGATGATGCAAGACCGTGCTCGGTAGCGTCAAGACCGATGATCTCCTCTTCTCTTGAAGCGCGGAGACCTACCGTTGCTTTGATTGCAAAGAAAACGATGATCATAGTGATGGTTGCCCAAGCACCAACTGTAAGTACGCCCAGAGCCTGCTTTCCTAATAGCTCAAATCCTCCGCCATAGAAAAGACCTTTAATATCAAGGCTGTATCCAGGAGTTGTACCTGTTGCGAAAAGTCCTACTGCAAGTGTACCCCAGATACCGTTCATCATATGAACCGCAACCGCGCCTACCGGGTCGTCTACGTGGAAAACATAGTCGAGCAGCCAAACGCCGAATACTACCAGCAGTCCTGCGACCGCTCCGATTATAAACGAACCTGTTGCGTCCACTACATCGCAGCCTGCGGTAACAGCTACAAGTCCTGCGAGCGATGCATTCAAGCACATTGAAACGTCAGGCTTTCCGTATTTAATCCAAGTGAAGATCATGCAGGTTACCGTTGCAACTGACGGAGCAATTGTGGTGGTAACAAAGATGGAGCCTAACTGATCTACACTGGTTGCGGCAGCACCGTTGAATCCATACCAGCCGAGCCACAGAATGAACACGCCCAAAGCGCCTATCGTAAGATTGTGTCCGGGAAATGCGTGAACCTTTATCTTTCCGTCCTTACCTTTTGTAAACTTGCCAATACGCGGGCCGAGAATTGTCGCACCAACTAAAGCGGCGATTCCGCCTACCATATGGATCGCGCAGGAGCCTGCGAAATCATGAAAACCGAACTCTGAAAGCCAGCCGCCGCCCCAGATCCAGTGAGCCTCGATCGGGTAGATAAGTCCTGAGATGACGGCTGAGTATACACAGTAAGAAAGGAACTTTGTTCTTTCCGCCATGGCTCCCGAAACGATAGTTGCTGTAGTAGCGCAGAAGACCAGGTTAAATACGAAATTTGACCAGTCAAAGTCCTTATAGTTTGTCAGGATATCAAATCCCGGCTTTCCGATAAAGCCGACCAGATCTTCGCCAAGCAAAAGGCTGAAGCCGATGATGATGAACATGACAGTACCTATACAAAAGTCCATCAGGTTCTTCATAATAATGTTTCCGGCGTTTTTTGCTCTGGTGAAACCTGTTTCTACCATCGCAAAGCCCGCCTGCATCCAGAAGACGAGTGCTGCGCCGATCAGAAACCATACGCCGAATATCGTTCCGTCGATCTGTTCGATCAGCTCTGACACGCCTTCAAGAACGTTGTCTGCAAATAGTGTCATAAAAATCTCTCCCTTTTGTGTGATTAAAATAAAAGTGCAAATCCCGTAAAAGGCAATAGTCTGCCTTGGGGATCTGCACTTCATTGTACATTGTTTATTAAGTTATCTGTACGATTTTTATACGTAGAACAGCATTTTTCCGTATGTCGGATACGGCCAGTACTTTTCTCCGCAGAGCTTTTCCGCCTCGTCTGCGGGAGCTCTCAACTCGCCCATTGCGGTAAACACTTCATCGTGATAGAAGTTTGCCTTATCCTGAATATCGGTAATGCCCGCTGCGTCTGCCGTGATTGTCTCAAGATTTGTAAGCTTTTCATAGATCTCGCTTTCAAGTGCTGAAAGCTTCTTGACAACCTCGACCTCAAACTTAGCCTCGGCGCCGCATTCCTTAGCAAGCTTTGCGGTCTTGCCAAGCTCCTTAACATAGGTAGAGATAGCCGGAAGAATATCCTTTTTGGCCATATCTATCATTGTCAGAGCCTCTATATTAAGAATCTTTACGTACTCCTCAAGAAGTATCTCAATGCGGGAGTGTATCTCAGTTTCGGTATAAACTCCGTGCTTTGTGAATACCTTTACGTTTTTGGGATCTGCAAAGTGCGGGATTGCCTCCGGAGTGGATCTGAGATTCAACAGCCCTCTCTTTTCTGCAAGAACAGGCCATTCTGCACTGTATCCGTCGCCGTTAAAGATTATGTTCCAGTTTTCATTTATTGTCTTCTTGATAAGCTCATGAAGAGTGGTGTTAAAGTCATCAGCGTCTTTCAAAACCTCATAAAACTCATCAAGAGCCTCTGCAACTATTGTGTTAAGTACGGTGTTTGGGCCTGCGATAGAAAGCTTTGATCCCGGCATTCTGAACTCAAACTTATTACCGGTGAAAGCAAAAGGCGAGGTTCTGTTTCTGTCGGTGTTGTCGATCGGGAAGCTTGGCAAAACATCTACGCCTATCTGCATCTCGCCCGAACCGTGTTCAGCATACTGCTTGTCATCTTTTATTGCCTCCAGAATAGCTGTAAGCTCATCGCCGAGGAACATTGAGATGATTGCCGGAGGAGCTTCGTTAGCACCGAGACGGTGGTCGTTTCCCGCAGTTGCAACAGAGAGACGAAGCAGATCCTGATATTCATTTACTGCCTTGATAACTGCAACGAGGAATGTTAAGAACTGAGCGTTTTCAGCCGGGGTTTTTCCCGGTTCAAGAAGGTTTACGCCCGTATCGGTTGAGATCGACCAGTTGTTGTGTTTACCTGAGCCGTTTACGCCTGCAAAGGGTTTTTCGTGCAGCAGGCACTTGAATCCGTGCTTTTTTGCGACCTTTCTCATAGCCTCCATCATAAGCTGGTTGTGGTCGGTCGCAATATTTGTGGTCGAGAATATAGGCGCAAGCTCATGCTGAGCAGGAGCAACCTCGTTATGCTTGGTCTTAGCCATGATGCCCAGCTTCCAAAGCTCTTCGTCAAGATCCTTCATATATGCCGAAATTCTCATTTTTACAGAGCCGAAGTAGTGATCCTCAAGCTCCTGACCCTTTGGTGCAGGCGCGCCGTAAAGGGTTCTGCCCGTATATATAAGGTCTTTTCTCTTTGCGTAGTCTTCTCTTTCTATTATAAAGTATTCCTGCTCTGCACCGACTGTCGAAGTCACTCTCTTGGCGTCGCTGCCGAAAAGCTTTAAAATCTTAAGAGCAGATTTATTTACTGCCTCCATAGAACGCAAAAGAGGAGTTTTCTTGTCAAGCGCCTCGCCGGTGTATGAACAGAAAGCCGTAGGTATGCACAGCGACCCGTCCTTAATAAATGCGTATGAAGTCGGATCCCACGCCGTATAGCCTCTTGCCTCAAATGTAGCTCTCAGTCCTCCGGACGGGAAAGAAGAAGCGTCAGGCTCACCCTTTATAAGCTCTTTACCCGAAAATTCCATGATCACCTGACCGTCAGCCGATGGTGAAATAAAGCTGTCGTGCTTTTCAGCCGTGATACCCGTCATCGGCTGGAACCAGTGAGTAAAGTGGGTAGCTCCTTTTTCAATAGCCCAGTCCTTCATAGCATTTGCCACTACATTTGCCACGTTGGTGTCAAGCGGAGTGCCGTCCTCAATAGTTTTTTTAAGAGCTTTGAATGTTTCTTTCGGAAGACGTGCCTTCATAACCTTAAGGTTAAACACGTTTTCTCCGAATATCTCCGGAATGTTGCTCATTGCTAAGTCCTCCATTCGTTTATAATTAAATAAAAAGGCACTGCGAGCACTTGGTTTGCTCACAGCGCCTTTGCTGTTTACAATACTTAGTATATTCTCAAGCTGTCAATTTGTCAAGACTTTTTTTCCTTTTTTCAGAGATTTGTAGAAAAAGCATAACAATCAAAACATACGGTTGAAGGATTTGCTACAAATTCGCCAAAAACAAGCGCCTTGTTAGTTCATTTTATGCGTGCGCGAAAGATATTATTCATATATACATATATTTTTTGCAAGAGTTGAAAAAAATCTTGCAAAATTCTCGGCGAACACATAATGAATATGCCAAGAATATAACGAAAAATGAATTATAAAGACAAATTTTATGCAAATAAGGGTTGACAACAAAAGTTATTTATGATAATATATTCTAGACGCGTGATAGCGTAACAAATAACTTGTGAGAACAAAGGCGTTCATAAAAGGCTTTTTGCCTCCGCATATTTTATCAGTATCAGGTATACTATTTATAAAATGGCGGAACGGGCAGGGAGCTTTTGGTGAACGCACTTTTTATTTTGCAAAAGATCACATAATTTATAAGGAGGAGAGAGTAATGCTTAAAGAGGGACAAGTGAGGATCCCGTCAGGCTGCGCTATTTCGGGAGTTATCTCAAAAAGCGGAAAGAAGATAAACGGAGAGAGAATTGTCAAAAGCATTGCAACTATGCACGACCGTTCCAACGGTCTGGGAGGAGGTTTTGCGGGCTACGGCATCTATCCACAGTACAAGGATCTATACGCCTTTCACGTTTTTTACGACTCAAACAAGGCAAGAGAGGAATGCGAAAGATTTCTTGACCGCCATTTTGACATCATAAATCTGTCGAAGATACCTGTAAGGCCCAGCAGCAAGATAACGGCAGAGCCGCTTATATGGAGATACTTTGTAAATCCGCTGCCCACCAAGCTTACTGACAGTCATCTTGACGAAAAGGAATTCGTATCCAGAAGCGTCATCAGGATAAATTCGCAGATAGACGGCGCTTATGTTTTCTCATGCGGAAAGAATATGGGCGTGTTCAAGGCAGTAGGATACCCGGAGGATGTCGGAGATTATTTCAGGCTCGAGGAATACGACGGATATGCCTGGACTGCTCACGGAAGATACCCGACCAATACTCCCGGCTGGTGGGGCGGAGCTCATCCGTTTGCGATGCTTGATTACTCGATAGTTCACAACGGAGAGATATCAAGCTACGACGCTAACAGAAGAGATATTGAGATGTATGGATATAAATGTACTCTTCAGACCGATACCGAGGTTATCACTTACATCATAGACTATTTGCTCAGAAAGCAAAAGCTTTCTTTAAGCGATGCCGCAAGCGTTATTGCAGCGCCGTTCTGGTCAACGATTGAAAATATGCCGAAAGCGCAAAAGGAGAAGCTTACATATTTACGAAGCGCTTTTCCGGGACTTTTGATAACAGGGCCGTTTTCGATAATTCTGGGCTTTGAGGGCGGACTTATGGCTCTTAATGACCGGCTTAAGCTCAGATCAATGGTTATAGGTGAAAAGGACGATATGGTATATATGGCAAGCGAGGAATGTGCGATAAGAATTATTGAGCCTGATCTTGATAAGCTCTGGTCGCCCAGGGGCGGAGAGCCTGTGATAGTTACACTCGATTCGCTAAAAAGCAGTAAGTAAAGAGGAGAAAAAATTATGGCTATTGATTTTTTATATCCTGAATACGAAATAAAAAGGGATAGGGATAAATGTATATGCTGCCGTGTGTGTGAAAGACAGTGCGCAAACGAGGCTCACTGGTACGACGCGGAGCTTCAGATGATGATGTGCGACAGCGCAAAGTGCGTCAACTGTCACAGATGCGTTTCGCTTTGCCCGACAAGGGCGCTTAAGATAGTGAAAACCGACCACACCTTCAAGGAAAACGCAAACTGGACAGGCGAGCATATTGCCGAGATATACCGTCAGGCAGGTACGGGAGGAGTTTTGCTTTCTTCAATGGGAAACCCGAAGAAGTATCCTATTTACTGGGATAAGATGCTTATAAACGCGTCTCAGGTAACAAATCCGCCTATTGACCCGCTGAGAGAGCCGATGGAGACAAAGGTGTTTTTAGGAGCAAAACCCGGCAGGGTGGAGTTTAACGCAAAGGGAGAGATAAAGAACAATCTTTCCCCACAGCTTAAGCTTGAGGTTCCTATCATGTTTTCGGCGATGAGTTACGGTTCTATAAGCTATAACGCTCACGAGTCTCTGGCAAGGGCCGCCAAGGAACTGGGAACCTTTTACAACACCGGTGAGGGCGGACTTCACGAGGACTTTTACAAGTACGGTGAAAATACGATAGTTCAGGTGGCATCAGGAAGATTCGGTGTACATAAGGATTATCTTAATGCAGGCGCTGCCATTGAGATAAAAATGGGACAAGGTGCAAAGCCCGGAATCGGCGGACATCTTCCGGGAATAAAGGTCAGGGAGGACATTTCAAGAACCAGAATGATCCCGGAGGGATCTGACGCTATATCGCCTGCGCCGCACCACGATATTTATTCTATTGAGGATCTGAGGCAGCTTGTTTATTCGCTCAAGGAAGCTTCAGACTATAAAAAGCCGGTGATCGTAAAGATAGCAGCAGTACATAACGTAGCAGCAATAGCTTCAGGTATAGCAAGAGGCGGAGCTGACATCATCGCGATAGACGGCTATCGCGGAGGTACGGGAGCAGCGCCGACAAGAATACGAGATAATGTTGGAATTCCGATAGAGCTTGCCTTGGCGGCGGTTGACCAGCGCTTAAGAGAAGAGGGAATAAGAAATAACGTATCTATCGTTGTCGGAGGTTCCATTCGATCCTCAGCAGACGTCGTTAAGGCGATAGCGCTTGGCGC
The DNA here is from genome assembly GCA_947631455.1 of uncultured Clostridia bacterium. Lineage (GTDB taxonomy): Bacteria > Bacillota > Clostridia > Oscillospirales > Ruminococcaceae > UMGS1601. Next base: position 266,824 of record CANRLH010000001.1, read on the forward strand.
GGACGCGGTATATATAGCAACAAGTGCGCTTATGGCTCTTGGCTGTCACCTTTGCAGAAGCTGTCAGAAGGGCAACTGCAACTGGGGAATCGCCACACAGCGGCCGGAGCTTGTAAGGCGGCTCAACCCGGATATCGGATATAAGAGATTAGTAAATCTTGTTACCGCATGGAATCACGAGATAAAAGAAATAATGGGCGGCATGGGAATCAACTCAATTGAATCGCTCAGAGGCAACCGCCTTATGCTAAGAGGTATCGGACTTACCGAAAAAGAACTGTCGATACTGGGAATCAAGCACGCAGGCGAATAATTCAAGGGAGGGGAAGGCTTATGAAGCGTATTTATGTAAATGAAAAATGGTGCCTTGGGTGCCACCTTTGCGAATATTACTGCGCCTTTGCAAATTCCGGAAAGGACAGCATGGTAAAGGCACTCAAGAATGTCACTATAAATCCGAGGATAAGGATAGAAGAAAGAGGCGGGATCTCATTTGCGGTTTCCTGCCGCCACTGTGAAGAGCCTTTATGCACAAAAAGCTGTATTACAGGAGCTTTAACTGTAAACGACGGCGTTATACAGATCGACAAGGACAAGTGTGTGGGCTGTTATACCTGTATCCTTACCTGTCCGTACGGAGCTATCGTGCCGTCTGAAACAGGTGCTATTCAAAAGTGCGAGCTTTGCATGAACAACTCCGCCGGAAAGCCCGCCTGTGTTGCCGGATGTCCTAATAAGGCGATAGTTTTTGAGGAAAAAGAATAAGGGGGCGAAAGAGTATGTCAAAATACGTTATCATAGGAAACTCGGCTGCGGCTATAGGCTGTGTTGAGGGAATAAGACAGGTGGATCAAAAGGGAGAGATAACTCTTATAGCGTCAGAACCGCACCACACATATTCAAGACCGCTTATTTCTTATCTTTTGTACGGAAAGACCGATGAGCAGAAAATGAAGTATCGCCCAAACGACTTTTATAAGAAAAACAAGGTTATAAAAAGGCTTGGCGAAACCGTAACTGAAATAGACAAAAAAGAAAAGACGGTAACTCTTAAAAACGGAGAAAAAATACCGTATGAAAAGCTTTTGGTAGCTACCGGCTCTAATCCGTTTGTTCCTCATATGGAGGGATTGGAAAGCGTAAAAAACAGATTCAGCTTTATGACTCTTGACGATGCAAAGGCACTTGATAAGGCGCTTAAAAAGGATACCAGAGCACTGGTTGTCGGAGCGGGACTTATCGGACTTAAATGCGTAGAGGGAATTTTGGACAAAGTAGCAACAGTCAATGTAGTTGACCTTGCAGACAGGATCTTACCTTCTATTCTCGATGAAACGGGCTCGGGCCTTGTAAAGAAATTTCTTGAGTCAAAGGGAGTTGAATTTCATCTCAGGGACAGCGTAGAAAGGTTTGAAAAAAATAAGGCGGTGCTTAAAAGCAAAAAGACCATTGAGTTTGATGTAGTGGTAATTGCTGTGGGAGTTCGTCCGAATATTTCCCTGGTAAGCGACATAGGCGGAAAATGCCGCAGAGCGATTATTACTAACAACAAGTGCGAAACATCAATAAAGGATATCTACGCTGCGGGCGACTGTACAGAGTCGGCAGACTGTGCAACGGGAGATATGAAGGTTATGGCGCTTTTGCCGAATGCTTATATGCAGGGAGAAACCGCTGGAATAAATATGGCGGGCGGCACAAAGCTTTACGAAAATGCCATTCCGATGAACGCGATCGGATTTTTCGGATATCATATGATAACAGCTGGAGACTATATCGGTCAGACCTATGAAACGCTTGAGGGAGAAAACTATAAAAAGCTGTTTTATAAGGACAACCGTCTTATGGGCTATATAATGATAGGCGATGTTATGAGAGCCGGGATTTATACAAGCCTTATAAAAAACAAGACCGATCTTGCGACTATCGACTTTGAGCTTATAAAAGAAAAGCCACAGCTTATGGCTTTTTCAAAGAAGAAAAGAAGCGAGTTTCTGGCGAAATAAGGAGATGGGGAAAATATGAAGATAACAGCGGGAGAAATGCACTTTCAATTGCTTAACAAAAAGATAAAGGCTTGCAAAAAGGAGCCGGTGACGATAGACAATTGCCTTGGCCAGAGATATATCGCCGCAGGAAGAAATGGCACGGATGTAACAATAAACGGCACACCGGGAAATGCGCTCGGAGCTTATCTTGACGGCTGCAACATAACCGTAAACGGCAACGCTCAGGACGCGACGGGAGATACGATGAACGACGGTGTAATAACGATTTACGGTTCTTCCGGAGACGCCACGGGATACGCAATGAGAGGCGGAACTATTTATGTTCGTGACAGCGCCGGATACCGCGCGGGGATACATATGAAAAGCTATATGGATAAAGTTCCTGCGCTTATTATTGGCGGAAAGGCGGGAAGCTTTCTTGGCGAATATCAGGCGGGCGGATATATAGTCGTTTTAGGGCTTGGTTACGAAGGCGAAAGCATTGTAGGCAATTTCTGCGGAACCGGAATGCACGGCGGAAGGATATACTTAAGGACGGATAAGCTGCCGCATGACCTTCCGAAGCAGGTCAAGGCAGAGGAGGCAACTGCCGAGGATTTGGCACAGATAAATAGTTATATTACTACATTTTGCAGAAAATTCAAGGTTAAAAAGCAGGATGTGATGAACTCAAAGTTTTATGTTTTGACTCCTGACACAAAAAATCCTTACAAACGGCTTTACACGGCCAACTAAATATGGTAAAATATTATTGACCAGAAATTTTGCCATCATATGTATCACAAAATACAGGGGATTGGTTTTTTAATCACTCCCCTTATTTTTAAGTATAGGAGGTTAGTATGATTTACACAGAAACGGATGTGCTTCAGTACGTTGAGGAAAACGACGTTAAGTTTGTGAAGCTTCAGTTTTCAGATGTTTTCGGCTTTCAGAGGAATATTTCCTTAAACAGCTCAGAACTTGCAAAAGCGTTTGCTGAGGGCTTTTCTATCGACGCTTCTTATCAGAGGGGGCTTTTGTGCCCGGAGGATGATCTTCTTCTGATGCCCGATGCTTCCACGCTTTCTATCCTGCCGTGGAGACCTCATCACGGTGGAGTTGCAAGACTCATATGCGACATTAAAAATGCGGACAAGAGCAGGTTTGCCGCCTGTTCGAGGGATATTTTGAAAAAAGCGGTAGATTACGCTTCAAAGAAAGGGATCACCTTTGAGTTCCAGACCTCCTGCGAATTCTATCTGTTTAAGTGCGACGATGAGGGGAACCCGACGAAAATCCCTCATGACAATGCCGGATATATGGACGCTGCGCCCCGTGACAGAGGGGAAAACATACGCCGTGAAATATGTCTTGCATTAGAGCAGATGGATTTTTCTCCTGACTCCTCGCGGCATGAGGGCGGTCCCGGACACAATGAGATCGACTTTCAGTTTGCGCCGCCATTAAAAGCGGCGGACAACTTTATAACCTTTAAGTCGGTTGTAAAAAACATCTCAGACAGAAACGGCCTGTATGCTACTTTTATGCCAAAGCCGTTTGACGACAAGCAGGGCAGCGGGCTTCACATAAGCATAAAGGCTTATAAGGACCGCAGTAATATTTTTAAAAGCTTTGCGCCTGAGAAAAACCGTTTGCAGGCAAATATTATCGCCGGAATTCTCAACAGAATAAAGGATATGACTGTTTTTGCAAACCCGACCGTAAACAGCTATAAGCGTTTCGGAGCGTTCAAAGTTCCGAAGTATATTTCTTGGAGCACAAAAAATCTGGCACAGCTTATACGTGTTCCGGTATCGGCAGACGGGTCTGCAAAAATAATTCTTCGTTCTCCTGACTGCGCTTGCAACCCATACATTGTGCTCGCACTTATCATTTATGCGTGTGTGGAAGGAATTGAAAATGACGAGGAGCTTATGGGCCCTGTAAATGTGGATGTTCAGAAGTCCTCAAAACAAAGCTTAGTTGAGTTTGACGAATTTCCTGAAAATCTGACTCAGGCGGGAAAGCTTGCGGCTGAAAGCAGCTTTATAGGCAGATATCTTGACAAAAGGGTCATCGACGCTTACGTCGATATAGGTGCTGAGCAACAGGAAAAATATGATGAGGCTGAGGATAAGGAGCTTTTTGAAACGGAGAATTATTTTTATAAGCTTTGATTTTACCCGGATTGTATTATTTTGGCGTAAAGCATAAGTAAGGTCGCTTGGTGAAAGCGTATGACCAAGGAATAAATAAAAAATTTAGATCGGGAGGTGGTGCGAATTGGAGAGCGTATTGATCGTATCCAGCAATGAAAAAGCGGCGGATTCTTTGATTCCTATGCTGAGAGAACTTGGACATGTAAGCGTGTCGATGGCAAAGAGCGGCGCAGATGCAAAGCGTGCTCTTGCAAAAAATGAATACGATCTTGTTCTTATAAACGCACCGCTTACCGATGAGTTCGGTTTTGAGCTTGCAGAAATTGTCACAAGGGATTGTGTTTCAAGCTGCCTTATGATCGTAAAGGCGGATAACTTTGACGATGTAAGCGCAAAGCTTGAGTCGATAGGCGCGCTCAGTGTTTCAAAGCCCGTAAACAGGTTGCTTTTCGCGCAGTCGCTAAGATGCATAAGCGCCACAAGGAACAGGCTTTTAGGACTTAAACAGGAAAATAACAAGCTTCAGAAAAAAATAGAAGAAATGAGAGTTATCAACAGAGCAAAGTTTGCGCTGATGCAGTATTTAAGTTACAGCGAAGCACAGGCACACAGGTATATCGAGAAGCAGGCGATGGATAAAAGAGTAACAAAATATCAGATCGCAGTGCAAATTATAAAAACTTACGAAAATTAACAGATTTTTTACAGACAAACTGAAAAATATGTTGTATAATAAATAAGATAACATTAAAGCTTTATGATTTTGATTTAAGGAAAGGGGATTTTCTCGTGCAGAAAGCGTACTTGATACTTGAAAACGGGACTATTTTCGAGGGAAAAAGCTTTGGAAAAACCGGTGAGACTGTTGGAGAAATTGTTTTCACAACGGCTATGACAGGATATTTAGAGACTTTGACAGACCCAAGCTATTACGGGCAGATCGTTGTTCAGACATTTCCTCTTATCGGCAATTACGGAGTTATTCCTTCCGATTTTGAAAGTGCCCGTCCGTATGTTAAAGGATATATTGTCAGAGATTGGTGTCAGGAGCCTTCAAACTTTCGTTGTGAGGGAGATCTTGACACTTTTTTAAAGCAGTCGGGAATTGTCGGACTATACGGAATAGACACACGGGCGCTCACGAAGATCGTACGTGAATCAGGTGTTATGAACGGAAAAATAGTTATGGAGGGTACTACTGATTTCGGTATGACCGAACTTAAGAGTTACAGGATAATAAATGCCGTTGAAAACACCACCTGCAAGGAGGAAACGGTCATGCCTGCGGTAGGGGATACAAAGCGCAAAGTTTGCCTTATGGATTACGGCGCAAAGGCGAACATCTGCCGTGAGCTTCAGAAAAGAGGGTGCGAGGTAACGGTGCTTCCGGCTTCTACTCCTGCAAGCAGAGTAAAAGAGCTTTCTCCGGATGGCATAATGCTTTCAAACGGACCGGGAGACCCTGCTGAAAACACCGATATAATAAACGAGCTTAAGGAAATGCTAAAGCTTAACATTCCCACCTTTGGAATTTGTCTCGGACATCAGCTTATGGCGCTTTCCCAGGGGGCGAGGACCGAAAAGCTAAAGTACGGCCACAGGGGAGCAAATCAACCGGCATCATATAAGGATACGGGCAGGGTTTATATTACCAGCCAGAATCACGGATATGCAGTAGTATCCGATACACTTCCGGAAGGTGCCTGCGAAAGCTTCTTTAACGCAAACGACGGAACCTGCGAGGGTGTAGAATATGAATATATGCCGGCATTTTCAGTTCAGTTTCACCCCGAGGCTTGCGGAGGACCGCTTGATACGGGATTTCTGTTCGATAAATTCATGGAAATGATAGACGCTAATAAATAATCCTTAAAGGAAATTTTTATCAGAAAGGAAATGGATTATGCCTTTAAATAAAGACCTGAAAAGAGTGCTTGTGATCGGTTCCGGACCGATAGTTATAGGACAGGCGGCGGAGTTCGATTATGCGGGAACTCAGGCTTGCCGCGCACTCAAGGAAGAGGGGCTTGAGGTAATACTTATAAACTCAAACCCGGCAACTATAATGACGGATAAGGCAATGGCGGATAAGATTTACATAGAACCGCTCACGCTTGAAACGGTAAAAAGGATCATTAAAAAAGAGCGTCCTGACAGTCTGCTCTCTACGCTGGGAGGTCAAACGGGACTTACCCTGTCTATGGAGCTTGCAAAGGAAGGCTTTCTCGATGAGTACAACGTCAAGCTTTTAGGAGCAAGACCCGAAACGATAGACAAGGCTGAAGACAGACAGATGTTTAAGGATACCATGGAGTCTATCGGTCAGCCGTGCATTCCTTCAAAGGTTGTAAACACCGTTGAGGACGCAGTTGAATTTGCGAACGAGGACGGCATAGGCTATCCGCTTATAATACGTCCGGCTTTTACGCTTGGCGGAACGGGCGGTGGAATCGTAAACAATGAAACAGAACTGAGAGACATCACAAGAAACGGACTGTATCTTTCTCCAATTACGCAGGTGCTTGTGGAAAAGTGCATTGCGGGCTGGAAGGAAATAGAGTTTGAGGTGATGAGAGACAGCAAGGGGAATGTTATCACTGTCTGCTCAATGGAGAACTTTGACCCGGTAGGAGTACATACGGGAGATTCGATAGTTATAGCGCCTACGGTAACACTTGCAGACAAAGAATATCAGATGCTGCGTTCTGCGGCGCTTAAGATAATTGACGCTCTTGAGGTAGAGGGAGGCTGCAACTGTCAGTTTGCGCTCAACCCGGACAGCTTTGAGTATGCGGTGATTGAGGTAAACCCGAGAGTTTCCCGTTCTTCGGCGCTTGCTTCAAAGGCCACCGGATATCCAATAGCAAAGGTTGCGGCAAAGATCGCAATAGGCTATACGCTAGATGAGATAAAAAATGCGGTAACAGGAAAGACATATGCCTGCTTTGAGCCGGCACTTGACTATGTTGTAGTAAAGCTTCCAAAGTGGCCGTTTGATAAGTTCGTTTACGCAAAGAGAACTCTCGGAACCCAGATGAAGGCCACGGGAGAGGTCATGGCGATAGGCACTACCTTTGAGCAGGCTATTATGAAGGCGGTAAGAGGAGCAGAGATAGGGCACGACAGCCTGTTGAGCGAACCGCTTATGGTGCTTTCAGACGAAGAGGTAAAGGAGAGGCTTGGTAACTGCAACGATGAAAGGCTGTTTGTGGTATTTGAAAATCTTCGCAGAGGAGTTTCGCCTGAGTACATACACGATATAACAAAGATAGATCTCTGGTTTTTAAATAAGCTTTTAAAAATAATAGACGTTGAAATGGAGCTTCGTGCAGGCGTTTTAACACAAGAACTGTATCTTAAAGCCAAGAAAATAGGTTATCTTGATAAGGTTATCAAAAAGCTTTCCGGCTGTGAGATAGAAAAGCCGAAAAGCGCATCCTTTAAAATGGTTGACACCTGTGCTGCGGAGTTTGCCGCGCAGACACCTTATTTCTACTCCACCTTTGATGATGAGGACGAGGCAGGCAAGCATATTAAAGCGTTAGGCTCTGAAAACAAAACGGTTATTGTATTCGGCTCAGGCCCTATAAGAATAGGTCAGGGAATAGAGTTTGACTATGCTTCCGTTCAGTGCGTCTGGGCGCTTAAGCGTCAGGGCTTTGACGTTGTGATAGTAAACAACAACCCTGAAACAGTTTCGACCGACTTTGATACTGCCGACAGGCTTTACTTTGAGCCGCTTACCAACGAAGACGTTATGAACATAATAAACGTCGAAAAACCGTACGGAGTGGTTGTTGCATTCGGCGGACAGACGGCAATCAAGCTTACAAAGCATATGGCGGCAAATGGGGTGAACATTTTAGGAACCCCGCCGGACAGCATAGACGCCGCTGAGGACAGAGAGCGCTTTGACGAGCTTTTGGAGCTTCACGGCATAAAGCGTCCGCAGGGCTTTACGGTTATGACGACCGAAGAGGCGCTTGAGGTCGCAAACAGATTGCACTATCCTGTATTGATGCGTCCGTCGTACGTTTTGGGCGGTCAGAATATGATAATCGCCTTTAACGACGATGATATAAAAGAATATATGGCGATAATCCTTGCACAGGAGATAGAAAATCCGATACTTATTGACAAATATCTTTCCGGCCCTGAGCTTGAGGTCGATGCCATATGCGACGGTGAGGATATACTCATTCCCGGAATTATGGAGCACGTTGAGAGAGCGGGAATACATTCGGGTGACTCGATAGCCGTTTATCCCGCATGGAATCTGCCGGACGAAATGGTAGAGAGGATCGTTGAGTGCTCAAAGAATCTGGCGGTCTCCTTAAAAACAAAGGGACTTGTTAATATCCAGTACCTTATCTATCACGGAGAGCTTTACGTGATAGAGGTAAATCCACGTTCATCAAGAACCATTCCGTATATATCAAAGGTAACTGGAGTGCCTATGGTAGAGCTTGCAACGCGTGCTATGCTCGGAGAAAAGCTCAAATCAATGGGCTACGGAACCGGACTTTATCCGCATTCTCCGTATATGGCGGTAAAGGTTCCTGTGTTCTCGTTTGAAAAGCTTATTGATGTTGACAATCACTTAGGCCCTGAGATGAAGTCGACTGGAGAGGTTCTGGCGCTCGCAAATACCCTTGAGGAGGCGCTTTACAAGGGACTGATCGCGGCGGGCTACACCCTTGAGAAAAACGGCGGCGTGTTTATAACGGTAAGAGATTCAGATAAGCCGGAAATTTCAGAGGTCGCAAAGAAGTTTGCCGATCTTGGCTTTAAGATATACGCCACCCGCGGTACAGCAAAAACTCTTGAGGAAAACGGGATAACAGCACAGGTAGTTGATAAGATCCACGAAGGAGAAAACAACACCCTAAAGCTTATTGAAAGCGGAGAGATCCATTATGTTATCTCCACCTCTTCAAAGGGAAGAATGCCTTCAAGGGACTCGGTCAAGATAAGAAGAAAAACAGTGGATAGAAACATTCCGTGCTTAACGTCTATTGATACGGCGAACGCTATCGTTTCAAGCATTAAGAGCAAATACTCAGAGCAGTCTACTGAGCTTGTGGATATAAACGATATGAGAACGCAAAAGCAGAAGGTAAAGTTTTCAAAAATGCACGGCTGCGGAAACGATTACATTTACTTTAACTGCTTTAATCAGAGAATAGACAATCCTGAAGGCTTGTCTATACGTCTTTCTGACCGCCACTTCGGAATCGGCGGCGACGGCGTGATACTTATATGCCGTTCAAAGGTAGCAGACGGAAAAATGAGAATGTTCAACCTCGACGGAAGCGAAGGAAAAATGTGCGGCAACGGAATAAGATGCGTCGCAAAGTTTATGAGAGACAACGGGCTTGTCGATAAGGATAAGTTTACTATCGAAACGCTTTCGGGAATTATCGGAGTTGAGCTTATGCGCCATTACGGAGAGGTCGTAGGCGCAAAGGTCGATATGGGAAAAGCTATACTTGATCCTAAGCAGATCCCCGTAAATCTTGAGGGAGAAAAGATCGTAAACCGCACCGTTAAGGTTTTAGATAAGGATTGGGATATAACCTGTGTTTCTATGGGCAATCCCCACTGCATTGCGTTTGTTAAAAATGTAGATACCTTTGATCTTGAGAAGTACGGACCTGAATTTGAAAATAATCCTATGTTCCCTGAAAGAGTAAATGCAGAATTCATTCAGATAGTTGATAAGAATACGCTCAAGATGAGAGTATGGGAAAGAGGCAGCGGTGAGACATGGGCTTGCGGAACAGGCGCGTGTGCAAGTGTTGTAGCTGCCTGTGAGAACGGCTTATGCAACAGAGACGAGGATATTACCGTAAAGCTTATCGGAGGGGATCTGACTGTTCGTTACACTTCAGACGGAGAGGTGTTCCTGACAGGAAATGCCGTAAACGTATTTGACGGTGAAGTTATTATCTGACATATGAAAGGAAGCGTTAAAAATGGCAACTATCAACGAAAATTACTTAAAGCTTGAAAAGAACTATCTCTTTATAAATATTGCCAAAAAGGTGAATGAGTATAAAGAGGCTCATCCGGACGCCGACATTATCAGAATGGGTATCGGAGACGTGACTTTGCCTATTGCAAAGTGCGTGGTCGACGCTATGAAAAAGGGCGCCGATGAAATGGGAGTTAAGGAAACCTTTAGAGGCTATGAGGACAGCGGAACAGGATATGATTTTTTGAAGGAGGCTGTTTCCGGATATTATGAGAGCTTTGGTGTAACAGTAAAGCCTAGCGAGATAAGAATAAACGACGGCGCAAAGTCTGACTGCGGAAATATAGTTGACATTTTCGGCGATGACAATATAGTTCTTATCACAGACCCCGCATATCCGGTTTATGTTGACACTAACCTTATGAGCGGAAGAAAGGTCATCTATGCCGATTCAAACGAAGAAAACGGCTTTGCGGCAATGCCTGATGAAAGCGTTCACGCAGACCTTATATATCTGTGTTCGCCTAACAATCCTACCGGCTCTGCGTACACAAAGGATCAGCTAAAGGTGTGGATAGACTACGCAATAAAGAACAACGCTATTATCATATACGACGCCGCATATGAGGCTTTTATAACTGATGAGGCAATACCGAGGAGCATATTTGCTGTTGAGGGCGCAAGAAGGTGCGCAATAGAAATGTGCTCGCTTTCTAAAACTGCCGGTTTTACCGGAATGAGATGCGGATATACGGTTATCCCCGATGAGCTTACTGTCACCGCAAGCGACGGCACAGTGGTTTCGATATCTCAGCTTTGGGGAAGGAGAGAGGGCTCAAAATTCAACGGAGTTTCCTATCCTGTTCAGTGTGCCGCTGCGGCAGTATTTACAAAAGAGGGATACGAGCAGACCAGAGAGAACATAAAGTATTATCAGGAAAATGCAAAGGTAATTGCCGCAGCTATGGACGAAATGGGAATAAAGTACACGGGCGGAAAGAACTCACCGTATATCTGGCTCAAGTGTCCGAACGGAATGAAGAGCTGGGATTTCTTTGACAAGCTTCTTACCGAGGCAAATGTTGTCGGAACTCCCGGCGCGGGCTTTGGCAAAAACGGCGAGGGCTGGTTCAGACTAACGGCGTTTGGCGACAGCGAAAGAACAAAGGAAGCGTGTGAGAGAATTAAAAAGCTTAAGTTTTAGCAAGTCCAATAAGATGAATCAGAATTCGGAGTGAGAGCCATATGATAGGTGACATTGTTACAGTTACTGTCGACAGACCTTTAGGCAGTTATCACCCGGAGTATAAGGATATGTATTATCCGATAAACTACGGTTATGTTGAAAACATTATTGCGCCGGACGGAGAAGAACAAGACGCATATGTGTTGGGCGTAAATGAAGCAGTTGAAAAATTCACGGGAAAAATTATTGCTGTGATCCACAGGTTCGATGATGTTGAAGAGAAATGGGTAGTGTGTCCCGAAAATATATCTTTTAGCAAGGATGAAATTTTAAAACAAGTTGAGTTTCAAGAAAAGTACTATCAATCTGAAATTATAATGTAATTTATAGTTTAAAAGAAAATACTTTTACACAATAGTGCTAAAACAAATAACCGCCGCCGAGGAAATTTTCCTCAGCGGCGGTTTTGTGTATTTAGTCAAATAATGCTTTTGTCAAAAAACAAAGAGATGAATGCAGCAAGCAAAAACAAAACTGAAAACAAAGCGGCTTTAAATCCCAAAAAGTGCGTTATCACAGTTCCTATAACAGCGCCAAGGATAAAGACCGATATTATACCGAAGTAAAAAATCGCTTTGTTGCGATAGGTCTTGTCCTTGGTTTCAAAATAAAGGTACAGGCTTTCAGAGCCGCTTCTTAAGTTCCCCGTACACATGGTAGATGCAAACGACTGTCCTCTGAGACGGTTAAACGCTTCGTATTGTAACGCGCTCACCAGTGATATAAGCACTATTGCAGCAGCATTTGTGTATTTTCCGTAGGGAATAAAACAAACAGCCGTCACTATAACGGATTCAAGTAAAACAACTATCTGCCGCCAGAGTCTTCCGTGAGCGGAGAATTTTTTTCTAAGCCACAGCGCGGTAAAAACTCCGAGTATAAAAGTGATTATCGGTATGAGATACAAAAGCGCACGCAGGTAGTTTGTTTTTCCAAGATTTATGCTCATTAAAACAATATTTCCCGTCTGGGCATAAGCAAATACCTCGTCTCGCGTCAGATAGGTATATGCGTCTATAAATCCGCCCGAGAACGCTAAAAGCATACCTATAAAGTATGAGTGCGCCATTTCCGTTTCGTGAGACCTTGAAAATTTAATAGCCATCACTCCTGTGTCTTGTTTCCGCAAAGCTTCAAAAGTACGGGAATAATAAACGAACCGACAGAGTTTCCGAGCGTCATAACCACAAGGTACAAAAGTGTTTTTAAGCTGAATGAATAGGATATCCAGAAGTAAAACATATTCGCGACACAGTGTTCAAAGGAGCACAGGATAAACACCACCACGCATATAAAAGTAGCTATGTATTTTTGTCCGGAGTTTTCACCGTATTTAAAGTTATATGCCGCTATGTACATAAGCATTCCGCAGAAAACCGCGAGAATGAAGATTGAAAGAAGATCATCATTAAGCTTTATCTCGCACATTTTCTGAGCTGTTTTTGAAAGTGCCTCAGAAACTCTTGTAAACCTCAGCCCCAGCCCTACAAGGCCTGTTCCAATGATGTTTCCTATCCAGATAAGAACTAAGTCGGCGGAAAATTTAAGCTTGTTTTTCTCATTTATCAGAAAACCGACCTTACCGGTGTAAAGGTTAAATCCGAATGAAAATATGCAAAACAGTCCTATCGCGAACAAAAGCGAGCCGATGTATCGGTTGTCTACCGATAAATACAGAGCGCCGCCGGTTCCTATCATAATTCCTGCAAGAATAGCTTTGATTATAACTTCTTTTATGTGTGATATCATTTCTTTACCCTCCGATGTTATTTTCAGCTTTTGGTCATAAAAAGAACTCCCAGTGTGTCCGGGCCGCAGTGACATGAAATAGTGCAGCTTGCTTTGGTGACATAGATGTTTTTAAATGACGTGTTTTCCAAAAGATACTTTTTCACAGCGTTTATATAATCGCTGCTTGTTCCTGAATGAGTTATGAAGACTGTTTCATCATCATAGTCTGGGTATTTTGCGATCACGTCCTCTGCATAGCTTAACAATACTTTGTCAAATTTACCGCGGTATTTTTTCCCTACGCTCATCCTTCCGCCGTCACGGTTATCCACTGTTATGGACGGCTTTATTCCCAGAAGATTTGCGCCGAACGCCGCAACTGCGGAGCATCTTCCGCCTGCTCTCATAAATTCAAGCGTGTTTAAAACAAAGCTTGCGTGAGAATACGGTGTAAGTGTTTTGAGTTTATCTGATATTTCTTTTGCAGAAAGTCCTTCGTTTGCCATTTTGCAAGCTTTAAGCACCAAAAGTCCCGTGCCGGTTGAAAGGTTTTGAGAGTCGACCGGATAAACCCCGTCAAGCTCACCTGCTGCTATAAGCGCGTTTTGGTGAGATGCAGACAGCGCCGAGCCTAGGTTTATGTGAACCACCTCACATCCCTCGTCGGTAAACTGTTTGAAATATTCAATGTATTCGCCCGCGTTGATCGCGCTCGTTTTCGGAAGAGCTTTGCGCTCACGATAAGCGGCATACAGATCGTCAGGGGTAATAGTTACATTATCAAGATAATCCTTGCCCTCTGAGTTTATGTGATATGGAAAGTAATGAATTCCCCATTTTTCCTTGAGCTCATTGCCAAGATCACAAGTGCTGTCAGCTGAAATAACAACTTTTTTCATATTCCTCTCCGTTTCTTTTGATAAGGAGTATGTTCCTTATCAAGAATTTTTGCATATGATTCCATATATCTTCATGAGATATGTAAAAAACTTCATACCTATATTTTAGTATTTATATATCTTCTTGTCAATAGAAAAATAAAAACATCCCAGCGCACTGAAACGCTCGGATGTTTTTACTAAGAAGGAGTTTTTTATGAGAATTTAAGTTGTTTTTTATTTTATGATTTGATTTTAATTTATTTAGGTGAGAATATCATATATATTTGTTGATAATTGCGTGAAAAACGCAGAAAAAATTTTTTATAAACTCAAACAAATGTTCTTGACAAACGCTTGTTCTTATGGTATCATTATAAATAGAGAACAGATGTTTTAAATGGATGGTGAAAAAATGAAAAGCATATTTGAAGAAAGAGTTATACTTCACGCAGACATAAATAACTGCTATGCTTCAATTGAATGCAGAATGAACCCGTCGCTTAGAGAAAAGGCGGTTGCAGTTGCGGGAAGCATAGAGGATCGTCACGGAATAATACTTGCAAAAAACGAAAAGGCAAAGGCAATGGGCGTTAAAACCGGAGAGGCGATATGGGAGGCGCGTATCAAATGTCCCGATCTGGTACTGTGCAAGCCGCACTATGATCTGTACCTTAAGTTTTCAAAGGCGGCAAGAAAAATTTACAGTGATTACACCGACAGGATCGAGCCGTTCGGTCTTGATGAAGCGTGGCTTGACATAACGGGGCTTTTCAGAAACGGAAGTCAGGCAAGCGGAGAGGAAATAGCGCATGAGATCAGAAATCGTGTGAAAAAAGAGCTTGGGATCACCGTTTCCATCGGTGTAAGCTTTAACAAGATTTTTGCAAAGCTCGGCTCAGATTTAAAAAAGCCCGATGCCGTTACGGTCATATCCAGAGAAAATTTCCGCGAAAAGATATGGGGCCTTAACGCAGATGAGCTTATATATATCGGAAGGCACACACGTGAGCGGCTTAAAAATCGGGGAGTAATAACGATAGGTGATCTGGCGCGCGCGGATGATAAAATGCTTGCCTGTGCTTTGGGAATAAACGGACTTAAGCTTAAGCGCTTTGCTTTGGGTGAAGACAGAAGCCCGGTCGCGTTCGACGGTGAAAAATCCGCAGTAAAGTCGGTGAGCAATTCCACTACTTCCCATAGAGATCTTTGCAACGATGCCGATGTAAAGGTGGTTTTGTATGCGCTTGCGGAAAGCGTTGCTATGCGGCTTCGCGATATGAAGGTAAAGGCTCAGGTGATCACGGTGAGCGTGAGAAGCAAGACGTTGTATACCTATTCACGGCAGCGGCACACGCATTTCCCTACAAACGACGCAAAGGATATAGCAAAAACCGCCTTTGAGCTTTATAAGGAATCGTTTTTAAAAAGCGGCGGACAGCCGATAAGAAGCATAGGAATACACGCAGGGGAACTCACAGGAGAAGACTCCTGCGAGCAGCTGACCCTGTTTGAAAGCATAGAAAATAGCATTAAGAAAAAAAGCCTTAACGCGGCGGTGGATAACTTGAGAAAAAGATACGGGTATCTTTGTGTTACAAGAGGAATAATTTTAAGCGACGATGATTTTAAAAGCTTTTCGACAAGAATTCAAAACGAAGTTCATCCCGTGGGTTTTATGAAATCGGTGTGAAAATTTTGTGAAATTAGTTGACTTTATAAAATGTTCCTTTATAATAATGTTAAAGGATAGAGACGTTATTTTAGAAAGGAGCATTTTATATGCCGAAAAAAGAAAAAACAAAGCTCACGGCTAAAATCAACGACGTTTCAAAGCTCTTTAACGACGAGCTTAATAAAAAGTGTGCAGGGATAGATATATCTCCGGCGACAAGAAGAATATTGTTTTATTTGTCCGGCAAGGATCAGGTGAATCAGCTTTATATAGTCAGGCAGACACGGCTTAAAGCGCCTACAATTTCGGTGTCTCTGAGCAGACTTGAGAAAAAAGGAATAATCTCAAGAAGAACCAGTGATACAGATATGAGAAATATGGAGGTTTCGCTTACCGAAAAGGGAGAAGAGATCGACAAAAAGATAAGGTCGTTTTCCGACAGTATCGATAAGCGTATGATGAAGGGGATTACCGAGGAGGAAATTGAAACCTGTTTAAAGGTGCTTAAAAAGCTTCAAAACAACATGAAGGAAGGCAAATAAAACCTGAGCCGTGCTGATTTAAAAACCAACACGGCTTTTATTATAAACACAAACATTCCGAAAAAGTTTTAAAAATTGACAAACAATCCTTTTTTGCTATTGCAATTTAATTAGTTTTTTGGTAAAATAAATTTAATGTTATTTTAAAACTCGGAGGACTGTTTTATGCCCATTAAATATGTATTTGTAACGGGAGGAGTAGTTTCAGGGCTTGGTAAGGGAATTACTGCGGCAAGCCTGGGGAGACTTTTGAAATGCAGAGGATATAGGGTGACTATCCAGAAGTTTGACCCTTACATAAATGTAGATCCCGGAACTATGTCACCTTATCAGCACGGCGAGGTTTTCGTTACCGATGACGGCGCCGAAACAGACCTTGACCTCGGTCACTATGAAAGATTCGTTGACGAGAATCTTTCTGTAAACTCAAACGTCACGACCGGAAAAATCTATTGGAACGTTATAAATAAGGAGAGAAGAGGAGATTATTTGGGCGGAACGGTTCAGGTTATTCCTCATATCACCAATGAGATCAAGGACAAAATATACAGGGTCGGCAAGGACGCTAATACCGACTTTGTAATTACCGAAATAGGTGGAACGGTCGGAGATATTGAGTCTACTCCGTTTCTTGAGGCGATAAGACAGGCGGGAATAGAAGTGGGAAGAGAAAACGCAGTTTTCATACACGTTTGTCTTGTTCCGTATATCTCAGGCTCCAAGGAGCTTAAAAGTAAGCCTACGCAGCATTCTGTAAAAGAGCTGTTGTCTCTTGGTATTCAGCCGAATATTCTTGTGCTCAGAAGCGAGATGGAAATTCCCGAGGACATGAAAAACAAGATAGCGCTGTTTTGCAATGTGGGCAAGGACGATGTTATCCAGAACCTTACCGCGCCAAGCCTTTATGAGGTTCCGCTGTGGCTTGAAAATGAAGGACTTGCGGATGCTGTTTGCCGACAGCTGGGGCTTCCTATAACAAAGCCGGACCTTTCAGAATGGTGCAAAATGGTGGACAATATCAAAAACGCCAAGGAAGAGGTAACGATAGGTCTTGTAGGAAAATATGTTGAGCTTGAGGACGCATATCTGTCGGTTGCCGAGGCGTTAAGGCACGCTGGTTTTGAAAACGGCGCTAACGTGAACATAAGCTGGATTCAGTCTGAGGACATAAACAGGGAAAATGCTGAGGACAAGCTGAAAGGGCTAAGCGGAATCATCGTTCCCGGCGGCTTCGGTGACAGAGGGATTGAGGGAATGATCGAAGCAATAAGATACGCCAGAGAAAACAAGGTTCCGATGTTTGGAATATGTCTCGGAATGCAGATGTCAGTAGTGGAATTCGCAAGAAATGTGGCAGGACTTAAGGATGCAAACTCCACTGAATTTGACAACACTTTGCACCCGGTCATAGATATTATGGACGAGCAGAAGGACATTCACGAAAAAGGCGGAACTATGCGACTTGGTTTATATCCGTGCGTTCTTAAGGAAGGATCAAAAGTAAAGGATATATACTCAAGCGACCTTATCTATGAAAGACACAGACACCGCTGGGAATTCAATAACGCCTATCGTGCACAGCTTGAGGAAAAAGGACTTGTTATCGCGGGTCAGTCGCCTGACAACAAGCTTGTTGAGATAGTCGAGCTCAGTAAGGACGCGCATCCGTGGTTTGTGGGAGTGCAGTTCCATCCGGAGTTTAAATCAAGGCCGAATCGCGCACATCTCTTATTTAAGGACTTTATAAGGGCGGCGCTTGAAAACAAATAGTATAGCTATTTTATAATTGTCAATGACCGATAAACCCCGTCGCCTGATATGACGACGGGGTTTTTGTATTTAATAAGCCTTTATGTTTTAAGAGACGTACATCTTTTTTGATTTTGGCTAAAGCTTTGTTTTGTATAGGTATAAGTCAACAGGCGAGTATCTTTCAAAAAGGTATCCGCTTATCGGAGCTTTTAAATTTGTTGTCGGTTTGCATGTCGGAATCCTGAGCGTAAACGTGGTTCCCTCGTTCTTTTTTGTCGTGTAAGTAAGAGATGATGAAAACCTGTCGCAGAAAAGTTTTACTATGGTAAGTCCAAGCCCCTCATTGTACTTAGTCATATCGGACGATGAGAACGGAACAAATAAAAGCTTTGCGGTATCGCTGTCAATTCCCACACCGTTGTCAGTTACTGAAAGAGCGGCGCTTTCCCCTATATTTGAGAGCTTTATATATATGTCCTTTTCCTCGCTTATGTTGTATATTATTGCGTTAGACACAAGATTTAATATCACTCTTAAAAGCCGTTCAAAATCAAGCTTGGCGGTGATGTCCTCCTCAATATCATACCTTATTTTGATGCCGCTCTGACTGACCTTGGGTATTATAGCGTGAATTGTGTTTTCAACAAATTCGGAAAGCGAGGCTGTCTGTATGTTAAAGTCATTTGATGAATAATTTATAAGTTCTTCAAGGTTTGCGATGGAGGACATTGCCTTATATGATGATTCTGATAGAGAATTAGCGTTGTTTGCAAGATCATATTGCTCGGCGCGCTCAAGCTCATTTTTGAGCAATTCACTTGAAAATGCAACAGCGCTTGAGATTTCTCTTACCAGGGAAATGTATTTGTTAAGACCTATTGCCGAGTAGGATGAGTTAAGCTTTGATATTGCCGTAAGAACATCAACGGACTCAACTATAAACCCGATCGGCAGGTTCTGTTCAAAAAGAGGAACGACCTTTACCGGAACAACGCTTTGCTCAGTATGCATAAGCATTTGCTCTTCACTTTTTATTCCCTTTATACCGACTGTTCCTATGACACCGATAGAATGAATATCAGGGGTATAAAAGCTCGTATTTTCAGTATGAGCAAAGAGACCGTTGTCATTCGACCACATAAGATTTACATTTTGGTCAAACACAGCAGCTTTTGTGCTGGTGCAAGAATATATTTTTTTTATAGTTTCTATCATAACGGTTTTCATATCAATACCCCGTACCCGAATAAAGGATTGCTACTTAATGACATTTTAACACATTTTTATTAAAAATACAACAAATTTTTTAAGTTATTTTCTAATAGTTACTCACTCTTGACTTATCGTAAAAATTGTATTAAAATATTAAAGATAGGTAAACAGAAAAGGAGTTAAAAGTTTTATGTCAGGACATTCAAAATGGGCTAACATTAAAAGAAAAAAAGAGGGCAATGATGCTGCTAAGGCCAAGATTTTCACGAAAATAGGCAGGGAAATTATGGTGTGCGTCAAAGAAGGGGGACCTGATCCCGCTAATAACGCCAGGCTGAGAGATCTTATTCAGAAAGCCAAGAGCAACAATGTTCCCAATGACAATATTGACAGAATGATAAAAAAAGCGGCGGGAGAGGGAGATAAGAATAACTATGAAACTCTCGTCTACGAGGGCTATGGCCCTAACGGCGTTGCGGTTATAGTCGAGTGCCTTACCGATAACAAAAACAGAACCGCTGGCGATATTCGACACTATTTTGACAAGTTCGGCGGAAACCTCGGTACGACCGGATGTGTTTCGTTTATGTTTTCGCAAAAGGGAGTAATTTTGCTGGACGCACAAGGCGTTGACGAGGAAAAGCTGATGGAAGACGTTTTTGAGGCCGGAGCGTCTGATTTTGATATCGACGGAGACGAGGCTGAGATAACTACAGAGCCGGCGGATGTATTTAAAGCGGCAGAGGCTCTTAAGGAAATGGGCTACAACATAATATCTGCTGAAGCGGCTCAGGTGCCTTCAACGTATACTCAGCTCACTGACGAGGATTCCATCAGGAAGATGAACCTTCTGCTTGACACGCTTGAGGAAAATGATGATGTTCAGCAGGTTTTCCACAACTGGGAGATGCCAGAGGAATAGTCTGTTTAAAATGAATTTTGTTGTAAGCCAAGCTGCATTTTATAACAGCTTATGGACAATACTTTGTTGTATTGCGCGTGATTTTTGGCTTGAGATATGAATTTCTGAATGTTTGTGAGATTAAACTTGCAATTTATTGAAAATGGGTGTATAATGTATCCATCAGATAAAATATCAGGAAAGAAGGATTAAAGATGCTTGAAATAAAATACGAGCTGTCTGAGAATTTAAAGGAAAAGCCTAAGGATGAAACCAAGCTTGGCTTCGGCCACATCTTTACCGACCACATGTTTGTGATGAATTACGATGAGGGAAAGGGCTGGAACAACGCGAGAATTGTTCCGTTTGGAAATGTTGAGCTTTCACCGGCTGCTATGTGTCTTCACTATGGTCAGGAAATTTTTGAGGGACTTAAAGCTTACAGAACTGCCGATGGCAGCGTCCAGCTTTTCAGACCTGATGAGAATTTCAAGAGAATGAACGTTTCTGCTAAGAGAATGGTTATTCCACAGATAGATGAGGAGTTCTGTCTATACGCTTTGAAGGAGCTTTTAAAAATAGAGGAGGAATGGGTTCCGCATACTGAGGGTGCGGCGCTTTACATAAGACCCTTTATTTTTGCAACAGATCCGTACGTTGGAGTTAAACCGGCTGATCACTATTTGTTCATGATTATTCTTTCTCCTTCGGGCGCTTATTATTCAACGGGACTTAATCCCGTTAAAATCTACGTTGAAAGCAAATATGTAAGAGCAGTAAGAGGCGGAACAGGATTTGCTAAAACAGCTGCTAACTATGCTATTTCTCTAGCGGGTCAGGAGGAGGCTCATCAACAGGACTACGAGCAGGTTCTCTGGCTTGACGGAGTTGAGCAGAGATATGTTGAAGAGGTAGGCTCAATGAACATATTCTTCGTTATCGACGGAGAGGTCGTTACTCCGCTGCTTACCGGTTCGGTACTGCCGGGAATTACAAGAAAATCCGCTATTGAGATCTGCAAGAAAAAGGGACTTAAGGTTTCTGAGAGAAAAATAGCGATAGATGAGATCGCAAAGGCTTACGACGAAGGAAAGCTCGATGAAGTTTTCGGTACGGGAACAGCCGCGGTTATTTCTCCTGTCGGACACTTAAAGTGGGGAGACAAGATCATGACGATAAACGACAACAAGATCGGAAAGATCTCTCAGATGCTCTACGATACCATGACGGGTATGCAGTGGGGAAAGATTCCGGATGAGTTCGGTTGGATCGTACCTTTAAAGGATTGATGTCAAGGTTTTAATTTCAGCGGTGCAGGCGAGTGCTTGTGCCGCTTTTGTATTATCTTGAGAAAAGTCTTTATTATTTATTAAAAACAAAAATGTCTCCTGCCCATTGTTGGTAAGAGACATTTTTGGCTTTATTTTATATATTTTTTAAGCGTGCGGGCAACTTCCTTTACATCGATCGGCTTTGCAATGTGAGCGTTCATTCCGATGTCAAGACACTTTTTGATATCTTCTGAAAAAGCGTCCGCAGTCATAGCTATAATAGGTATGTCTGAGTAAGAGCTTTCAAGCTTTCTAATCGCTTCGGTTGCTTCATATCCGTTCATGATCGGCATACGAATGTCCATAAGAATGGCCTTATACTCATCAGGCTCTGCGCTTTTAATCATATTTAAGCAAACCTGTCCGTTTTCTGCGTGCTCAACTTCAAGGTTAAGCTGAGATAACAGCTCATATGCGATTTCCCAGTTCAGGTCGTTATCCTCCGCGACTAATATCTTTGTTCCGCCGAAATCATATCTGCGCTCCTCTTTTATATCCTGATGTTGCTCGGCACTGCCGTTGTCAGTGTAATGCTTAAGTCCGTAATACAAGGTTGACTTGAACAGAGGCTTAGAAATAAATCCGTTTACGCCAGCTTCTTTAGCGGCTGATTCTATTTCGCTCCAGTCGTATGCCGATATAAGAAGAATAGGAATGTCGTTTCCTAATTCGTTTCTTATTCTTCTTGCGGTTTCGATTCCGTCAATGCCGGGAAGTTTCCAGTCGAGGAGTATTATTTGATAATCGTTGTGGATTTCGTGGCGTTTCTTTACCATTTTGATCGCGCTTTCACCGTCCATTGTCCAGTCAGCTGTAACACCGATCTTCTTGAGCGAATCCACAGTGCTCAGGCAAAGCTGTTCGTCGTCGTCAACAACCAGCATATTCCAGTTGGGAAGGATCATATCCTCTTCCAATATATTTGACTTTTCAAAGTCGAGAACCAAGTGGAATTCGCTTCCTTTTCCAAGCTCGCTTTCAATATTGATCGTACCACCCATGGCATCAACTATATACTTAGTTATTGCCATACCCAGGCCTGAGCCCTCCGTGCGCTTGACGCGCTTGCTGTCCTCACGGGTAAAGGAGTCAAATATCTTTTCCTTAAACTCAGGAGTCATTCCTATACCTGTATCCTTTACAATTATGTGAGTTCTTACGTATGCTTCTCCGACAGGAGATCCTTCCTGATACATTGATACGGTGATGCATCCGCCATCGGGTGTGAACTTGATAGCGTTGGATAAGAAGTTTAATAGCACCTGATTGAACCTTACACTGTCGCAGAAAACATTTTCCGAATCAATATCGTGGATAAATACATCAAACTTCTGATTTTTGATTTTCACCTGGGGCTGGACAATGCTTACTATGCCGTCCATTACCTCCCTAAGAGAAATCTGATCCATATTCAAGGTGAGCTTTCCGCTTTCTATCTTGGACATATCCAGAACGTCGTTTATTAGGCCAAGAAGATGTTTGCTTGAAACGCTGATTTTTTTCAGGCAGTTTTGTATCTGCTGTTTGTCGTCAATATTGGCAGTAGCAATGGCTGTCATTCCGACGATGGCGTTCATAGGTGTGCGTATGTCGTGGCTCATATTAGACAAAAATTCACTCTTTGATTTATTCGCTCTGATAGCATCTTTGCGGGCGATCTCAAGTTCGCGGATCTGGCGCTGAGTCATTCTCATATATATTGTGAATATAATTACGAACGTTGTAAGTATGAAAATCAACGAGATAATGAGAATGTAGAATCTTTGAGTTCCAAGACCATCAATGGTTTTATCCAAAGCACCGTACGGCATAACTGTTATAAGATACCATTCAGAATATGAAAGATCTGTACAGTATACATGCCTGCGCTCATTTTCGGCGACAACAATGGTGGAATAGTCCTCATTTTCTTCCATTGCAGCTTTAAGCTCATTTATATAATCGTCTGCACTTTTGCCATTGTTTTCTGACACGACGGCTTTCAGTCGGTCAAAGTAGTTTTTATCATCACCGGTGTTCGTATTTCTTATAACGTATCTTCCGTCACGTATGATGATATCAGAAAAGGTAAGCGAATCGTCGTTGTTGAGATTTTCAAGTCCAAGGATTCCATTAAAGTAATCTGAGGACAATCCGGCAACCAGCGCCGTACAGTTTTCGTTGTTTGACATCGGATAAGTTGTTGAGATGCCTATCATAACCGTATTTTCGCCCGACTCAGTCTGAGCAAGCGTCACCTTTTTTTCGTTGTTGTTAAGAGATTTTAAAAATGGCTTGGGATCGTACAGTTTGCTTGGCTCTCCGTATATCATTTCGAAATCGCCGTCATGACTCAATAATGCAAGAGAGTCAAAGCCGCTCAGCTTACCTCCGGCCTCAAGATCGTTTAGCATTTCTTCTGAATAAGTATAATTCTCCGGAGGATTGTTTTCTATAATGGTCTCAACCATAGAAAGACGAAGGTCAATAGTAGTCTGAAAATGCTTTGAGATCTTCTCGTTCATACTTGCCATATATATATTTCCTATTTTACTGATCGCGTCTTCGCTTTTATTGCTCATAGTTATTGCGAAAAAGGACATTACACTTACGCATACTATAACTATTATGATCAGGCTTGTTGTCAGAAACAGCATTGTTTTTTTCTTTGTCATTGCACAACCTCATTTATTAAATAGAATTGATCATTTGAATTAACTAATCAATTTTACCATACTTTTATTCAAAAATCAACTTACGATTTTCGTTTTTAACCTCTAATCCTATATGTATAATATTCGTGGACGTGTATATTGTGCATAATAAAAACGTCTGCACAAGCCAAAGTGCAGACGCAATTGTTTTACATTACCATTCCGCCGTTTACGCTTATAGTAATGCCGTTTAAATACGACGAATCATTACTCGCTAAAAACCGTATCACAGAGGCGACCTCTGACGGTAAGCCGATTCTCTTAAGCGGGATATCGTTTGTCAAAAAGGATAAAGTATCCGGTTCAAGCTCTTTATTCATATCGGTGTCAATAACGCCGGGGCTTACGCAGTTTACTCTTATTCCGCTCATTCCGACTTCTTTTGCGAGAGCCTTGGTAAAGCCGATAATTCCCGCCTTTGAAGCCGAATATACCACTTCACAGGAGGCGCCGTCCTCTCCCCACATGGAAGCTACGTTTATTATTATGCCGCTGTGTTTTTTTATCATGTCAGGCAGGGCGTATTTTGTGCATAAAACCGCGCCTTTTAAGTTTATGTCAAGCACTCTTGCAATCTCTTCATCGCTCATTAGCTGAAACACGCCGATGTGTGAAACTCCGGCATTGTTTACAAGAATATCTGTGCCGCCGAATCGTTTACGGACATAGTCAAACATTGCTTTAACGTCATCGGCCTTTGAAATGTCTGCTTTATAAGGATATGCTTCTTTAAGTGAATCTGCCAGAGCATTCGCCTTTGACTCGGAATGCAAATAGTTTATTATAACACGGTACCCTGCATCGGAAAGGGCTTGTGCCGCTTTGCTGCCTATTCCCCGGGAAGCCCCCGTTATCACCACTGTCTTCATAAAAAAACTCCTTATTGTGTCTTAAAGATATTTTACATCTATTTGTGATTTTCGTCAACCCAATGCTTTGACAGCTTTATGTTTTCGTCGTCATGATTGTAAACGTTTCCGTCATCTGCCGTATAATTGTCAGTAACGACATATGTTTCAAACACCGGGGTGATGTTCTTGGGGTCGTATATTTTTACATCTCCATCAAATTTTACTTCTCTTGTGTGCCTAGGAAAACGTCTTAAATTTTTTTGATCGCTCATCATTTTCACCTCTTTTATTATTTATTAATGTAAAAATATTTTCCCCGTGATACACAAAAACTATTAAATAAAATCTTTTGAAAAATTATTGTATTATTTTGAAAAATCGTGTATAATGATAAAAGCGTTAAGTTGTTTTTTCAATATTTTCTTTATCGATTGCGCCTGTTATAAAGGAGAGGGTCTATATGGATATCAAGAAAAAGAGCTCGCTTAAAGTTCTGTTAAAGGTTCTTACCGCTGACTTTATGTGCCTTGTGCTTCTTTTGTTTTATATGGTTTTTTATCGCTCATTCTGGCTTGTGAACAACATTGTATTCGGCATATGTGAGATTCTGGTGATGCTTATGCTGCTGGCTGACTATGCTATGAAGCAGGGAAGCTTTTTACGCTCTCAGGTGAACTTTCACGGCCTTGATGAATGCGAAAACTTCGGTTTTACGATAGGTCTTATAAGTACAGTTCCAAGCTATTTATCTATCGTGTTTTTGCTTTTGGGAAAGCTTAAAATACTCGGAAACACGGTTGCGGTTTACTATCTTACCAACACCTTTTTTGCACCGATATTCAATCTCTTCAGCCTTAACTTTAATCCGCCTGAGAAAAATGCAAGTGTTGCTTCCGCAGTTGCAGCAAACACAACGTGGCTCTCCATTATAGTAGCTTTGATACTGCCGTTTTCGATGATTTTGGTCTGCTACTATTTCTTTAAAATCGGTTACAACAATGTTGACTTAAAGTCTTTGCTGGTTTATAAGCGCAGCAAGAAAAAGTAAGTTTTAAGTATTACTTTGAGGGAATCGGGTTTTATATCCGGTTTCCTCTTTTTAATTTGAAAAACAGAACAGCAGGCTTATTTATGCCTGCTGTAATTTATATGTTTTGACGTTCGTCAGTGATGGTACAAATGCAAAACTGATAATAAAATTAAATTCGTTGTCTTTCTCGTAAAAGTCCGTTGATGCATTGTATTTGTCAGCTATATCTTTGACGATTTTAAGTCCTAAGCCGTGTGAAAGTTTATCGTTTTTCGTTGTCAAAAGCCCAGGATTGCTTTTTGTGACCGAATTATCAATAGAATTTGAAATCTGAATTGTCAGCCGACTTTCGCTTTGTATTGCTTTAAAGCCCAGCTTCTTTTCATCGCTTTGCTTTGCTGCACAAACTGCGTTGTCCAAAAGATTTCCTATCAGATGACACAAGTCATAACTGTCTATATCTCCGAAATCTGATACGGAAAGTGCTGTAACTTTTATGCCGGCTGCCTGCGCTGCGCTGAGCTTTGTATTTACTACGGCGTTTACTATATCGTTGTTCGTTTTTATAAAGGTGTTTATCTTTCCTATTTCCTCAGCGCTTTTATCAATGAATTCTATAGCTTTGTCTGTTTTTCCGCTGATGATAAGTGAGCGCAATACAGAAAGACTAGATTTTGAGTCGTGCCGAAGCTTTCGTATCTGTTCGTGCTGAACCTTTATCTCTTCATAATGCTTTTCACGGTATTCGTTTTCTATCTTAAGCATTTCGTTTTCACTCTCAATACGATTTTGCATGCTTATTCTGTATATAAAATAATAAAGCAAAATGTTGAAAAGTATAATCGCAACCAGACACGCTATAAGATATATCTTTACAGCGAAAGTAAACTGTTCGCTGTACCTGTAGAAAATCGACAAAACTATTGCTGAAGTAATAGAAGATATGATAAATGATATAACTATCGCTATAAGCTCAGTGCGTTTTATTTTTGAGATGATATGTTTTTTATTTACTATCTTTATTAACAGATAAGCAGCTAAAAGATATATTGCATTTACAACAATACAGGATATATAATGCGTGGGCGTGTTTCCCATTATTTCTTCGACAGGTACGCTGAAAAGTATTGTCTGTGTGTACATACTTATGTATGATATCAGTATCATAATTAAGTTTGTTAAAAAGCTTATAATCAACTTTTGAAAAGCGCTTCCTTTACAGAAAATAAACGAATAGATAAGGGCTGTTGCCATTCCCTCAAAAATTGAAACAAAGCCTGAAACGGTACTTGCTATATCATAAAATAAGTATGACACAATCCAAACTGAAATATAAAATATTATTGTTCCCGGAGTAAAAAAACGCCCCTTCTTTGCCCCTAAAATTCCGTATGAAGGCAGTGTTACTGTCAGCATAAAGCATCCGTTTATCAATACATATTCATACAGAAAACTCAAGATTTTTGCAAGCATATTTCACATCCCCCTACACTGTTGTGCGTATGTGTATCTTGTATGCCATCTCAGTTTGCTTTTTGTATGTCCTCGAAATCGGCAGCTTTGTTCCGTTTTTAAGTATTACCTGATCGTATTGATTGTCAAGCAGCCTTATCGACTTTATATTGACCAGATACTTGCGGTGTATTCTTACTATGTCTAAGCTCTTTAAGTATTCCTCCCGCTCGCTTATGTTCGCGCGCTCACGCAGTGGATGATCTGATACACTCGTGTAATAGTTTAAATAGTGCTTGTCGTTCTCTATATAGTATATCTCACGGGATGAGACCTCAAATGTGTCTTTGCTTTCATCAAATAACTCAAAAATCACATCTTTCTTTTTATGATCTATTAGCCGCGTTACCGTCTTCTTCAAAAGATATGTTTCTTTATATAAATCGTCTTTTGTCAAAAACTGAAACGGCGCGTAGTCAAACGAGTCGTATACCAGATCATTATGGTGTGTTACAAATATTATGTATAACTCGTTTTTCATATCCCGAAGCTTCTTTGCTATTTCAAATCCGTTTTGCTCCGGCATTACTATGTCTAAGAACAATACATCAAACTCATTATTCTTGAGCGCTTTAAAAAATTCTTCGCTTTTCGTAAAACAACTTGCTTTGATACGTACATGAATTTCGCTGAATGTATTGGTGAGGTGATATAATATCTCCTCAGAATCTTCCGGACTGTCATCCAAAATTGCTACCTTATACATTTTTTCCTCCTAAATTAATATTACACACATGTGTCGCTATTTGCCGACAATATCATTATAATATATATTCGTGCCGAATTAGTTAACAAAAAATGAACAACTTTTCGTTTCGTGCTGCAATTTCTTCCTTTGTGCCAAAACGATTGACGGACAAATTTTTTTATTTATAATGAATACTGTAAGTTCGTGTAACATACTTAAAATCTTATCTTTAGGAGGTCTATTTTTTATGAAATTTAAACGAATTCTTAGCGGACTATTAGCAGCGGCAGTTGCTGCTTCTTCACTTGCCGTCACGTCAATTACATCGTACGGCGCGGAAGTAGCTAACGGCTCCTGCGGCACAGGTGCGACATGGTCGCTTGACAGTGACGGAGTATTGACAATATCCGGCACAGGTGAGATAACAGCGGATAATGACATGAAAGGGTATAGTGATCAGATAAAAGAAGTAATCGTAAACGATGGCATTACTAAAATTGGAGATTTTATGTTTCAATTGTACGATTCGCTTATGAAAGTAACACTTCCTGATACGCTAACCGAAATCGGAAAATCAGCATTTAACGGTTGTCATTTTGAGGAAATAACGATTCCTGAAAATGTTACAACAATCGGTAGAAACGCTGTGGCATCTGAAGAATTAAATAACATTATTATAAAAGCAAAGGAAATTACATCTGTTTCATCAAGTTCTTTTAGAGGTGCTCAAACACAAACATTTCATGTATACGAAGGTAGCACAACAGAAACAACTCTTAAAAATGCAGGCATACTAACTGACAGTAATACGGAGTATATTGTAGAAGAATCGGATGTTGTAGTGAGTGGTGATTGCGGCCCTGATGCAAAATTTACTATTGACTCAAACGGAAAAATGACAATAACAGGTACTGGAGCTGCTGATACTAACGAAAACATCCCATTCGAATATAAAAATTCTTTAATAAAAGAAGTTGAGGTAAAGGAAGGAATAACATCAATTTCTAATGTTTGTGACACCATAAGAGAACTTACTAAGGTTACGCTCCCGACAGGTCTCACAGAGATAGGAAACAAAGCGTTTTATTGTTGCGTTAAACTTGAAAGAATCAGTATTCCGGAAACTGTAACGAAATTAGGTGAAAATGCATTTGGACTTTGTACAGTGCTTACAGAGATTGAGATACCGAGCGGTGTAACAGAAATACCTAAAAACACCTTCAAATCTAGCAGCGCATTAACGGAAATAGTTATACCAGAGAATGTAACTACTATAGGTGATGGTGCATTTTATGGGTGCAGAAGTTTAAATAAGATATACTTTGAGGCAAAGGAAGTTTCAAGCGTTCCTTCTTCATCTGGTATTTTAACAAATGCGTTTGGCAGGATTGCAAGCGACGCAAAATATCATGTATATAAAGACAGCACAACAGAAAAATCCTTGACGGATGCAGGATATTTAACTGCGGATAATACGGTTTATATAGGTGAAGAACCTGAGCCTGAGCCGTCATCAGATGTATACACTTGGACAGGTACATGGACAAGACAAAAGGGTCTTGAGGACGCCGGAACAGCAACAGGCGGAATGACAGTTGCAAATGCAGGCGGCGGCTGGCAGATGGTAGTAAAGAATGTTGACATTTCAAAAATGGTACAGCCGGTACTTGTTGCAGAATGCACACAAAATAAGATCCAGGTATGGAAAGGCGAGGGCGCAGTTTCAGCAAACCTTATCACAAACGGCACAGACCCGGGTGTTGAAATAGCTCTTGAGGATAAAACATCAACAGCATTTACACTAAGCCTTACAAATACCGGAAGCATTACAAGCATAAAGATCTATGACGCAGCTTATAAGGAGCCTGTGGTAGAGCAGAAGTGCGGTGAAAATGTTACCTGGACTTTTGATGAGAAGACAGGCGTTCTTACGATTTCAGGACAAGGTCCTATGTATGAAGTCAGCGAGTACTCTGATGCGTCTGCCTGGGAATATTATAAGCATAAGGACGATGTTAAAGAGGTAGTTATCAATGACGGAGTAACCGAGATAGGAAACTACGCATTCGGCAGCACATATAGAACGGAGTACCCAAATCTTACAAAAGTAACTCTTCCCAAAACTCTTACTAAGATAGGAAAAGCGGCATTCGAAGTTGTCAATGCGGATATAAGCATACCCGAGAGTGTAACAGATATAGGCAATGACGCATTCAACGGTACAAAAGTTTCTTCAGTAACGCTTAAAGAGGGAATGACCCTAGGCGGACAAGCATTTGCCAACTGTACAATGCTTACAACTTTAACAATACCTAAGGGAATTAATTACGGATATGTTAATGACGGAAGAGGACACTGGTCATCACAGCAATTTGCGTGGTGTACAGCTCTTGAAACAGTTGTAATCGAGGGCGGCGGAAATGATATTCATGCCGGCAGTTCAAATGCCATAAAAAATGTCATAGCAAAGGGTATGTTCAACGGATGCATCGCACTTAATACCGTAACGATCAAGGACGCTGAAACAATAGAAGAGGACGCATTTTATAACTGCTCAGCTCTTAAGACGGTAACAATAAACGGCTCTTCATTAAAGACTGTTGAGAGAGAAGCATTTAAGGGCTGTACAAAGCTTGAGACGATCACTATTGATTCAGAGATACTTGAAAGTGTTGAAAAAGCAAACGACGCTTACTGTTCATTTGATATGACAAACAAGCCGACCTTTAAGTTTAAGGAAGGAAGCAAAACAGAGACAACGCTTGACGAGGCAGGATATCTCGTATCTTCAGCCGATATGACAAAGCTTAACGAAGCTATTGAAAAGGCAGAGGCAGTAAACAGCGAGGAATACACAAGAGAGACATATGAAGCTGTCGCAAAGGCGCTTGACAAGGCAAGGGAAGTTTTAGGAAACTACAAGTCTACTCAGGACGATGTAGACGCGGCAGCAAAGGCACTTGAGGAAGCTATTGCGGCACTTGAAGAAATGCCTGAGCCTCCGACAGATGCAGACCCTGAAGTTGACCCGGCAGCAGAGCCATTCATCAAGGTATATCCAAGCACAGGAGCGATTGCAAAATCTGCAACTTTGTTAAAGGGAAAAGCAGATGAAGGAATAGCAGGTGCAGTGAAAGTAAGAGTAACCTTTGACTGTGCAAGCGATGTAAGCTACAACACAAATGCGTCGATAGAGCTGAATGCAGAAGTAAACGGCACTAACAGCTACGAGAAGTTTATGGGAACCGATACAAGCTACAAGAACGGAGCAAAGGGATATATTGTATCGCTTCCGCTCAAGTATGCGATAAACAGCGGTGAAAGTGTTGACATAACAGCATTTACATATTCTTGGACAAACGCCAAGGATTATGTATACGGCATCACGAGAATAGAGTATCTCGGAGCAGACGGAAGCATTTTGAGAACAGTGATAGCAAATCCTGATGACTTAGACACAGCGGCACTCGAGGCGGTCATAGCAGAAGGATCAGCGCTAATAGAAGAGCATTCTGATGATTACACAAGAGATACCAGAGTAAAGCTTGCTAGTGCGATCCTTACGGCGACGCAGATACTTGAAGGTGCAAAATACGGCGAGGTTACACAGTCAGAGATTGACGACGCCGCAGAGACGGTTAGGTATCATATTGATAATCTTGTAAAGGTAGACAAGCCTGTTGATTTCACAGCGTTGAACGATGCGATCAGCAAGGCAGAGGCTATCAAGCCGGAAGGCTACACAGCGGATTCGTATGCTGCACTCACTTCTGCAATAGAAGAAGCAAAGAAAGTAGCTGCAAATACAAGCGCAACTCAGGAACAGGTAGACTCGGCTGCACAAGCGATAGAGGATGCTGTTGCGGCGCTCGTATCGATCGGCGGAGGTTTAACAGGAACTGTGACAACACCGGGAACAGATGCGGCAGTTACGGTTACTGTAACAAATTCAGACGGAGATATAATTGCTGAAACGGTTGCACAAAACGGCGGGTATTCGATATCAGTCATTGAGGACGGAGATTACATTATCTGGTTTGCAGCTGAGGGTTGTGCAGCCAGAAGCTATGAAGTTGTGATTGTGGATGGTAAGGCAGTTTGCGAAGCTAAGATTCATCTTTACGGCGACATTAACGGCGATGGAGAAATAACTACTGCGGATGTAGGTCTTGCCAACTCACACGCAAGAGGAGTATCAATGCTCGAAGATTACGATTTTGCAGTAGCAGACATAACTGGCGACGGTGAGGTAACAACTGCGGACGTTGGATTTATCAACTCTATTGCACAGGGAATAAACTAAATTAAGATATCTTCCAGATAAGTTACACATACGGAAAAGCGGCAGGCTTATTTTGTAAGCTGCCGCTTTTTCGTTTAGCATAGTGATATGTTTATTTGTTCAATGATTATAAGGTTAATTGTATAAAAAGTCATCCTGGATGCGCTATGCGGTTATTGATTTAATCCTATCAAAAAATTAAGAGTTATATAATTTTATAGATAAAGATAGCTGTCCGGTATTGAAAATAAATAATATTAGTGATATAATATATAAATGATTAAAGCCAATTTCGTATGAACATAGCATCAGGGAAAATGCTTCGGGTAAAAATGAGCATATCCTCATTTTTAGAGATAAGTCTGAAGTGAAACTGGTTATAATGTGTTCTTTGGTCGGGCGATTGATCATTTTGGAAGAAGGGATTTAAACTATGTCAATTTTTAACAAAAAAGTTTTTCGCGGTGTTGTTTCTGCGATAACTGCTTCAGCGGTGACGTTATCCTCACTTGTATTTATCACATATGCCGAGGAGGCGCAAACGCCGGGTGATACTGTTACTGTTTTTACCACTAACGACATACACGGTGTGGTCGGCGGAGATGGTACAGTAGGTATGGATACACTCGCCGCCGTAAAGGCTTCTACATCAAATTCTTTGCTGGTGGATGCAGGAGATGCAACACAGGGTGCGTCTTTTGCCACCGTTTCTCTGGGAGAAGATGTTATACGCGTGATGAACGCGGCGGACTATGATCTTATGGTACCGGGAAATCACGAGTTTGATTATGGTATCGATCAACTTCTGGCAAACGATAATGCCGCAGACTTTGATTTTATTTCGGCAAATGTTACTTATAACGGCGACCCGTTGTTCACAGGCAGCAAGGTGTTTGATGTAAACGGTCATTCGCTGGGATTTATTGGGCTGACAACCGCCGATACCGCAACCTCAACAAACCCAACTCAGCTTAATGGCGTAGAGTTTACCGATGAGGTAAAGGCGGCGGAAGAAGCCATTGCGCAGCTTGCCGATAAGACCGATGCGATAATTCTTGTAGGTCATATGGGAAATAACAGCAACATCGATTCTTATACATCAGAAGAATTGCTGGACGGTTTGTCCGCAGAGTCACTTTCCGAGGTCACTGCATTTGTTGACGGACACAGCCACACCGTAGAAGAAACAGTATTTGAAAAGAACGGAGCAAAAGTTCCTGTTGTTCAAACGGGAACGGGCTTTGTCAATATGGGAAAGGTAACTGTTTCATTTGATGAAAACGGGGTAGCGTCCGCTGATGTGGATGTGCTTACCGCTGAGGAGGTCTCTGAGTATCCGCTTACTGATGAGGGCAAGGCTAAGGCAGACGAGGTCAATGAAGTTCTTGCTGAGATAAACGGTAAGCAACAGGAGATACTTGGCAAAGAATTGTGTCAAAACGACACACCGCTTTGGGGCGGATATGTATATTATGATTATGCCGAGCCGCGTATTGTTGAGACAAATTACGGTGATTTTGTCACCGATGCATTTGCCTCTTATGGCAGACGGTATGCCGAGAAGCAGAATCTCGATATGCCTGTTATCGGTGTAGAAAACGGCGGAGGTGTTTCTTCTACTCTGCCTTATGGAACCGTGACCAGAGGAGATGTGCTTAACGCATTTAATCACGGAAACACCGTAACTGTTTTGCAGGTATCACCGTATGAGCTGTTTTTGGCTCTGGAGAGCGGTCTTGCAATGACCGGACAGGACGAGACCGGGCTTTTGATACGTGAGAAAGTAAGCGGAAGCTTTTTACAGGTAAGCGGTCTTGTGTATACCTATGATCCCGCCGGAGAAAGTAACAGAAAAGTAACAAGCGTTGTTTTGGATGACGGTACAGTTTTAGACCGCAACGATAATGAGCATAAGCTTATACTTGTCACCAATAGCTATGTTGCGGCATGGTTTGATGCTGAGGATAAGCTCGGCGAGCTTGGAGGAGAGGATTATATTGTCGAGAGATATCTGCTTGAACTTACAGAGGACGGCACCAAGCCTTTAAGCGTGCCCACTGATGGCGGTCGCATAAAGATAGCTAATGACAAATCCCCCGACACTTATGAACTGTCTGTACCTGTCTATGATGCATCGACTTTGACAGCGACCCCGGGCGGTACCGTAACAGAGGAATCGAAGACACTTGCCGGACGCATAGTAAATGTAAGGATAGATGACGCATCGGCAGTGGAATATGTCACAGATCAAAACGGAATGATAAACCTGATCCTTGCTAAAGGGCCTCATACATTGTACCTTGAAGAATCTGCCGACGATCTTCCGGTGTATGTGAACAACTATTCAGGCTCCGGCGTAAGTGTTACCGCTGAAGGTTATTTCCGACTTGGTTTTGCAGCTTCTGCCGACCTGCCTGTATATGAGAAGCCGACTGAGCCCGACGGCTCTGAAAACGGTTCACAAGAGACAGAAAAACCCCAAACAAATACATCTGAGGCAGACGGTGATGAGAGTTCTGCGCCACAGAGTGATACTACTATGACGGACACACCCAAGACGGATGCTTCAGGTAGTGGTGCTCCTGCTGCAAAAGCCTCGGCGAATGTCAACACTTACGGCGACAACCCTAATACCGGAGCAGGTGCGTCAATATCACTGTCAGCGATATTAGTGGCTGCTTTCTGCGGGCTGCGGGCTGCAAAGAGACGCAAATAATGCCTTACAAACTGATCGCTTACAAAGTCCTCAATTGAGGGCTTTGTTTTTTGCTGATAATCAATTACACATTGATCTAGTGAGTTATTATGATCAGGCAGAATAATGGTATTAAGTATATAAGTCGTTGGGATGATAAATAAAATTTAGTGTGATCAGTTTGATTTTTGATATAAAAGAAAGTATTCCTTACCGATTGGTTATTTATTATAATAAAGATAGATAAAACGAAAATGCACCCGAATATAAATCCGGGTGCATAATTTTATACTTGGTTTTTGCCGATTTAATTTTATAGGCACATTCTGTAAATATTCTCTACATCTTCAGGTGTAAGATTTTTAGGACCGGTTATTACAGAGCCCATGCAGGCGTGTTCAGCCATTGCTTTAAAATGTTCGTCGTTTATGCCAAGCTCAGTGAGAGTGCTCTTGAGTCCGAGCGTTTCAAAACAGAATTTTGAGAGGGCATCAATGGCACTTTTTGCACCTTCTTGAGCAGGCATACCTTCCTTTACTCCGAAGACTTTAACGCCAAGTCGATAAATAGCAGGTGCAGTTTTATCGTTTAGGATATAGGTGAGCCAGCGTGGCGTGACGATAGCAAGACCGTGACCGTGAGTAATATCGTAATATGCTGAAAGCTCGTGCTCCATAGCGTGGCAGGCGCAGCCGTGAACTGTTCCTGCATCAAGCACCGTGTTCAGTGCCATTGAGGAAGCCCACATAAGATTCGCTCTTGCTTCATAGTTGTCAGGCTCTTTCATTGCGATAGGCGCCCATTTTACAACGGCGCGCATTACTGCCTCCTGCATATCAAGGATCATATCAAAGGTGGCGTCACCCGCAAGATAATAGTTATCAAGAACATGATTAAAGATGTCAAACGAGCCACAGGCAGTCTGATAGGTTGGCAGCGTATAGCTGTACTCCGGGTTTTCAAAAGCAACCTTGGGAATAAGCGCGCTTCCGCCCAGACCGATTTTTTCGTTGGTATCCATATTGGAGATGACCGCCCACGCGTCCATTTCCGAACCTGTTGCGGCATTTGTGAGGACCGCAATAACGGGCAATGCTTCGGTGATCCACTTTCCGCCGGATACCAGAGGCCACACATCGCCGTCATCTGTGACAGCCGCTGCGGCAACTCCCTTTGCACAGTCGATGGTCGATCCACCGCCTACTGCAAGGATAACATCGATTTTTTCTTCCTTGCAGATCTGAGCGCCCTTATTGGCGGTGGTATGGCGTGGGTTCGGTTCCACACCGCTCAGCTCATACAGCTTAATACCGTTTTTGTGAATCAGCTCCGTAACAGTATCGTATAGACCGTTTTTCTTAATTGATCCGCCGCCGTAAACAAGCAGCACTTTTTTGCCATATTTTAAAAGCTCATCAGGCAGATTATTGATCTGGTTTCGACCAAAATAAACCTTGTCGGGGTTGTGAAAAATAAAATCGTTCATTAAAATACACTCCTTCCATAATTTATTATATCACCTTTAAAATAAAAAATCAAATAAGGTAAGTAGTTTCATATTTTTTATAAGCTTTGACAATGTAAATATCAAGCATACTGAACTTGAAAAACCTCTG
Organism: uncultured Clostridia bacterium; assembly: GCA_947631455.1. GTDB lineage: Bacteria > Bacillota > Clostridia > Oscillospirales > Ruminococcaceae > UMGS1601. The sequence continues at coordinate 303,583 of CANRLH010000001.1, forward strand.
CAAATGTGGTAAAATGATTCTATGATTGATGATCCCAAAAACAAAACGAACCGTGCGGATAAAAAGTACAAGCAAGGGCTGTATTAAAAAGGCTTTTTCCTCATAAGATTACATAAGATATGAAATCAAAAAAGGGGAAAAGCCATATGAGGAATAGTTTAAAAAAGATAACCGAAGCGGGACTTACTCTCGTAGTAGTAAGTGTGTTTGTATTATGCTATTACGTTGCAAAGGATATCAACGCAGTGGTAACTGATAATGCGGCCGTGGCTGTTTCTTCAGCGTCAAATGTGCTTCCGGAAATTTTGCTTGATGCCGGACACGGCGGCTTTGACGGCGGCTGCGTAGGAATAGGCGGAGAGCTTGAAAAGGATATAAATTTAAGCATTACGAAAAGTCTGTATTATCTTTGCGATATATTCGGCTATGAAACGAAAGCCACACGGCTTAAGGATATAGCCATAAACGACAGTGGATTAAAGGGCATTTACGATATGAAGCAGTCAGATATGAAAAACCGTCTTGAGTTTTTTAAATCAAGCGATAATGCAGTGTGCGTGTCTATTCATCAGAATCAGTTTACAGACGAGAAATATTCCGGAGCCCAGATGTTTTTCAGCAATAAAAATCCGCTGAATGAAAGGCTGGCAACTGAGATCCAGCAGAGTATCGTAAGCCTTACACAAAAGGAGAATACCAGAGAGATAAAGCACGCGGATGATATGTTTTTGCTTACAACGGAAAACCCTTCGGTGATGGTAGAATGCGGATTTTTGTCAAATTCAGAGGAATGCAAAAAGCTAAGCGACAAGGGCTATCAGAAGAAAATGGCTTTGTCGGTGTTTTTGGGACTTAATAAATTCGTAGCAGAAAACTACAGCGCTTAATATTGCAAAAAGAAAGATAAGTTAATAAAAAGGATCGTTAAAGGAGTTAAAATGGCAAAGGTTTCAAGAGTTTATGTATGCTCACAGTGCGGATATGAAAGTGCAAAATGGAACGGAAAATGTCCGGGCTGCGGTGAGTGGAATACGCTTGAGGAGGGTGTAGCCGTAGGCAAAACACAGACGGCTTCAAGAACAGTCAGAGCGGTAGCAGACATAACAGGTGCGATCTCTTCGCTTTCGTCTGTTGACACCAGATCAAACGAGATCAGATATAAAACCGGGCTTAAGGAGCTTGATCGTGTACTCGGAGGAGGACTTGTCAAGGGCTCGCTTGTCTTGCTGGGCGGAGAGCCGGGCATAGGAAAGTCGACTATACTTTTGCAGATCTGTGAGTATCTTGGTCAGGATAAAACAATCCTTTATGTCTCGGGGGAGGAATCGCAAAGGCAAATAAAGCTCAGGGCAGACAGACTTAGGGTGTTTACAGAAAACCTGTATCTTCTGGCATCTACCGATGCAGAAGCAGTGTGTGATGCTGTCGTTCGTGAAAAGCCGGATATAGTCATAATCGACTCTATTCAGACAATGAGCATTTCAGCGCTTTCCTCGGCACAGGGAAGTGTGACACAGGTTAGAGAATGTGCCAACCTTTTTATGAAGACCGCAAAGGGCGAGGAGATACCCTTCATAATCGTAGGACATGTAAATAAGGACGGCGCAATCGCAGGGCCAAAGGTCATGGAACATATCGTAGACGCTGTTCTTTACTTTGAGGGGCAGAGAAATATGTCTTATAGGCTTTTGCACGCAGCGAAAAACCGTTTCGGGCGAGCTACTGAGATAGGCGTTTTTGAGATGACCGATAAGGGATTGCTTGAGGTCGAAAATCCATCCATGATGCTTCTTTCCGGCAGACCTATTGATGTTTCGGGCTGCTGCGTTGCCTGCTGTATGGAGGGAAGCCGCCCGATCCTTGCGGAGGTTCAGGCACTAACTGCCAAAAGCGGGCTTGCTGTCGGCAGAAGGACCTCCACTGGATTTGATTACAACCGTTTGTCGATAATCATAGCGGTTTTGGAAAAGCGCATAGGGCTTCACCTATCAAGCTTAGATGTTTACGTAAGTGTTGTAGGAGGACTTCGTCTTGACGAGCCTGCGGCAGATCTGTCTATTGCACTTGCGATATATTCGTCAGTTACTGACAAGATAGTTTCGGACAAGCTGCTCGCGTTTGGAGAAATAGGTTTGGGCGGAGAAATAAGAAACGTTTCATACGTGTCACAAAGACTTGAGGAGGCACAGCGTCTGGGATTTGAAAAATGTATAGTGCCGAAGGCTTCGTTAAAGGGAATTGACAAGTCGAGGTTTTCGATGAAGATAGTCGGGGTAACAAGTTTAAAACAAGCCTTTTGCGAAATGTCAGAATAATTGTAAATTTTCTGTTAATTGTTGTTGACTTAGCATATTATGTATGATATAATACTTAAGCCGCTTATTGACGGTAATTATAAAGTTGATTAAATTGGGCATATCTGTGCTTTTTAGTCACACCGAACAGTAGCGAGATCATGTAAAAAGAGAGGTGCATTTTAAGATGTACGCAGTAATTGAGACCGGCGGAAAGCAGTATCAGGTAAACGAGGGTGATGTTATCTTCGTAGAAAAGCTTAACGCTGAGGCTGACGAAACGGTTACATTTGACAAGGTTGTAGCGGTCAGCGCGGACAGCCTTACGGTAGGCACTCCTTATGTAGAGGGCGCGTCCGTTTCGGCAAAGGTTTTGAAAAACGGTAAGGGCAAGAAGATCAATGTGTTCACTTACAAGCCTAAGAAGGGCGAAAAGAGAGCAATGGGACACAGACAGCCCTACACACAGGTAAGAATCGAATCTATCAAGGCATAATGATAAAGGCTGATTTTTTTAAAAATTCAGACGACAAGCTGTTGGGCTTTTCTGTTTCGGGTCATGCCGATTATGGTGAAGAGGGCTTTGACATAGCTTGTGCAAGCGTATCAAGCGCGGTTATGCTTACTGCGAACTCTATAACCGAGGTGTTTAAAATCAGCGCAAAGGTAAGGGTTTTGCAGAATGAAATTTTATTAAAGCTCCCTAAGGAAGACGATGAGGCGGATAAGCTTTTACTTTCGCTTTTAACTCATCTTTATGAGATCAGCTCACAGTTTCCGGGGAGTATGAAGATCACGGTTTACGACCGATAAGCCGTGAAGCGAAAGACGGATCAGAAAGGAATGGTAACCAGTTATGATTAGAATCAGTATGCAGTTCTTTGCTCATAAAAAGGGAATGGGTTCGACCAAGAACGGCCGTGACTCAGAGTCCAAGCGTCTTGGCGTTAAGAGAGCTGACGGACAGTTCGTACTTTCCGGAAATATTCTTGTTCGCCAGAGGGGAACTAAGATTCATCCGGGAAATAATGTAGGAAGAGGCTCGGACGACACGCTTTTTGCAATGGTAGACGGCGTTGTAAAGTTTGAGAGAATGGGAAGAGACAGAAAAAAGGTTTCTGTTTATCCGGAGAACTAGTTTATAAGTGCTAATTGACCCCGAGAATTATAACTCGGGGTTTTATTTATGTCTCTATACTTAAATTTGGGTAATCGGGTATATACGAAGAAAATAGGAAGTTGAGCATATTGTTATAAGAAAGTTAAAATACAGAAACTATACGATAGTTCGTTCATTTGACATAAAAAACACTCTATGGTAAAATATTCATAGGGTGTTTTTGTTGGATTTTACATAACCTACCGATAGAACGGAGGAGTTTTATGTTTGTAGATATAGCGAGAATTTTTGTTAAAGCGGGCGACGGAGGGGACGGCGCCGTATCATTTCATCGGGAAAAATATGTAGCTGCGGGAGGTCCTGACGGCGGCGACGGCGGAAAGGGCGGAGACATTGTTTTTGTTGCCGACAGCAATATGTCAAATCTGATAGACTTTAAATACAAGAAAAAGTTTATCGCCCAAAAGGGCGAAAACGGAAGCAAAAACAGATGCTTTGGAAAAAACGCTCCAGACCTTATCGTAAAGGTTCCGATAGGTACCGTGGTTTTTGATGATGATACAGGAAGAATACTTGCGGATATTTCCGACGATGAGCCAAAGGTAATCGCGATAGGCGGAAAGGGCGGAAAGGGAAACGCTCATTTTGCTACATCAACGAGGCAGGTGCCTAAGTTTGCGAAGCCGGGCTTTAAAGGAGATTCTTATAACCTTCGTTTGGAGCTTAAGCTTATTGCGGATGTGGGACTTGTCGGGTTTCCGAATGTCGGAAAAAGTACGCTTATTTCCGTTGTTTCTGCGGCAAAGCCAAGGATCGCAAACTATCATTTCACGACATTGACGCCGGTTTTGGGAGTTGTAAAGGCAAAGGGCGAGTCTTTTGTTATGGCGGATATTCCGGGACTTATAGAGGGAGCAAGCGAAGGAGTAGGACTGGGACATGAGTTTTTGCGCCATGTTGAAAGGTGCAGGCTTATAGTGCACATAGTTGATGTTTCCGGCTCGGAGGGGAGAGACCCTAAGGAGGATTATGAGATAATATCTAGGGAGCTTAAGAATTTTAACGAGGAGCTTGCGGATGCGCCGACTATTGTTGCCGCAAATAAGTGCGATATTGCGACCGATGAACAAATAAAGGAATTTAAGGAATATATAAGCAAAAAGGGCTTAGAGGTGGTGGAGATTTCTGCGGCTACCACAAAGGGAACCGACATACTCGTTGATAAAATCGCAGAGGCTTTATCTAAGCTTCCGCCGGTAAAAAGGTACGAGGCGCAGCCGCTCACAAAAGAGGAGCTTGAGAGCAAGCTTACTTCAAACCGCGAGTTCAGTGTTACCGAAGAAGACGGAATTTTCTTTGTCGAGGCAGATTGGCTTTACGATATTCTTAGGGTCGTCAATATGGATGATTATTCCTCGCTTCAGTATTTTCAGCGTGTTTTACAGACAAGCGGAATTATTGACAAGCTTGAGGAAATGGGAATAAACGAGGGCGACACGGTTGCGATTTTTGATTTTGAGTTTGAGTATATGAGATGACAAAAGCTTTGGAGGAGTTAAAATAGTCAATGGACAAAAGAGAAGCAAAACAATACAGCCCATTAGCTCTTGCGTATCTTGGTGATGCGGTGTATGAGAGACTTGTGCGGAAGATGCTGGTGAAAAGTGCCAATATGTCTGCGGGAAAGCTTCACAAAAAGGGGGTTCATCTCGTAAACGCACATTATCAGGCGATCTGCGCAAAAGTCTTAGAGAGCCGCCTGACCGAGGAAGAATCGGATATTTTAAGAAGGGGAAGAAACGCAAAAAGTCTCACTGTTCCCAAAAATGCGGATGTGATCGAGTATAAGCTTGCGACCGGTCTTGAGGCGCTTTTCGGATATTTAGAGCTTATTGGTGACGAAGAGAGAATTAACGATATTTTTGATATTTGTATGGGCACAACTGACAGCGGAGGAAATGAAAATGCTTAAAAAATACAAAATCGGGTTTGACGTATGGGCGCTGTGGATTTTCGCAGTGATAATGCTTCCCAATATTGTCTGGCTGATATATTCAGGTCCGGATGACCTATTTTACAAAGAAACAGTTACGCCTAAAGTTGACTTAATGGCTAACATATTTAGGTGTCTGATGCTGGTGTCGCTTTGCTTTATAAGAAATAAGACGGCAAACCGTTCGATAAAAAGTTCTCTTCCGGCAATTTCTGGAGCGTGTTGTATGTTTTACTACTCTGCGTGGATATTTTATTTCTGTGGAGAGGCAAGCAATTTGATAATAATATCGCTTTGCATTTTTCCGTGCCTTGCTTTTTTGATTTTTACTGTGTTTCGGAAAAATCCTTTGGCATTCATATTTGCAGCAATATTTACTGTACTTCATATTATATCAACGACTGTAAACTACATAATGTAGCATACGAAAAATGTCTTCCGTCATTTTAGTGGCGGGAGACATTTTTGTAATCAGTGCAAAAGACGATTTTCTTTTGACTTCTCGTTGCATATTCGCCGTACATATCCTAGTTGATTTTGAGGTCGCGCCTTAAAAACAAAAGTCCGTCGAAGAGAAACTCTTCGGCGGATGTTTTTTTAAAGATCCTGCAAATCGGCAAATGGGATGTCATTTTCAATATTATCCCTTGCCAGATCATTGTCGATTACGGGGTATACGTCAGACACAGGCTTTTCAGTTTTTTGCTTATGGGGCGTATCATGAAAAACCTTTTGAGCAGGAGCGTGAGTTCCTGAAATTATCGGTCTAGCGTGCTCCTTTGAGTGCTTGGCTTTCCCCTGAATCTCAGGAACGGGAGCAGTGTCGTTGTGCGAGTTCGTCACATCCGGACGCTTCATACCTTGCTTTGCCATATAAAACCCCTTTCAAAAATTTAGTTTGTATTAGCGTTTCACGTTTATTTTCCCCTTTAAGTGTTTGCATATCCGCAAATTTATCAAACAAGTGATGGAAAACAAAAAAGACTGTGAGAATATTTTGTGATATCTTATACCAGAGATAACCGATTTACAAATTACAGCAGCTGTATAATTTGTAAAATATTTCCTATTGTTGTATATTAAGTAAACTTTTTATAAACTTCATCATTATACGTTGCCCGTTTGGTTTTTTATGTGATAATATAAGTTATCGACATTTTTCGACAAGAGGTGACGGCAATGAAGATAAGCGAGAACGGAATAATAGCGCTTATATCATCTGCCGTTTTACTTTTTTCGGGGATCGTTTATCTTGCGGCCTCGGACAAGCCAACGGATAACAGAATAATTATAACTCCCAACGATTCTGGATCGACTCAAAGAGCTTTTGATAACCAATATGAAAATGAAACTGATAGCACAAAATCAGAAAAAAGCACAGCCTCAACCACGACTGTAAAGACAACAGTGGTTAAAACGCCACAGACGACCGCAACAAGCTATATCTTTCCCGCAGACATAAACAAAGCTGATAAAGGCATGTTGTGTGCGGTGTCGGGAATTGGTGATAAGCTTGCGGATAATATACTTAATTATAAAAGCCGGTACGGTGATTTTAAAAGTATGTACGAGCTACTAAATGTGGACGGTATCGGCGAAGGAAAGCTTGGCATTTTGATGAAACATTTTTATGTTGTCAACGATATTGGAAGTCAGCCGCCACAAAGCGTAAGGAATACAGATGCCAAAACGGTGCAAACGACTTCAATAATTTCTACCACAAACTTTACTACAACGTCATACAGCTCTGCTAAAACTACTACTGCTGCAACTGAGCCGCAGCCGGTTACTTCTGCAAGGAGGAAGGTAAACATCAACACGGCAAATGCGGATGAGATACGCGATGCTCTTTTGATAGATGACGAGCTTGCAGCAGAAATAGTAGAGATAAGAGAGATGATAGGCAGTTACACCAATATCCGTGAGGTGCTTATGGCGGACGGCTTTTCTCAAGAGTTGCTTGTTGAGCTGGACGAGTATATTGATATTTAAGCGACTTAAAATAAATATTTATCATTCGGTACTTGTATTATTGCTTTTAGTAGCCTCATAATATTTTAGTTACACGGTATTGCATTACACAGAGTTATTACTTGTAATAATAAAAACGGGATACAACTCAATGTATCCCGAATTCGTACAGCGCTCGGCTGTATGGAAGGGTACTACTTCTTCTGGAGAGAAATAGTCGCAGGCACTGTGTATTCTTGTGGTGTTGTAGAATGTGTCTATGTATTCAAATATGAGCCTGCGGGCATGATCCATATTGCGGATTATAAATCTGTTGAGCCATTCGCGCTTTATCAGCGAATGAAATGATTCTATGCAGGCGTTGTCCCACTTTTTTCGCTGTTTCAGATGGTTTTCTTCCCACAAAATCATAATATCCGCTTTTGGACAGCCCAAGTTTTTTGAGTACCCCGTTGACGGAAATATCCTGTCCTGACAGCTTTTCATGCTCTATTTGGCTGTACAATTTTCCCGTCATTTGCTCAGGATACCCATAGCTTTTTTTAATATTTCAAGTGCGTCCTTTGTATCTTTCAATTCCTTTTTAAGCCTTGCGATCTCTTTAGCTTCATCGCTTGAATAATTTCCCGAACCACGCATGACGACCTTTCCTTCCTTATCCCGAGCCTCACGCCATCTGTGCAGCGATGAGTGATATACCCCTAAATTCTTTGAGCATGCCTCTAATGACAATTCTGGATGCTCCCTGCGGTAATTCACCGCATCTTGCTTAAATTCCTGTGTGTACTGTTTTTGATGACTCCCCATTGCTTTTTCCTCCTGTGTTCTTTTTACTTATTATATCACTTGTTTGTTCACTTTAGGGTGTCCGGGTTTTATTCTAGCACTAGACGCTGCCGGTGAAGGCGGCGAAATGACAGAACCCAATCAGACAGAAACGAAGAATCATCAGCCTCATAAAAACAATCGGAGCAGGCAGCCGAAACCTCTTCCCGAGCAAGCTGATAAAGACGGCAAAAAGGGCGGCTCTCAGTCATCGCAGAAGCAAGTGAACGCTGAAACAAAGCCGAATCCCGTGCGGCAGGAGGTATCCGATGGGCAGACTTGATTTTCTGTATAGAATGGATCTTTCTCACCGCGCGAAATCCGTTTATATCTATCTTGCAAATCGAGCAAATAAAGACAGCGAATGCTGGTCTGCGATACCCACCATCGCCCGTGAGCTCAAGCTGTCGCAGTCCACCGTGCGCAGAGCTCTTCAGGATCTACGCAAAGCCGAACTGCTGGAAACTGAGCAGCGATACCGTAAGCATGGCGGTAAAAGCAGCTTGCTCTATACTCTGAAGCAAGATTGAAAACAGTTCCCACCGCCAAGAGGGAACTATACCTATTTACTGATAGGTGCCACCTGTCATGATGAAAGGAGAAGGCGAATCTCCCATTTGAAGAACTATCACAACAGAAAGAAAGACACTAACTCGGATAACGATATTAGCGAAGAAAATATGAAGGCAGCGTAAATTTTTTTGATGATTCCGCATCCTATCGTTAGCAATTCGCTATTGCCTTGTGTATTAATGCCTGTCCTATCAATATACTAATACTAACGGCATTGCCGCTTACGATATTAGCGTGAAAAGGAGGTGGGTGTGTGCAGAAGGATAACAGCATTGAGCAAATTATCGGTAAGCGTATCCAGAAAATACGCCAGGCAAAAGGCTATATTCAGCAGCAGTTTTCAGAGATGATTGGGCTCTCAACAAATTATCTCTCTGATGTTGAGCGAGGAAAAAGTTCCGTCAGATTAGGAAAGCTTGCCGCGATTATCAACGCCCTCGAATGTTCCGCAGATGAAGTGTTCATAGATGTAATTGATCATGGGTATAAGGTCAAGAGTTCCCGGTTAGCTGATCGAATCGAAACACTTCCACCCAACGAACAGGAAAAAGTATTCGCTGTGTTGGATGCCCTTATTAGTCAGTCGAACAAATGACACACAAAGAGCCTGTTTTTGACGGGCTCTTTGTGTGTCACAATTTTTCCACTAAAGTCTTTCCTTTTTTCGCTCCGATATGCTATACTAACGATAATAGCATAAGTAATTCGTTAAAATCGTTAGCTGTGATTTGATGAGAGAGAAGACATGCTGCTTTGCAGGACACAGGCGAATACCAGCAGAGTATCTTTCAGCTATCTCAGAAAGGTTGCGAGATGCTCTGGTTTTTTATATTGAGCAAGGTTATCGATATTTTGTCGCTGACGGAGCATTGGGATTTGACACCCTTGCTGCGCAAACAGTACTAAACCTTAAACAGCAATATCCGGAGATCAAATTGATTCTTGTTCTGCTGTGCAAAGATCAGGCAGCAAGGTGGAGCGCCTGCGATGTTGGGAATATGAGCGTATAAAATCATGTGCTGATAAGATAGTCTATACAGCAGACCGATACTTTAATGGGTGTATGCAAAAAAGAAACCACCATTTAGTTGATTGTAGCAACTTGTGCATTTGCTATTTAACCAAACATAGCGGTGGAACTAGGTACACCGTTGATTATGCGACTATAAACTGTATTTCCGTTGTGAATCTTGCAAAAAAATAAAGGTGCTCAAAAGCACTCTAAACCACTCAATTTTCGTGAATTAAAATACTTCCCGAAGCTTCATTCCGGGGACACCCGTTTTTATAATTATACTTGATGTTGTCGGATTTGTCAATGATATAGAGAAAATTATCAAAAAAAGTTTGTAAAATAGTCCTTCAAGAGCTCTTGGCATCTTCCAAAGCTGATCTGCGGAGGATATTTTGCACTATTCTCCGTCATGATTACCGTCAGCATATATCAATCTAAGGAGGAACACAATATGCCAAGAAGAGGCGAAAACATTTACAAGAGAAAAGACGGCCGTTGGGAAGGGCGGTATATTAAAGCACATGATATTAAAGGAAAAGCTCAATACGGATATGTCTATGGCAGAACCTATTCGGACGTCAAGCAATCACTGAAGAATATCCAAAGTAGGATCCTTAATTCGGAAGGTTCAACCACGAAATCATCTGTTGCATATGAGAGTGTATTGATTTCTTGGCTCGAATCTCAAAGATTAAATATCAAGGAATCAACCTATGCGCGATACCATCAAATCGTATATACACATTTGATCCCCGATATTGGATCGGTAAAAATTGAAAAGATATCCTCTAAACTAATTGAAAACTATCTTGTCCAATTAATTGAATGCGGACGGATCGATGGGACAGGAGGTCTTTCCTCGAAAACGACCGGCGATATTCTTGCAATCATCAAGGCAACCGTTGAATATGCCGAATACAACAACTATCCGCTTCAGTGCAAGTTAGACAAGTTAAGCATTAAGCAACACAAGGAGGAAATGAGAGTATTATCTGTCGAAGAACAGCAAAAACTCACCTTGATCCTATTGGATGATACAGATCTAATTAAGTTCGGAGTCTTGCTTTCCCTTTATACCGGCATCCGCATTGGTGAGCTATGTGCGTTGAAATGGGGAAATCTCAGTATTGTCGACGGTGTTTTATCTGTTAGAGAAACGATGCAGCGAATAAAAGACACTTCAAACCATAGCGTCTCCAAAACTAAAATTGTTATTACCGAGCCAAAAAGTAAGTGCTCGGTTAGAGACATCCCTCTGCCCGAATTTATACTATCAATTGCAAAGGGCTTTCAAAGTAACAACAGCTCGTATGTATTAACTGGCGAGAAAAACAGATACATTGAACCAAGAACAATGCAAAATCGCTTCAAATCTTTACTACGAGAAAGCCAAATTTCTGATGCCAACTATCATGCCCTGCGGCATACATTTGCTACAAGGTGTATTGAGGTTGGGTTCGAGTTAAAGACTCTTAGTGAGATTCTTGGACACTCAAATGTCAACATCACATTAAACAGGTATGTTCATTCATCCTTAGATCTGAAAAAAGAAAACATGAACAAAGTCGCTTGTGTCTCTTGAACATTAGCCGTCAAAAAAATAGTCAAAGAAGGGCTCGAAGTTCTGTATTTACGCAGACTTCGAGCCCTCTTTCTTTAAGTATTTTACTTCACGAAAAATTTGAATTTTGGAAATGGCGGTGGACTATGATCAGAGGAAAGTGGGTAGTTAGTCCAGATTATAAGGACAGTTACATTGAAGTGCTTACGGAAAATCTTTTGCCGTTAAGAACCAAAGCAGAAATCACACAGGAAGAGTTAGCTTCGATAATTGGAATATCTCGTCAGACCTATTATACTTTAGAAACTCGCCGCAGGCCAATGTCATGGAACACATATCTTTCGCTGATGCTGTTCTTTGACACAAATGTTGAAACCCATTCAATGCTACGGGATATCAATGCCTATCCGACAGACTTAATGATCAAGATATCAGGACGTGGCTGATACCCAGGCATTTACACTATTGGGATGGAAAGGAGGACTAAATGGAGTCGAATACGAAGTTCGACAGAAAAATAGTGATAAAGTCTACGCTCTTTGTCACAGGCTTTTGGTCGTTGACGGCTCTACTGTTTTTGGGATTGTTTAAACTATTCGACGCCATTGACATTAGTGCCATCATAACTTCCATTTTTAGTGCGTAAAAAAAGACGAAAGGGAAAACGTATGAAACTGACAGGACTGACAGCCAAACAGGTTGAAGAAAGCCGTAACAAACACGGGTCAAATAGTTTGACTCAGATTCCACCGAATCCACTGTGGAAGAAAATCCTTGAAGGATTTAAGGATCCGATGATTATGATCCTTCTTGTCGCCCTCGTTGTTCAGGTGGTTCTGTTCTTTTTAGGACAAGCAGAGTGGTTTGAACCTGTAGGCATTCTGATTGCGATTCTGATCGCCAACGGTGTCGCATCAGTAAGCGAAAGCAAGCAAGAAGGCAAAGCTTCAGCGCTCAAAGCAGAGGAAGAAGCTAAAGAAACAGCTAAGGTCATTCGTGACGGAAAGCTGGAAGAAATCCACGCTAGCGAAATCGTCGTTGGAGACATTGTGTATCTTCAGGCTGGCGATAAGATTCCCGCTGACGGTATCGTAGTAGAAGGCGAACTTAAAGTAGATCAGGCAGCCTTAAACGGGGAAACGGAAGAAGCCGATAAGATTCCCTATGTTGATGGTGCCTCATATGACGTTAAAGACCTTCTCAACAAATATTATGCCTATCGCGGCACCGTTGTATGCGGCGGCGAAGGATATATGAAAATAAAGGTTGTCGGCGATAAGACTTTGTTCGGCGAATTGGCTCTTGAAGTGCAAGAAGAAACGAGAGAAACCCCTCTTCAAGTCAAACTCGGAAAGCTTGCAAAGCAAATCTCCACATTTGGTTACATCGGCGCAATTGCAATTGTTGTTGGTGTGATGGCAAAAACGCTTCTAACCGGAAATATTCCAACCGGTATTTATGAGTGGACCCGGCTTGTAATGGACGCCATTACTGTCGCTGTAACAATTATTGTTTGTGCAGTTCCAGAAGGGCTTCCGATGCTTACCTCTATTCTTTTGTCCTTTCAAAGCATACGTATGGCAAAAGACAATGTCCTTGTTCATAAAATCAACGGTTTGGAAACTGCAGGAAGTTTGAGCATCCTCTTTAGCGATAAGACAGGAACCATTACTGAAGGCAAACTCTCTGTTGTGGAGATGGCTACCGGCAACGTGAAGGTGTTTGATGCCCTTTCCCAAATGCCGTCAAACCTTGCGCTTGATGTGATTACCGGTATTGGCATTAACAATAGCGCAGTGGCCAGCGATGGTGCAATTATTGGAGGTAACAGTACTGATCGGGCGCTGATGTCTTTCCTTGTTTCTTCTAATGCCGTGAATAGCATGACAAAGGAAGACGTAAGAGCCTTCAATGCATTCGATTCCAACAGAAAAATGTCGAGCGTTACTATTACCCGTGATGGCAATAGTATGACATACGTTAAAGGCGCACCTGAAAAGATCATTGAAAGATGTACTCATTACATTGATGATGATGGTCAAGTCAAGGAACTCGTCGAGAAGAACTATTTGACATCTTATATTGATACACAGGCGGGGCGCTCAATGCGCCTTCTGGCTGTGGCTAAAGCTGCTGGAGAAAGTGAAGATGCAGATCTTACTTTGGTTTGTGTCATTAGCATTCGTGACAATGTTAGAAAAGAAGCTGTTAATGCGATAAGAGAGGTTCAAAACGCAGGAATCCAAGTTGTAATGGTAACTGGCGACCGCAAAGAGACCGCCGTTGCAATTGCAAAAGAAGCAGGCTTGTTGAAGTCCAATGAGGATGTCGCGCTGACCTCTGCAGAAATGGCAGAAAAAACTGACGAAGAACTGAAAAAGATCCTTCCGCATCTGCGAGTAGTTTCTCGTGCGCTTCCTACCGACAAGAGCCGTCTCGTTAGAATTGCTCAAGAGCTTGACCTTGTCGTTGGTATGACCGGCGATGGAGTCAATGACTCTCCAGCACTCAAAAAAGCAGATGTTGGGTTTGCAATGGGAAGTGGAACTGAAGTCACAAAAGAAGCCGGTGATATCACTATCCTTGATGACAACTTCGCTTCCATCGAAAAAGCCATCCTTTACGGCAGGACGATGTTCAAGAGCATCAGGAAGTTCCTTATATTCCAGCTTACCGTTAATGTTGCAGCAGTGTTGACATGCTTTATCGGCCCGCTACTCGGTGAGAATGTCGTAATGACAGTTATTCAGTTATTGCTGATTAACCTCGCTATGGATACCCTCGCAGCTATTGCATTTGGTAGCGAACCGGCGCTTAAAGAGTATATGCGAGACAAGCCAATACCGAGAAATGCAAGCATTATAAGTAAGGAGATGTTCATGGAAATCATTATCAGCGCAGTATATATTACGTTTATCTGCCTATCCATCCTCTTCTTACCGCCCATCAGAAATCTGTTTGGAAATGTAGACACGACCTATTTGAAGTCTGCACTCTTCGCAACATTCATGATGGCGATTACTTTTAATGGCTTCAACGCAAGGACAAGCCATATGAATCCGTTTGAGGGATTGGGAAGAAACAAGAGCTTCCTTATCGTTATGTTTGCGATATTCGCTATGCAGTTTATCTTTGTCACATTTGGTGGAAATGTCCTCAGTGTTGAGAGCCTTTCCCCGATGTCATGGCTTATCTGCGTAGTTCTTGCCTTCCTTGTTATCCCCATTGATATGATCAGAAAAGCTTTAACAAAGAAGCCGACAGAGTAAGGAGGAAAATCGAATATGGCGGTTGAGTTAAGGAAAGGTCAGAAAGTAAATCTTGACAAGCGCGGAGCTTCAATTGGCGAAATCCTAATTAACTTGAATTGGAGTCAGCCGGTTAAGAGAGGTCTCTTCTCAAGAGCACCTCAACCAATTGATTTGGACTTAGGGTGCTTATACGAGTTGAAGAATGGTGCAAAAGGCGCTGTTCAGGCATTGGGAAACGGTTTTGGCAGCCTTACCCAACCGCCATATATTGCTCTTGATGGTGATGATCGTACTGGTACATCCACAGAAGGTGAAAACCTTCGAATAAACGGCGCCATGATTTCACAGATCAAGAGGATACTTGTTTATACCTTTATCTATGAAGGCGTTGCAAATTGGCAAGAAGCTAATGGTGTTGTAACAGTAAGATATCGTGGAAGCCAAGACATTATCGTGCGTATGGATGAGTACGGGACGTCACAGAAAATGTGTGCCATTGCCTTGTTTGAGAATCAGAACGATCAGACTTTCAGTGTTGAAAAGATCGTCAGGTTTTTTGATGGGCATTCGCATATGGATCAAGCTTTCAATTGGGGACTCCGATGGGTTCCTGGTCGGAAGTAAGGAAGAATTAGGAGGAGTAGTTTATGTCTGTTAATCTTTTAAAGGGTCAAAAGGTCAACCTCTCAAAACAGAGAAATGGTCTTTCAAAAGTTATGGTCGGTCTTGGCTGGGACGAGGTTCAGCAGAATTCGGGTTTCTTCGGAATGTTCAAAGCGAAGCCTCAAGATATTGACTGTGATGCTTTCGCAATCCTGTTAGGCTATGACGGACATCTCATTAATCATGCAACAAAGCTTGAACAATGCACAGTCTTTTTCGAAAATCTTCGGTGGTCTAATGGTTCTATTCAGCACATGGGTGACAATCTGACCGGAGCGGGTGAAGGCGACGATGAGCAAATCTTTGTAGACCTTAATAATGTCCCCTATGATGTAGGAAGCATTGTTTTTGCGGTAAACATTTACGAAGCTTTCAACCGCAATCAGCATTTTGGCATGATTCGCAATGCGTTTATTCGCGTCGTAGATTATGACCATCAGGTTGAGCTGTGCAGATTTAATATTAGTGAGAACTACATGAATAAGACCGCACTGATTGCCGGTGGATTAATCCGCACCGAGGATGGATGGGAATTCCGGACTGATGGTACAGCCGCAAGAGTAGAGAGCCTTGTAGATATGGTCTCTGCTTTTGCTTAATAATAAAAGGAGGCACAGAACATGAGCGTAAATCTTCAAAAAGGCCAGAAGGTCGATCTGACAAAAGGCAACGCCGGGCTTCGTCGAGTAATGGTAGGTTTGGGCTGGGATGAAGCGCAGCAGCCGCAGTCCAGGGGGCTGTTTGGAGGCATTTTTGGCGGCGGCAAGGTCGAAGATATCGACTGTGATGCAATCGCCTTCCTCCTCGACAACAATGGTCGAATCGCAAGCAGGCAGGATGTCGTTTTCTTCAACAACCTAAAGCATGTCAGCGGCTGTGTAGTTCATCAGGGAGATAACCTCACCGGTGCCGGAGATGGCGACGATGAACAGATCATGGTGGATCTTGCCAGACTTCCCGCACAATATGAGCGGATTGTTATCCTCGTCAGCATCTATAAAGCTTCTGAGCGGAATCAGCACTTTGGTATGATTCGCAACGCCTTCATTCGCTTGGTTGATGCTGACACGAACAAAGAACTCTGCATTTATAACCTTTCTGAGAACTATCAGGGTATGACTGCAATGGTCTTTGGCGAAGTCTACAGATACAATGGCGAGTGGAAATTCAACGCCATAGGGCAGCCCCTGCAGATTTGGTCTGTTGCACAGCTTGCTGAAAAGTATGGTCTTCCGCGCTCCGTGTGGAACTAATTTGGAGGTGTAAAAATGGCTGTAAATCTTCAAAAAGGTCAGAGAGCCTCACTTGACAGTTCCATGAAAATGGCACTTGTCACATTGGGCTGGGACACAAACAAATACGATGGCGGATATGATTTTGACCTTGACGCTTCTGCATTTATCTGTGGAAGCAATGGCAAGGTTCTGAGTGACAATCATTTTGTGTTTTATAACAATCAGGAATGGCCAAGCGAGAGCAACAAAATCATTTGGTCAACCGGAGATGATCGCACAGGCGGTGAAGGCGAACAAATCTATATTGATTTTTCTAAAATACCTGCTGAGGTCGATAAAATTGCAATAACTGTAACGATTGATGAGGCTGTCAACCGTAGACAGAACTTCGGCCAAGTATCCAATGCTTATGTTTCTGTAGCGAAGATACAGAACGAGTTTGATACCATTGGTGAAACCGTCATTCAGTTCGATCTTGAGGAAGAATTCTCCATCGAAACGGCTATCGTTGTATGTGAGATTTACCGCAAGAACGGCGAGTGGAAATTTAATGCCGTGGCGGCTGGATATCAGGGTGGATTGGAAGCCCTGTGCCGTAACTATGGTGTCAATGTCTAAATACAAGGAGGAATAATAAGTGGCTGTCAATCTTCAAAAAGGGCAAAGAGCTCCCCTTGATAGTTCTATGAAAATGGCACTCATCGGCTTGGGATGGGATCCGAATAAGTATGACGGAGGTTACGATTTTGACCTTGATGCTTCCGCCTTCATCTGCGGCTCCAATGGAAAGGTTTTGAGCGACAATCATTTCGTCTTCTATGGCAACCAGGACTTCGGCAATCACACCGTTTGGTCTACCGGCGATGATCAGTCCGGCGGCAATAGCGGAGAAGGTGATGATGAACAGATCTTTATCGACTTCTCCAAGATTCCGCCTGAGGTCGATAAGATTGCTATTGCTGTAACCATCTATGACGCAGTGAACCGCCGCCAGAACTTCGGTCAGGTATCCAACGCCTATGTTCGTGTTGCTAAGATTCAGAATGAGTTCGATACCGTCGGCGAAACCGTTATTCAGTTTGATCTTGAGGAAGAATTCTCTATTGAAACTGCTCTCGTTGTTTGCGAGATCTATTGCAAGAACGGCGAATGGAAGTTCAATGCTGTTGCTGCTGGTTATCAGGGCGGACTGGAAGCCCTCTGCCGCAACTACGGTGTCAACGTTTAAAAAAGAATCAGCGACCATCTCATGCCATAGCATGGTTGGAATAGTTTCTGTTATATAAGCCTTCCACTACAGTGTATACATTGCAGAGGGCGAAGCTATTCTCTAAATGGGTGGCAACAGGTCAGATATCATATTGGGAATTTGAGAAATAGGCCATAGATGTCTATGGTCTATTTCCCAAAATTAAGGTGAAGCATGAGCATTTATGAGAAATCGATTATTAGAGTATCTCACGTCGAGGAAAGCACTGACCTTCTCGGCCCTTATAATCGGTTTGTCATATGGGTTTATGGATGCTGTTTTGATTGCGAAGGATGTTTAGCAGAGAACACAAAAAACGGAACATATGAAGAAGTCGAGACGGATGCACTTGCCAAACGAATCGCAAAAAGCTCTTGTGAAGGGATTACCATAAGCGGCGGAGAACCGTTTCTCCAATCGAATGCGTTATTGAACCTTATTATAAAAATAAAAGAACAGAGAGACATTGGCGTTATTGTCTATTCAGGGTTCACATTGGATGAGCTGAAGCAAGATGATGAGATGTCATTGCTACTCCCGAACATCGATATTTTGATAGATGGCAGGTATATCAAGGAATTGGATGACAACCGCCCCTATGTCGGTTCTTCAAATCAAATAATACACTACCTCTCCTCACGGTATACAAACATCGGAAAAGCGTATTACGGTGCCAACAAAAGACGTGCGGAGATAAAACTAACTGGAACACAGGCAATACTGATCGGCGTGCCGTCACACAACGTATTAAAGACTTGGCAAGATATAAAAGAAAAAAGCGGAGGAATGAACAATGACTTCTGAAGTTCAGGTATTTGCAAAAGACAAAATAAAGCTGAATATCTTGCAGGATGTTTTAGGCGGTATGGTCAATGTCAGTTTCCAGCAGAATAATGGAGCATCTCAAGACTATGCCTCACAGATTCATACTGATGGAAAAAGAGTCTATGTGTTTGGCAAATTTAATATCTCTGAGGATGTAAACGAAGGTAATACTATCACGATTCGTCCAATTATGATTGATGCTCCGCTCAAGATAATTTTCCATGCTAATGCAACCTATTCGGGCAAAAAAGCCAGTGTAGTAAGAAACGCTACAAAGATGGTCGAGCAAGAGTTTGAGATTAGCAGTGAAACACAGTCTGTAGAGCTACTTCCTCAGGGAAAACAGTATTACTTATTAAAAGTTACCAATGGCAACGGGATTGCCGCCGTATCGGTTCAGAACACGGCTCCACAGCCTCCGAGAAAGCCTGCTGCGAAAGTGAAGTCTGATCCTGTACCTAAAAACACACCGCCGCAACTTGTGGCACAATTTAATGAAGTCATCCCCACTCAAGACTCTTCTCCTGTCGATGATCGATTTGAAGGATTCGGAGGCGGCGATAGCCAATTTGAGCCATTCGATGTTGATCCCGAAGCAGTCGTAAGCGATTCGGCTCCGAAGACGGATTTTGAACCTGTTGAGGAAATCTCAGCAAGGACACAGGGGCCGGAGCGATGTCCTCTCGCTCAAAATGTAGTCGTAACCGAGCCTCAAGATGATAGGGATTTACACCGGATTGAACAGGAGATTTCCGTCATTGAGCGACAGCAGGGACAGTTGTCTCGTAAAAAGCAAAGCGCAATAGATCATTTAGAGAAAATTGAAGCTGAATACAAAAAGGACTATGCCTCGTTTGAGCAAAAGCTTGAAGATTACAAATCTCGTATGGATGCCGACGTTTCTATCATAGATCATTATAAAGATCAGGATGTAATGCCTATAGAGACTATTCTCAAAGAGGTCAGCATGAAGTTGGAAGAAGCTGAAGAACAGATTCGGTTTTTCATTGAGGCGAAGCAACGCAAGACAATGGAAATCGAAAATGAGATCAAGTCCAACAAAAAACAGTAAAGAGTTGATGATATGGATGAGATTAGACGCCTCGAGCAAGAAATAAACGCTTTACAAGAGCAACTTCGACAGCAAAACGCGGAAGCTGCAAGAGCTCGGCAAAGCCTTATAGATGATAATCGGAGAAGTCTGGAATCATACCAGGCTGATATGCGGCGCGCAATCCAAGATCATGATAGCGACACCCAAGCAGAGTATGAACGCCTATTACGACAGTATCAGAACTCGATTAGTTCCGATGTCCAAATAGAACTTGCCAAAATGGATGCCGACTACAATCGGCTTCTCAATGACGTAAAGAGAACCGAGGCACTCCTTCTTCAAAAGAACCAGGAATTAGAGCAAGCGATTGCAGCAATTCGGAATGATGTAACTCGGAGAAATGAAGGTAGCAGCCAGGAAGCGAAAGAATACTTGCAACATGTAACAAGCACTTTCCATGTCGTCGAGGCAAAACCTCATGAGAAGTTTATGCCTAAGCGTCTGCAAATCTTCTTTAATGCGATAAAAGACGGGCAACAGCTTTTTAAGGCTGGATTGTTTGAGGCTGCTACTTCGGTTGCAATATCAGCAAAGTCAGGCTTAGAGCGTCTTGGTTATTCTATAGATGACAAGGTTGAGGAATGGGATAAGCAGTTCGACCTGTTTTCTCTCAAGCTAAACTATCTGCAAAGTAAGATCCAACAGGAGCTTGCAGATTGGGAGCAGTACACGGGCAATCCGAGCAATGGAAAAGCAGAAGCTCGAACTCGAAACTTAATTGCGATCAACTTCTGGTGCAGGGGCGAATTTGCCGATATCGTCCAAACGGCAAAGAAGTATCAGAAATACGTATCGACCTTATCCCAGGTTGGAAAAGATGCCTACTTGAAGCAGGCTGATAGCCCATCTGTCGATGACCTCAAGAAATACATAGAGGATATTGAGAAGACTGACCAACGATTGTCTGAACTGAGTAGTCTGTACAAAAAAAGATATACAGCATCCTGCGAAAGGTCTGAGTGGGGAGAAGAAATAATTGATTTTCTCACGACTGAAATCAACCTCGTCTGGCTCGAGCAGCTCACAGGCTTTAAGGAAGCCACCTCCGAAGTGCTCGTTTCAAAAGATTTTCTCGACTTCATCAAGAGCCAGTACGGAGATTTGACGATCACGGAGGATATGCGTGAGTGGTTAAAGATTGTATTTGAAAATTCTTCTGAAAACCAAATTTATATATATATCCTTCCCCTTGAAGCGCACGGAAATGTCGTAAATCACATTATCCTGCATATTGATTATGGCGGCCCAGAGCAGGAAATGTACTCAAGAGATATCTATCAACATATTTGCGAGGCAATACGATCGGCCGAAGAAAACGACGGTATCGTAAACTACGCTGCAGATGTAAATGAACTGAAAGTAAGCGAGAACAAGGTTTATAGCGAGACAGGCAAAGACCTGGAACGTATGAAACGACAAAACAGATAATATGCAAAGGAGATTATAGTTATGAGCGGAGAAGCAGGCGGTTTAATCCTTATTCCTTTAGCATTGGCGGCGATGCCTCTTATCCTTGGTGGACTTGCAATTGCCGGAGCAGTAACGGTTGGCGCCAAAGCTGGAGGTGCGGCTGTCAGATATGAGCAAGAACAAAGGAGACGTAGAGAAGAAATCCGGAGGAGCGGCGTTGCACAAAGCATTGGCGATTTTCGTAGAACCATGCTTAACAGCATGAATGAACAGACTTCCTTGAATGTACAAGCCTCCGAGCGGATGATGCTGGAATTAGAAAGCCAGAGAACAGCAATGCGCAGAGCGGCTGAACAGCAGGACACGCAAACATTTCAGTCCTATGTGTCTAATCTGAAATCTTCTCGCACTCAAACGATGCAGGCTATTGCAAACACCCAAAATGAATTCAATGTCTCATATCGGCAGAAAATCGCAGAAAGCATGGGTCTCGTCTCTCAAAAAATAAATGAGCAATACTCAATGTATATTGATGAGCTCCAGCAGATCCAAGCAGACATGGCTGCAAAAAACGCGAGAGCGCAGGAAATTGCTAATGCCTACATTGAGGAAGCAAGGACTCTTTTGACCTCGTTATCTGAAGATTTTGATGGGCAGAAGTTTTCCGGCAGACAGTTAGCAACCCTTAATGACCAATTCAACCAGGCTGTTACTCAGTTCAATAATGGACATTATGAGAGCGCCATTGCAAGTGCCAAGGATGTTGCCATCAATACACTTGAAGAAATCTATGAAGCCGATGCGCAGAAGCAGGAGTGGGAAAATTATTTCAAACTGGCGCTTGTGCTTTCCGAGGAAGTTAAGACCTACATCGAGTCCCAATCAGTCATAACGGAGGATGCCAAAGTCTACGCCGAAGAAGCTTCTGGAAAGAAGCTCGAAGATGAAATCGTTGGGATCAAGGTCTCTGAATATACTGACAGGAACGCAAAAGGTCAAACGCGCTTTGACTATCTGCTGTTCAAGGCAAATGAGGTTTATAACGCTCTTCGAGATCCTCAAGCACAGCAACTCACTACTAATCAGTTAAAGCAGTATGTCAGCTTCCTTAGCAACGATTTGTACCCTGCGATAGCAATGTGCATTAACAGGGCTATCATTAACATGAACAACGCTTTCTCAAGGCAGAATATAAGTGAGGAAATCATTGACTTCTTTGAGGAACACAATTTCACATTTAGTGGCTATGCCTATGATGAAGATTGCCACGACAAAGCATTACATATCGGCCTTGAGAACCAGGCCACCGGAGAAGAGCTTATCATTACGTTGGCTCCCGAACTCCTACAGAGTGGAGATATTCAAACGCATGTCGACTTAAAGCAGATTAAGGGCGATGAGGCCAACGAGGACAGAAAAGCATACTACCGTCAATGCGTAGAGGAAGTTGTGAAGGGTAGCAATCCCTACGTAAAAGTCAACATTAAATGCAAGAGCGAGACGCGAAACAAACTCTCAACTGATACAGAAACAAAGAAAAAGCTAAAGAGATAGGGAGTCATCAATGATCAAGAGTCGAAAACGAATTGCTATGGTACTGATAGGACTACTTCTTGTTGTTGCTTCACTTGTATGGATGAAGTATGGCACAGTTGACATGAATCCTATACCGGCATTTGTTTTCGTAGCGGGATTAATTGCTATTCTCGAAACGGCCAAGCGCAAATTGCTGGACCTTGCCAGAAAACAGAATCCAAGCAGGGTGAACAAAGACAGGTAGGAGTAAGAGATAATGTATTTTGACTGGACATATTTAGTGCTTGTTATACCTGCAATGATATTTGCAATGTAGGTAAGCAGTAGAGTGAATAAAACATTTGAGAAGTACCAGTCTCAACACTCAATCAAGCGCATAACTGGTGCAGAGGCTGCAAGACGGATACTTGATTCGAATGGTCTGCAGAACGTGCCGATTGACCTTATCACGGGCAATCTTACAGACAATTATGATCCTACTGCAAATGTCGTTAGGCTCTCGCAGAGTGTATATAACAACACGTCGACTGCCGCTATTGGCATCGCCTGTCACGAGGTCGGACATGCATTACAGTATGCAACAAACTATCCTCCTGTACGTTTGCGAATGGCGATCATACCTGTAACAAGGATTGGTTCCCGACTATCTGTTCCGCTGATTATCATCGGAATACTGCTCGGGTCGCTGTCGTATTTCTTTACGGTATTAGCGTACATCGGGATAGCATTCTTTGCCCAAAGCACCTTCTTTCAGTTGGTAACCTTGCCAGTAGAATTGAATGCCAGCAAAAGAGCCTTACAGCAAATACAAGCAAACGGTTTGCTATATGACAGTGAAATACAAGGAGCCAAAGATGTGTTAAATGCAGCAGCTCTAACATATGTTGCTGCTCTGGCTCTGTCTTTAAACCAGCTAATTCGATTTCTACTGATAGTTGGCAGGAGAAGACGATAACTATTGAGCTTGGAGAGGTTAAAATGAGTTCTATTTTTGAACGTCCAGAATTAAATAAGATTTTCCTGGTATACGGGAATCTCGACGATATGTTTATATCTCCAGACCTTCAGAAAAACAACTTTCGCCCTTTTCTGAATTCTTATCTCCGTAGCTTGGGATACGAGCAGATCGTGTTCTATTCCGGTGCCAAAAATACGGGTAAATATGTTCTGGATGATCGCAGTGCAGTTCTCGCCATTAACAAAAACAAGGGTAAGACCGGAACTGCGACAACTGACTCCACTCCCTCTTCAAGTGACAGCACACCTAAGAAAAAACACCGCATTTTAAGTCCCCGTGCTCAATTGCAAGAACCTGCTGTCGCCGACAGAATAGTCAGTTCTCCTGCTCAAACATTCAGCCAAACTACTAACAATTCGAGTGAAACTAAACTGATATATAAACAACCAAAGATTACACCTGCTGAGTTCTTGGACGATGCAAAAAAAATG
This sequence comes from uncultured Clostridia bacterium, assembly GCA_947631455.1. Classification (GTDB taxonomy): domain Bacteria; phylum Bacillota; class Clostridia; order Oscillospirales; family Ruminococcaceae; genus UMGS1601. Next base: position 327,667 of record CANRLH010000001.1, read on the forward strand.
ATGGCAGACTCAAGGATCAAGACTGCCATAGTGTTCACTTTCTTCCAAGACTTCGTGACAGACGGATCTGCGCCTTTGCAGCAGTACTCCGAATTGCTTTCACATTTGTGGGATGAATATGCTCTCAACAGCAACGAAAACATCTGTATTTTCCTTGCGCCGCAGATGGATGCAAACTCAATTTCCCATCTATCCGACAATTTGACGAGCGGTGATGTGTTTCGCAATAGATTTTTCAATGACAACAAGACTATAAATAGAAGCTGCACAATCAATATTGGGCTTCCAAATCAAGACGAATTCCGGTATATGCTCGACTATCTTAGGATTGTTGGAGATTCAGGAAAGAAGATCACCTTTAAACGTAGTGAGATGCCCAAAATTATGTCGTCTCTCATGTATTTGAGCAGAGAGGCAGATCGAGAGGAAAATCGCGCTGGATATCTCAGCTCAGTGTATGAGAACATCGTTTGGTTCCTCAAGCAACAAGACGCAGATGTTGTAGAGTTTACCGAAGATAGTGTAAAAACCATCTACAGCAAATTCAAAGCAAACGATAACGCCGATCCAATGGAGACTCTTATGAATACCAGGGGTTGGGAGTCTGTAGCTAAAAGGATCAGTGAGATTGTTGCAGACTATAATCAAAAGAAAGCTCATGCTATAAAGAAACATCCACAGAAAAAGAAACAGAAAAAAACTGTATGCTCAAATGAGCGTATTGATACACCCGATGATGATATCGCTTTCGATTATCCGGTCCCTCACTTTGTTATAAAGGGAAACCCCGGTGTTGGCAAAACGACTGTTGCAAGGCTGATTGGTCATATTTTCTATGAAACCGGCATTCTCAAAAAAGGAATGACGATTGAAGCAACTCGAGAAGACCTTGTTGACCGTTATGTGGGTGGAACGGCCAACCGCACTCGCGAGCAGATCATCGAGGCTCAAGAGAGCGTGTTGTTCATTGATGATGCCTATTCTCTGCTTGATAAAAGCGATGATAACAACTACCCCAAGGAAGCAATCGATGAAATCGTCGCGGCAATGACAAATACAAAGCAGTATCATTTCTGCATGATCATGGCCGGATATCCTGACCCGATGGACGATCTTCTGAAAATGAACTCGGGGTTAAGCAGCAGATTCAGCAAGGCAAATATTCTGACAATAGAAGATTATCCGCCCGAACTGCTTAAAACTATTTTTGTCAATAATTGTAGAAAAGACGGCTATAGATTTTGGGGCGACGAAGAAGGTGAAGAAGATCCCCTTGATCTTGATCTGTTTTTTAAGAACATGTACGAGCAGCGAGATCGCGCAAATTTCGGTAACGCTCGAGATGTAGTATCCGTAGCAAGAGAAGCAAAAATGCAGTCTTCTCTTAGAGATGATGAGGAACGTTGCATTAAAAAAGAAGACTTTGGTAGCTATCTAAAGTATTTCGAGCAGCATGGGGTGTCGTCCATTGATGATATCTATGCGGAAATTGATCAGTATGTTGGCTTGGAGTTTGTAAAAGAGCTCTTTGATAATGTGCGGTTAGAAATCCTCGATGTAGAAGACTGCAAACGCCGAGGCGTGAAGCCGGATTCTTATCCCGACCATTATATTTTTGCGGGTAATCCCGGAACCGGTAAAACAACGGTTGGCAAAATGATAGGAGAATTCTATCATCTCATGGGTGTAATGGGCGGCGCTGAAACACTATTTGTGGACGCTTCTGAGCTTATAGGCAACCATATCGGAGATTCAAAGAACAAAATCGTTGAGAAAATCCAAGAGGCTATAGATCACAACTCTATTCTCTATATCGACGAAGCCTATCAGATCGCAGACACAGCATACTCCTCCGAGATAGTCGGAGCGATGATGACGAAAATGACGGAAAATGCCACGGATTTCAAAATGATCTTCGGAATGTATTCGAATAGAGTCGAAGACTTTTTGAAACTGAATGCCGGACTCTCCCGCCGTGTCCGAATTGTTGAGTTCCCCGATTATACGCCAGATCAGCTCGTTAAGATCTTTGATAAAACCATCGAGTCACAAGGTCGGACAATCACAGAAGAAGGTCATCATCTCATAGAACTGTTGATGGAGTATAAGTACAACACCATGACAGAAAATTTCGGTAATGCCGGTGACGTTAAGAAGCTGGTTATTGACATGAAAAAGCTGCTTCTTAAACGGACGAGTAAAGCTGCAGAAGGAGTAGATCGTTACCAATATACGGCAGAAGACATTCCCGCCGACCAGCTCGATCTCATCAAGGATCAGATCAACCCTCGTACTTTTGACGATATTATGAAGGATCTGAATGAACAGATTGGTCTATCTGATCTAAAAGAGATCATCCTTCAGAAGCAAGAGCAGCTACTGTACGCAAAAAAGAGCGGAAAATCGACATATGGCATCAATCCTGGCTATTACTTCTTTGTCGGTAATCCAGGAACGGGCAAGTCCACAAGCGCGAAGCTCTTCGGAGAGTGCCTGCGTGAGCTCGGCATCGTAAAGACGAACAACTTCTATTCTTGTACTGCGAAAGATCTTATTGGGCAGTATATGGGTGAAACAGACAAGAAGACCTATGAGTTACTCAAAAAATCAATTAATGGTGTCCTTTTCATTGACGAGGCTTATAGCCTTTCCTACGCCGAAAGCGCACACTCCGACTCAAGCTATAAGAAAGAGGCGCTGGAACAGATTATAGCGTTCATGGATGATCCGGAGCACAGAAAAAGATGCTGTATCATCCTGGCCGGTTATGAAAAGGATATGCAGGGGCTGTACAAATCCAACAGCGGAATGCGCTCCAGGATTGAGGAAGTCCACTTTAGAGACTATAGCCCAACAGAAATGTATCAAATCTTTGCTTTGTTCTGTTGCAAGGCTGGATATACAATTGCTGACGGAGTTGAGGAATACTATACGCCGATCTTCAAAAACATGTCGACGATGGAGTACTTCTCTAACGGACGCACAGCGAGAACGATATATGAAAAAACGGCTGCAAACCTGATGCGTAGAGTCGTTCATTCTGATGAGCTTACAGAAGAAGAACAGAAAACAATTCAAATGTCGGATCTTCTGAGCGAGGATGAGTGCTATAGCATTGTGTCAGTTGAGTAAGTCGAAACGGGAGGATTAGAAAATGGCAACATTGAAGAATGGCGAAACCATTCCTCTTTTAGGGAGTGGGCAGAGCGCAAGAATTCTCAACTATATTGCCGAAGGTGGGCAAGGCGAGGTATACAAAGCCGCATACAATGGCGGCGAATATGCCCTTAAATGGTACAGCAAAATTGTGCCTACTGATGCGTTTTATGCAAATCTCGCTCATAACATTAAGGTTGGCGCACCAGAAGAATATTTCCTTTGGCCGCAGGCAATTACAGAAAAGGTCAAGGGGCGATTCGGTTACATTATGAGGTTGCGCCCATCCTGCTATAAGGAATATGGAGAATTCTTATTGGGCGACGCGAGATTCAAGAGTTGGGATCTGCTTTTCAAAGCAGCTCTAAATATCGTTGAAAGCTACTTCGCTCTTCATAGCATGGGATACAGTTATCAGGATCTTAATGAAGGCAGCTTCTTCATTAATCCCGATGATGGCGATGTTCTGATCTGCGATAACGACAATGTTGCTCCTTTCGGTGAAAACCTCGGAGTTAAAGGCATGCCAAAATATATGGCGCCAGAGGTTGTGCTGAATAAGACTCGTCCCAATACACATACTGACAGATTTTCTTTGGCGATTATTCTGTTCCGTTTGTTTTACATAGACCATCCGCTTGAGGGTAGGTACACCATTCAATTCCCTTTAACGGATGCAATTGGAGCTCAATTATTTGGAAAGCGGCCAGTCTTTATATACGATCCTAATAACGAGATCAATCGCCCTGATCCAGAGGCTCATCCCAACGTAATAGAGAGATGGCCGATGTTTCCTCCCGATCTCACTGCCGCTTTCACGAAAGCGTTTACGAAAGGCTTAAAGGACATCAACAGCCGAATTACGGAACAGCAGTGGCGCGAAGTTCTAATCAAGGCTCGTGGTATGCTCGTCAAGTTGGATGGCAAAGAACAATTCGTAAATGCCTATAAGCCGGAAACTGTTCCCCAGGGATGCCGATTGCTGCGCACTGAAGAACAAGTAATTGCACTTGCGCCTGATAGCATCCTCTATAAGTGCCAAGTTGACCGCATTAGTACGGATTACAAAACGCCAGCAGCAATGGTAAAAGCCAGTACCTCCAATAAGACCGTGTATGGGCTTGGAAACCTCACCGATAAGGAGTGGATTTGCACTCTGCCCGGCAAGAATCCCGTTCCAATAAAGCCCAAAGCATTTGCACCGTTGATTCCAGGCACCACGGTTGACTTTGGAAATATTAAGGGAAAAGTATTTTGAGGAAGGAGTGAACGATAATGGCAGGAAATGAATTTGATCCTTTTGACCTGGATTCATTTGATTTCGGAGATTTTGACAGTCTTGACACCGGAGTAAATGTCCAGACTCAGCCTGTAGCCACTCCCGATGTTTCAAATATTGTTACATCGCTCAAAAAACGAGCTATGGTGGTGTTCTTTGTCGTCGACATTTCTGGCAGCATGCGATGTGCTCGTATCGGCGCAGTTAATGACGCCATCCGTAATGTATTGCCTGAACTCAAAAAACGAGAAAGAGGCAACACAGCAGCGGAGATTAGAATTGCTGTGTTGGAGTTCTCAACAAGGGCAAATTGGAGAACACTTTCACCCGAACCTGTTTCTACATTCCAATATAGAGACATTGAGAATGTTGGAGGTGGAACAAACTATGGAACAGCCTTCGCTGCCCTTAATGAAAAGCTGTCCCGAAAGCAGTTCCTTAACTCAACTGCAGGCGCATATACTCCCCTAATTATCTTCATGACGGATGGTAAACCATCCGATATGGGGTTGTATAAAGAAGAACTTGAACGGCTGAAGCAGAATAAATGGTTCCAGTACTCTACAAGAGCGGGAATCGCTATCGAAGAAGGCGCATTAAGTCCAGAATGCAAGCGCGTTCTCATGGAGTTTACCGAAAACGACAAGAATGTTTATGAAGCGAAAAACACGGTCATTCTTGCAAAGCAGATTGAGCTTGTGACTCTGACAGGCGTCGATTTTGTAACCCAACAAGGATCCATTCAGAACACCACTACCGGCGTTGCACAAAGAACTCCTACGTTCCATTCGGCGTCAACGCCCGCTCATGCACCCGCTCCGCAGCCTGTAGGTCCCAATCAATCTTCTCCTGTTGTGTCAAGTCCGCAACCTGCAAGTCAGACTCCTCCAGCGGAGAGTGCAAGTCCTACACTCCCCATTGGAGAAATTGACTGGGAACATGACTTTGATTTCTGAATGAGGTGAACATATGCAGCCTTACATAGAATTAAATGCTCACCATATTGGAAAAAGCCATGTCCAGAGCGGCATGTTATGTGAAGACTACTCTGCCGCTTACTCTGATGATCAAGTAAGTATTGTCGTAATTAGCGATGGTCATGGCGATAAAAACTGCTTCAGAAGCGACAAAGGAGCAAGATATGCCTGTGAGATCTCAATCAATTTATGTCGGCAGTTTCAAAACATCACCAACCATATTGTCGATATAGATCAATGTGATTTTGAGAGCTTGGTAGTTTCTTTAGAATCAGATATTGCGGATGCGTGGAAAGGGAAAGTCCTATCCGATGCAAATGCTCATCCATTTAGCGTTGAGGAATTGTCGGTTGCATCCGAGCAAGCACGGGAAGTGTACAAAATCGGTCAAAGACTTGAAAAGGCATATGGCTGCACATTGATTCTCTCCATGAGCACCGCAAACTATTGGATTTCGATTCAAATCGGAGATGGAAAAAGCATAGCCTCCTATAAGGATGGTGTCTTTGTTGAACCTGTTCCTGCCGACGAAAATTGCCTTGGTAACAGATCAACATCCCTATGCAATTCCAATGCGAAGGAATCCTTTCGCCACTACTATAGTAAGGTGAAACCCATTGCTGCTTTCGTTTCATCAGACGGGGTCGAGGAAAGTTTTGATCAAGCAGGACTCTATAACTTCTTTTATTCCCTCGCATATTGGGTCAAGGAGGAAGGCTTTGATAGTGCAAAGGCTAAGATTGAAAACCTTTTACCTCAAATCAGTGAGGGTGGTAGCGGCGACGATGTGAGCGTTGCAATTATGGTGTCAACAGAAGCTGCTATTGCAAAACCACGCCAAACACTTGATCAGATTTATGAGCGAGTGAATGCCTGCGAGAACGTATTAGTGCAGTGTAAAAACCTTCTTGCTGATGCAAATGATCGGCTATCAGAAAAAAACAAAGAGTGCTCTGCTTTAGAAAAAGATATAGCTAAACTGAAAGCTGAACTGGAAGAAAAAGAGAAAGCATATACGCAAGCACTGTCAGAGCAGGAAGCTCTTCGACATTCGGCAGATGAGCTGGATGCAAAAACCCAACGAGCGTCCGAGCAAATGGATAAAGCAACAAAGTACAAGGCATCGGCCGAACGCTATTGGTTTGCTGAACTCGAGAAGATCGGCCTTAAATATCAACCGCCTGCAGAACAACTGGAGGCAGACGAGATAATCGACGAAAATATCGAGCCCAAAGAGGATCCTCCGAAGATAAAAGAAGCGATTGATATTATTCCTTTCGTAGCGGATACCACTAAAGTAAAAGCTGCAATGCCTTCTGATGATGTTCAAACCGACGTTGTCAAACAGATAATCGCTACAGAGCCACAGCTCCCAGAGGATACGGACGCTTCTGACATCTATGGCAAAACAATTGTGTCATTGGTACAAGAGCAATCCTCAGATGAACCCCAAAATAAGCCAGTAAAGCATTTCTGGCCTTTTGGGAAGCAGCCACGACAGTAAAGGAGGTGTACGATCATGACGATGGAAGCACTTTTCAATAACGTTGAGAATGCAATTTCTCAATATGAACAAGCTTGCGAGCAAGAAGAAGCTCTCTACGAAATGATGCGCGACGCTGAAAATGACATGAATAGGTACAGCTCCCAAGCATCCTCATCTGAAGAAGCATCCGATCAAAGAGCAGCATTGGAGCAAATGAGAGCAGCAGCTCTTAGATATCAACAGTGCCAGAATCAGCTCCAGCAAGTTCAGGCTGCAAAAGCTCAAGCTCAAAGATATCTGCAAGCTACTCGATCAGAACTGACGAATGTGATCAAGAGCATAGAAGAAAAACTGCCAAAGTTCGATCAAAGCATAAGTACATTCGAACAGATGGCATCAAATCCGTTCGGTTCCAGTGCTGCGTCTCAGTTGCCCCAACTTCGAGCAAGACGAGCTGAATACCAGCAGAACTTGAATGATGCATACACACTGGTTGATAGAATCGATTCCGCACTTAATGACGGTGAAAACTCGCCGCAAAAAGTCCTGCGAAGAAGGTAAACCCAATGGAGGAGCATAACTATGAAGTTTTTATTTCACAATGACAAAAGCACGATCAGGGATGAACTGTTTCTTCTTATGTTCATTGTAATTTGCATTGGAGCCGGTGTTCTTTTTTACATCTTTGCACCTAACGATTGGATTATCTCAAATAGTACGATCAAAGTTTTCGGTATTGTTTGGATACTTGTAGGTGTAATGTTTATTCCGGGGTTCATCTATTGTTGTGTACAAACGATACAGGCACAAAGAAGAAATAAAGTGTTGGGATAGGTCATCTCAATCGCAAAAACAATAACATAATCTTTCAAGCAAACGAAAGGAGCATTATCATGGGCAAGAAAATTACCGAGGTTAGAAACAAGTCTAAAGAGGGCGGCGAATCCTTCAAGAAGGGTGCGGAGCAAGGCCGCAAAGCCGTTTCTGATGTCAAGCAGATGAAAAGATTGATCGATTCTCTCCCTACTGAAGTTGATGATGAGATCATATCTGCGGCGAAGGCTGTTGAGCAAGGCACCAAGGGCGATGCAGAGCATTATATGCAGTCTGAAGTAGGTTCCAAAATTGAAAGTGGCAGAAAGAGCATGGAAGACTCCAGCAAGCAGGCAAGCGAACAAGTGAAAAACAACGAGAGAGTGCAACAGATTTTCCAGCAGATGGATGGTGTCGGGGCTTTTGGCAAGAACGCTCGCTCGGAGGGCAGAGGAAAAGTCGAAAGATCTACGGCTGAATTCAATAAAGCTATCCAGGAGAATCAGGAAAACACAAGAAAAGCTGATGAGGAGTATAAGAAGAATCTGAGTGATATCAGCAGTACGTTTTAAGCTCTGAGTCACTAAGGAGGTGTAGCCATGCCGAGCCTGTATTATGAAGTCAAAAGAATCCCTGATCTAACTTTGAGTAAGTACTCAGCTCTGGATGAAGGTGGTGTTGAAGGCGTGCTGAAAAAGCACGAGGCTTTCCTGCGCCAAATTCACAGAAAAGGGCTTCTCAATAAAGAGATTATTCGTTGGATCTATGAGTATAATCCCTCTGCGCCTAAAGGCCAGAGGATGAAGATTATTATCAAGTTCGACGGAAAGAATGCTTCTGACTATATGCAGAGCTTTATTGGCTCATCTCCTTTGGCTCCTTATTTCGATTTGGTGCAGGTTTTCCCCGAGGAAGAACTCCCGCCTCTCACCGGAAAGGAAACGCCCAAAGATTTAGAAAAGCGTAAAGCGAAAACCCTCTCTTTGAATCAAGAACTGTACAGATATCAAGCTTCTCTGATCAAAAAAGAGAAATTTGCTCGACCCGACAATCCCGATATGGCAGACTTCTATTCAGTAAACAAGTGGGAAATGAATGAAGATGCCCGTCTCTATGGCCTTTTTACAATGATGAAGAAGATGGCTGAGAACTCGAAAAAAGAGGATAAGAGCCAGTGGCGCTGTCTTTACTGTGTGGATGTCGTGCCAATGGATTATGCAGACGCCATAGAGTCACCGACAGTGCTCGGCCCTATTATGGCCGGACTTCGTCGCATGCTTTCCTTGCGTGTTGAGAAGACAAGCACTTCTACCTCTTTTCAGAAGGACGAAAGTGCGGATTACACACTGGAAAGATATAAAGACTTGATCAAAACAATTGCGGGAACTCCACATTTCAATGTCAATATTAAGGCGTATGCGCAGAATTCGGATTATGCCAATATGCTTCTTGATGCTGCTGCGTCTGAAGCCTTGTCAGAAGGCTCCTATGATGTCGTCGTTGAAACGGGCATGTTTAATGCTAACGAGATTATCAACAAGAACTTGCGGCTTCTGTGCAATTCCAAAGCCCCTAAAGAATTGAGGTTTTGGCCGACTCTGTTCTTCTTGAAAGAATTAGTCCCGTTTACTACTCTCCCCACACTATATTCCGGCGAGTCTATTGAAATGCCAAAGGAAACAGCCCCAAGTTATGACGATAACGGGCTTTATCTTGGCAAAGATACCGACGATTACAATGTATATTTCCCGCTGAAAAATCTACCCAAGCATGCTTTTTTGGCCGGCGTTCCTGGTTCCGGTAAAACTAATAGCATGCTGCATTTGGTCACAACCTTGTATTCTAAGTTTGACATCCCATTCCTTATCCTGGAACCAGCCAAGCAGGAATACCGTGCGCTTGTGAATAAGCCGGAAATGAGAGGTACAACTGTCTTCTCACCGTCTTCCGGCACAAAGTTCTTGCTACATATTAATCCGTTCCAGTTCCCACTGAAAATGTCGCTGGCTGAACATATTCGGAATGTGATTAATGTATTCGAAGGATCATTCTCGATGGATCCTCCGATGCCCTTCCTTCTGGATCGGGCAATCGAGCGTGTTTATAGGGATAAAGGTTGGCTCCCGTATATGATCAATCAGGGAACTCTTCCTTACCCGACGATGGGCGAACTATATGATACGCTGGAACAGATCCTCGAAGAAACAGATTATGAGGGAGAAATCAAGGGCAACTTGAAATCTGTCCTCCAGGTTCGAATTGGTAGTCTTCTGTCAAGAGAAATGGGTGATGTGTTCAATGTTGCCGAATCCTCTATGGCGCCAGAAGAATGGTTGACACGGCCGGTAGTCATCGAACTTGAAGCAATGGGAAGCGGCCCTGCAAACTTCCTTACACTTATGCTCTCGACGCTGATTAGAGAAACACTAAAAGTAAATCCTCTGAAGCGAAAAGACGGAAGCAAAAAACCCCGTCATGTTATCTTCTTTGAGGAAGCGCATAACCTTATCGGCCCCAAAGCAGAAAAAGAAGCTGGCGAAAATGCCAACCCCAAGATTGCTGCCACGGCCTTTGTTGTAAAAATGCTGGCAGAAGTGCGCGCTCTGAACGAAGCGATTATCATTGCCGATCAGCTCCCGACCGCTATGGCACCGGAGGTTATAAAGAACACCTCGCTCAAGCTTGGTCATCGCATGACATCCCAGGATGATCGCCAACTCCTCGGAAGCACCATGTCGGCGGATGAGGTACAGCTTGAAAGAATGGCGACCTTTACAACGGGTCGTACATTGTGTATCTACGAAGGACTGCTCAAGCCATTTGAGCTTCAAATGGAACAGTGGTCAAAAGTCAATGACGTTGTTCATGATGAATTATATGACTCTCCAAGCGATGATAAGCTCTACGCTATGCTTTGCTATGAGGGTTCACCGTTTATCAAAGATTTGGAACAGAGTTTCAAAATCACGGCAGATAAGTATAACAAACAATGGGATGACATCATGGAAGATGTCGATGATTATTTCAACGAATTGGATGATCTCGCCGAAGCATGCGGAGATATTGAAGAAACTCGAGAATTCTTTGATCAATATGATTGGTCAAAAATCAGCGCAGAAAAAAGAGAAGAAGTTTTAACCCAAGCTCAAAATGCTGCAATTGAAACAGAGGCAAGAAAAGAAGCGCTGGAGGCACAATTCTATCGTCTTTGTGATGCTATGGAGGAAGTCATTTTTAGCCTTTCTTCATACAAAAAGCAGAATAAATATTGTGAAGAACGGGTTCGTGATCTTGTCACAGAGAAGCTTTATGGTTATAAGGGCTTTGCCGAAACTGTAAAAGAACGATTTGGATTCGAGCGTTCTGATAAACAGAAAGCCAGCCGTACTGAAAAGCTGAAACAATGGGAGTAAAAAACGCTGAACTAAGGAGGTGAGCTAAGCATATGGGTCAACGATATGAAAAGAGCAAGAAAAATGTCTCTGAAAACAAAAAAACATTAGAGCGATTGCATTCAGATAAAGACACTCTTCAAAACGAATATGCCCCGCTTAGCCTTCTCGATAGCATCCAAAACATGTTAGATGATGAGGCAACGGATGCTATTCAAGGCGTAAGAGCTGTTAGTGAGCTTGAATCGCAAAGAATTGAATCCGAAACAGATACCGCAGAAGAAGAAAAAAAGCAAATCGTCGGTGAAATAAACAGTGAGATTTCGAAACTCAATGCGGGATTAGAGAAGCTACGAAGATCTGGGAATATAGAGTTTGGCAAGAGAGCAGTTGTTCAAAGCAGCCAAGAGTATAAAAAACAGATTGACAAGTTCAAAGCACTCATAGGCGAACTTGGAGAATCAAATGGAGGTGGCCTTGATACTGGAGGTTCAGCAGACGGGGATCAAGCCTTTATTGTAAATGAAGGCCAGGAATCCTATAAGGAACAAGAAATACCTTCGGATGCATCATCATTTGATAATCCGTTTTCAAGCGGATTGAATTCAACAATGGCAGAGTACCCAATAATAAGTGGTGCTCACACAATAGAGGACGATTTAATAGCCACCAACCCAAACTACTCAGACACAGATCTAGATTCGCCTTGGAATAACAATTGTCAAAGATGTGTATCTGCATATGAAGCACGTAGACGAGGATTTGATGTCGAAGCACAACCAATACCTTCGGGGTGGGACTCTCTTCCTATTATGAGGCACCCGAATGGTTGGCCGAGTGTTTACGAAGGAGCTAAATTGATTGATTGTTCTGCGAATTCTGGAACAGGAGCTGCTATCAATATTGAGAGCCAGATGGAAGAGTGGGGTAATGATGCTCGCGCAATAGTTCGCGTCCGTTGGAAAGGCGGTGGAGGTCATGTCTTCATTGCCGAAAGAACAAATGGAATGACTCGTTTTATTGATCCGCAAAACGGAGAGACTGATGCAAGGTCATACTTTGATATTGCCAAGGGAAGTGAAGTATTCTGCATGAGAATAGATAACCTTCCGTTCTCGGAAAGAATACATCAGTGTTGTTCAAGCCGTGCGGCATAGGAGGTAAACATGATTACATTTGAAGAAGCAAAAGCAATCTATGAAAAACAGTATCCAAACTATGCGATTTCTTCTGCGTTAGATGTTGGTGATGAGTTTGTTATTTCCTCTCGAGATAAAGAGAGTGGAGAAGAATTGGATATCTCCCCAATTGCAATTAATAAGGAATCCGGTTCAATGAGAATATTTTTCCCTCCAATGAATATGGCTAAACTTAGAAATGCTGTTCCAGTAGATATAGAGTAAGAACTCCCAATACTTAATACTTCTATACGAGGACATTGGAGGAAAGAAGGATGGCAAGATACATTTGTTCTGATTGTTACAAAGAGTTTGAGAGCAATCAAAAACCGGAATACTGCCCTGGTTGTGGCGCGGATGCCGGTAAATTGCAGTTGCTGACGCAAAGCCAGATCAACGATGAGATGGAAACCACGATGGGAAATCTGCGCCTGTTACTCAATCTTCTTGATGCATATGTCGAGAAAGTGCGCGGAATCAATGCAGATTACAAAAAACGGTTGGATGCTATGCAGGCCAGCCAAAGCAGCCAGATAAAAAACTGCGATGACAAGCACGCTCAAGAACTCTCCAAAATTGAATATGAAAGAACAAGTGTACTTGAAAACATCGAGCAGCAGTATAAGGGTACGCTGAATGCCGAACAGAGAAAAGCGGATTCTTATAAACGCCAGCAGAATGAGACAACAGAAAACTCCCGCAAATACCGTGATGACATGCAAAAGCGTGTCGAAAGCGGCAGAAAGCATATTGAGCACATCATGGAGGAAGTACGTAAAGCCGAGGCACATATCATCCCCAAAAAATATCACAAGATGGCTAAACAGCAGAACCCTCCTGTCGTTGATGTTGTTGCAACAACAATGGATGGCATCATGGCGATGCACCCGCAAGTTTTGGCCGACCAATTGAATGTGCTTAATGAAAAGTTTATTAGGCGCATCATAAAAGCAAGTGAGATTAATCGCAAATTCATAGAGTTTTATTCGATGAGAATGAAGGCAGAGCAGCTCTACCAAAAGGAAATGGCAGAGCTTAATGCCATGTTGCCTGATAGCGATTCAAAAGCACAGAAAATGATTGCTGAAGCTCGTCAAAGGTTCAGCATGCAGATGTCCCAGCATGAGAAGGACGCTGCAAAAAACAAGCAGGATTATATCAATTACTGTGCCGAGACAAATCAGAAGTATGACCGCCAGAGAAGCGAAGCTATGACTCGGCATGCCCAGCAGAAGAAAAGCTTGCTTGCGCAGCATGAGCAGCAGCTCAAGGACTTGGACGCCAGCAAAAAGAGAGATCTCCTTGCTTCCTATCAAGCAATGCAGCAAACCGTCCTTGCAAAAGTATCACCTCAATCCATTGCTGACGCTGTAAAGATGCAGAAAGCAAGAGCAAAGGCATTGAGAAACAATTTTGCACTTGCAAATTCGGAACCCGAGAATATCACTGTTGGCTCCCTTGAATACAAGTTGGACAGAATCCTCGGCAATCGCCTAGTTTCGAACTTCATGACTACGAACTATCAAGCTGTGATAAACGGAAACAGCTTCGTATTTCCGTTTACCATTGGCTTAAACCAAAACTTGTGCTTGATGTTCAAGTATAACAACGCTCAGGCAACTCAAGCAAAAGACCATATTCAGACGATCTGCCTCAATGCGTTCCTTTCTACGCCTCCTAATAAGATGCGCTTCCACTTCTTTGATCCTCTCAAGTCTGGACAGAGTTTTGCTGTTTTCAAGCATTTTGAAGATGACCTTGCAAGAAGCTATAACGTAATCCTTGGCGGCATCCAGACAGAGACAACAGGGATTGAGCAGCAGCTTCAGATTATTGTTGATCACATCAAAACCATGCAGATCAACACGTTTAAGGGACAGTATAAAAACATTCGGGAATACAATGCTGCTAACACTCTTAATCCACAGCCATACAATATCGTTGGCATTATGGATTTCCCTGCGGGCTTCTCTGCAAAGGCAGTTGATTCGCTCCAGCAGATTGTCGCAACAGGAAAAGAGTGCGGCGTCTATGCTGTTATCATGTGCAACACTGATAACATCTCCGCCAGTGATGCCAAGGCTCAAACGCAGATAAAAAACATAGAAGCGGCCGCAACAGTTTATTCATTGCGCCAGAAAGGATACTATCTCGAGGACAAAGAGGGCGTTGATGAAAACATGATCTTCACAATTGACTCGCCACTCAGCGTTCAGAAGATCGTTTCGATTGCTCCCATTATGAAGCAAGGAATAAAAGACGCAGGTCGAATTGTCATTGACTACAAACACATTGCTCCTCCTGCAAATAAGCAATTCACGTACAGCTCTGATGAAGGCTTGGTTATCCCCATCGGCATGAGCGGCGCAAGTGATATTCAGTACTTGACGTTGGGTCAGCCGGGAAGTCAGTCTGTTCATGCATTGATTGCCGGACAGATCGGTAGTGGCAAGAGCCGCCTGCTCCACGCCATCATTACAAGTAGCATACTCCAATACTCAAATGAAGAACTTGAAATCTATTTGGTAGACTTCAAGAGCGGGACAGAATTCAAAATTTACGCCGATTATAATCTTCCAAACTTCAAGGTCATAGCAATTGAAAGCGAGCAGGAGTTCGGTCTAAGCGTTCTTCAGTACATAATGAAGGAGGGCGACCGGAGAGGTCAACTCTTTAACAGTCTTTCGGTAAGCGATATTACTGCATATAACAACCGACCGGAAGCCCGAAAGAATGGAAAGCTTCCGAGAATGCTTGTCGTCATAGACGAGTTCCATGAACTCTTCAACAGCGCAAATACAGCAGTTTCAACCGAAGCATCTCGACTGCTTGACAACATTCTTAGACTGAAGCGAAGTTTTGGCGTTCATGTTATTCTCTGCACACAGTCTGTCAGAGGTCTCAGCGAAGTTAACGAGGCTGCAATGGCGCAGATTGCTGTTCGAATTGCACTGAAATGCCCCAGGGAAGATGCTGAAATCCTCCTTGGAGCTGGTAGTGATGCTATCGCGCAAATCGAGGATAATGACGCCGGCTCTGCAATCTATCTGCCTGCAATCAGTACACCTAAGACCAATAACAGGTTTAGAGTCGGTTATATCAGTCAAGAAGCTCACAATGACATCCTCAAAGCGGTAGAAGCCCATTATGCGAGAAATGGCAGCAAACATTGGGATACACGAGTTCTTGTTTCTGATGTAGCAGACAGTAGAGATAGCGTTTTCCAAGAATATCTGAAGCGCAACAAGCTAATTGTCGAGCCGCGGAAGATCCATTTTGGTGAATCCCTTAATATTGACCGCAGTCTTTCCGTTCCTTTTGAGATAAGAAAGAACGAGAATCTTCTGCTCGCAGGAAAGGATGCACAGAAAGCGCAGAATCTTCTCTTCTTTATTACCCTGGATCTTGTCATGCAGAAACTAAAGGCACTTAAAGAAGGACAGAATCCGTCACAGATTTATGTCTTCAACTTTAATGACTCTGATGAGAGCAGCATAAAAGACAGGCTCCAGGAAATGGTATTGCTTCTGCCCGATTATATCGAGGGAGCAACGGCATACGACGCTGTTGACCGGCTTGAAGAAGTTTACAACTACTATCAAAACAAGGAAAACGATGGGTCGTATGTTTGGATTATCCTTTCAAACCTTGGGCTGGCTTCCGACTTCCAAAACGGATTGTACAGTAGCAGTAGCCAGGGCTTCACTATGCTGGACGAGATACTTAGGAACGGCCCGCAGAAAGGAGTTTATACAATCGCATGGCATGATGATCTTACGCTGTTCAATCAGAAATTCCCCAACATGATTGACTCCTTCAAAAAACGCATTGCCTTTAATTTGAGCGATGAAGAAGCTTTGAATTTTGCGGATGTTGTTAAGGATCCAAGCATCAACAAAAACAATGCAATGTATTTCGAAGTAGGTCGTGGCAAACAGAAGTTCAGACCGTATTCAACTCCCAACACGGAGTGGTTCAATGAGATCATGGACAAAATCTCATGCGAGGATGTGTTTTAATGGAGGTTGAGAATGGTTACGGGAATCGAACTCGGAGAATTTGATTTCGACAACTTTTTAAAAGAATCAAAAGATAGCGAAAATGCTACCCTATATGCCGGAGAAGGAACCTCACGCCAGATTGTTTTTGTAATAGACGCCTCAAATAGTATGCAAGGGCATAAGATCGGGTCAGTGAATGATTGTGTCAACAATATTCTCTCTAAACTTAGATCACTGGATCACAACCAAGATAATCCCATCAGCATTTCTGTAATAGGTTTCTCCTCAAGGCTATTCAAGTGGACGGAGTCCTTTGTGCGAGCGTCAGATTTCAAATACAGTTATGTTGAGATGGTTGATGGCGTAACAGACATTAACGCAGCTCTTCAGGAGCTGATTCCGCTTACCAACAGTATGGAAAAGGACGCAAAGAAATATGTAGTTCTTTTCTCAGACGGGCTAACCACAGAAGACTGTGCTGAGAATTTGGCGCGTTGGAAACAAGCCGAACTCTATACGGATATAGTTAAAATCGCAGTTTCTTTTGACGATGATCTCTGTGATTCCCAAAGCATTAGTTTTTTTAACGATTTCGTGGGATCTGGAATGGTCATTCCTATCACCGATCAAGAGCAGTTGCTAACAGTCCTATTGGACTGAGAACAGGAAGAAAAATGGGATACATTATTATCGGTATTATCGGTGCTATTGTATTGGTTGCCATCATGCCTTTTTCAATTAGAAACCGCACAAAATTTAGGCAAGAGCAAATAAGCAAGAAATTAGCGTTGTTTGGAATTGATTTGGACTTTGGGACAACCAAGAAATAATCGTGAGGTGGAGACCCAATGACTCAGTACAACACAATAGCTGATGCCGTCTTCGCCCTCACTCAAAAATATGGGATGGAAGTATTCGATAATACTTCACGTTTTATTGCATTGTTGAGTGATTACGCACCAAATCATGCAGAAGAACAATTTAATATCAGAGCTTTTGCTCGAGATGGTGGGATGGTTAAGGTTGCGGGTTGTATTGCGAAGCAAGAAGACTATGCCTCCCTGTTATCGTTGATTTGCGAAATTGCGGTCAAGGCAGTAGATGGGGAAGATCGTCAACTTGCAATCGTTGAAAGTGTAAAAAAGATTGCGGCTGCAATTAATAATCAGTATGCGGAGTGCAGGAATCCATCTTCATTATATGCCGAAGGAATGAACTATTTCCGTAGATTTCCAAAAGAAACGAATATGCCTGTGGCAATCTTGCTGTTTGAGGAATCTTGGAGGTGCGGTTGCAATGATTCCCTACAGTATTTGTCGAGTGCATATCTCAAAGGCAAAGGCATCCGGCGAAATGCAGAAAAGGGTATGCACTTTCTTGAACTTGCCTCAGAAGCGGGAAACCTGAAAGCAAGCCTTGATTTTGCCGAACATCTATGGAAGGGCAATGACATTGAAAAAAACCTTCCCCATGCAGTTGCTGTGTTGAAAAAGCTAAATGACAGTAATGCTTACTACATGCTGGGTGAGATTTTCCGTGAAAATGCAGAATATGAGAGAGCATTTGATTATTATTCTAAGGGTGCTGAGAACAATCACGTATATGCGCAGTATGCAGTAGCTTTAGCTTATGCAACAGGCCAAGGCGTAAAAAGAGATATGCAAGAAGCAAAGAAATGGCTCAAATCCGCCGCCTTATTGGGACATAGCGACGCGAGAAAAAAGTTAGAGGAGCTCGGAGAGAAATGGGATTAGTCGAATATTTACTGATCGCTGTAGGTACAATTGCGGTTGCATTCCTTTTGGTGACAGTTGTCCGCCGAATTTCATCATACTATAGGCAACAGCATAATATGAGCGTTTGGGCTGGCGTCTTTATGCTCGCCATCGCAGCGGTATTGGTTGCATTTTCAATTTACCATTATCAAAACGTTAATATCCCTCTCCTTGTAGTAGCAGGCGTCTTTCTGCTTCTTACGGGATTTTTGGATATTCACCATGCAGGAGTTGGAATGGGACTTCTCGCTTTACTGTTCCAGCTTATTCTTGCAGGAGCGTTTATAGCTGTAATAGTAGTTGCTGTAATCATGTATGTGATTCGGGCTCTCCGGCGCGGTGATGACCTTGTACTTGATGCAGTGACCGGAACAACGAGCGGATTTAGAAACGGAGTCGCACTATTCTTCCGTTTCTTCATTCCGTAATCACAAATAGTAAGCAAGTCGCATAGACTGTAAAAAAGTGAGGCTTGCTTATGAGTTTTGTTATTAAATTCTTGGCTCTAATCCTGATCACGTTTCTGACTTGTAAGACATATGAGAAGCGGAGAAAGAACGAGTGCCTAACGATATCAATTTATTTTGCCATCGTTGCAGTAGTTTTCCTACTATAACATGGCTGATCCCGGAGATGAAATAATGCAGAACAAATTCACAAGAGACGATTTGCCGTATAGAGTGGGAGGCTTACTATACACTCCTGCTTTGAATGATGGCGTTGTAGAGAAAATAGTAAAGCATGACTTTAAGAACCTTACCGCACTTGCCTTGTGCTTAGAAGACTCTATTAGCGATGACAGTCTGGAGAGGGCGGAAGAACAATTAAAGAAAACACTAACCGCTCTAAGCGAAAGCAGTGCGGATCTTCCGTTGTTGTTCGTTAGGGTTAGGACAGCAGACCATCTCGCAAAAATTCATAATCTCTTGGGTGAAGCCGAATCAATTCTCACGGGTTATGTTCTTCCGAAGTTTGACTTGACAAATTGCGATGCCTATTGCCAGTTAATTCGGAAATACAATTTAGGAAGAAAAGATCGGTTATATATTATGCCAATTTTAGAGAGCAAAACGGTGGCTGACATAGGAAATAGAGTGGATATTCTTTGGTCGATAAAGAGCCACTTGGATTCTGTTCATGAATATATCCTTAATGTAAGAGTCGGAGGAAATGATTTCAGCAACATGTATGGTCTACGAAGATCAGAAACTCAAAACATTTATCAGATCGGTGTAATTAGGGATATTCTAGTAAACATCATAAATGTCTTTGCATCTGATTTTGTTGTTTCAGGCCCAGTATGGGAATATTTTGGAACAGATGATTCCATGCCGTGGGCAGAAGGGCTTCGCAAAGAAATTGAGTTGGATCAACTGAACGGTTTTATTGGCAAAACAGCTATCCACCCCTCGCAGTTGCCAATAATCTATGAGAGCCTTAAAGTGCGCAAATGCGACTATGATGACGCGAGCAGCATTATTAATTGGTCAACCGATGGTCTTGCAGTAGCAAAAAGTGCCGATGGGCAGAGAATGAATGAAGTGAAGTGCCATTACAAATGGGCTACACGGATAATGGCTCTTGCAAAGATCTATGGTATTCGAGAGGGCAAATAAGACATAGGAGAAAATTCAGACATATGCTGAGATACAAGGAAAAGGACATTTTAAGAATAGCAAAAAGGATTAATAACGGTAGACGTCCATATTTGCTGGTAAACCCGTTGCAGGCCAAACATATACCTGTAGCACCTTCAAAAGCGTTACAGATGATGGCAAGCCTTGGAGAAGTCGTGGCTGAGAAGTATAGCGACGCACGACTCGTTATTGGCTTTGCAGAAACTGCAACGGCCATAGGCGCAGTAGTCGCTAAATCAATATCGGATGAGTGCCTGTACATACACACGACAAGAGAAAATGTAAGAACTGCGAAGCAATACGTCTATTTCACAGAAGAACACAGCCATGCAACGGAACAGAAGCTCGTTTCAGACGACTTAAACAATTACTTAGAAGAAACAAGTACAGTTATACTTGTGGACGACGAATTCTCGACGGGGAAAACCCTTATCAACATGGTAAACCAACTAAAAGCGACCTACCCCATTCTGATTGAGAAAAGAATTGTGGCAGCATCCATTATTAACCGCTTGTCAGAAGACAACCTTAACAGATGGGAGAAAGAAGGCATTGAGAGCGTCTGCTTATTGAAGCTTCCTAATGTTGATTATACGGAAGAAGTGGCGCCCATATTAGCTGAAACTGCAGAATGCTGTTCAGTCCCTCAAAGACGGCTTCAAAGCGCGGCATCAGTCCTTGTATGTAATTTGCCGGATCCAAGATCAGGCGTCGTTGTTTCGTATTACTTTGAGATGTGTATTACCAAGACCGAATTAATAAAGAGTTCATGTGAGCTGAAAGACAAACGAGTGTTGGTACTTGGGACAGAGGAATGTATGCTTCCAGCACTGCTTATAGGAAGCAAAATAGAAAAAACGGGATTGGCAAGAAGTGTTAAATGTCATGCAACCACTCGAAGCCCGATTGGAATATGCAATGCCGCAGGATACCCGATAAAATCAGGACACCGCCTTCATAGTTTCTATGATGTCAACAGAGAAACCTTTATCTACAATTTGCATAAATATGACGTTGCTATCATAGTTAGCGACACAAATAAGCCATTCAACAGTGGACTATATGATTTGAGTATTGCACTCAACAATAATGGCTGCAAAAGCATTCTGTGTATGGTAGGTGAAAACGATGTTTAGTACCTATCATCCCGAAGATGTCACCATTTTGCTGAAAGACATTACAGGACTTGTAAAACCTTTGGGAACTGCTGAAAGAGAAACGTTAATCCAAAACGGAACTCATTATTCAGAAATGTTACCGTTGGAGTACAAGCCATCACCAGCATATATGTCCACTTATTATCAAGCTCTGTCATTGTACTCACAGATTACGGCAAATGCCGTCGCAATTGTTGCCGAAAAAATATGGAGTGATAAAGGTAGCAATGTGGCTTTGGTTTCCCTCGCCAGAGCAGGCACTTCAATTGGGGTTTTGATTAAACGCTATCTGCAAGCAAAATACCACACAGGAGTCCAGCACTACACTATTTCAATCATACGAGGCAAAGGAATTGACAAAAATGCGATGAAGCATATTTTGAAAACTCATCGCCCTAATAATATTCAATTTGTCGATGGCTGGACCGGAAAAGGTGCCATACAGAATGAGTTGAAGACAGCAATGCAAGAATTCCCTGGTGTCTCGCCTGGACTTGCTGTGCTTTCCGATCCAGCTAACATAGCCGAGAAGTGTGGAACTCATGATGATTTTTTGATAGCAAGTTCCTGCTTGAATTCCGTTGTTTCTGGCCTTATGAGTCGAACCTTCTGCCGAGCGGACATCATTGGAACAGGTGATTATCATGGCGTAGCTTTTTATTCTGAACTGATAGAAGAAGATCTCACATATCAATTTATTGAAGCAGTCGAGAAATGCTTTCGCTTTGACCTGGATTGGAACACAGATCACCACGCAAGGACAAGCGGTATGGATGAGGTGCAGAGGATATGCAAGGCGTTTGATATTGATGATATCAACTTTGTAAAACCGAGCATTGGAGAAGCTACAAGAGTTCTTTTAAGGCGCCTTCCGTGGAAAATACTTGTTCACAGTCTTGATGATAATGAACATCTCGGTCATTTATATCAATTAGCCAATGAAAAAGGTGTAGATGTAACAGAGTATCCTCTTGTGAACTACAGAGCGTGTGGGCTTATAAAAAAAGTGGCTGATGCGTAAAGCAAAGGAGAATCATATGGCAAGAGTTTGGATGAACCACTGGTTCAGCACAGCATACAACATCATAAACCTAATTAGAAATGCTATTCCTGGCATAGAGATAATCGGAAGTAATGAGCACCTCTATTCTCCGATTATGAATGTGTGCAATGAATGGTACCAAGAACCCGTTCTAAAAGGGGAGCAATATGTTTCTTTCTGCTTAGACTTTTGCCATGAGCATCGCGTTAATCTGTTTATGCCAAGGAGAGAAATGGTTTCCATCAGTAAATACAAGAAGCGTTTTACTGACGCCGGAATTAAAGTGATGGCGGACGATTATCAATATGTCTCCATCCTCAATCAAAAACATGAAGCATACGAGTTCTTCAAACAGCATGGCATAGGCGTCGTTCCCGATTTCTTTATCGCCACAAATGTTGATCAATTTAGAGAAGCCTATGCAGATCTTTCGCAAAGATACAAATGGGTTTGCTTCAAATTTGTACACGATGAGGGCGGCAAGAGTTATCGGCTGATTGATAATAATCGTAAAGGATACGCAGCCTTATTCAAGAAGCAAACGACTCGCATTAGTTATGATGCCGCAGTAGAAGCATTATCTGAAAAGAGTACTTTCTCGCCTGTTATGATAATGCCGTTTCTCCCCGATGAAGAGATCAGTGTGGATTGCCTTAACACTCCTAACGGGCTTATCGCAATACCCCGCATAAAGGATTCAACTCGGATTGAACGTGTCTGCTATGATCATGACATTCTAAAGACTTGCGAAGACTTTTATAGGGAAATGCCGCTTGAATGTCCGTGCAACGTGCAGTTCAAGTATTTGGATGGAATCCCATATCTGTTGGAAGTCAATACACGGATGTCTGGAGGGATTCAGATGGCATGTGCGGCCAGCAGAGTAAATATCCCAGGCATAGCAGTAGGCAAGTTGCTCGGTACAAGCATTCCTTGGATAAACAAGAAAGATGAAAAAAGAGTCACACATGTTGAAGTACCGGTTGTATTAGACTAATATACGGAGATGGTAGTTTGATAACGCTTTTCTGCGACCTTGACAACACAATCATTTATTCTCACAGGAAAATGCTTAACACCTCAAAGAGGGTGGCAGAAATGCTGAACGGAGTTGAGCAGAGCTATATAACCGAGAGGACATTCGATTATTTATCATCCTGCCGGTCTGTTTCGTTTGTCCCAGTCACAACAAGGACACCCCAGCAGTATGAGAGAGTTAAGAGTACTATCGAGTCGTTTAATTGCAAGTATGCTCTTATTCTAAACGGGGCAGTTCTCCTAAACAACGGGGTCGTGGATGATCTATGGCTTAATGAATCAAGAGAATTGGTCAAGGGATCGGCAGAGGAAATGGGCAAGGCAACTACGCTATTACAACAATATGGCAAAGCACCGTTGAGGTACCGGGACGAGTTTCTGATATATTCAAGCGTACAAGGACCTAAAGTGGTAGCCGAGAAGATGAAAAACGACATTGATGGTTCGCAAGTAAACCTTTTTTTAGATAGCAGGAAGGTATACTGCGCTCCATCAATTCTCACCAAGGGGAATGCTATTAGAAGGTTAATGATCCGACTAATGCCAGAGTTATCATTTGCCGTAGGAGACAGTGAAAATGATCTGTCTATGTTTGAATATGTAGATGTTCCTGTTGTCCCAAATGCACTTGCAGAAATGGTTTCTAACCCTAATAAAGTTATTGTCCCCAAAGAGGAAATCTTATCAGACGCAGCATGTGATGTAATTGAGAAAGTAACTGGCAATAAAAGCAAGTGATTAAGTTATCCCATGAATAGTCGGG
This sequence comes from uncultured Clostridia bacterium, assembly GCA_947631455.1. Classification (GTDB taxonomy): domain Bacteria; phylum Bacillota; class Clostridia; order Oscillospirales; family Ruminococcaceae; genus UMGS1601. The sequence goes on from CANRLH010000001.1 coordinate 351,361, forward strand.
CTCTGCAAACATCAGATTAATAGATCTGCCACAACGTCCTTGCAGCGATGTGGTATAATATAACAACAAAGCCAAGAGGGAGTTGTTCATATGGTCAAAAAGAATCGCCCACTATATATTCTTAAATACTTGCTTGAAAAAACGGATGAAGAATATCCAGCTATAATCAATGACATTCTTTCCCATTTAGAGAAATGTGGCATACATGCTACCAGAAAGACTGTGGCTGCCGATTTGGCAGAACTGCAAGATTCGGGCTTTGATGTAATCTGCAACAAAAGTTGCCAGAACAAATATTTTATTGGATCGCGATCACTGGAACTTGCAGAATTAAAAACTGTTGTCGATGCAGTTCAAGCAGCTAAATTTATTTCACCAGCAAAAAGTCTAGCTCTTATTGAAAAACTGTCGTCTCTTGCCAGCCCGTATCAAGCAGAAGAACTGAAACGAAGATTATATGTTGAAGGGAAGGTCAAAACTACTAACGAGAGCGTGTACTATATAGTAGATCTTTTGCATCATGCTATTAACCACGAAAGATCGGTAGAATTTCAATATATCGAATATACAGCAGATAAAGAAAAGATTCTAAAACATGATGCCTCACTCTATCGATTTTCACCATATGACTTGGTTTGGGATAATGATAGGTATTATGTATTTGGGTGTTCAGAACGGCACAGAAAGATTGAAAAGTTTCGTGTTGATCGGATGATACATGTTAATGAATCTCTTTTGGATTTCCATCAACGTCCGGAAGACTATGATATCGAAGCATTTTGCAACCAGGTATTCCTTATGTATGATGGCGAGCAGTACACAATAAGACTCCTCTGCGAGAACAACGTTATGAACACAATCGTGGATCGCTTTGGTGATGATGTCATTACTCATAAAGCTGATAGTCAACACTTCATAGCTGAAGCTAATGTATTTATAAGTCCGACCTTCTTTTCCTGGGTTTTCGCTTATGGAGGTGCCATAAAAATCATTGACTCTGAATCAGTTAAAGCACAGTATAACGAAATGCTGAAAAACGCACTTATACAGACAGAATAGACGGTGATATTATATGCCATTACAGATAATCAGAGATGATATCACAAGAGTGAAATGTGATGCTATCGTTAACGCTGCCAACAGCAAGCTTAGAGGTGGCGGTGGTGTCGACGGGGCAATACATAATGCTGCGGGTCCAGGACTTCATGAAGAGTGTATGACCCTTGGCGGTTGCAAAGTTGGATTTGCTATAATTACCAAGGGATATAATCTGCCATGCAAATATGTTATTCACGCTGTTGGCCCACATTGGTTCAATGGAAAATTCGGGGAAGCTGAACAACTCGCGTCATGTTATAGAGAGTCATTGCGTCTCGCAAAAGAATACGGGTGTGAATCTGTTGCATTCCCTTTGATTTCAACAGGTGCTTTCGGATATCCCAAAGATCAAGCTCTACAAATCGCTATAAGTGAGATTAGCCGGTTTCTCCTCGAAACCGACATGTTGGTATTCGTTGTTGTTTATGACAAAGATGGATTCCAAATAAGCAAAAAACTCATAAGCGACATTGCTGAGTATATCGATGAGTGCTATGTCGAGGCACACTATTATGGACGAAGCACAGTACTCAACACATTCCCGTTAGACGATGCATATTACCAAAAATCTGCCGCAATTCCTCAAGCTCCTTCAATTGCTCATAGCAAGCCCCTGCAATCACAAAGCTTGGATGATTTGATTAGTACAATAGACGAGAGCTTTTCACAAATGCTCCTACGAAAGATAGATGAAAAAGGGATTAGTGATTCCGAATGCTATAAGAAGGCAAATATCGACCGTAAACTTTTCTCGAAGATCCGAAGCGATATCAACTATAAGCCAAGCAAAACTACAGCCATTGCATTTGCCATTGCTTTAGAATTGCCGTTAGACGAGACGAAAGATATGCTCATGAAAGCTGGTTATGCCCTGTCTCACAGAAACAAGTTTGATATCATTATTGAGTATTTCATCAAAATGGGCAACTATGACGTGTTCGAAATCAACGAAGCATTGTTTGCATTCGATCAAAGCCTGTTGGGAGGAATAAAAGCATGATCTATACTGAAATGACCAAAAAGGCGTTGCGCTTGTCTTTCGACGCTCATAAGGATCAGGTTGACAAAAGTGGCATACCGTATGTTTATCATCCCTTCCATCTTGCGGAACAGATGGTATCTGAAGAAACTGTCACGGTTGCCCTTCTTCATGACGTGGTAGAAGACACGAATTATACCATTGAAGATATTATTGCAATGGGATTCCCAAAGTCTGTTACGGACGCATTGGCTCTAATGACCCATGATAAAGCGATTCCCTATATGGACTATGTTGCGAAGATAAAATCCAATCCTATTGCCAAGGCAGTCAAACTTGCAGATCTTCGCCACAACAGTGATACCAGCCGGCTTGAAAATATAGACGAAAAGGTGCTTCGGCGTGTCCGAAAATACCATGATGCAATAACATTATTGGAGGAATGATTTGTCGTTTTTAATGCGACCAATGCTGACTGTCAATCGGGTATCATATGCACAAAGGAGATGAAACAATATGTATGGTGCAATTATTGGAGATATCGTAGGGTCAAAATATGAATTCAACAACATAAAGACAAAGGACTTTCCGTTTGTTTCGCATGGTTGCGAATTCACGGACGATACAGTTATGACCGTGGCCGTTGCCAAGGCCATTCTTCGCAGCAGAGAAGAAAACTCTCCCTTCAAGACGATCTTAGTCCAAGAGATGCAGTTGCTTGGTAGAAAATATCCTCATGCGGGCTATGGCGGGATGTTTTCCTCTTGGCTATATGAAGAAGATCCGCAGCCCTATAATAGCTTTGGAAATGGGTCAGCTATGAGGGTTTCGCCATGCGGCTTGATTGCGGTAATGCTTGATGAAGCAATTTCGCTTGCCCGCACCTCTGCAGAGGTGACCCATAACCATCCCGAAGGAATCAAAGGCGCCGAAGCAACTGCAGCAGCGATCTTCCTTGCCAGAACAGGAAAGAATAAGGAAACCATTGGCGGCTATATCTGCGATCATTATTATAATCTATCACAGACACTTGATGAGATTCGCCCAACTTATTGGTTCAACGAAACCTGCCAGAACACTGTTCCACAGGCCATTATTGCGTTTTGGAATCCACAAGCTATGAGGATGCAATCAGAAATGCCATTTCACTTGGCGGCGATAGTGACACGCTGGCAGCGATTACCGGCGCAATTGCCTGGTCGTATTATCGCTTCAATGACCGATCCAGCAAGGAAACGCACAAGAAAGAAGGACATATTTGGCTAGAAGCCTGCGAGAAGATTATTTTGGAAAACCACATCGATGGTATGCTGCCAGAAGACTTTGTCAATACAATAGAACTGCTTGATATTGCAAGAATGCAAAGAGCAGGAACCTATGACCGCACTGGCTTTTGCTCGCAGATCATTCTCGAATGAGAAGATGTCGCATGAAAGGCGACCAAGAAAATAACCTTTGCAGATATAATGTGATCGTAAGGTTGAGATAACCGAGCGATCACATTATATTTGGAGGGATTCAGTATGAAGAACAACATCACGGAGTTGGTATTTATTCTTGACCGAAGTGGCTCTATGACAGGGCTCGAGAGCGATACCATCGGAGGCTTCAACGCTCTGATCGAAAAGCAACGCAGACAGGACGGTGAGTGCTATGTTTCAACGGTACTGTTCGACCATGTCAGTGAGGTTCTACATTAGTGCTAGAATAAACCCCAGACACCCTAAAGTGAACAAAAAAGTGTATAATAAGTAAAAAGAACACAGGAGGAAAAAGCAATGGGGAGTCAGCAAAAACAGTACACACAGGAATTCAAGCAAGATGCGGTAAATTACCGCAGGGAGCATCCGGAACTGTCATTAGAGGCATGCTCAAAGAATTTAGGGATATCTCACTCAGCGCTGCACAGATGGCTTGAGGCTCGGGATAAGGACGGAAAGGTCGTCATGCGTGGTTCGGGAAATTATTCAAGCGATGAAGCTAAAGAGATCGCAAGGCTTAAAAAGGAATTGAAAGATACAAAGGACGCACTTGAAATATTAAAAAAAGCTATGGGTATCCTGAGCAAATGACGGGAAAATTGTACAACCAAATAGAGCATGAAAAGCTGTCAGGACAGGATATTTCCGTCAACGAGGTACTCAAAAAACTTGGACTGTCCAAAAGCGGATATTATGATTTTGTCGGAAGAAAACCATCCGAAACGGCGAAAAAAGTGGGACAACGCCTGCATAGAATCATTTCATTCGCTGATAAAGCGTGAATGGCTGAACAGATTTATTATCCGCAATATGGATCATGCCCGCAGGCTCATATTTGAATACATAGACACATTCTACAACACCACAAGAATACACAGTGCCTGCAACTATTTCTCTCCAGAAGAATTTGAACGCAATTACGCGCAGCGTGTATCGTAAGATCACAAACCAGCGTTTATGCCGCATAAGAAAGCCTACCACATTTTTCATAGGCTCATTGTCAACAGACCGAGGAATAAATGCGGTATCACTTTTGTACAGTTTCACGTTTTTTCACTTTAAGTTGTCCGGAATCTTGACAGAGGAGCACTTCGAAAAACGGCGTTTGGGCAGCAAAAAAGCCCGACAAAATCGGGCTTTTTGTCAGGTACATCTTTTTCGTACCCTTTTGATGGCGGAGACGGCGAGATTCGAACTCGCGGGGGATTGCTCCCTAACTGATTTCGAGTCAGCCCCGTTATGACCACTTCGATACGTCTCCGAATAAATTGTTGTGTATAAAAAGACAGCTTAATAAGTATATCATACTTTCAAGGTGAATGCAAGAGATTTTACAAACTTTTTGGTACCGGTTTAAGGTGGCGAATTTTTAAAATAAAAACGGAAATAATAACAGCAAAACATTGAAAGGGGATCATCTTTTGATAGAACAGGATACGATTAAGCTGTTAAGAGAATGTGACGCGGGTGTTAAAATGGGAGTTTCCGCAATAGACGAGGTAAATGACCGTGTAAAAAGCGAAGAGTTTAAGCATTGTCTTACCTATTGCAAGTCTGAGCATATAAAGCTTCAGCATGAGATTGAGTCGGCACTTGACAGATTTCATGACGATGGAAAGGAGCCGAATCCCATGGCAAAGGGGATGTCGTGGATGAAGACCAACTTTAAAATGGCGGCAGACGCATCGGATAACACAATAGCTGATCTGATAACCGACGGCTGTAATATGGGAGTCAAGTCGTTAAACAGGTATCTGAATCAGTATGAGGCGGCTGACGAACACACAAAGGATATCACAAAGCGTCTGATAAATCTTGAGCAGCAGCTAACAAATGATGTGCGCGGTTATCTGTAAAATTAAGAGCCTTTGAGGATATATCTCAAAGGCTTTATCAGTAATATAAGTGAAAAAGGCTGTAAACAAAGCTAACGTTATTTTCCGAATTCGTCCTCCATTTTTTTGATAAGATCCACACGTCTTGCGTGTCTGCCGCCTTCAAATTCGGTGTTTAAAAATACATCGACAAGCTCCTTTGCAAGTCCTGAGCCGACGACTCTCGCGCCAAAGCAAAGCACGTTAGCATCGTTGTGAAGTCGAGTGTATTTAGCGGAAAAATAGTCAGAGCAACATGCCGCACGAATTCCCTTTACCTTGTTAGCGGCAATGGAAATTCCTATTCCCGTTCCGCATATAAGTATAGCCTTTTCGGCTTCTCCTTTTACAACAGCCTGGCATACGGCTTTTGCAGCGTCAGGATACTCAGCGCAGCCGAAGTCCTTGTATTCAATGTTATTTTCCTCAAAGTAAGTAATGATCTCTTGTTTAAGATCTACCGCCGCATGGTCGTTACCTATAGCAATCATTTTTACACGCTCCTTATATATCTGGTTTCCGATTTTAATATACACCTGATGAGTATATTTGTCAACTCATTGATTATTTATCTTACAAAACAGGGATTTTAAAAATTATCGCTTTATATCAAAACACCCCTTTGAAATATATTTCAGCTTTAGCTTACAGGGGATTACATAATCAGGCAACCATTAAAGATAAATAATATTAAAAAACCTACCTTAATTATTTACTTTGTTAATAGGGCGTCCATCTAAAAAAGCCTTAAGATTTTCCGAAACCTTTTTAACAAGACGCCTCCTTGTTTCAATGGGAGCCCAAGCAATGTGAGGAGTAATAGTTATGTTATTAAGGTCTATCAAGGGGCAGTCCTCTCTCATCGGCTCATTGGTCAAAACGTCGATAGACGCATGAGCTATTTGTCCGTTTTTAAGTGCGTAAGCCAGGTCATTTTCGTTTATAACTCCGCCGCGAGATGTGTTTATAAGCAAAGCGCCGGGCTTGCACAGAGATAAGGTCTGCTTGTTGATTATTTCTTTTGTATCCTCGTTTAATGGACAGTGCAGAGTTATTATATCACTTTTTTCCATGACCTCATCAAGCGAAGCGGGCTGTGCTTTACCTGCGATTTTTTCGGGAGTTCTTGTATAGGCCAAAACGTTCATGCTAAAGGCCTTTGCGATCTGTGCAACCTTCTTTCCGATATCGCCGAAGCCGATTATGCCTATGGTCTTGCCTGAAAGCTCAAATATAGGAATATAGAAATATGAAAAGAATTTATAGTTTATCCAGTCGCCGTTAGCGGTAGAAGCCTTGTACTCTGAGATTTTATTATAGTAGTCCAGAATAAGCGCAAACGTATGCTGAGCAACCGAATCGGTTGAATAAGCCGGAACATTTGCTACAACAGCGCCGAAATCGCTTGCAGCTTTCAGGTCTATATTATTGTAGCCTGTTGCAAAAAGCCCCACGTATTTTAAATTAGGGCATGACTTAAAAACCTCTCTTGTGATAAGGCACTTATTGCAGATAACACAGTCCGCATCGCCGATGGCGCGGGCAACTTCGTCGTTTGGAACAAATCCGTAAACAGTGGTATCGCACAAAGAAGTTATATCTTCAAGAGAAACGTCACCATTTTTTGATACGGTTTCACTGTCGAGAATAACCAGTTTCATTTACAGCGATACCTCAACTCCGCCGACCGGCCTGATCGACAGAACATGACAAGAGCCCTCACCGAACGCACCGTCAAGAACTGAGATAAACTCGGATAGCTTATCGTTAGGAACAAACGCCTGAATCGTGCCGGCAAAGCCGCCGCCGTGAACACGAGATGCACCTGTGCCGTTTAAAACTTCGCCTGCAAGATAAAGTCCAACACTCAGCCCCTGCTCACGTGGAGTACTGTTTGCATAAATGTTTTGGAGATACTTGTATGATGAATCCCCCGATTCGTTTACCTTCTTTAAGAATGCGTCAAAGTCACCAATTTTAAGAGCCTGTGACTGCGCGTCCACTCTGTCGTTGTCATCGATGAAATGAAGCGCCCTTAAAAGAGCTCTGTCGCCGCATTTTTGTCTTATCTCGCCAATTCTTTGAAGTATCTGCTTTTTGGAAATTCCTCTTAAGACGTTCTTGCCGAAAAGCCGGGCAACACTTTTCATTTCATTTGGAATAGCGGCGTACTCGGGAGTTAAGTCTGCATGATTTCCCTTTGTGTCCACTATGCACAAAGAGTATCCGCACTTTTTAAAATCAAAGTTTATTTTGTTTATAACAGGTTTTTTGGGATCGTTAAAATCTATTGTTATAAAGCTTCCTACACTTGAGGCCATCTGATCCATCAGCCCGGAAGGCTTACCGAAGTATTCGTTTTCCGCGTATTGAGATATCTGCGCAGCTTCAATGTCTGAGATTTCTCCACTGTTGTAAAGAGAGTTTAATATCGTGCATAAAAGCACCTCGAAAGCTGCTGAAGAAGAAAGACCGGAGCCTTTAAGCACGTTAGATGTCGTATAAGCTTTAAAGCCGCCGATATTGTAGCCCCGGTCTTTAAATCCTGCGCACACACCTCTTATCAGAGCGGCAGAAGTGTTTTTTTCATTCTCACGCACATTTAGGTCTGATATATCTACAGTGTCCTTTTCAAAGCCCTCGCTTTTTACTTCAATTATATTGTCGTCGGTTGCGGTGACTGCCGCAATAACGTCAAGAGAAACTCCCGCGGCCAGAACCTTGCCGAAGTTGTGGTCGGTATGATTTCCGCCGATCTCGGTTCTTCCGGGTGCGGAAAAAAATCTCACCTGAGCGTTGCCGAAAAGCTCTTTAAAACTTTCTGCGGCTTTTTTGTATCTTTCTGACTGACAGGCGACATTGTCTTGGGTGTAAATATCGGAAAGGGTATAAGTTTTCATAATTTCCTCCGTATATAAATTCTTTAGTATATATTAGTAAAACTGGTTTTCAGAACAAGTAGGACAATGGTCGTTGATCAAGAATCAAGACCTTACCTAAGTTCATCATAAAAACATAAATGTTGCGCACATTCATAATAACTGGCTAAGTCACAATGTGTTAAACATCTTGTCTAAATAATTTTACCATATCTTAGTTATTTTTTCAAGAGCAGATAGGTGATTATATGCAGAGTTAGTGTCGTCATTTACACTAAATTGTTGCTTTTTTATAATAATTGTGTTATACTGTTTATATAATTGTATACATAAAGGGAGATTATCAAATGAAAGAACTTATGCTCGGAAACAAGGCATTTGCAAGAGGACTTTATGAAGCCGGCTGCAAGGTCGTTTCGTCTTATCCGGGAACACCGTCGACGGAGATAACCGAAGAGGCGGCGAAATACGATGAAATATACGCAGAGTGGGCGCCAAACGAAAAGGTTGCGATGGAGGTAGCGCTCGGCGCATCAATGGCTGGGGCAAGAAGCTTTTGCGGAATGAAGCATGTAGGGCTTAATGTTGCGGCTGACCCGCTTTACACGGCGTCATATACGGGAGTAAACGGGGGAATGGTTATAGCTGTTGCGGACGATCCGGGAATGCACTCGTCACAGAACGAGCAGGATTCCCGTCATCACGCAGAGGCGTCAAAGGTAATGATGCTGGAGCCATCGGACTCTGACGAATGTAAGAGATACACGAAGCTTGCGTTTGAGCTTTCTGAGAGGTTTGACACACCGGTTATTGTCAGAATGTCAACAAGGGTTTCTCACTCTCAGTCTGCGGTTGAGCTTAAAGAGCGCGATGAAATTTCGCTTAAGGATTATGAAAAGAACCCGTCTAAGTATGTTATGATGCCCGCATATGCAAGGGGCAGACACGTTTTTGTCGAGCAGAGAACGCTTGATGAGATTGAGTATGCGGAGTCGTGCGATATAAATACGGTAGAAGATAACGGCGCCGATATAGGTGTTATCACAAGCGGGATTTCATATGTTTATTCAAAGGAAGCGCTTGGCGACAGAGTTAATTACTTAAAGCTAGGAATTGTTTATCCATTGCCTAAAAAGCTCATTGAGGATTTCTGTAAAAAGTGCAAAAAGGTTTATGTTATAGAAGAGCTTGACCCGTTTATAGAGAATCACTGCAAAGCGTTGGGTGTTGAAGTTATCGGTAAAGAGATATTCAGTATGCTTGGCGAGTATTCACAGAGCCTTATCGCAGAGAGAGTATTCGGTGAGAAAAAGGACTATACCGAGCTTGATGAGCAGATACCTGTACGCCCGCCTGTAATGTGTGCCGGCTGTCCGCACAGGGGATTGTTCTACTGTCTGTCAAAGCTTGGGCTCACAGTATCGGGAGATATTGGCTGTTATACCTTAGGCGCAGCCGCTCCGCTTACCGCAATGGATTCGACTATATGTATGGGAGCGTCAATATCTGCGCTTCACGGCTTTAACAAAGCAAGAGAAGGTGCGGATAAAAAGAGCGTTGCGGTAATAGGTGACTCGACATTTATGCACAGCGGAATGACAGGGCTTGTAAACATTGCGTACAACGCGTCAAACTCGCTTGTTATAATCCTTGACAACTCGATAACGGGAATGACCGGTCATCAGCAGAATCCAACTACCGGAAAAAATCTTAAGGGTGATCCTGCGGCGGCGGTAAACCTTGAGGAGCTTTGCAAGGCTATCGGCATAAAAAATGTAAGCGTTGTAGACCCTTATCATATGAGCGAGTGTGAAAAAGTGATTAAGGAAAAGGTAGCACTTGACGAGCCGTGCGTAATAATCTCACGCCGCCCGTGCGCACTGCTCAAATATGTAAAGCACAATCCTCCGCTTAATGTCGAAAGCGATAAGTGCGTCGGCTGTAAGCAGTGCTTAAAGATCGGCTGTCCTGCAATTTCTATCCACGATAAAAAGTGTGAGATAGACAGCACACAGTGCGTCGGCTGTGGTATCTGCAAGGAAATGTGCAGACTCGGAGCGATCAGGTAAATGACGCTTAAGTCAATTCTGGCTGTCGGCGCAGGAGGTGCGATAGGCGCGGCCATGTGGAACAAAACAAAGCCTCGGGAAGAGTTATGGAGAAGTGCAAGCTTCATTTTGTGAGATACGGTGAGTTTCAAAAGTTAGACGGAACCTTAAAAATGCGTTCAATGGAATATGAAGGTGAAATATAAATTCTGTCTTACGTTTTTTAAAAGAAAAAATATTAAGGAGAAAATAGTATGCAAACAAAATCAATTATGATAGTCGGCGTAGGAGGACAGGGGTCGTTGCTTGCCTCTCGTCTGTTAGGAAGTGTTCTTATTTCCCGGGGCTATGATGTAAAGGTGTCTGAGGTCCACGGAATGAGCCAGAGAGGCGGTTCGGTAGTGACCTATGTAAAGTACGGGGACAAGGTGTATTCGCCGGTAATAGAAAAGGGCGAGGCGGATGTTATAATAAGCTTTGAGGAGCTTGAAGCCGCACGCTGGATATCTCATTTAAAGCCGGGCGGAACTATAATCACATCAACTCAGCAGATCGATCCTATGCCGGTGATATCGGGCGTTGCCGAGTATCCTGATAAGCTGATAGAAAAGATCGAGAATGCGGGCGCTAAAGTGATCGCGGTGGACGCTTTATCGCTTGCACAAAAGGCGGGAAACGCAAAAGCTTCTAATGTTGTACTTATGGGAAAGGTAGCAAGCCTGCTTGATTTTGATGAAAGCTGTTGGCAAAATGCGCTTAAGAAACTTGTACCGCCAAAGTTTCTGGAGGTAAACAAGATAGCTTTTGAGCTTGGCAAGAACGCTTAAAGGGTGGAATACACGGCTTTTTCGGCGAGCATATCGCCGTTAGATAAATAACATCTTGAAAAGGACGGGAATTTAAGTGGAGAAGAATTATTACCAGAAAGAAATCGAGTGTATGGATATAGACTCGATGAAAAAGCTTCAGACAGAGAGGCTTATCAAGCAGGTAAAGTACGTTTGGGATAATGTACCTTACTACCGGAAGAAAATGGAGAAAAAGTCAGTTACGCCGGATGATATAAAGGAGCTGTCTGACCTTTCCAAGCTTCCGTTTTTGTCAAAGGACGACTTAAGAGAGGCTTATCCATATGGACTTTTAGCAAGACCGCTCTCTGACTGTGTAAGGATTCAGTCTACAAGCGGAACCACAGGAAAAAGAGTAGTTGCGTTTTACACTCAGCCTGATATCGACATATGGGAGGAGTGCTGTGCAAGAGCAGTTGTAGCGGCAGGCGGAACGAAAGATGATGTGTGTCAGGTGTGCTACGGCTACGGACTTTTCACGGGCGGCCCCGGTCTAAACGGCGGTTCACATAAAGTGGGCTGTCTCACACTTCCTATGTCATCGGGAAACACCGAGAGACAGATCCAGTTTATGAGAGACCTCGGCTCTACCATACTTTGCTGTACGCCGTCTTATGCTGCATACATAGGTGAAACGCTTCACGATATGGGTTACACTACCGACGATATTAAGCTTAAAGCGGGAATTTTCGGAGCAGAGCCGTGGACAGAGCAGATGCGTAAGGAGATAGAGCGTCTTCTGGGAATAAAGGCATATGATATTTACGGACTTACCGAGATAAGCGGCCCGGGTGTTTCCTTTGAGTGCGAGGAACAGACAGGAATGCACATCTGTGAGGATCACTTTATACCTGAAATAATTGACCCTGAAACAGGAGAGGTTTTGCCGGAGGGTGAAAAGGGCGAACTTGTATTTACCAGTATAACCAAAGAGGCTTTTCCGCTTTTAAGGTATAGAACGAGAGACATTTGCGTGCTTTCTAGGGAAAAGTGTTCGTGCGGAAGAACGCTTATCAAAATGACAAAGCCAATGGGCAGAAGTGACGATATGCTTATCATCCGCGGGGTAAATGTATTCCCGTCACAGATAGAAACTGTTCTTATAAATCAGGGATATTCGCCTAACTATCTTATAGAGGTCGACAGGGTAAACAATACCGATACGCTTGATGTTTCTGTTGAAGTCGATGACGAAAAGCTGCTTGATGATGCCGAAGCTAAAGAAGCAAACGCTAAGAAGCTTGTTGCAGCAATGAAGTCGGTATTGGGAATAAATCCAAAGATCCACCTTGTAGCGCCTAAGTCGATCACAAGAAGTGAAGGCAAGGCGGTAAGGGTAATTGACAGAAGAAAGCTTGTGTGAGTTTACAAGGCTTGCAAACGAATAGTGAAATCAATTAGAAATATGGCTTTGGCATAGTAATTATGCCAAAGCCCTTTTTGCGTGTAAAGGCGGGATATTCTTGACATATGTAAAGTTAAATTATATAATAATATTCAGTTGAAAGGATAAAATTACATTATTTGATTTCTTATTTATGGGTATAAAAAATCTGCGTAAAAAGGTAAGAATGAGAGGAAAAAGCGAATGGAAGTCAAAAACTTTACACGAAAAGCGTATTACTATGAGACAGACGGAATGGGAATAGTACACCATTCAAATTATATAAGGTGGTTTGAGGAGGCGAGAATATGGTGGCTTGACGAAATGGGCTTTGGCTATGAGAAAATGGAAAAAATGGGAGTTATGATACCCGTCTTGTCGGTATCCTGCAAGTATCACTCGCCTGTCAGGTTTAACGATGAGTTTAAGGTGTGTATGATGATATCTGAGTTTTCAGGAGTTCGTTTTAAAGTTGTGTATAAGCTTTACGATCTTACGACCGAAAAGCTTTCCGCTGAAGGTGAGAGCACTCATTGCTTTGTTTCAAAGGATTTCAGACCGATAAGGACCAAAAACGATTATCCTGAAATATACCGGGTTTTCAAAGATGCCGAGGGCAGAAAGGACTGGTATGAAAATGAGTGAAATAAGAGACATACGCCTTTGGCAAAGCGGAGAGTTAAAGATCGAGTGGGTAAAGTCTAACATGCCTCTTTTGCGTTCTATTGAGGAGGAGTTTTCAAATAGCAAGCCGTTTGAGGGGATAAGGATAGCGCTATCGGTACATCTTGAGGCAAAGACTGCGTATCTTTGCAAGGTTCTTTCGGCCGGAGGGGCACAGATGTTTGTCACGGGCTCAAATCCGCTTTCCACCCAGGACGATGTTGCGGCGGCGCTTGTTCATTCGGGACTTAATGTTTTTGCCTGGTACAACGCTACTGACGAGGAGTATCACAGGCATATTGAAAGTGTTATAAAGGCGGCGCCGAATATAATCATAGACGACGGAGGAGATCTTGTAAATCTGATCCACAGTGAGTATCCGGAGCTTATTAAGAACGTGATAGGGGGCTGCGAGGAGACGACCACGGGCATAATACGCCTTATCAATATGAACAAAAACGGAGCGCTCAAATTTCCGATGGTGCTTGTAAACAACGCTGACTGCAAGTATTTGTTTGACAACAGATACGGAACAGGCCAGTCGGTCTGGGACGGAATAAACCGAACGACCAATCTGATAGTTGCGGGTAAAAACGTAGTTGTGGCCGGATATGGCTGGTGTGGAAAAGGCGTAGCAATGAGAGCTAAGGGACTAGGCGCGTCCGTCATAGTGACCGAGATAGATCCTGTCAAAGCAATGGAAGCGGTAATGGACGGCTTTAAGGTAATGAAAATGGAAGAGGCGGCAAAGCTCGGAGATTTTTTTATAACGGTAACGGGCTGCAAGGACGTTATAACCGAAAAGTCGTTTATGAATATGAAAAACGGCGCGATTATGTGCAATGCCGGACATTTTGACTGCGAGGTCGATGTGGCGACGCTGAAGAAAATAGCGGTAAGTGTAAGGCCTGCGAGAAACAATATTGAGGCTTATGAGCTTACAAACGGCAAATGTGTTTATGTAATTTCAGAGGGAAGACTGGTAAATCTTGCGGCGGGAGACGGACACCCGGCTGAGATAATGGATATGTCGTTTGCGATTCAGGCGCTTTCGGCTCAATATCTTGTCAAAAACAAGGGTAAGATAAACGACATGATAATTGATGTGCCCAAGGAAATAGACAAAGAGGTAGCAGACAGAAAGCTCAAGTTCTGGGGGATCGAGATCGACAGGCTCACACCTGATCAGGAGAGATACTTAAACTCATGGCAGGGATAACAGATACACTAAAAAACACCCGATAGGATACTGTCCTGTCGGGTGAAATTCAAAGTGAAAACAAAGCTATTTTCTGAAGATAAGCGGCTGAATCTGAATGCCGTTCATTGCTTTAACGATAGCTTCAGGGATAAGTTCAAATCTTGCGACTATTGAATATGGCTTGTTAAAGTAATCGTCCTGCGTATAGGGTACAAAGTAATAGTTTCTGTAATTTTGCAGAGCGCCGATATTCTTTGCGGCAGCGGCCAAAGCGTCGTTTGTTGAAATTCCTATAAGCACCGGACGTGAATTTCTAATGTGTGATTTTACCGCCATTGTTACGGGAGTATCTGTTATTCCGACTGCGAGTTTTGCCAGAGTATTAGCCGTACACGGAGCGACCACAATAATATCGTAAAGCTTTTTAGGGCCTATCGGTTCCGCGTCCTCTATTGTTTTGATGATTTTTTTCCCCGTTATTCGCTCAAGCTTTTCTATGTGATCCGTTGCATTGCCGAATCGAGTGTTAAGTTGAGATGCGTTAAAAGACATTATCGGTGTGACCTCAGCTTTTGTTGAAACAAGCTGAGCAATGGTATCAAACGCCTTTTCAAAGGTGCAAAATGATCCGGTTAAGCAGTAGCCTATTTTAAGTCCTTCAAGAGTATTTGTCATGACCTGCCTCCCTGTTCAAGGCATGAAATTATAGTTTTCGCAATAATTTCGCCGCTGGTAACGGGGGCGACCTTTCCGGGAAGAGAAAGTGCCCAGATGACATTCATTCCTCTGATCTTAGCATAGTTTAGGTCAACGCCGCCGGGCTTTGACGCAAGGTCGATGATAAGCGTGTCGGTGCTCAATTTTTTGAGTATATCCTTTGTAAGGACCAAAGCCGGCACTGTGTTTATAATTATATCTGATGAGTATATTTTGTCGCTGTTAAAATCAAATGCAGAAAGTCCCATTTTCTCGGCTTCAATTCGCTTGTCAGCTTTTCTTTCAAAGACAAAAACGCTCGCGCCGACATTATTAAAAAGTCTTGCGGTTTCTTTTCCCACTCTGCCAAAGCCCATAACAGCGGTTTTAGCGCCGCGCAAAACGTATGGAGTCTCCTCCAACGCAAGCTGCAAAGCGCCCTCAGCCGTAGGTACGGTATTAGCCAGAATAAGCTCTTCATTTTTGAAGTAATCGTTAACATCAAAGCCGCTCAGAACAAGTTCTGCAAAAAGAGCGTCTTTTATGTTGCCGCCGAATATCTTAGCGCCGGGACAAAGCTTTTCAAAAACCTTGTTCAGGTACAGATTTTTGCCGTAAAACGGAGTATTTACCGTAATGCCGTCGTTGGTAGCGACCGGCGGCAGAACCAGAATGTCTATACTGTCCTTTAAGTCGTCTATATCTTCAAGATGGGTTATCTCGTCAAAGCTTAAGGTCTGATTAAAACCTATTGTGTATATTTTATCGAAATATTTTATAAAGTATCCGGCTAAATAGGTCTGGCGATAATCGCCGCCTGCTATCAGCACATTTAGTTTTTTCTTCATAAGCTTCGCTCCTTCCGCCCCAGGGGCTATTTTGAAAGTATCATTATCTTTATTTCATTATATGCTGAAAATAATATCGGGTGATTGCATAAACTATTGTAAAACGCGATAAAATGTGTTAATATTCAATAAGGGGCTTGCCCGTTATATATATGTCTGAGAAGGAGTCCGCGTAATGAATGAGGTAAAAATAGAGGATATAAACGAGCGCATTGCATCAGACGCCGTGGGATATATAAAAGAATGTGAAAAGTCATATGCAAAAAGGATATCAGAGGTGGCTGACAGTATAAAGTCCTGCATAGATTCAAGACCGATAATACTTTTGTCGGGGCCGTCCGGTGCGGGAAAGACGACCACTGCGCTTAAGCTGGAGGCTCTATTGGATTCCGAAGGGATCGAGACGCACACTATATCAATGGACAACTATTTTACGCCGCTTGACAGTGAGCAGGGCATTGATCTTGAGGCCCCGTCAAGGCTTGACACAGCTTTGCTGCAAAAGCATCTTGTAAAGATAGCCAACTGTGAGGAAATAGATATACCGATATTTAACTTCAAACGCCAGACAAGAGAGGGATATGTAAAGCTTAAAAGAAAGAAGAGAGAGCTAATAGTAATTGAGGGGATACATGCGTTAAACCCCGATGTTACCGGATACAATACAAATTTCACACAGCATATATATTTAAGCCCGGATACAAGGGTGAGATACGGGGATAAAAGTCTGAGGCGTGCAGATATAAGGCTTATAAGAAGGCTTACGAGAGACAGCCTTTTCAGAAACAGAAGCTTTGAGGATACGCTGTCTCGTTATAAAAAGGTTGAGTTGGGAGCTAAAAGGTACATCATTCCGTTTAAACAAAGGGCGGATTTTCTTATAGACACGTTTGTGCCATATGAGATAGGAGTGTACCGTCCGCTTGATGCGAATAAGCTCAAAGAGATACCGGATGAAAGCGAACAAAAGCCACACGCAATGCAATTATACTGTGCATTAAACAGCGCGGTACCAATAGATGAAAAGCTTGTGCCGTCGAATTCTCTTGTGCGGGAATTTATCGGTGGAAGCGTATTTAACTACTGAAATGTTTTGAAAGGAAGTGAAAATATGGGTATTAAGGTTTCCGCATCAATATTGGGGTGCGACCTTGCGAATTTAGAGAGCGAGATAAGGCGAGCAGAGCTTGCAGGAGCTGACTGTATACATTTCGACGTTATGGACGGTGTGTTTGTAAACAACATAAGCTTTGGTCTGCCGGTGTTAAAAAGCGCAAAGAAAGTAAGCGGGCTGCCTATCGACGTTCATCTGATGATAAAAGACCCCGAAAGATATATTGAAAGATTTATAGATTGCGGAGCAGACAACATCACCTTTCATCTTGAGGCTGCTCACGACCCGGAGCAGTGCATAAAAATATGTAAAGAAAAGGGGGCGTCCGTGGGAATATCTGTAAAGCCGGCAACGGATATAAGAGCGGTTTATCCGTATCTTGATAAGATAGATATGGTACTGATAATGACGGTAGAGCCGGGCTTCGGAGGACAGGGCTTTATCTGTGAAATGATCGAAAAAATAAAAGCGCTTGACGAAAAAATAAAGGAGCAGGGGCTAAGCACGGTCATACAGGTAGACGGCGGAATAAATGAAAAAACCGCACCACAGGCTGTACTGAGCGGTGCGACAAATTTGGTTGCCGGAACATATCTGTTCGGGTCAAAAGATATTTCATCAAGAGTTAAGAAACTTAAAGAAAGCGCTTGTCGTTAAAAAGTATGTATCCGCCTTTGAGGCGGTAAGAGGCTATGTCGAAACGTCAGTGCCGAGAATTTTATCAATAGCGTTATTTTTACATAGAAGTGTAAAATGCTCCTCGGTAGAAAGAATATCAATTTTGTTATAGGAGCCATGGTACTTAGATAAAAGCCGTCCGAACGCGAAAGCGTCGTCGGCTTTTTTATGTTGCCTTAAAATTATCCTATAACCGTTATTGAAATACAAAGACGACTCTGCCTTATCAAGATGCAATTTTTTAGCGCTTTTGGCAAAGGAAAGCAGCTGCTTGAAATCAAGTGAAAACACCGCGGTTTTGTCTTCAATTTCGTTCTGCCGGCTGTCGGTTATGAGCTCTTCATTGCCGCACAGATAGACAACGCAACCGCCCATAGGCTCTTCAAATACCTCAACAAACAATTTTGATTTTGAAATTTTCACTTTCATAGAGCGTTCTATTATGTCGATTATCTGAGAGATAAATTTTTTTGCGGCATAGCCTTTATTGTCGATAAGCTCGATGTCAGCGCCCAGCTTTAAAATATCATCGGGCGTAAGCATGACCTTAAAGGTATATTTTGAAAGCTTAGAAATTCTCAATATGCCTCACCTCAAAACCATTGTATAATATCCTATGCGGCGCAAAAAAATAGGTGCTGAAATTAAAATCGTCCGACATACATCGGACTTTTGTCAGCACCTGTTTATTATTTTGCTTTTTTCTTTCTTATGAAAATGATAATTGCAGTCAGCAAGCATATTCCGAACACACCTACAAAGGCACACATAATAAGCACGGATCCCCCCTCGCTTTTTTCGATGTCATAAAGCTGCCTGCTAGCCAACACGTCAGAGCTTTGTTCAGCTTCGGTAGTTTCAAGGGGAGCAAAGCTGTGCTTTTCAATACTTGTTTTAACAGCTTCATAGATTTTCTTGTGTCCGGCCTGATTCGGGTGAATATCGCCGTCCAGCATATTTGTCATATCTGCCGATTGTCCGTCAAAAAGGTGATAAACGTCGATCACCTCAACACAGATATTCTCACTGTTTTGAAGCTTTACGCAGCTTCTCAAGTTGTTATTTATAAGTTTTATCTTGTTGTCAAAAATGGTTTTTACGGTATCGGGTATCGGCAGACAGTCAAGAGGATTATACACCGTCTGACAAATTATATATGCGTCCTTGTTTTTCTCTCTTATGCCCGCCAGTATTTTAGAGAAGTTATCTGAAAAGACAGAAATGTTTGAATCAATGTTTGATATAAGCTCATTTAGCTTTGACATAAGCTCCGGGTTTGTAAAGTCCGCGTTTATGCTCGTTTTCGATATGTCAATAAGATCAAGCCCAATGCTTTCCTTTAAAAAGTCCAAAAATTCTCCCAAAAGGTCGTTGCCGCCGATAGTTATTAAAATGAGATCAGAGTCAATAACGCTGTCATATTCACCGCTTTGAATTTTCAAAAGCAGCTCCTTTGATGTCTGCCCGTCAGCCGCGAGGTTGTTGTATGACCGCTCCTGTGACAGATGAAGGTCACGGGCAATAAGGTTTGCATAGCTTTGCGTGTTGTAGTTGTTGCCCTTTTTATAGGAATAAAGCATACATCCGGTAGAAATTGAGTCTCCCAGCACCAGCAAGCTGTGAGGAGGGTTTATAACCTCAAGTTCGGTTTGGGCAGATGCGTAAATACCGGTCATAAGTAAAAAACACAGTAAAAGGGAAACAGCGGATAAAAACTTTTTCATATAAAATACCTCTCTTTATTAAGTATATCACAAATACGGCGACGGTCAAGCCTTGCCTGATATTATGAAAAGTATTGCATGGCAAATAAAATCAAGTATTGATATTTTCCCCAAAGTATATTATTATATAACTTAGGCAAGATGTTTGATGAATATAAATCGTCAGGAAACATTTACACAATCGTATTGATTACTATTCACTGAGTTGTGTGGCGGGGCAGACAGCATTTAAAATATATATTATTATGTCATCGGGGTTTTACAATGGTTTTAAAAGTAAATAAAATAAGCAAATATTTCGGAGCAGATGCGCTGTTTAAAGATGTGTCTTTTTCTGTCGAAGAGAATGAGATAATAGGTCTTGTCGGCGTAAACGGATCGGGAAAATCAACGCTGCTCAGTATAATAAACGGCGACGAGGATTTTGACACAAACGAAAAGGGAGAGGGCAGTGTCAGCGTAAAAAACGGTGCAAAAATAGGAATATTAAAGCAAAATTCGGGCCTTGATTCCGATCTTACCATAATTGAAGAGATGAGAAAGCCGTTTATAAAGCTTAAGAAAACGCTGGAGCGCATGAAGGAGCTTGAACGAGATCTGAACGAAACCAATGCTGATGAATACGCCCGTCTTTCCTCCTATTATGAGGCAAATGACGGCTATAATACAGAGGTGATAATAAACCGGGTATTAAACGGAATGGGCTTTTCAGATTTTTCAAAGGATAGGGTAATATCCACACTGTCCGGAGGAGAAAAGACGCGTCTTGCAGTTGCAAAGCTGCTGCTTGAGTCGCCCGATCTTCTTATTTTGGATGAGCCCACCAACCACCTTGATTTTGAAACGCTGATGTGGCTTGAGGATTATCTTAAGTCTTACAAAGGCTCTGTGATAGCGGTATCACACGACAGATATTTTCTTGATGCGTTGTGCAGCAGGATTTTTGAAATAGAAAACAAAAGTCTGTTTATATATCGCGGAAACTACACGTCGTACACCTTGCTTAAGGAGCAGAGCTTTGAAGCAAGAATGAAAGCGTACCGCAAGCAGCAGGAGGAGATAGCAAAGCTTAAGGACTATATAGCAAAAAACAAGGTAAGGGCGTCAACTGCGGCAATGGCAAAAAGCAGAGAAAAACAGCTTGAGCATATTGAAATAATAGATAAGCCGTATGAATACAAGAGCAGCGTAAGGCTGAGCCTTACTTATAGCATCGAGCCGCCTAAGGATGTATTAAAGGTATCTGACTGCACACTGACAGCGGGAGGGAAAAGGCTTTTGGAAAGCTTTTCGTTTGAGGTCAAAAGGGGAGATAGGGTCGGTATAATAGGGAAAAACGGAGCGGGAAAGTCAACGCTTTTAAAGCTTATTATGGGTGAAATATCTTGCGGTAATGGAAAGGTCTTGTGGGCTGATAATGTAAAGCGGTTTTATTTTGACCAGGAGATGAAAACGCTTGATAACTCAAACACGGTATTGGAGGAGCTGCACGGCCGATTCCCGTCTCAGACAGATTCTCAGATACGGAAGATTTTAGCGAGTGTGCTGTTTTCCGGAGAAAATGTGTTTAAGCCGGTCGGGGTGTTATCTGGTGGCGAAAGGGTAAAGCTTATGTTTGCGATAATGGTGCTTTCGCACGCAAACGTGCTGCTGCTTGACGAGCCCACGAACCATCTTGACTTAAACGCCAAGGAGGTATTAGAAAGTGCGCTTAATGAATACACAGGAACGATAATCACAGTGTCGCACGACAGGTATCTGTTAAGCAAGCTTACAAACAGGACCTTTGAGATCGAAGGTCAGATGCTCAACCAATATGACTGCGGCTTTAAGGGATATATGGATAAAAAGCGTATTGAAAAGCCTCAGGCTAATGAAGCAAAAAAGGAAAAGCCCCAGGCAAAGCTGTATCGGACGAAGCAGCAGAGGGCGGAGGATGTAAAGCGCAGGCAGCGCATAAAGGAGATCGAGGAGCAGATATCGCTTTTAGAGAAAGAGTGTGAAGAGCTTGAGGAAAAAATATCCTTACAGGCGGCTTCTGATTATAAAGAGATGTCGCGGCTTTGCAGTGAGCTTGATAAAAAGAAGGAGCTTTCAGCGTCGCTTATGGATGAGTGGGTAACGCTTGAATGACTAAAAGGAAATAGGGCGCAGAAATTCAGTTTCCGCGTCCGTTTTTATTTTTGCTGTTAAAAAGAATCATAATGCCCATCGCAGTCACGAAACCGCCGAACAGGCGTGAAAGAAGGCTTACGTCGCAGGCATTTGCGACAAAAGAAAACAAAAGCGAAAAAACACATCCGGTAATGATAGTCGGCGTGACCTTCTTCCATTCCACAAGCTTATTTTTTGTGTGAAAAAAAAGGCTTACCGCAGCGATAGGCAAAAAGAAAAACAGGTTTATGCCCTGCGCCTCAAGTTGACCGGTTCCATTTATCAGCGTCAGGTAGAGAATAAGCACCAAACCCCCGCCGAGTCCTAAAGAGGCCATAACCCCGGTCAGAAATGAAACTATGAGCGTAACAATAAAATTCATCTGATTATCAGCCTCACTCCCGAGATTATCAAGATGAAAGCAAAAACGATTCTTAAGTATTTTGGGCTTATTTTTTTTAAGATAAGAGCACCCGCGCCTGCGCCTAAAAGCCCCATCGGGACGTACTTAAGTGCGTCGTAGAGTGAAAAGCTTTGTTTAAGCGTATACACAAAAAGGCTTATCACGCTCAAAAACACCGTTATTGATATTGATGTCGCCTGTGCTTTTTTTTGATCGAAGCCCGCGTGAGTTAAAAGGGGAACAACGATCATTCCGCCGCCAGCGCCGAACATACCGTTAGCGATCCCGGCAAGTGCGCCTATTATATAGAAGTAATATTTTTTAATAAGCTTTTTCATGCTAGGTATTGTTTGTCAAGGTCGGCTGTTTATGCAAAAAGGACGCAAAAGACTTTCAAGTCTTTTGCGCCCTTGCGTTTTGCCTTGGGGAAAATCAGTCGATCTCAACAGAAATTTTCTGATCGCGCTTATTAGCGCAAGCCCGCATTACAGTGCGAATAGCTTTAGCGATTCTGCCCTGCTTGCCGATAACTCTGCCCATATCGCCCTCAGCAACGTGAAGGTGATAGGTGATGATACCGTCTTCGTTCGGCTCGTCAGTTGTGACAGAAATAGAATCCTTGTCTTCAACAAGCTCAGAAACGATAGCCTTTAATAATTCTTCCATAATAACTCTCCTTATACCCACCTGACACATAAAGCAAGGCTGTTATATTTATTGGTGGGTTCTCGAAAGAAGCCTTGCTTAAAACCGAATTAAAGAATACCGTTCTTTTTCAAGAGCGCCTTAACTGTGTCTGTCGGCTGAGCGCCGTTAGCGATCCAGCTTTTAGCCTTATCGCCGTCAACGGAAACCACACTTGGCTCCTTAGTGGGATCGTAATAACCAAGTTCCTCGATGAATCTGCCGTCTCTCGGATATCTTGAGTCGGCAACAACGATACGGTAGAAAGGTGCCTTTTTAGCGCCCATTCTCTTAAGTCTGATCTTTACTGCCATTAAAATTCACCTCCGTATAAATGCTTTTGAAAATTCATATCTAGTTTATTCGGAATTATCCGTTTAAAAAAGATGTCTGTGTTAAAAGGGGTCCCTTTGATTAAACGAAAACCTCATCATAAACTCGCGTCTTTTTGTTTGTGATAGCAAGCTTTCCGTTTAAAATCCTGCAAAGCCGCTCGGGCCGCCTCCCCCGGGAAGCCCCGAGCCGGGGTTGCCGAATCCTGTCATACCTTTAAGCATGGCAGGGTTTAAGCGCTTCTTCTTAGAGCCCTTTGAGCCAAGCCCCATCTGCTTCATAAATTTATTCATCTGTTCAAACTGTTTAAGCAGTCTGTTTACATCCTCTACCTTGGTGCCGCTGCCGGATGCTATACGTCTTTTACGGCTGGGGTTTATAACAGAAGGCTTTTCTCTTTCCTTCATTGTCATTGAAGATATTATAGCCTCCAGCCTCTTGAATTGATTTTCGTCAACGTCAGCGTCCTTCAGCTTGTTACCTACTCCGGGTATCATACTGATAAGGCTTTTTATAGAGCCCATTTTCTGGAGCTGCCTTAGCTGATCCAGAAGGTCGTTTAGATCAAAGCCCTTTTCCTTGACCTTTCTGGCAAGCTTTTTAGCGTCCTCTTCGTCAACGGTCTGCTGAGCCTTTTCTATAAGTGTGAGCACATCGCCCATTCCGAGTATTCTCGACGCCATACGCTCCGGGTGAAACACCTCAAATTCGTCGAGCTTTTCACCCATTCCGACGAATTTTATCGGCTTTCCCGTAACCGATAGCACAGAAAGCGCCGCGCCTCCTCTGGTGTCAGAGTCAAGCTTGGTTAAAAGCACGCCCGTAATCCCGAGCGCCTCGTCAAAGCTTGCCGCCACGTTCACGGCGTCCTGACCGGTCATAGCGTCTACCACTAGCATGATCTCGTTAGGGTTTGCAATTTCCTTTATGTCGATAAGCTCATTCATAAGCTCAGTGTCTATGTGAAGTCTTCCGGCAGTGTCAATAATTACCAGATCGTTTCCGTAGTCCCTTGCGTGGTGAAGAGCGTTTTTAACTATATCCCGGGGATCAGCCTGCCCCATTTCAAACACGGGAACCTCAGCTTTTTCGCCGACTATTTTAAGCTGTTCTATGGCAGCGGGACGGTAAATGTCACAAGCCACCAAAAGCGGTCTGCGTCCCTGTGATTTAAAGAGCTTTGCAAGCTTTGCAGAGTGCGTGGTTTTACCGCTTCCCTGAAGACCGCACATCATGACAACGCATGGGGGCTTTGAGGGAAAGTTTATCTTTGAGCCTTCGTTTCCCATAAGGGATATAAGTTCCTCATTTACTATTTTAATAACCTGCTGTGCAGGGGTAAGGCTTTTAGTAACTTCCTCTCCGATAGCTCGTTCGGTGACCTTGCCTACAAAATCCTTTACGACCTTGTAGCTTACATCCGCTTCTAAAAGAGCCATCTTCACTTCACGCATTGCGCTTTTAACATCGTCCTCTGAAAGCTTTCCCTTGTTTTTTAGGCGCTTAAAAACACCGCCCAGTTTTTCAGAAAGACCTTCAAACGCCATATCTGAAACCTCCTAAAAGATTAACCGAAAAGATCCGTGCACGCGTCAAGATAAGATATCAATGCCTCGCATCTTGACTGTACTGCTCTTGTATAGCTGATTTTTTTCAGCTCTGAAAGCATAAGAGAGTTTTGTTCTTTGATATTTGAAATTATCTCGTCGTACTTTCTCATTTTCCTTAAATATCCGAGAGCTTCTTCAAGACTGATGAGCGTTTCCTCGCCGCGCTTTATGCTGTCGCGTACGCCCTGCCTTGAGATCTGCATATTCTCCGCGATCTCCGCAAGAGAAAGATCCTCGAAATAATAAAGCTCAAGGGCGTCTTTTTGTTTTTCTGTAAGCATAGAGCCGTATATATCTATAAGATAAGTTATATCAAGATTCTTGCTCATAAAAGCACCCCTTAAAGCTATTGTGTAAAGTAGATTGACTTTACATTTATGTATTGTATCACAAACTTAAGTCTTTGTCAAGCATAATTTATGCAAAAGTGAGTTTTTTTTAAAGGTTATAGAAAAAAGCAAAAAAATGTGTTAGAATAAAGCTAAAGGAAAACCTTTTCTAAGGCTGATAAGAACCATATTTTCCCGGGAAATAAGAATAACATATAAAACACAGAGAATAGAATAAGACATGATAAAACGTATTATTTAAGGTAAAAGTAAACTGAATGAAAGGAATTAAGTACATATGATAACGTATAAGATGACTGGTAAAGGATATGAGCTTGAGATGCCGTGTCTTTGCTTTGGAACGGCGGATTTTGACGACATAGAAAAGAAGGAGGACTACTTTTCACGGCTTGACAAATATGTTGAGTGCGGAGGAAACTGCATAGACACCGCAAGGGTATACTGTTCGTTTACGGAAGGCGGAGCGGACGTTTCCGAAAAGGTAATAGGCGAATGGATGGAAAGCCGCAATAACAGGGACAAGATAATCCTGTGCACGAAGGGAGGACATCCACCGTTTAGTGATATGACAAAATCAAGGCTCACAAAAAGGGAGCTTGACAAAGATCTGTCTGAAAGTCTTGAGTATTTAAAGACGGATCACATTGATATTTACCTGCTTCACCGCGATGATACCTCTATCCCGGTAGAGGAAATAATGCCGGTGCTATATGAATATGTCAAAAGTGGAAAGGTTCACTTTTTAGGAGCGTCAAACTGGGGAGTTGAAAGAATAGCGGAAGCGAACAGGTTTGCTGAAAAAAACGGTTACGAGCCGTTTAGGATAAGCCAGATAAATTACAGTCTTGCGCACACGAGCGCGAATATGTTTGAGGACAACACGCTTGTATGTATGGATTTGAACCAGTACAACTGGTACAGGGACAATAACTTTCCCGTGATGGCGTTTTCGCCTCAGGCAAAGGGCTTTTTCACCAGAATCGCACAGGGATTGGGCGTTAAAAATCTTATGGAAGGAAGATTTGTTTCAACTGCAAATCTCGCCAGACTTTCAAGGGTAAAGCAATATTGCGAAAAGACAGGGCTTTCTCCTGCGGTTGTTACTCTTGCTTATCTTAACAGCCACGGCTTTCCCGTGACAAGCGTTTTTACCGCGAGCAGACTCGAGCACATAGCTGAGGATATGACTGCTCAGGATATTATTTTTGACAACAAAACCATCGCTTTTCTCGAAAATACAGGCGGAATAATCTGATATATATTATACCTATATTCTCCAATATAAATTGCAGCAGTGCTTTTCTTAACGATTTTTTCCGTGAAAAACAAATGTTTCACGTGAAACATTTGCGTTTTTTGTGGCTTTTGAAAAATCTTTCTGAAATGTATTGACTTTTGTCCTCGTTAGGATTATCATTTATATTGGAGCATAGTTTTCTTAATCAGCATATTATAAAATTGAAGGAGTTGAGATCTTAATGGACGGCTATGTCGAAAGTAATAACATAGAGCCTCGAGGGAGTTTATTTTTTGACATTACTGTCCGTGATGTCTTGGCGAAAAAATAAGCTTTCTTAAGGGGCGTCCTGAAAAACGAAAAGGAGGATGCGCCAATGGAAGAAACAAAGCTTTCAATAACTGAGCAGACCTTGATCTACATCGAAAACAGACAGTATACTCTGCTTAAAAATTACCTTTCAGAGCTTAATGCTGCCGATATTGCTGCGGCTCTGGAGGAGATAAACGACAGAGATCTGCCGCTCGTTTTCAGAATTTTGCCAAAGGATGAGGCTGCCGAAACATTTGCCTATATGGAGAGCGATACCAGACGTAAGCTGATAGATTCGTTTTCCGATAAAGAACTGAGAGAGGTCCTTGATGACCTGTATCTCGACGATACTGTTAACCTTATCGAAGAAATGCCCGCCAATGTCGTTTCGCGTATTTTGAGAAACACTGACTCAAAGACAAGAAAAAATATCAACGAGATATTGAAATATCCCGACGACAGCGCCGGAAGCATTATGACTATCGAATATGTATATCTCAACAAGGATATGACTATTTCTGAGGCGCTTGGGCATATTCGCTCGGTCGGCGTTGTGAAGGAGACAATCTATACCTGCTACGTTACTCAGAACAGACGGCTTGTCGGTGTGGTGAGCGTTTTAAATCTGTTGACTTCGTCCCCGGATACTAAAATCGAGGACATTATGGAGTCTAACGTGATTTACGTACATACAAATGACGACCAGGAGTTTGTCGCAAAGCAGATCGAAAAATATGATTTCCTTGCTATACCCGTTGTGGACAACGAGGAGAGGATCGTCGGTATAATCACATTCGACGACGTTATCGACGTCATTCACAAGGAGGCTACCGAGGATATCTCCAAAATGGCAGGTATTACTCCTAACGAGCACTCTTACTTTAATACCTCTGTGTTTCAGCACGCCAAAAGCCGCATTGGTTGGCTTTTGTTTCTGATGCTTTCTTCAACACTGACCGGTATGGTCATAAATCACTATGAACACCTTATGGTGACCGTTCCGCTTTTGTTTTCATTCGTTCCGATGCTTACCGGAACCGGCGGTAACAGCGGCTCTCAGGCGGCTACGCTTATCATACGCGGCCTTTCTATGGACGAGATAAGCTTTAAGGATATTTTCAGGGTGATGTTCAAGGAGTTTCGGGTAGCTCTTTTGGTCTCGAGCGTTCTTGCAGTTGTTAACGGCGCAAGAATAGCCATTACCTATCGGCACAACGACGATGGTATAAACTCAGTTTTGCTTGGCGCAGCAATCGCAATTTCAATAGTGTTTGTTGTGGTGCTTGCAAAAACCGTGGGCTGCGTTTTGCCGATGCTCGCAAAAAAGCTTAAGCTTGACCCCGCGATTATGGCCGCGCCGCTTATTTCAACTATCGTTGACGCCTGCGCTGTGTTTATCTATTGTAATGTTTGTATGCTGGTTTTTGATAATCTTTTATAGATTTTTATACCAAAGTTTATGCAGTCTGTACGTGTGACAGGCTGCTTTTTAATCGGTGGTTATACTATATTACTTTTTTCGACAAAATTATTGTTTTTCTATTGACAAGTTTGTGAAAATGTGATAACATACTCTTGTAACTTATGCTGGAAAGAGTGATCTTTCTATTGGCTTTATTAGGGAGATTTTTTTATGTGCAAACTGTCATCTGGTAAAATTTTGTATAGGGGTAATTGTTGCCTGAATTGTGTATATTTTGCACAAAAATATTTTCCTAAATGTGATTTTTTTGTAATAAGGCGTAGTATGCTTTAGGGCGTACTATGCCTTTTCGTGTTGTTGGAGGTGATAACTGATAATTTATGAGAAACTTAAGTTTAATGTGTGAACTTAAGTTAATGTGTGGCTTAAAAAGCATAAATTTATCTAGGAGGATATGAAAATGAAATTAAAGAAAATGTTGTCATTGCTGGCAGCCGCGGCAATGGCAGTAACTGCACTGACAGTATCGATGAGTGTGTCAGTCGTCAGTGCGGCTGATAGTTATGTTACATCAGGTAAAATCGGAGAAAATGCCAGTTGGGTTATAAATACTGACGACGTTTTAGTTATAAGCGGTCAAGGCGAAATTAATGGTTCTGGCGGCTGGGGATGGATAAATGGTTACAATACGCAATTGATAGATGAGGTAGTTGTCGAAGATGGTATTACATCTGTGACTAACACGATATCTACTAATTGGGCGCTTATTGGTTCAATGAGTTGTTCATATGTTTCAAAGATTACATTACCTCCAAGCCTTACAAAACTTCAAGGATGTCTTGATTTTGTAGGTTCTTTTAGGAGCCATCATTTAAAGGATATTTATATTTATTCTAAGAATATTACAGACACAGCTTATCATTCTTTGGGTTATCCAGTAGGAATAACTTGGCACGTATATAAGGATAGTGAAACGGATAAATCATTGAGAAATGATTTAGGTCTTACTGATGAAGATATAGAATATATACCAGATAATGAAAAAATGCCAGCGATAACAAATAAAACTCCGGCACAAGTTGAACCGTTAACAAATACATCAGGACCGGCAGGACTTACATCAAAGTGGGAATGGAATGAATCAAGTAAAACTCTTACATTTAGTGGAACCGGTTATATTTATGGATATGGAGATAAAACTACTGATTTTACCGCTTATAAAAAATATGCTGAAACAACGGAGCATATAGTAATTAAACCAGGAATTACAAGTATTGGTCTGTATGGATTTATACAAACGGATACTTATGGATTTAATGGTGCATTCTGCAATTTTACAACATTAAAAGATGTTGAGTTACCTGACACTTTGAGGATAATCGGTGATGGTATATTTGGTAAATCCAATTTAACTAAAATTGAATTACCTCAAACTGTTGAAAAAATAGGAGAGCGAGCTTTTGAATATACAGAACTAGAAGAAATTTCATTTTCTGAAAATATAAAATCTATGGGTCTGGGCGCATTTAAGAATACAAAGCTTAAATCCATAAATCTTCATGAGGGAATGTCCATAGGCGGAGGTGCATTTGGGTCTTGTGAATCACTTAAGGAAGTAATAATTCCTCCAAATTGCACATATGAAAAAACGCGTGGACAAGGAGGATCTCGTGAACACGCAACATTTTCTTATTGCACAGGACTTGAAAAGGTAATAATAGAAGACGGCGTAACTGATTTAGCAGCTGAATCAATGTTTAACGTCTGCACAGCACTTAAAGATGTATATTTTTATACTGATAGTTTGCAATCTATAATTGGTCCAAATTCAGGTGTTTCTGCTGAATTATTATGTACATTTCCTACTTACAAAAACATAACATTTCATGTTGTAAAGGGCAGCAAAACCGAACAGACACTAAAAGAGGCAGGATATCTGACAGACGAGAACACGGAATACATAACAGATACTTCAGCGCTTGAAGCTGCAATTACAGAGGCTGAGGAAATAGACACAAGCAAATATACCGATGAAACGGTTGCTGCTCTTACAACGGCAGTTGAAAACGGAAAGGCACTGTTAGAAAATATAGACGCAACACAAGAGGCGGTTGACCAAGCGGTAACAGCGGTAAAAGATGCAATTTCAGCACTTAAGGAAAAAGTTGAAGAGCCGACAGATGAACCTCCAACAGATGAGCCTCCAACAGATGAGCCAACTGAGCCGGAGACACAAGAGCCGACAACCGAGCCTGCTGACGTAACAGTATCAGTTACACCTGACAAGGCATATGCTATGCCCGGCGATGAGGTAACATATACTGTACACGTTGACACCAAGAAGGTTCCGCTTTACACGGTTCAGATGAGACTTGTAATTCCTGAGGGAATGACATATGTTGAGAATTCCGGCGCGATCGTTGATGGAGTTCAGGCGAAACTCGGATACGACAATGTAGCATGGACAGAGCAGTCACTCATCATCAACGGATATGCTTCAGCACCGAACGCAGTAGACAGCTTTGATCTTGCAACATTCAAGTGCAAGGTTGACGAGGGAGTAGCTGACGCAACAGAGTTAGCAATGGATTTAACATACCTTGAGTTTACAGAGGAAGGCTTTGCAAAGATCGCAAATGTAGCGGTAGCAGCAGGCGTTGTAACAGTAGGCGAGGATCCGAATCCGACAGAGCCGTCAACAGAGCCTACATCAGATGATACGACACAGGCACCGACAAACGGCGGATCTACAACAACTCCGACAGATAAGCCGGCAGGTAACAACAATAATAATAACAACAATAACGGCAACAACGGTGGAGCAAACGGCACAGGTACATCGGCAACGGACAAGCCTGTAAATACCGGAGCGCCGGCGGCAGTTGGACTGTCAGCATTCCTGGCAGCGGCGGCAATCGGTATTGTAGCGATGAAAAAGAAAAACAGATAAGATATTTCTGCATAAGTTATGATGAAAAGAGCGGCAGACTTCTTTTTGAAGTCTGCCGCTTTTCGGTGCGTAAATACAATTTTACAAACGAAATAACTGCTTGTATAACAATAAAACCCCGAAAATGCGCAACAAACGCAAATTCGGGGTGTGATTTTAAGTGATATCGGCTTTTACTTTTTCATAGCCTCTTCAACTGCAACTGCGCACGCAACGGTAGCGCCGACCATCGGGTTGTTGCCCATTCCGATAAGTCCCATCATTTCAACGTGAGCCGGAACTGAAGAGGAGCCTGCAAACTGAGCGTCAGAGTGCATTCTTCCCATGGTATCTGTCATACCGTATGAAGCGGGACCGGCAGCCATATTGTCAGGGTGAAGAGTTCTTCCCGTTCCGCCGCCGGATGCAACAGAAAAGTACTTTTTGCCCATTTCAGTGCATTCCTTTTTATAGGTTCCGGCAACAGGGTGCTGGAAACGGGTCGGGTTTGTGGAGTTTCCTGTGATGGAAACGTCAACGCCTTCCTTGTGCATGATCGCAACGCCCTCTGTTACATCATTTGCACCATAGCAGTTTACCTTGGCACGAAGTCCGTCTGAATATGCCTTGCGGAATACCTCCTTGACTTCACCGGTGTAGTAATCCATCTCGGTTTCAACGTATGTAAATCCGTTTATGCGGGCGATTATCTGAGCGGCGTCCTTTCCGAGACCGTTGAGTATGACCCTAAGCGGCTCTTTTCTCACCTTGTTAGCTTTTTCTGCAATACCGATTGCGCCCTCAGCAGCGGCAAAAGATTCATGTCCTGCCAAGAATGCAAAGCACTTTGTGTCTTCCTCAAGAAGCATTTTTCCGAGATTTCCGTGACCCAGACCAACCTTTCTCTGATCGGCAACTGATCCGGGTATGCAGAACGCCTGAAGACCTTCTCCGATCGCAGCGGCAGCATCGGCAGCTCTTGTGCAGCCCTTCTTTATAGCTATTGCACAGCCGACTGTGTAAGCCCACTTAGCGTTCTCAAAACATATCGGCTGAATGCTTTCAACCTGCTTATAGATGTCAAGTCCTTTTTCCTTGGTGATCTCAGCGCACTCCTCAATAGACTTGATACCATACTGCTCTAAAACAGCAAGGATTTGTTTTTCTCTTCTTTCAAATGATTCAAATAAAGCCATTTTAAAATCCTCCCTATTCCTTTCTAGGATCGACGATCTTAACAGCGTCGCCGACTCTGCCGTACTGACCCTGAGCCTTTTCAAATGCGGTGTTTGCATCATCGCCTGACTTGATGAAATCCATCATCTTGCCGAAGTTTACGAACTTGTATCCGATGATCTCGTTGTCTTCGTTAAGGGCGATGCCAGTTACGTATCCGTCTGTCATTTCAAGGTAACGAGGACCCTTCTTAAGCGTTCCATACATTGTTCCAACCTGTGAGCGAAGTCCCTTTCCGAGATCCTCTAGACCGGCACCTATCGCAAGACCGTCCTCAGAGAATGCGCTCTGCGTTCTTCCGTAAACTATCTGGAGGAAGAGCTCTCTCATTGCAGTGTTGATAGCGTCGCAGACAAGGTCTGTATTTAACGCCTCAAGTATTGTTCTTCCGGGAAGTATTTCGGATGCCATTGCTGCGGAATGGGTCATACCCGAGCAGCCGATCGTTTCTACAAGCGCCTCCTGAATAACTCCTTCTTTTACATTAAGTGTAAGCTTGCAGGTACCCTGCTGCGGTGCGCACCAGCCAATGCCATGCGTAAAGCCTGAGATATCTTTTATTTCCTTAGCTTTTACCCACTTAGCTTCTTCCGGTATCGGAGCTGCGCCGTGCGCTACGCCCTGAGCTACCGGACACATTGTTTCAACTTCGTGTGAATAGATCATAAGTTAGATAACTCCTCTCAAAAATAATAGTATTTTCATACGCCTATATTATACATCATATTGTTATTTTTGACAAGAGCTTTTCACAAAAAATGTAAACTGTGATTCCGCGTAAGCATTATTTACATTACATTTGATACGCAGTTTAAAAGTCTTTCTTATGGTTCTTATGGTTTCATCAGGGCGCGACATTTTATGGCGACCCTCAACAGCCATACATGATAAAACTCTGCTCGTTTTTGGGTTGCGGTCTTGCCATATCTCAGACAGCAGGTCACAAATACGCCGTCAATTTATAATCTCCCGATTCGGGCGTAAAGTGCGTATGTCTAAACGCTTTGCAGGCATAAAAAAGAGCAGGAAAGAATACTAAATATGATTAACTATTCTTTTTCTATATTGAACGAAATGCAATAATACATGAGCCGTGTTTATTGCAAGCTCATTTCAATACACTTCAAAAAATTGAATAGAGATATTATCTTATATGTGATTCTATATTGTTCATTTGGTGGTGCAACAGCAATAAGAGTTCGACGCATATTTTCCTGCGTTAGTTTCAATCTTGTGGCACCTGTTGCTCCATAATAGGGGAATAATTGCTCTTGTGTTTTTCCAATTATTCGCTTTTCTCTCTGAAAGACTTATTGGAATCCGTTGATTATCGAAAATAGTGACAATGTTGCAAAGCCTACATCAACACCAATTATCCGGTATTTCAAACGGAATCTCATCATCAATGCAGGTCACCTGTTCCACAATCTTCTCAAAATAATAGAAAGACACACTTCTCTGTTATAATATTGTCAGCGGAACACCGCAAAAATATTATAACGGAGGTCTTATTATGAAGACACAAACAACTTTTGAGGAACACCTTAGAAAGAGTAATCTTTCTGGTAACACGATCACAGTGTACCTTTGGACGGTGGATTATTTCAATGCTCACTATGACGCGCTGACAAAAGAAAATTTATTGGCGTACAAGGGTTATCTGATGGAGTTCTTTAAACCCAAAACGGTCAATCTTAGGATACAGGCGATGAACAAGTATCTGACGTTTCTGGGCAAGGAGCGGTTGCAGCTTAAAACTGTAAAAGTACAACAGAAAAACTTTTTGGAAAACGTGATCAGTAACGCCGATTACAATTTTCTAAAAAAGCAGCTAAAGAAAGACGGCAACATGGAATGGTACTTTGTTGTCTGGTATCTGGCAGCCACCGGTGCGAGAGTCAGCGAGCTGATCCAAATCAAAATCGAACATATCCAGATCGGATATTTTGATTTATACACTAAGGGAGGTAAACTGCGAAGATTATACATACCGAAGAAACTACGAGAAGAAACACTTGAATGGCTGGAGGAAATACACCGTTCCTCTGGCTATCTGTTCCTTAACCGCTATGGTGACCGCATTACAACAAGGGGCATTTCCCAACAGTTGAAAAACTATGCAGACAAATACGGACTTGACAAAAAGGTAGTATATCCCCATTCATTTCGCCATCGCTATGCAAAGAATTTTCTTGAAAAATATAACGATATTGCTTTGCTCGCTGACCTTATGGGACATGAGAGCATTGAGACAACGAGAATTTATCTGCGCCGCACTGCAAGCGAGCAGCAAGCACTGGTTGATAAAATAGTGACTTGGTAAAAAAAGAATCAGCCACTCTCCGCCATAAGAGAGTGGCTGTGTTTATGAAAGGTTTTCTGAGATTTCTTCAAGCGTAGAAAAATAGAATTTGATTGTTGCCACGATGCGATGTTATTCAGTGAGCGGAGGCAATAGAAATGGAATATATGGATAAGAATATTTTGGGTTAAGTGTTTTATTGTTACGCCATTGCTTATTCGCTTAAGATATCCTATGCTCTCTAAATAAAGCATGGTATATACAAAAAACTGGGCATCGCAACCGTTATAAAAGCGGGCTCGTCATTCGGGTCTTGCGGAACAAGTTTGCCCCGGATGGCGAGGTCGAGAATTTTGTTCCTCTGTCAAGATTGCTTCACAGGGGCTTTAGGGTACTCCTTAACAAGCGGCGAGCGAAGCAAGTAGGCGTTTGGGAACCCAAACGTGATGCTTGCCGAAAAAACACTACGCACATTTTCCTTCGAGGAAAGTATATCATATTTCAGCCGGTTTGTCCATAAACATTATGGAAATTTTCAATTTTATCTTGAGAAACTCAATATAGCCTCTTGCTTTTAGAGTTGATATGTGGTATCATTATTTTAGGTTATTATGATTACGGAGGTTAGTCCTTTGGCTCGCTCTTATAATAAATTGTGGAAGCTCATGATTGATAAGAAAATCAATAAAACTCAGTTGTGCAAGGCAGCCGGAATCACTACAAACGCTATGGCTAAACTGGGACGAGATGAGTCAGTTTCGTTGGAAACGCTGGAGAAGATATGTGCTGTGTTGGATTGTTCGCTTGATGACATTGTGGAAATACATGAGGAAAGCGGAAATGAATAATACGTCAGAAATATATAACAGTATCAATTTGTTCATTGAACGTGGCAACAAAATCAAGGAACCGAATGAAAAAGAGGATAACGAACTCGCAAATCAAGGAATAGTACCGTTGCTGGATATTCAAGGATCAGAGTATCTAATTTGGTTGAACGAGATAAACACATTTAGCTCAAGGCATCTAAAAAAGCACCCATTTATTAAAGCATTCAGGATTGTTATTTTTTCAGAGAGACAAAAAGTAATACTTTCGAAGAGATGATGGGCCTTTTACAAGCTTTGGCTGAGAAAAAGTACGAGGCAGATTAAGAAGGAATGATAATGAAAATTATATTCGACATATTTTTACCCATTAACTTCCGATAATCTTTTGCTATCAGAACTAAAAAAGGAGGTCTTACAGTGATCTTGGATAAAAAGCAGATGACTGAAGAAGACATAAAGTTGAATTTTATTACCCCTGCTTTACAGACAAAGTGGGATGGTCGTATCACTATGGAAACACGGATTACAGACGGTCGTATTAATCTAAAGGGTAATTTTGTCACCAGAGAGAAGCCAAAAAAGGCTGACTATATACTGTATCTTACCCCAAACAAGCCGATTGCTATTGTTGAAGCAAAAGATAATAATCATTCGATTTCTTACGGCTTGCAGCAAGCGATTACTTATGCCAAAATGCAGGACATTCCGTTCGCCTATAGCTCCAACGGCGATGGTTTCCAAGAACACGATCTTCTGACCGGAATGGAACGTGCTTTATCTATGGACGAGTTCCCGACTGCCAAAGAACTAACTGTTCGTTGGGAAAGTGAATCCAACGGTGGCGAAGGTATTTCTGCAAATGAGAAGAAAGTTATCGAGCAGCCCTACTATTCAAGCCAAACCACCTACGATCCGAGATATTATCAGCGTAACGCCATCAATCGTACGGTAGAAGCTATAGCGAAAGGACAAGATCGCCTTCTGCTTGTTATGGCTACCGGCACCGGCAAAACATATACCGCTTTTCAGATTGTTTACCGTCTACTCAAAAGTGGACTGAAAAAGAAGGTTCTGTATTTAGCTGACCGGAACATTCTTGTAGATCAGTCCATTCAGCAGGATTTCTCCCCTCTTGAAAAGACAATACATAAGATCAATTTTGCAAAGGACGATCCCGTTACCGTTACTTCTCACGAAGTCTACTTTTCTCTGTATCAGCAGCTTGCCGGTAACGAAGAAAACGAAGTGGAAGATAGCGGCGAAGAAACCGTGGCTCGCTTTGCTAAGCTCTTTAGCCAAGACTTCTTTGACCTTGTCATCGTGGATGAGTGTCATAGGGGTTCCGCGAAGAAAGACAGCAACTGGCGCAAAATACTCGACTATTTCTCCTCTGCCACACAGATTGGTATGACCGCTACGCCGAAAGAGACTAAGTATATCTCTAATATTGATTACTTCGGCGAGCCGATCTATACCTATAGTTTGCGCGAAGGTATCGAGGATGGTTTCCTTGCGCCGTTTAAGGTGATTAATATTAAAACCGATATTTCTGACGGTTGGCGCCCTTGCAAAGGTCAGCTCGACAAATTCGGACATGAAATTGAAGATCGAATCTATACCAACAGCGATTTTGATTACAACATCATTTTGGAAGATCGCACTTATGAAGTGGCAAAGGAAATCACCGAATACTTAAAAAGCACTGACAGAATGCAAAAAACGATCGTATTCTGTGCCACCGAGGATCATGCAGAGCGTATGCGAATTGCTCTAAATAACCTCAACGCTGATATGGTTAAAGAAAATCCTGATTATGTCGTTCGCATTACCGGCTCGGACACTTATGGCAAGAGCAAACTGGATTACTTTATTTCCGTTACCGCACCTTATCCGGTGATCGCAACTACTTCAAAGCTCCTATCCACCGGTGCGGACTGTAAAATGACAAAATTGATCGTTCTTGATGAGATGATCAGCTCTATGACCGAATTCAAACAGATCATTGGTCGTGGCACACGTCTGCGTGAAAAAGAAGGGAAAAATCATTTTGTTGTCATGGATTTCCGCAATGTAACAAGATTGTTTTCCGATCCGGATTGGGATGGTCCCATTGAAATTGTGGATGAATACGATCCCGACCATCAGCCGATGCCAATGCCCCCCAAACCTGTTGGCGGCGACAGCCAGGTTGATCCTACCCCTACTGTAGATAAATACATTGTCGATGAAAATGGCTGTGATGTTCATATTATCGGAAAAAGAGTAGAGGTATATGATGTGGACGGTAAGCTGCTCCGGCAAGAAAGTATCGTTGATTATACGAAATCCAATATTCTCGGCAAATACGCTTCGCTCGATAATTTCATTCGGCAATGGACTTCGGAAGAAAAGAAAGAGGCCATCCGAGAACTTTTGCGAGAACAGGGTATTGACCTTGAGCAAATGAAAGCAGATCAAGACATGACCGATGTGGATGATTTTGACTTTATCTGTCATGTCGCTTTCGATCAAAAGCCACTGACCCGCAGTGAGCGTGCAAATAATGTGAAAAAGCGTGATTTCTTAAGTAAATACAACGGAGTCGCACGGGAAGTGCTGGAAGCACTATTGGACAAATATATGAACACCGGTATTTATGAAATCGAAAAGACCGAGATCTTACAGCTTGATCCGTTTAAACGGTTTGGAAAGCCTTCCAAAATTGCTACATATTTTGGCGGTAAAGCAGGCTACCTCCAAGCTATAAGAGCATTAGAGGAAGAATTATATAAGGCAGGTTAAAGAATATGAGTAGTTTATCGGGATTTGTAAAACGGCTCCGTGATATTATGCGCAACGACGCCGGTATCAACGGCGACGCCCAACGCATAGAGCAGATTTCTTGGATGCTCTTTCTGAAAGTATATGATGAAAAAGAACAGGATTGGGAATGGGACGATGATAGTTATGAATCCATCATTCCAGAGGAATGTCGCTGGGTAACTTGGGCGGTAGATGATCGCTCCGGCTCTGCCATGACCGGCGATAGACTGCTGGATTTTGTGAACAACACACTTTTCCCCACACTTAAAAAGCTCCCTGTAACGGCTGCCACTCCTATAAAAAAGGCCATCGTGCAAACGACTTTTGCCGATGCAAACAACTATATGAAAGACGGCGTCCTGCTTCGTCAGGTCATCAATGTAATTGACGAGCTGGATCTGAGCGACTATGAAGAAAGCCATGCTTTCGGTGAAATCTATGAGTCGATCTTAAAAGAGCTGCAAAGTGCAGGCTCCGCAGGCGAATTTTATACTCCCCGTGCCGTAACCGACTTTATGGCAATGATGATTCAGCCGCAGATCGGCGAGAAAATGGCAGATTTTGCGTGTGGTACCGGCGGATTTATTACGAGCTGGTTGAAGGAACTGGATAAGAAAGTAAAAACCACAGAAGATAAAGAGGCTTATAGTAATTCAATTTATGGCATTGAGAAAAAGCAGTTCCCGTATATGCTTTGTATCACCAATATGCTGCTGCACGATTTGGATGTGCCGCAGGTATTCCATAATAATTCCTTACTTCGGGATGTTCTGGATTACACAGAAGATGATCAATTTGACGTTATTTTGATGAATCCTCCGTATGGTGGTTCTGAAAAAACGGAAGTAAAAAATCATTTTCCTGCTGACCTTGCAAGCAGCGAAACTGCTGACCTGTTTATGTCGGTTATTATGTATCGCCTGAAGAAAAACGGACGCGCAGCGGTCATTCTCCCTGACGGCTTTCTGTTCGGCACCGATAATGCGAAAGTGGCAATTAAACAAAAACTATTGTCCGAATTCAACCTGCACACCGTAATCAGGATGCCGCACAGCGTCTTTGCGCCCTACACTTCCATCACTACAAACATTCTGTTCTTTGACCGGACAGGCCCGACAAAAGAAACGTGGTTTTACAGGCTGGATATGCCGGAGGGCTATAAGAACTTCTCTAAAACAAAACCGATGAAGCTGGAGCATTTTGATCCGGCCGTCGAATGGTGGAACAACCGCCAGGAAATCAGCGAAGACGGCTTTGACAAGGCAAAGAAATATACTGTTGAAGAGTTGACCACCAGAAATTACAACATTGATCTTTGCGGGTATCCCCATGAGGAGGAAGAAATCCTGCCTCCCAAGGAATTGATTCAGCAGTATCAGGAGAAGCGTGCAAGTTTGAACGCGGATATTGACCGAATCCTTGTGCAAATCACAGAGATTCTCGGCATTGATCTTACGGAGGGAAATGACGAATGACCGCACAACAGCTAAAAAATTCAATATTGCAAATGGCTGTACAGGGTAAACTCGTTCCGCAAGACCCCAATGACGAACCCGCCTCCGTTCTTCTCGAAAGAATTCGGAATGAAAAGGAAAAGCTCGTCAAGGCCGGAAAAATCAAGCAGAAAAAGAATCCGTCTGTCATTTTCAGAGGTGCCGATAATATCCCTTATGAGAAAATCGGGGATGAAGTGCGCGATATTTCCGATGAAATCCCCTTTGAGATTCCAGATAGCTGGGAATGGGTGAGGCTTGGCTCATTATTAAGCGTTATCAGCGACGGAACTCATAAGACCCCAACATATGTTGAGAACGGCATTCCATTTTT
>CANRLH010000002.1 GCA_947631455.1 uncultured Clostridia bacterium
TTTCGCAAAGAATCATAATTTGCGAAAGTTTCATAAAAAATTTGTATGTGCGGAGGTATAATATGCTTAAAATTGCAGTTGCGGATGATGAAGAAAAAGTTTTGGATGAGATAGAAACGGCTATTTCTCAGTATGCTTTCAGCAATGACGTTTCAGTGAAAATTTTTAAATTCTCTGACGGGGATAGTTTGGTTCATTCTTCGATGAAATTTGATTTGTTGTTTTTGGATATTGAAATGAAAATTTTAAACGGCATTGAAACAGCACAAGTGATTCGTGAGTCGGATATGTGCGTTCCTATCGTGTATATCACAAACTATAGTAAGTATTGGAGAAGCGCCTATAAGGTCCACGCATTCGATTTCATTTCAAAGCCGTTTGAAGCTGCCGATATATCAAGAGTTATGAACGACTTTATGTTATCCATAAAAGAATCACAGTCCGAAACTGTGTCTTTAATTACCGATAAAGGATTGGTGATGCAAAAGCTTGATGAAGTATGCTATTTTATTGTGAAAAATAAAAAAAGTGTTTTGGTCGGTACGACTTTCAGTGAATATATTGCGAAAGAGTATTTATCAAACATTCAGGAAAAATTATCTGGTGATCAATTCTACTTGGTGCACAAATCGTGTATCGTAAACCTGAAGTATGTCCAAAATGTTTCAAAGGATAATGGCATCGTGATGAAGGACGGAACATGGCTGCCACTGTCTCAAAGAAAACAAAAGGATTTCTTTTATCGCCTATCAAGGCAGATAAGAAACTAAGATTCAACATATGTGTAACAACTAATTTTCGGTAAAATATTTAATATCGCTAGGAGGAAGATGTATGGAAAACGCATTTTATTTAGTGATGAACGTCTTGAGAGTTTACGCCATTTACCTCTTGATAGACGTCTTTATCAGCAAGAAGGATATCAGCAGTAAGATTTTCTTTTTAACCTATGCCGCTTATTATGTTGTAAATTCGCTTTTGTATCTGACTTATCATTCGGTAGTAGTAAACATTGCTACTAACGTGATACCGATCTTTTTAATCACGTTCCTGTATAAGGCGAAAATCGGCAAAAGAATTTTTGTTACTGTTTTGATCTATGCTATCGCTATGTTTGTGGAAAGTTCTCTTTTTGCTCTGTGTAAGATTTTAAGCTTTAACAGCGTTATCGTATACAGCGGATTCGCTCCGGACATAATGATGTTTTTTATCGCTATGCTTGCACAGGCTATCCTTAAAGGAAAATTTAAAACTCTGTCGTCTGTAAGAGCAATCTATTACATAGTTATTGTTTTTGTTCCGGTGGGAAGTATCGTTATCGGTTATTTCACTTTGGGCGAATGGGATTTGAAAACTGTGATAGTTGCTGCTATTTTGCTTGTGATCAATTTCTTGGTGTTCTATTTCTTCGACGAAATATCTACTGCCTATAAGTACAGGTATGAAGCTTCGCTTTTACAACGGCAAAACGAAATACAACTCGCTAATTATACCGAAATAAGCAGGAATTATCAGGAATCACAGAAGATTATTCACGATATCAAAAAACATCTCTATACTATGAGCCAGCTCGCTAATATAGATCGAGAAAAAGCAGATAACTATCGAAAAATTATCGAGAATAGTATCGATTCTCTCGTCTTTGGGTTTAATTGCACTAACCAGATCCTCAGTATCGTTATGAGCCAGAAAATTTCTGTCGCAGAAAGCGAGAATATTAAGGTCAAAACTGACGTCGAAGACCTGAGCCTGGACTTTATCGATGATATTGATATTACAGCTATCTTCGCTAATCTCTGGGATAACGCCATAGAGGCCTGCGCGCTGACAAGTGTCAATGAACGCTTTATCGATTTCTCTATGAGTCAGGTCAACGGTTTCATAATTATCAATATACAGAATTCGTGCGACAATGATCCCGTCTCTAAAAACGGCAGGTTCGTTTCTACTAAGAAAAATCATAAGGGCATAGGTTTGTCTATCGTCAGCACCGCCGTCGAAAAATATAATGGCTTGTTTATCACCGATTATCAGAATAATACCTTTACTGTCGAGATCACTATTCCTGTGCCAGTTAAGTAATTGTGCAGTTTATACAAAATCAGAGCCTTTTTAGGCTCTTTTTTTGTGAGCCGATTGCGTTCAGGACGATATATCTGCGTTTGTCGAAAATATATTGACTTATCAATTCCCAAAGCTTAAAATCAAATTATCAATTTATTTTAAGGTGATGTGATTATTATGGTTAAGAAATTTTTGGCGTTTGTTACTGCCACTGCTTTGGCTGCGGGCGCTTGCGCATTCTCAGCTTTCGCTGAGGACACACCGGCTGTTGCGACCTCCGGAAACTGCGGCGAAAGTGTAACGTGGAGCTTTGATGAATCAACAGGCGTTCTCACAATCTCAGGTACAGGGGATATGTATACAAGTTATACTCCTACTGATCAGTGGGAATATTATCCACTTAGGGAAAGTGTTAAGGAGGTTGTTGTTGAAGAAGGCGTAACTTCAATTGCTCAATGCGCTTTTGGTCTATTTGATCCAAGCACAGTGAAGCCTTCGGCATATCCTAATCTGTCTAAGCTTTCATTACCTTCAACTGTAAAGGTTATAGGAAAAGATGCTTTTTATAAAGCAGGCTTAACGAGTATAGAATTCTCTGAGGGACTTGAATCTATAGGCGAGGAGGCTTTTAGCCATACAACAAAGTTAACAAGCATTGACCTGCCCGAAGGGCTTAAAACTATAGGTCCAAGTGCATTTAGACAATCTTCATTAACAGGAGATTTGATTTTACCTCAATCATTAAATGATATAGGTCAGGATGCATTTCAATTTACTGATATTACATCAGTTAATCTACATGAGGGAATGTCGTTAGGTGGCGCTGCTTTTGCAAATTGTAATAATTTAAAGGAAGTGACTATACCGAAAAATTTAACTTATCCCGGGCGCGGCGAAATAAACATGGTTCGTTCAAACAAAGCATTTATTGAATGCAAAGAGCTTGAGAAGGTTACGATTTTAGGTGGTGGAACAGTTAAAATTCCTCTTGGCGGTGGTGATATGGAAAATGGCCTTGCAAGAGAAATGTTCAGAGGCTGCTCATCACTTAAAGAGATAATAATCAAAGCTGATGATATAAGCTATGTTGAAGCGTATGAAAAGAGAGGCGGTGACGTTTTAGGCACTTTTGATATAACAAACAACCCGACATTCTATATCTACAAGGACAGTACAACAGAAAAAACACTGATAGATGCAGGCTATCTTACAGATTCAAATTTTGTGTATATTGCTAATACTTCTGCTTTAGAGGAAACCGTAAAGTCGGCTGAGGAAATGGATGTAAGTCAATATACCTCGGAATCTGTCGATGCCCTTAACAAGGCGATAGAGGCAGGAAAAGCTGTTATTGCAAATGAAACAGCAACACAAGAGGATGCTGACAATGCTGTAAAAGCTATTGAGGACGCTATTGAGGGACTTGAGGTAATGCAGAAAGGCTCAATCAGCGGAACTGTAACAGCACCGGGAGTTGATACTGAGGTTACGGTTACTGTAACGAACACGGACGGTGAAGTAATAGCCGAAGCAACAGCAACAGACGGCAAGTATACTGTTTCAGATCTTGAGGACGGAGAATATACAATTATCGTCACGGCAGAAAACTGTGTACCGAGAAGCTACGATGTAACGGTAGCAGACGGTGATGCAACACTTGACGCAGAGATACACCTAAAGGGTGACATTAACGGCGACGGAGAGATAACCACAGCGGACGTAGGAATTGCAAACTCGCACGCGCAAGAAGTATCAGCACTTGAGGGATATGACTTTGATGTAGCTGAAGTAACAGGCGACGGTGAGGTTACAACTGCGGATGTAGGAGTTATTAACTCGCATGCACAGAGCGTAAGTGCTTTGTGGTAAAAGGAACAGAGGTGATAATAGATATAATATACACGCAAAAAACCGAACACACAACAAATTATTTAGGAGGAAAGAAAAATGTTTGAAGGAAAAATCAAAAAAACAAGTCATAAACTGGTCGCATTTATAACGGGACTGGTTATACTTGTATCAACGGTCACAATATCCGTTATTCCTGCTATGGCAGCAGAGAACACATGGACAGTAACTGAAACCATAACAGCAACGCTAAGCGATGAAGGCGTTCTTACCTTTTCAGGTACGGGTGCGATTCCTGACTGTGCTATAGATAGCCGTCCATACGAGGACGCAGTGTCTAAAGCAACTTCCGTAGTTGTAGAAGATGGAATAACCGCAATTGGAAAAATGGCTTTTGCTAGCTTTAAGGCAGCGACGAAGATAGATGTTGCAAAAAGTGTAGAAACCATTGGACAGAATGCATTTAATTTGTGCAATAACGCAAATTTAGTAATAGATATAAAGGGCGAGGTTACTTCAGTTGGAAAAAATGCTTTTAATATGTTGAAAAATACTGCAAAAATCAATGTATATAACCAAACTACATATGACGCAGTTTATGCAGTGCTCACAACTACTCAGAAAAATAAGGGTATCTTAGTTTTAAATAGTGAAGGCGGCGGAGTAGACTTAACTCCACAAAAGGAAGCGTTGAGCAATCTAATTGATGAAGTCGAAAAGAACTATCCCGAGTGGTACTATACGGTGGAGTCATATGAGTATATAAAAACAAGATTAAGTGCTGCTAAGGAGGCTCTTGAAAGCGAAGAGGCAACGGCTGATTCGCTAAATGAAGCTTTAAGATCAATAAGCAAGTCCGCTAATCCTGGCCTTTTTACTGATCTCGTTTCAAACATCCAAGCAGCAATAGATGAGGCAAAGAAAGTTGACACAAGCAGCAATACAGCGTCAACAGCAGCCGCGCTGGCTGAGGCAATTAAAAAAGCTCAGGAAGTAGCTGACAAGGGAGTAAAGACAGATTCAAATGTTAATGGAGCAGATCAAGAGGAAGTAACCGAGGCAATTGAAGCAATTAA
Source organism: uncultured Clostridia bacterium (assembly GCA_947631455.1). Classification (GTDB taxonomy): domain Bacteria; phylum Bacillota; class Clostridia; order Oscillospirales; family Ruminococcaceae; genus UMGS1601. Next base: position 4,989 of record CANRLH010000002.1, read on the forward strand.
CACAGCTAAGGACGGACTTAAGGCAAAGGCATCTGCTGAAAAGGTAAAAGAATTTGAAGATCACTACTTAAAGGCAATAAGGTCAAACTTAGGATATACAGAAGACTCATGGGCTGAGTATGAGAAGGTTCTTGCAGAGTACTTAAAAGTATATGAGATAAGGAACACCGAGGCGAACGATGAGCAGATCGACGCAGCAATGAAGTCACTTGATGAGGCGAAAGATAAGCTTGTAGAAACTCGTGACTACACAGAGTATGAAAAAGCAAAGAAGGCAGTTGAAGATTTCCTTGAAGCTAACGCAAAAGACTCAAAATATACAACAGGTTCACTTAAGGCTTTACAGGCAGTATATGATTATCAGGTATCGCGTGTAGAAGAAAACGGCGAATACATAAAAATGGTAGGTCAGGCTACAGTCGATGATGTAACCAAAGTATTAAAGAATAATCTTGATCCTACATCAAGCAGCTACAAATTAGCTTTAAAGGGCGATGTAAAGAACCTTGCAGCTCTGGTAGAGGAAGGCACGGCGCTTATTGAGAGCGATTATACATCAGATTCGTGGAAGATATTCAGCGAACAGATGGCAGCAGCAGAAAAGCTTGTAAACGACCCTGACAACGCGGGAGTTGACGCGATCGCGGCAGCTGAGGAAGCGGTAAGAAAAGCGATCGACACGCTGGTAATCAATTACAGCTACAACAATGGAGAGGAAGTACCTCCGATAGGAAAGATTTACACCGGATATGCAGGCGCTCTTACAATAGACGAGGAAACTGCCAACGAAATGATAAACGGTGCAAGTGCAATAAAGATAGTTTTTGACTGTGCACCTGACGTTGCATACAATATGTATGCGGATATGATTGAGCTTGAGGCAATAATCGCAGGCAAAAAGATCAATCAGAATTACAGAGGTGAAGGCGACGGAACAGTAGGAGAGAAGAATATATCTATTGAACTGGCTCTGGACACGCCGATCAGCACAGGCGACAGTATTTCGATCACAGCGGCAACATACTCATGGAATGAAGCAGCAGATTATGTATTTACGGTCACAAAGCTTGAATACCTTGACGCAGACGGAAAGGTATTAAAGACGGTAAGCGGAGCAGATGAGACAGCAAAGCTTGACGAATTTAATGAGACAGTAGATGCGGCAAAGGCACTTATCGAGAGCGGAAACTATACTGATGACAGCATAAAGGCACTTGAGGAAGCGGTAGCTAAGGCAGACGCACTGTTGACAGAGAGCAACGGCAAGCCGTTACCATCAAAGATGCCGGAGATAGTAGAAGCAATAGAAGCGGCAAAAAATACACTTGAACTCAAGCCGGCAGATTACACAGCAGTAGATGAGGCAATAGCAAACGTACCTGAGGACCTGAGCGTATACACAGAAGAGTCAGTAAAGGCACTTAACGATGCAATAGATGCAGTAGTAAGAGATAAGGACATAACCGAGCAGGCAACTGTAGACGGATATGCACAGGCGATCAATGACGCGATCTCTGCACTTGAGTATCTTGCGGCAGACTACACAAAGGTAGACGAGGCTATAGCAAAGGTACCGGCTGACTTAAGCATCTACACTGATGAAACAGCGGCAGCAGTTACTGCGGCAGTAGAAGCAGTAGACAGAACAAAGAATATCACAGAGCAGGAAACAGTAGACGGATATGCTAAGGCGATAGAGGATGCGATTGCAGCACTGGTTGAAAAGCCGACGGAAGCAACAACCGGAGAGCCAATAACAAATGAGCCTACGGGAGATGTAACTACCGGATCAGACGATCAGCCAACAACAAAAGCGCCTACAGGCGGAAAAGATACAACAAAGGCACCGTCAACAACGGTAGCGCCGACAACAACAGCACCGGCCAAAGGAAATAACAACGGCAGTGCAACAGATAAGCCGGTAAACACAGGAGCACAGGCAGCAGTAGGACTATCTGCATTCCTGGCAGCGGCGGCAATAGGTTTGGTAGCGTTAAAGAAGAGAAATAAGTAAATATGACATCTTCCAGATAATGTTACACATACGGAAAAGCGGCAGGTAATAAAATACCTGCAACCAAAACCAACTGTAACTGAACTGACAGAAACTTATCTGTCAGTCAGTGACATGGTTTATGATATCAAGATATCTTCCAGATAATGTTACACATCCGAAAAAGCGGCTGACTTCTTTTGAAGCATGCCGCTTTTTTGGTGAAAAAAATCAGGTTCATCAATAACATAATGAACCTGGTTTTTCCTTATTATTTACAGACGACTTTTAAAATCATCATAATTAAAACTTCTGAGCGTTTTAAGATCACCGCTACTCTCAAGCAACATAATTGACGGAAGCGGCATACCGTTAAAGGTATTGTTCTTCACCGTTGTGTATATGGCCATATCCTCAAAAATCAACAAATCATCGGTCTGTAATGGTTTGTCAAATGAGTACTCACCGATAACGTCTCCCGCAAGGCAGGTCTGAGACCCCAAACGATAGGTAAATTCTTTTTCTTCCGGATATCCCGAACCATAAAGCGGGGGACGGTACGGCATTTCAAGCACATCCGGCATATGGCAGGCGGCAGATGTGTCTAAAATTGCGATCGGTATATCGTTTTCGGTTATGTCAAGAACTCTCGTGACCAGATATCCAGCGTTCAGCGCAATTGCCTCACCCGGTTCCAAATAAACCTCAAGTCCATATTTTTCCTGCATATGCGTTATACACCGCTCAAGAGTGGGAATATCATAATCAGCTCTTGTTATGTGGTGCCCACCGCCGAAATTTATCCACTCCATACTTTTAAGCACTTCTGAAAATCGTTCTTCAACGGCATCCAGGGTCATCTTAAGAGCGTCGGAATTCTGCTCGCACAGAGTGTGAAAGTGAATCCCACTCACATCCTGTAGGTTATCCGTCTGAAAATTTTTTGCTGTTATTCCAAGTCTCGATTTCGGTGAGCATGGATCGTAAATCTCGTGTCCTTTTTGAGTGGAAAACTCCGGATTTATCCTAAGTCCTATCTTCTTACCGGCGCCAACAACCTTTTGTCGGTACTTTTCAAGCTGTGAAAAGGAATTGAAAATCACGTGGTCGCACAGGGATAATATTTCATCTATTTCATCTTCCCTGTATGCAGCGGAAAAAATGTGATTCTCTTTACCCATACACTCATGTCCGAGCCTTGCCTCATAAAGTCCGCTGCAAGCCGTTCCGCTGATATATTGCCCGATAAGCGGATATAGGTGATAGCAGGAAAACGCCTTTTGTGCCAGTAGGATTTTGCAGCCTGTACGCTTTTCAACGCCGCTTAGTGCTTCAAGGTTTTTTATAATTTTTGCTTCATCGATTATATAGCACGGCGTTTTTATTGAGTGGTTGTTTTTAAGAAGTTCTACCATTACAAAGCCTTTCTGTCCGGAGCGTTGGTGTTTAAGCGAGTTTAACAAATAGTGTGACGTCAGTCAACAAGATCAGGGTCAAAATCCTCTTGCCAGGGAAGTCCCCACTTGTTGAGTTCATCCATAAACGGGTCGGGATCAAACTCCTCCACGTTGTAAACTCCCGCTTTATTCCACTTTCCTGTGAGTATCATCATAGCACCGATCATTGCAGGTACTCCGGTGGTATATGAAACCGCCTGAGAGCCAACCTCTTTGTAGCATTCCTGATGATCGCATATATTATAAAGGTAATAGTTTTTATTTTTGCCATCCTTTTTACCTCTGAATATACATCCGATATTCGTTTTGCCGACGGTTCTAGGACCCAGTGTTGCAGGATCAGGCAGGACGGCCTTGAGAAATTTAAGCGGAACAATTTCTTTCCCTTCATAAATGATTGGTTTTATGGAGGTCATACCCACATTTTCAAGGCATTTCAGATGAGTAAGATAGCTTTGACCAAATGTCATAAAAAATCTTATGCGCTTTATTCCCTTTATATTTAGTGCAAGAGATTCAAGCTCTTCGTGGTGCAGGAGATACATATCCTTTTCACCGACACCTTTAAAATTATAGGTGCGCTTTATTTCCATAGGCTCTGTTTCTATCCATTTTCCATCTTCAATATAGCTTCCTTTCGCTGAAACCTCTCTGATGTTGATCTCAGGGTTAAAGTTTGTTGCAAACGGATACCCGTGATCTCCTCCGTTGCAGTCGAGAATGTCTATATAATTGATCTCGTCAAAGTGATGCTTCTGAGCATATGCCGAAAACACACCGGTAACTCCGGGGTCAAAGCCGCAGCCCAATAGCGCGGTGATTCCTGCATTTTTAAATTTTTCTCTGTAAGCCCACTGCCATTTATACTCGAATTTCGCAGTGTCAGGCGGCTCGTAATTTGCTGTATCCACATAGTGTGTTTTTGTAGCAAGACAAGCTTCCATAACAGTAAGATCCTGATACGGTAATGCAAGATTTAAAACTACGTCAGGCTTATATGAATTTATAAGTGCCACAAGTTCGTCAACATTATCCGCATCGACCTGCGCGGTTTCTATAATAGTGTCGGTTTTAGACTCAAGCTTTTGTTTTAATGCGTCACACTTTGACTTAGTGCGGCTGGCGATCATTATTCCTTCAAAAACGCTGCTGTTTTGACAGCATTTGTGTATCGCTACCGAGGCTACTCCTCCGCAGCCGATTATCATACATTTTTTCATTCTTTCTCTCCTTAAAAAATTTGTATTCTTAATCTTTGTGAGATACCAAAATTAAAATTTCTCTTAAAATTTTGCACGCCAGTGCAGTAGACCTTCCACTCGTATCATAAACGGGGGAAAGCTCATTTATATCAAATCCTACAATATTCAGTTTTGATACTTCTTTTATTGCGTCAAGAAGTGCTATAAAACTTACGCCACCCGCTTCAGGTGTGCCTGTGCCGGGAAATTCACTTGGGTCCAGAACATCAAGATCGAGTGTGAAATATACGGGGGCCTGTCCGATATTTTGTACTGATTTGGATACATTTCCTAAGTCAAACCTGTTCATAAAGGTGTGCTCTTTGGCAAATATAAATTCATCTCTTTCGCCGCTGCGTATACCGAACTGAAATATTTTACCGTCACCTAAAAGATCGTGGCATCTTCTCATAACACAAGCGTGGGAAAGCTTTACACCCAGGTAATCGTTTCTGAGATCTGCGTGTGCGTCAAACTGAACGACATGAAGATCATCATATTTTTTCGCTGCCGCTCTTACTGCTCCCAGTGTTACAAGATGCTCACCGCCTATCATGCAGGGTAATTTTCCGTCGTCAAGTATAGTTTGTGTTCTTTCTTCAATATCCAGAAGCGCCTGTTCCGGAATGCCAAAGGGCAGCTCTAAATCTCCGCTGTCAAAGACCTTTATATCTGTAAGATCCTCATCCTGATACGGTGAGTAGGTTTCTATACCGAAGCTTTCACTTCTCATCGACTGGGAAGCAAACCTGGTTCCCGGCCGAAACGAGGTGGTGCTGTCAAACGGAGCACCGAAAAGCACGATCCGGGCGTCATTATAGTCACAGTCGCAACCGATGAAGGTCTGTATATTTTTATTCAACATCTCTTAACAGCTCCTCAACATAATTGGGAAGCGCAAACGCTCCCACATGGAGTCTTGGGTTGTAGTATCTTGTATTAAGCCCGAGCATATTCCACTTAGTGCCATTGTAGTCATTTGTGGGATGATATTTTTTTGAAGCAAAACCGAAAAGCCAATGTCCCGACGGGTATGTAGGAATATGAGCCTGATATACCTTACTTATAGGAAAGCTTTCAACTATTCGTTTGTGAGAGCGCTGCATTGAGGCTGCGTCTTCAGCGTAAAACGGACTTTCATGCTGATTTACCATTATTCCGTCTTCTTTAAGAGCCTTAAAGCAGCTTCCGTAAAACTCTTTGGTAAACAGTCCTTCACCCGGTCCGAACGGATCGGTGGAATCAACTATGATAATGTCGTATTCGTTTTCACACTTTCTGACAAACTTTACTCCGTCCTCACAATAGATGTTAAGCCTTGGATCGTCAAAGCGGCAGGCGGTTGTAGGCAGATACTGCTTGCTGACTTCAATTACAAGCTCATCTATTTCAACGAGGTCTATCCTCTCAACAGAGGGGTATCTTGTAAGCTCTCTGACTACTCCGCCGTCACCCGCGCCTATTACCAGAATGTTCTTCGGATTCGGGTGAACTGCCATGGGAGTGTGTGTTATCATCTCGTGATAAATAAATTCATCCTTTTCGGTCAGCATCATATACCCGTCGAGAGTTAAAAAACGTCCGAACTCCTTTGAGTCAAAGACATCTATACGCTGAAATTCGCTGTATCCGCTGTAAAGCTGTCTGTCAACTCTTATTGAAAATTTTACGTTAGGCGTATGCCTTTCGGTAAACCAAAGCTCCATGTTAAACTCCTTTCAAAACGTTGAGACGCTCAATGTTTATGTCTTCAGTGCCGGTCATTGAGCAACCTTTTTCCTTGGCATACTTTATATACCTTATTATGTCTTCCGTAATAAGCTCACCCGGAGCAAGAATTGGTATTCCCGGAGGATAGCACATTACAAATTCACTGCATATCCGCCCAACCGTTTTGTCTAGTTCAAGCGGAGTTTTTTCTGCGTAAAACGCTTTTCTAGGTGACCGGGCTACAATTGGATTTATATATTCCTGAGTCAGCATTTCACCTGTTTTTGCTCGACCGAAGCGTCTGCGTATCTCAGAAAGCGCGCTTATAAGGCGTTCGATGTCCTGCTTTCTGTCGCCGATTGAAAGATATGCCAGAATATTGCCTAAATCGCCGAACTCTATCTGTATATCATATTCGTCACGGAGAATATCGTATACTTCAATTCCCGCAAGACCGACAGACAAAGTGTGAACAGAAAGCTTTGAAACATCAAAATCATATATGCTGTCGCCGTTAATAAGCTCTTTTGAAAAGGCGTAATATCCACCTATTGAGTTTATTTCAGAGCGTGCGTATTCCGCCATTTTAACTGCTTTTGAAAAAATATCTCTGCCGTTTAATGCAAGGCGCTTTCTTGATATATCAAGGCTTGTCAGCAAAAGATACGACGCGCTGGTGGTCTGGGTCAGATTTACAATCTGGCGCATATAATCGGAATTTATATTCTTCCCCATAAGAAGAAATGAGCTTTGTGTGAGGCTTCCGCCTGACTTGTGCATACTTACCGATGAAATATCTGCACCTGCTCCCATTGCAGTAAGTGGAAAATCATCGCCAAAATAAAAGTGGGTTCCGTGGGCCTCGTCAACAAGGCACAGCATACCGTTTTCATGTGCAAGCTCTGTAATTTTCTTTAAATCTGAGCAAACGCCGTAGTATGTCGGATTGTTTACAAGCACCGCCTTTGCATCCGGGTTTTCCTTTATTGCTTTTTGAACCTCGCTTACTGACATTCCCAAGGATATCCCGAGGTCAGTGTTAACATCAGGATTGACGTAAACCGGAATAGCATCGCATAAGATCAGTGCGTTTATTGCGCTTCTGTGGACATTTCTCGGAAGTATTATTTTGTCGCCGCTTTTACAGGCGTACATTATCATGCTTTGAACCGAAGATGTAGTTCCGCCGACCATAAAAAAAGCATTTTCAGCGCCGAATGCCTCGGCAGTAAGGCTTTCAGCTTCACGTATGACTGAAACGGGATGGCACAGGTTGTCCAGCGGCTTCATTGAATTTACGTCCACATCAAGACAGCTCTGACCGAGAAATTCGGTAAGCTCTGCATTTCCGCGCCCTCTTTTATGACCGGGAACATCAAACGGAACTATGCGCATTTTTTTGAATCGCTGTAACGCCTCGTAAATCGGGGCGCGGTTCTGATCAAGCATATTCAGTAAACATTCCTTCCGTTGAAAATTTCAATCATTTCTCGCTTAAGAGCCGTACTTATATCAAGCCTTTTGTGAGGAGGAAGCTCGTCTATATCCGTGTTGAAAAGATAGTTCTGTAAGTAAAGCTCCTTTATAAGCATTTTTGTGTGAAATATATTAGCCTGATACACGTTTATATCGATAGCGTCGTACTTTTTTAAAGTTTCACGGTTGATGTAATCCTGAATGGACGTAATGTCGTGGTCGATAAAAAGCTTTTCACCGTCGATGTTTCTGGTAAATCCCCGTACCCTGTAATCCATAGTTATTATGTCTGAATCAAAGCTTCCGATAAGATAATCAAGCGCTGTCAGAGGAGTTATTTTTCCGCAGGTCGCAACGTCGATATCTACGCGAAAGGTCACAATGCTGTTGTGCGGATGAAACTCCGGGTAGGTATGTACCGTCACGTGGCTTTTGTCAAGATGAGCGACGATCTCGTTCCCACCCGCAGGCACCATGGTATCATCTGCAATCAGAAAGGTAGCAGATGCACCCTGAGGATCATAGTCCTGCCTTGATATACTTAAAACCTGAGCGCCTATCATTTCTGTAAGGTGCGTCATTATATCTGTTATTCTCTTTGAGTTGTACTGCTCGTCTATATAATGAATATAGTCCTTCTGTTCCTTAAGAGTTTTTGCATAGCAAACATCGTATATGTTAAAGCTCAACGACTTCGTTAGATTATTAAATCCGTAAAGTTTAAGTTTATTTTCCATAGTTTTCACCTCAAAACAAAAGCACACAAGAATCCTCACTCTTGTGTGCTTTAAAAATCGTATTGCTAACGAAAAACGAACAGATATTTTAATGCTGGTTTCAGAGCCTGTATAGCAAATATACTTTTACTACTCTTATTGACCGTTTCACAAGTTGATGCAAAATTAAAACAAACTTATAAAATTCTATTTGACTGAAAAGTCCAATCAATAAGGCAACAGAAGTTGCCGTGCCGGCATTTGACCTAGCTGTCCGTATGGCTTTGACTTCATTTAAGAAGTGGTCAATCTTTGCTGTATGATGAGTTCTGAAACATCATTTCTGCAAGTTATTACATTTTAACACGGTTTAGCCGCTTTGTCAAGAGAAAAACAGTGAAAAATGGAATTTTATGCTTAGATCTTTGCTGATAATGTGGGTGTTTATAAGATATGCTGTCATCAAACTATCGTATTCGTAAAATTATCTGTGTTTTAAAATATATTCTGCGTTTCTGCGAAGTTCAAACAAAGTGTGGATAAATTCGTTTTGATCGCGCAGGATAAGCTGGATATCTGACGGGAGTGAGAAGAAATAATTCCTTGAGCTTGAGCTTGACAGCAGCAGATGGCTGAGATTTTTGTATGGCATAATAAGTCACCTCAAATATATTTTACTCATTTTTTTTAAAATAATTCTAAAGTATTGGCGATTATTTGGCCCCATGCGGATATTTGTTTTTGTATTGACTTGTTTACGCTTTAGTGGTATAATAAAGTTAGTTGATGCTAACCTAAAACAATAGAAAGTGTGATCTTATGGTTTGTGCTATTGTAATTATTGTTACAGCGGTCATTGCGGCTTTTGTTATCAAAAGTTATGCTAAGAGAATAGCAGCAGGTTGCTGTGGGTCTGGCGGGGATACTATCAAGAAAATTGAACCCGTTAATGCCGATAAAAGCTCTTATTCTTATCTATATAAAATAAAGATAGAGGGAATGCATTGCCGGAAATGCGCCTTGAAGATTCAAAACGCTTTCAATGAAAGAGAAGGCTTTTTAGCTGAGGTGGATCTGAATGAAAACACGGCATATATCTATTCAAATAAAATACTTCCTGAATTTGAAATAAGGCGAACTGTTGTGGGCATGGATTATAAGGTAACAGACATAGAGAAAGTCAATGCCTTGTCTTCTGAATCTAATTAAATCGGCAAATGCAACAAATTATCAAGCGACATATTCAGCAATTAGATATATGCAGCGGCGGGTTTTCATTTTGCGACTTGAAACGACTGGTAGTTTGTGGTATAATCTATTGACAGGATACTTAACATATGGCAAAAGGAAAATCAAGTTTTTTATAGTAAGCTATGAAAATCCAATTGCTTATGTAAATCAACTGAATCAACAGTAAAAAAAGGAGGAAATTAACATGAGGAAAAGTTTTGGTGCAAAGCCTCTTACTTATCCGCAACCGGTTTTTATAATTGCATCGTACGATGATAACGGTGTATCCGATGCTATGAATGCCGCTTGGGGCGGTATAAGCGACGCGGCGCAGGTGTCTTTGTGCCTGAGTTCAGGCCACAAAACTGTAAAAAATATCCTTAAACGCAAAGCATTTACAGTAAGCATGGCGGACGCAGATCATGTCACAGAATGTGACTATGTTGGAATAGTTTCAGCAAACGATGTATCTGATAAGCTTGAAAAAGCGGGATTTCACACAACTAAAAGTGAGCTTGTAGACGCACCGATTATTGATGAACTTGCAATGACCCTTGAGTGCAGGCTTTTAAGCTATGACGAAAAAACAGGTTTGATGCTTGGAGAGATCGTAAACGTAAGCGCAGATGAAAAGATCCTCAGTGATGACGGCAAAATTGATCCTGCAAAGCTTCGGCCAATTACTTTTGACCCTGTGAATAACGCATATCTCGTTTTGGGAGAAAAGGTGGGAAATGCGTTTAAGGATGGCGCAAAGTTAAAGTAAATAAAGAAAAAAATAAATGCATGGGGTGCTGACGCTTTAAGCCTCATGCGTTTTGTAATGTTGCTTGTATTAGTGCTTGGAAGTTTATACGCACAAAAGCATGGGGAAAGTCGTTCATAGCTTTTATGTGTACGAATAATTGTACAGCCGGACAACTGTCCGAAAAATGTTACCGCAAATTAACTTTGGTGTGATAAAATAACTTCAGACCAATATCAGATGGTTCAGATGATATTAAAACTTTTCCGGAGGGTATGGCTATGAATGAAAAAATGTATGTTACGATTTGCGGGATTTCACATTATTACGGAAAAACGCCTTTTGAAGTTGGGGGAGAGATTTTTCTTGTGAAGGATGAGGACAATGATTTTGACAGCGAGGCAATTGCGGCGGCGCTTCCATGTATTGGGATAATAGGGTACGTTGCCAATAGCAAAGATACTGTTTATCGGGGAACAATGAGTGCAGGAAGGCTTTACGATAAAATCAAGTATAAAGCATGTGCAAAGGTTTTGTTTGTAACTCACTCGTCTGTAATAGCAGAAATTATTCAGGAAAAACAAAAAGGCAATAATAGGGAGTCTTATAACAATAATTATAAAAATTCGAATAACAGAAAAAACACAAAAATAGGTTTTAAATGCAGCGACTGAAATTTTAAGCCGCACGTGGGTAAGTCCATAAATCTTTCTGTTTTAACTTAAAAATATTTAATAATAAAAATCAGATGTAATCAGCCTATCGGTATAAATTCTGAACGGCTGATTTTTATTATTGTTTCATGGATATATAATTTTTGACATGAATTGACAGCCGATGTAAAAAAATGTCATTACCTTGGTTTTTTTATACTTGTTTTGTTATATAAAATGTGGTAAAATAAAGGTATGAATAAAAGATGGGTGGCTTGTAGACGTAAGCAGCCATAAAAGAAAGGAATGGTTAAAGTGGAAAAGGTCAAGGTTCTTATCGGTGACGATAGTCTGGGTTTTGGAGTTGATGTTGCAAGCTCTTTAAGAAAAATGGATTTTTACGTCATTACGCGTCCGAAAGACGGAAATAAGCTTATCAGCGTAATAAAGGACGAAAGTCCGGACGTTGTGGTAATTGACGCCGTTATGCCGAACCTTGACGCAATTGAGTTTATCAAAAAGTTAAATACTTCAGACTTTAAAAAGCCACACGTTATAGTTGTCAGTTCATATGAAAACCAGTTTATAGAAAAAAGTGTAATGGAACTTGGAGCGGCATGTTATATGCGCATGCCGTTTGAAACCAAGGCATTGGCTGACAGGATAAATAAAATTGTCAATTTTGATCCCGACACGAATAAATTGATAGGTAAGGATTTAAAGGTGATAGTAACCGATATTATTCACCGTGCGGGAGTTCCTGCTCACATAAAAGGATATCACTATCTGCGAGAGGCCATTATGCTTTCGGTAAACGACAGCGAAATGTTAAACAGCGTTACAAAGATGCTTTATCCGTCAGTCGCGAAAAAGTTCAATACCACTCCTACAAGGGTGGAAAGAGCGATAAGACACGCGATAGAAATAGCGTGGGATCGTGGTAATATCGGAACGCTTAACTCTCTGTTTGGTTGCACTCTGAGCACAACTCGCGGAAAGCCTACTAACAGTGAATTCATTGCGCTTATTGTGGATAAAATCAATATTAAAGGAGAGAATGCAGCTCACTTTTAATTTGTTTTTATAAAAATAATTAAAAGTATATTCCCTGATCTTTTGCAGATAATACTTTTACAATTGATAAAAATTTGCTAAGAGAAAAGGAGAATATATAATGAAAGCAACTGGTATAGTCAGAAGGATCGACGACCTCGGGAGGGTCGTTATTCCTAAAGAAATAAGAAGAACTCTGAGAATAAGAGAAGGCGACCCGCTGGAGATTTTCACAAACAGTGAAGGAGAAGTAATATTTAAAAAATACTCGTCGATTCACGAAATGAGCGAGGCAGCCACATCTGCGGCGGAGGTTATTTACAAGCTTGGCGGTGCGCCGGTGGTGGTTTTTGACAGGGATCATGTAGTAGCCGTTGCGGGAACTCCGAAAAAAGAATACAGCGAGAGGAGAGTTTCACAGGCGCTTGAGGATCTTATAGAAAGCAGAAGCACATATATAAAAAACGGTGATGAGCTTATGCCTATCGAGGGAATATCAAAATCGGCGCTTGCTATAACTCCGATAATTTCCTCGGGTGATGTAACCGGTGCGGTAGCTTTCGTAGAGGGTGAAAATAACCAGCCGGTCAGCGAAAAGCATCTTATGCTGACAAAAGCTGCCGCCATGTTCTTAGGAAAGCAGATCGAAAGTTGAAAAAAAGATGGGTAAAGTCCTGCAAAATAAGCGGGGCTTTATTTTTTTGTAACCTAAACGGTAAAGCGCAATATAATAAAATAAACGACAAAATGCGATTACTGTGAGGTTTATAATGATTTTAGATGTAATAATCAACATTGCGCTTCCTTTTCTGGGAACATCCTTAGGAGCTGCCTGCGTATTTTTTATGAAAGGTCAGTTGGGCGCAAAAACACACCGTGCGCTTATCGGATTTGCTGCGGGAGTAATGCTGGCAGCGTCTGTATGGAGCCTTTTGATCCCTGCAATAGAGCAGGTTAGTGATATGGGAAAGCTTTCCTTTATACCCGCAGCGTCGGGGGTTTTATTTGGAGTGCTGGTTTTGCTCGTACTTGATAAGATCGCTGCTAGACTCAGTTCCAACAACGAGTGCGTCAGAGGAGAAAAGGGCGGATTTAAAAGATCCTCTAAGCTTTTTTTAGCGGTAACTATTCACAACCTTCCCGAGGGAATGGCGGTGGGAGTCATAATAGCGGGATTCTTGGAAGGCGGTTCTGACATTACGGCTGCTATGGTGGCAGCGCTTTCCTTTGGGATCGCGATACAGAATTTTCCTGAAGGCGCAATAATTTCAATGCCGATGAATGCCGCCGGTGTTAAAAAGGGAAAAGCCTTTTTTTACGGTGTTTTATCCGGAGCTGTTGAGCCGGTAGGAGCGGTTATAACTATCTTGATAGCAGGCGTGATAACCCCTGTGCTTCCGTTCCTTTTAAGCTTTGCCGCAGGAGCAATGCTTTACGTTATAGTAGAAGAGATGATCCCGGGACTTGCAGAGGGAGAGCACTCTTATTTCGGAACAATTTTCTTCACCGTAGGGTTTATACTTATGATGTCGCTTGATGTAGCGCTTGGGTGAATCGGCCTACAAAACAAGCTTAGGACTGAAAACATATAAGGCAGAGTCACAGGGTAAGTTTAATCAATAAAAATTGATCAAATGATTTAATGAATCAGTTATGCTGCTGTTTTGTGTAAATAATATTTACAGTGCTTTTCAAATATAGTTGAAATTGTGAAAAATATGTTGTATAATGATTAAAACAACATAAAACAAAGCATTTTTGTGTAAAAGATATAGGAGACAATAAACAGCAGGAGGTTTAAAATGCCAGATAAAAATAGCATTGACAATTCAAGAGATAAAAAGGATCTGTCCGTAGACGAAATTATTAGTGACGTTATGAACAGAAACAAATCCTCAGCGCCTAAAAACGGCACCGATAAAGCGCATGACGTATTTTTAAATGAAGAGGACTATCTTTTGGACTTCGATTCGGATGTAAGTGTGGTTAGCAAAGATGTAAAAATTCAAAATCCATATGTTAAAAATACTGCAGAGACGACCAATTTGAAAAACGACAGCGTGAAAGATATGGCTTCAATGATTGCCGCGGCTATTGCAAAAAAAACGGAAGATGAGGAATATGAAACCGAAACGGATGACCTTAATAAAAGACTTGAGCCCGCTGCGGCAGTGGCATTAAAATCTGATAAAATAAACGCTGTCAATGGCAGTGATAATAATACAAAAGACGTAAAAGTAAACCGGAAAAATCTCAGCCAAAAAAGAATTACATCAATAGCAATATGCTATGTGTTAGGTGTGGTCTTTATTCTGCTCAGCGTGGGAATTTCTGTATTCGGATATTTTACAGGACTTTTGCAAAGAACTGATTCTCAGAATAACGGCAACTGGGGATTGACATTGAATTCTGCGACATATGAAGATATCGAAAGAGAAAATCAGCTAAGAGATCAGCTTGCAAAAGCGCAGCAGGGATTTATTTCAAGCGATAATGTAACAAATATTCTTATAATAGGAGAGGATATAAGAGACACTGCCGACAACACGAGCGGAAATACTGACGTCATGATGCTGTGCTCCATAAACGAGGAGACCAAAGAGGTAACTCTTACATCTTTTATGCGGGATATGTATGTTGAAATTGCACAGTCCGGCGGCGTTTACGCAAAGCTTAATTCCGCATATGGGGCGGGAGGAGCAGAGTTAACTATGCAGACGCTGAAGAACAACTTCGGCGTGGACGTTGACAAGTATGTTTTGTTTAACTTCTATTCGTTTATTGATATAGTAAACGCCTGCGGAGGTCTGGATATAAGAATATCTGACGAGGAGGCTATAGGTATGCAGGCGCCTATGGCGGAGCAGAATGATTGCCTCAAAAATAAAAAGGGAACCGATTATCTGACAAAGGGCGGTACCTATCATATGAACGGAAATCAGGCGCTTGCTTATGCAAGACTTAGATACGTTGGCGCGGCGGATTTTGAAAGAACCGCCAGACAGAGAAGAGTGGTAACCAAAATAGCCGAAAAGGCAAAGGATATGAGCCTTATTGAGCTTTCTGATCTTTTGGATAAGGTTTTAAGGCAGCTTAAAACAAATCTCACCGATGGAGAGATTGCTTATCTACTATATAATTCGGCTGATCTTTTGACTTATAAAATAAATCAGCTCAGAATACCTGCTGATGGAATGTATACTAATGAAACGATCAGAACCCAGGATGTGCTGGTAGTGGATATTACGCAAAACATTAGGTTGTTTCAGGAAACGGTGTACGGATATACTAATATGAGCGATTTGACCTCAGAACCTGATGAAGACAAAACAGATCAAACTGATTCAAGTGTGGATAACGCTTACGATGATTATGGCGAAATGAATATGTTTCACTAGAAGAAAAAATCCGGCTGCTGATTTTGAAGCGCATCCCATTATTTAGACATTATATAACATTGTCTAACTTTTGGGGTGCATTTCAATTTCACAGTCGGATTTATTTTTTACTGATCTTCAATTTCGCTTTCAGCTTCTTTTTGGTAAAAGTACTCAAGCACTGATTTTCTTGTAATTATGCCAATAAAGCAGTCCCTGTCATCTATTACAGAAACAAAGTTCTGATTCATTACCATAAGCAAAAGATCTTTCATTGTTGCGCTTATTCTTACTGGCTTGAATTTTTTTGGATCTATAATGTCTTTTATGTAAGCAGATTCCAAAAGCTTTAGGTCGGCGCTTGCGTCATTTCTTAAGAGATACCATAAAAAGTCGCCCTCTGATACAACTCCTGCGTATTTGCCCTCGCGGGTGATCACGGGGGTTGCTGTGAATTTGTGGGCTTTCATCTGTTCAAGTCCCTGACGTAATGTACTTGAATCGTACACGTAAGACACTGTTGACTTTGGCTTTAACAGCGATATGATGTTCATTTAATACCGTTCCTTCCAAGTTGCTCATAGGATTTTATCCTCTATAAATAATACTATCATAATTTTATGAATAATATGTGAAAACTCAAGAATTTTGCATAGCTTTTTAATTTGAAATATAATTGCTATTAAA
Organism: uncultured Clostridia bacterium; assembly: GCA_947631455.1. Taxonomy (GTDB): domain Bacteria; phylum Bacillota; class Clostridia; order Oscillospirales; family Ruminococcaceae; genus UMGS1601. The sequence continues at coordinate 21,327 of CANRLH010000002.1, forward strand.
TTTTGTATGTATTGACATATACCACGAATTGTATTATACTGAATGTATAAAAATACATAAGGAGGTATTATACTGTGGACAATAATAATCAGCAATATCAACCCTATAATCCTCAGCCTTCCGGGGGATATGTAGTTGAAGAGAGAAACATCGCGCTTTGCGTTATTCTTTCAATAATTACCTGCGGAATCTATCAAATATACTGGATATATAAAATGTCTGAGGATCTTAATGTTGTTTCCGGCAGAAGAAATGATACTTCGGGTGCTATGGTTATTATATTATGGATCATCACATGCGGATTTTATGGCTGGTATTGGGTTTATAAGGCAGGAGAAAAGCTCCAGGCTGCGGGTCAGATCCAGAATAAGCCTATTCCTAACAACGGCATTATATATCTGATTCTTTGTATCTTTCTCGGAATCGGCAGCATCATTTCAGCCTGCTTGATCCAGAATGAGCTTAACAATCTTAGGGGAGTATATTGACCTTAATGAAGCAAAGAAGAAAAAAAGCATTTACCGCCCTTGCAATTTTGATGTTTGCAGGGGCGGCATATGCTTTATTTATGTATTTTACGGGGCTTGGGATCCCTTGCGTATTCCACAAAATAACTACGCTGTGGTGCCCCGGATGCGGAATATCCAGAATGATCCTGAGTGTTCTAAAGCTTGACATTTACGCTGCTTTCAGATGTAATCCGTTTTTGTTTGTAACACTTCCGCTTTTTTTAATGGCTATTGCAAGAAAACTGTGGGTCTATTTAAAATATGAAAGCCCGATAAATGACAAGTGGCTAGACAGATGCCTTTTAGTGTATGCCGCCGCACTTGTTATTTTCGGGATTTTAAGAAACATTCCGGCGCTTGATTTTCTGGCTCCGCAATAAATCTTTTTTGTATTAAGATATGGAAAAACAGGCAAAATAAAATTCCACCTTGCCGTCGCATAGCGTATAAAACCCGCACTCATGCAGGTGGGTAACCGCCTGATTGTTTCACGATCCCCTCGTCTCATAAGGATTTCTCGGCTTTCGCGGAGCCTTAGAGGAGGGTCTTCAATCTGCAAACAGAGTCTAAGTTCCCTTTTAAAATGTGTTGGATTATAAAATGCTATGCTTGATCGAACAAGGCAGAAATTTTACTCAAATATTATCTGTAGTTTTTGTTCGTTTTATTCTTTAGTTTCTTCGCTTTCGGCCGCGCTGCTGTGATCATGCTCACAGCTTTCGTCGTCACACTCGTCCTCATAAATATCCTCGAGCATTGACATGAATATCTCTCCGACCTTATCAAATGTCTCATCGTCATCAACGGACACCAATATTTCTTCATCATCTTCATAGGTGCTCTTCAATATTACCATAAGTCCGTCATCTTCAAGAGAATCCTGAGGTTCATCATAATAAGGCGTGAGCGCATAATAAACATCACCCTCATACTCTGTTTCAGCCAAGACCTCAAAGGTTTGTTCTTTTCCGTCTTCGTCAACCAAAGTGTAAAGGTCGGGTGTGTATTCGTTCGGCATATAGTATCCTCCTTTTTAAAGAAAAAATGCTGTGACTTTCAATCACGGCAACATATTTATTATACACTATATTTTATTGCAAGTCAAGCGGATTTTGTAAAAGAAATGTTAAATAAAAACTTTCTATATTTTTAAAAAAAACTATTGACATTGCACAAAAAGTGTGCTATATTATAATCAAGGAAGAGGAAGAAAGGAATGATGAGTATGAAAGCTTATCAGAAATTTATCCGAATCATTAAATAAGAAGGGAGCGAGTCCAATGGGTTTAGAAGATTCATCACAGATTATTCTTTCCTTTGTTGCTCGTGAATTAAGGAGAACTTAAAACTCAGACGAAAGAGCTGATAAAGTTAAATCAATATGATGTAAATATATCTGAGAACAAGGAAAGGAAATTAAAAGCAGAATACTTAATAACTTTTGGGGGTGGTTCCGCCGGTTATTCAGTCTTTTAACTAAACCGAAATCTATAAAGGAAGTACAGTCCGATGAAGTAGTTAATTTTCATTTGAACAAAATCTATGAAATCAGGTACAGTCCAATGAAATAAGTAGTTTGTAAAATTTAATATAGATAAAAGCAGACGGCACAAAATCCGTCTGCTTTTGTTTTATACGCTACAATATTACCTCATATGTTTCCATATCGTTTAACAGCCTTTTTCCACTTTCTTCTATCCGGCTAATCTTGTCACTGCCGTATTTCTTTTCGATAACCGTATATGCTTTGTTAACAGGAACACCTCTGTTTTCGTGGTGCATATCACTTCCAATAACCTGCACGAACCCTTGATTCATAAGCTTAAAGCAGATTCGTTTTGTCTTTCTATCAAGAAAAGAATTTGCATTTAGCTGGCCTAAAACATCCAGCGACATAAGCTCCTCAAGGTCGGAGTAATCGGTGAAGTTTAAATATCTTTCAATATGCGCGATCAAAACCTTTACTTTGCCGCAGTCGACCAGATCAGATACTGCGTCAATCATCTGTCCGGAAAGCCTGAGATACGGCATTTCAAGCAAAAGGTAATTTGTTCCCTGTATGCAGAGCTTTTTAAGATCGTCGAGTTGATTAAGTTTGCTTGAGTATAAAACCTCTGAGCCGAGAAGTATCTTGGGATGTTCAGGCTTGAGATACGGTTTTAGCTGCTCGTATGAGTTTTGTCTTGCCGACAAAAAACTGCTTATACTTATTTCGTGACAGTAAAAATGCGGAGTACACACTACTACATCCGTTCCGTTTTGAGCCATTATGTCCAAAAGGTGTAATGATTCCTCCACTGACGAAGAACCGTCGTCAAGACAGGGGAGTATATGTGAATGAAAGTCTATTGTCATATATACCTCCTCCTCTTATAAGCGCTCCTCCTTAATTATTTGCCTTGTTCCGAATCTGTTGCCGGTTCGGAGTATGAATAGTTATAATTGTAGTAGCTCTTCTTTTTATAGTATCCCGTTCCTCCGGATACCTGGCATGCGGTCTTCATAAAGCCAAGCACCTTTCCGTTAGCAAGCTTTATCTGTGAAAGCGCGCGTTGAAGGTCGGTGTGTTTTGTATATCCGTCCCTGATGATGAATACGATACCTGCAATATAATCATTTAAAAGCTGAGAATCTGAAACAATGTTTACCGGAGGGGTATCTATCAGTATATAGTCATAGTGAGGCTGCAACACGTCTATAAGCTTTCCGGTATTGGGCGACGATAAAAGCTCAGCCGGATTAGGAGGAATAGGTCCTGACGGTATTAAATCAAGATTTGGTCTAACATTTTTAGTTATTGCTTCTGAAACCGTACACATTCCGCTTAAAATCGTGCTTGCACCCTTTGTTCGGCTGATTTTAAGCAAGGAATGCTGAACAGGTTTTCTAAGGTCAAGGTCAATAAGCATTACCTTAGCGCCTGTAGACGCAAGAGTTATCGCCATATTAAGGCAGTTTGTACTTTTTCCCTCCGCAGGGTTAGCGGAAGTAAAAACAACCACCTTTTTAGTCACCTGAGAAAGTGAAAACATAAGATTTGTTCTTGCCGTGTTGTAACCTTCCGATATGATAAACTTGGTGCCCTCGTTAAGTATATATTTTCTTGATGTCGTTTTTGAACGCCTTAACTCGTTTCTGTGACCTGACGATTTCGATTTTTTAGCTATTCCTATATTCATAGTCGTAACCTCCCTTTACGTTAGCCTCAAAGTCAACGATTTCAGCAAATACCGGTATGCCGTACATTGTGAGAAGATCGTCAGAGGGCTTGACCTTTGTGTCGACCATTTCAATAATTATTGCGATCACACATCCGAGTACCAAACCGATTATAAAGCCTATCGCTGTGTTTCTCGGAACATTCGGAGAAGATGGTTTGTCCGGTACGCTTGCGGCTACGACCTCTTTTACAACACCCGCATCGACAACAGATGAGTATACACTGTGTGCATTAAGGTCTATACTCTGAGCTACAACTGCCGAGAGATCCGGATCCTTAGTCTCAACGCTTACGGTCAGTATAGCTGTGTTTTCAGGTGCGGTAACTGTTATCCAGTCGGAAATGTCATCACTTGTGTAACTTGTTATTCCATGGTCGTTTTCAAGATCCTCAAGGATATAGTTTATCATCTTTTCACTGGTGAAAAGGATCTGACACGTTCCTGCAAGCTTTTCAGCCGCCTGGATATCTTGATAACCGATCTCCTGCTGCTGAATGGTACTGGACCCCTCGTTAGACTGAACGTACAGCATTATTGAAGACGTATATTTTTTCGGAACTATCATTGTAAAAATAATCAGCGCACCTAAAGTAAAAATAACCGTCAAGGCAATTATAAACTTGATGTGCTTGATAATCATAAAATATAAGCTTTTTAAGTCTATTGTCTTTTCAGTGTTATCCATTAACATTTCTCCTTTAAAATTGTTACACTTTTTAAATAAATGCGTAGAGCATTGTCATTCGGTGTTATTTAAGTGTGTACTCTGATACGACACAAAAAAACAAGGAAATCCAATATCCATAAAAACAGTAAACACCCGCTTTTAGTTATATTTTTTATTTTTACTACCGATTTATGATAACATATTTATTATTTTATGTCAACATAAACAAAGATAAAATTTTTATATATGTCAAATATGCAAATTTTATTGTATAAATGGTAGCGTTTATTGTTTGAATTTTCACCTTGAGATAAAATTCCTTTTATGTTGACTTAAAATAAAAAATGTTGTATCATATTAACAGAAAGTATGTATATCAAAGGAGAATAATGTTATGGATAAATCGATTGACGATATTATAAATGAGGCGATGGAAAAGAAACGCAAAATGAGCGGTGAACAGATTCCTGAAAATAAGGACGACGTCAGAAAAACGACTCTTGATAACACCGCAGACTACCTTATTTCTGATATTTCTAAAGCAGAAAGCGATAATTATTCAGACGGCGTTTCTGAGTCCGAGGGTTCTTTATCGGACAAGCAGGGGGTTAAGGCTTCTGATGTACATGAGTCTAAGGATTCCATTACCATTTCTCAGGACGTTTTTGACAGCATCATAAGTTCAAGAGACAAACCGAACACCGAGAACACCGAAACAAAAAGCAAAAAAAGCGCGGCTCCGGACTTTTTAGCTGACAACTACAACGAGGACGACGAGGATCTGGCTTCGCTTGGAATAGCAGGTAAGGAGGGCAGAAAAGTTACAGATTATCAGAGCAGAGAGTTTAAAAAGGATTCGCCCAAAAATTTTGATCAGGCCTATTATGATAAGTACGATAAGCTCAAAAAGCTTGATGCGCCGCCGGAAAGACCTCAGAGCACAAGCAAAAACCGCCTTAAGAAAAACGGTAAGAAAAAATGGTCGGCTAAGAAAAAAGTCATCACTATTGTTATAATAGCGTTGCTTATTATACTGCTTCTCGCGGGCGCTGCGGTGGCTTTGATATATAACTATATATCAAAAATAAATATTGTTAAAAGTCCTGACACCTCTATAGCTTCTTCAATAGTCGACGACGACAAGACAGACGAACCGGATTCTCCCAAAAAGGATATTGATGAGCTTAATGAGAAGGTTAAGAACAACATGGAGAAAAAAAGCGAGCCGCTTATGTATGACGAAAACGTGATGAATGTTTTGGTCATAGGTACTGATTCAAGAGGTTCTGAACGCGGAAGAAGCGACAGCATGATACTGGTATCTCTCAATAAAAATACTAACAGGATCATTATGACATCTTTCTTGAGAGATATTTATCTGCATATCCCGCAGGTCGATGAATATACAAGGCTTAACCACGCCTACGCTTATGGCGGCGCTGAGCTTTTGATGGATACAATTGAAGAGAATTTCAGGATAAAAATCGACAAGTATGTTATGGTGAACTTTTCTTCATTCGTTGACGTTGTGGATTCGGTTGGAGGAGTAGATATAAATGTTACCGAAGACGAGGTACAGTATGTTAATTCGTATTTGTCTGAGATAAATATGTTAAGGGGCGATCCGACCGGCTCGGATAAAATCAGCTCCGCAGGACTTTATACACTTAACGGCAAGCAGGCCCTGGCATATTCAAGAATCAGATACGTTGGTACGGATTTCGGCAGAACAGAAAGACAGAGAACCGTTATGAACAAAGTTTTAAACAAGGCAAAGGCCATGAGTCTTTTTGAGATAAACGATTTGTTGAATGTTTTGCTTCCTAAACTGACTACTAACCTTACTGAGAATGAAATATTCTCACTTGTGCTGGACGTGTTTGAGTACCTTGATTTTGATACGATCTCACAGGCAATACCTCAAAACAGCGACTTCAGTTATCTTACCATAAGAGGAATGAGCGTTTTGGGAATAGACTTTGATTCAAGCATTGATTACCTGAAAAAGACAATATACAATAAATAAATCAAAAAGAGCAGCCTTTAAATGACTGCTCTTTGTTGTTTTTAATTGTCTGATGAATAGCTTTTGATGTAGTTTAATACATTTGCAGGCTCAATGTCAAGTGACACGGCTATTTCTTCAAACGCCACTTTCTCAGCTTCTTTTAAAAACCGCTCGTCAAAACTTGACAGGCTCTTACCCTTTGAGTGGAGGTCTTCTCTGCGGTCGGCTATACTTTTTGCAAGAGACAAAATCTTTTTACTGTCGCCTGAGTGCAGAATCTCAGAAAAAATTTTTCTGCGTTCGCCGGTGTCGTCAATCCAGCCGCATGTCTCTGACGATACCTCTTTTATCATTTCAACTATTTCAGCTCTTGGCAAAAGTCCTCGCATTTTTGTGACGGTAACAGGTGCGTCGCAGGGGGCAAATATAGTAGAATTTCTGTCAAATACCGGTCTTAAAAGATAGTAATCCAGCTCTTTTTCGCCGAACTTCTTCTTTACTATTTCACATACCGTACATACGCCTTGTGTTCCGTACAGTACGATGTCATTTTTACAGTACATTTTAATCACCTAAAGTCCTTTCAATTTAATTATAACACAAATAAGCACCTGATTTCAAAGGACATTTTGAACAAAAAATGCTTTTAGGTTTAACTATATTTTATATGGCTTTTACCGAATAGAAAAGACAATTTTGTACACAAAAATTTATGCGTAGTTACTTATTTATTAAATGCAGCATTTAGTGCAAGGCGGCAATATTTCAGTTATAAAAGAGATACTGTAAAGGCACTGAGCAGGTATTATTCTTTGGCGTTATTATTTGAGATCTTATGAGTTAGCAATAGAGTTTATCGGTATCCTTTGAACCTTTTTTTACTTTTATTCATACTATGAAATAGTAAAAGTGAAAGGAGGATTTTTTGTGGAAGAAGGATTGGTCATTGTTCAAACCGTAACCCCTAATGTGGTCTATACTGCAAACGAAACGGTTACCGTGGACATAGAGGTAACAAATACTACAAACAATGTGCTTAATAACGTGACAGTGACAAGCAGTTACGCAAATCTCGGAACACTTCAGGGACAGGTTCTGGTAAACGGAACTCCATCTGAGACGGATATTGCAGACGGTATTGAGATAGCTACGTTAGGTCCCGGCGAAACCGCAACGATAAGCTATGAGGTTTTGGTAACAAATATTACGCAGAGACCGGTCTCAATAACAACTACTGCATCTGACGCAGCAGCAACCACTTCAGCTGCTGAAACCGACGTTGTTTATGTGTCTCCGTATACGAGATACACAAGCGTTTCGGCTTCTATCTGCACGGAAGATATCGGCTGCGTTGAAGAGGTGTTTGTAGAAAGAGAACCAGTAAGATACGTAAATACTTGTGACACTACAGTGATAACCGCAGGCTTTTATATCGGTATAAAATATGAAAACTGCAAGGGCAAAAATAAGACTGCAAGACGGCATGAGATGGCAACATTTACCGTTCCGACCAATATGTTTAACCCGGATACTCTTGAGGTGAACGTAAACCGTATATGTACAGCATGCCGTGATTTCGCTCAGTGCATAACCGTTTATTTAAGCGCTGATTTTCCGCCGTCTGATGCGGCTCCGATGTAAAAATTCACAGGAATTTTACCTTATTGGCACAAATTCTTAAAGAGCGTCTGCTAAAATAGGTTTTAAACCGGCTCCCCTGTTTAGAGCTTATTGAGTAATTGCTTACATTTCGGGACGCTGTGCTTTCAGAGGTGTTGTTTATGATAAAAGGTCTTATTTTTGATATGGACGGGCTTATACTTGATACAGAAAAGCTTTATAATAAGTTTACTAAAAAAGCGTGTGCTGATTTCGGATTTAACTTGAGCGATACAGCGGCGCTTTCTCTGAGAAGCCTTTCAGGGGAAAACGCGAAAAAAAGATTTTTTGAGCTTTTTGGAGAAGAGTTTGATTATTTTAAAGTAAGACAGCACAGAATAAAACTTATGTACGACTATATAGAAAGGTATGGGGTAGAACCTAAACCGGGCGCAAGAGAATTTCTGTGTGCGGCAAGGAATAAAGGATATAGGCTTTCCATCGCTACGACATCTCCGTATGAGCGAACGGAAAGATTACTTAAGTCGGTGGGATTTTTTGAGCTGTTTGATACTTTTGCGTGCGGCGATATGGTGGCTTTAAGCAAGCCCGCGCCGGATATTTATCTTCTTGCCGCAAAAAAGCTTTCGCTGGACACAGCGGAGTGTATGGGCTTTGAGGATTCACCAAACGGGATCGAGGCTATGTTAAGGGCGGGCGTAAGACCTGTTATGATACCGGATCTAAGTGAGCCGGACGATGAGCTTAAAGACAAGCTGTTTGCTTTAAGGACAAGCTTATTAGACGCTTTTGACCTTTTGTGATTTGACAACGTCACAAAAAAATAATATACTTTATGTAAGACAAAAAGAGAAAGGAGCGGCAAATATGCCCGACGAGACACTTGATAAGCTTTTGCAGGACAGCTTTTTGAGAAAACAGAAAAAAGAAAAAAGCTTTGCCGACCTGTATGATCTGGGATATGAAAAAAATGATAAAAGCATAAACCGAAACGACGATATTTTTGATGCTGAAAAGGTCCTTGGTAAAACCGACCACAGAGACTTCGACGACTTTTTGAAAGATTTTGACGACGACGAATGGGACAAGCTTAAAAGCGTTCGTTCAACCGGTGCTACTGATGAAGAGATCCAGTCCGCCAGCAATGCCGAGCTTTTCGGTGAGATGCCTATTGATGTGTCTGCGGCACAGCTTGTCAATCAGAAATACGAGGAAGAAAGGAACAAGCGCTTAAAGAGAAGAGAGCTTACTGCCGTTGTGAGTGAAAGGCCTGAAGCTCAACAGGTACAAGACAGCTTGTATGCGCTTGATCGTCCTAAGGGTCATCCCGCTAACAGTCAGCATTCGGGGTATGTTCCGTATAACGCTAAGCAGCCGGAGCAAAGAAAGAATGCCGTCTCGTCAGGAAATGGTAAAAAAGCGAAATCAAAGCCGGATGATATGAGACAAAAAAAACAGAGCACACCTCGTAATTATAATTCTCAAAATAACAGTAAACAAAACAGCGTTGAAAATAAGAAAAACAGAAATAAAGGATCGGGTGAAGGGCAAATAAACGGAGAAAAATCAAAGAAAAAAAGTAAAATCAAAAAGGTCGTTATTATCATACTGCTGATATTACTGATAATCTTCGGGCTTTTAAGCGCCCTCATTTTCAGATATGCTGGTATGCTTAATATTGTCGAAAGCTCCGAGCAGGGCGAAACGGCAGCCGATGTCGTTGACGCATCGGGAGTTAAAAACATTCTGCTTATCGGTTCAGATACCAGAAACGAGGAGACAGGAAGGTCTGATACAATGATACTTATCAGCATTAACAGCAAAACCGACAAAATTGTGCAGACCTCATTCATGAGAGATATTTTAGTTTCGATTCCGGGATACGGTTATGCAAAGCTCAATGCCGCTTACGCTTACGGCGGTGCAAAGCTGGTCATGGAGACCATAGAGCAGAACTTTAAAATAAAGGTTGAAAAGTATATGCACATCGATTTTCTTTCGTTTGTCGGAATAATCGACGCCGTGGGCGGTCTTGAATTGACTGTAAATGATGACGAGGCTCTGGCTATGAACGATCCTATGAACGAGGTGAACGACATACTCGGGCGTGCGCATGACACAGGAAATTTGTCTTCCGGCGGAACATATCATATGGACGGTGTTCAGTCTCTTGCATACGCAAGGATCAGATATGCCGGCGACGGGGATTTCGACCGCACTGAGAGACAAAGAGAAGTGGTAGAGAAAATAATCGAAAAGTTTAAAGACCTAAGCATTTTTGAAATGAACAAGGCACTTGAAACGATACTTCCGGAGATCACTACCAATATGTCAAAAACCGAGATATACTTTCTTTGCTTAAGACTTCCGTTTATCATGGGATATGATATGACCCAGTTCAGGGTTCCTTACGGCGAGCAGGGCACTGGTTTTTGGAACTACGGAGATTATAACGGTGAGTCGATACTGGATATTGATTTTGATAAAAACAACGCTTTGCTCAAAAGTGTTGTAGTTGACGGAGAGAATCTAAATCAGTAGCATTTAAGCGGCAAATATTTCATATATTAAATTTTGCAAAAATATGTCGCATATTAAATTTTTGGGCATAATATATAAAAGCGGTGGTGAAAAAGACGCGGCAAAAGCGGTGAGTTTTTCGCCGCAGGGGAGCTTTTGCGGAAACGTCTTTTTTAAAACCGCTTGATATAAATTAAAGCCGTATTCAATTTTTGAGTACGGCTTTTCGCTTTTACACATTGTGTTTTTGTAGGTTTGACAATGATGTGTTACAAAATTTAAAAAATAATTTCTCCGGTTTTTAAGAAATGATTTAAGAATTCCCGAGGAGTTTTCCAACCGAGAGGACGCATAGGGAAATTGTTATAATTCCTTCTGTGTACAGCTAATTGCTTTTTAAAATCATCAAATGAATAAAATTTATGAGTGGCATAAAAGTATTCGTTGTCTTTTCTGTGAGAGCGTTCCACCTTACCGTTATGCCTTGGGGTATATGGTCTGATAAGCTTGTTAGGAATACCTGATTCTTTGAGTTTAGCCTCAAAAAGCGTCATATCGTTTTTTCCACCGATAAACATATTGTCGGTTTATATTGTATTCACGTCTTGCTTTTGGGAGAGTGTTTTTGTAAGGATAAGAGCATAGGCAACGGTAATCACAACCAGTATCAACTGGAAAATGATACGCTTTTCTACGGTCAATCCTGTTTCATTTGCAAAAACACTTGTAATGTTAATTATAGAATGAGTAATAATGCAGGGGAGTAAACTACCACCACGATAATAAAGAATGACAAACAGAAAAGCAATCGCAATCGCTACTATAATTTGAAATAAGTTTTCAGTCAACTCCATACCGCTTCCATTTACCAAGTTTAGCAAATGTCCTAAACCAAAGGTAACGCTTGAAATGACAATCGCTGTTTTTACATGGTCCTTTGCAATCGCTCTAAAAAGAAATCCTCGAAAAATTACTTCTTCTACAAATCCAACGCAAAGCATACACACTATGTAGCAGACAGTACCAGCCAAGTTTAAATTAAATGCAATTCCGTTCCAAAAGTTTCTTGTAGCTAATATGACCAAGGGAATGTAGAAAAGAAAGTGACTGGCAGATACAGGAGATTTGCAAAGTCCATATTGTTTTAGTAATTTATTTTTCCAAATAAAAACGAAAAGAAGAATTGCCTGTAATACACAAAAAATAGCACTCGCAATATATGGAATTCCAATTTTTTCGTTCAATGGATTTGCCAAGGATTGCAAAACGCAGTAAATCACTATCCAAGCAATCGCAAATATCAGTTCGTTTTTCTCATATAGCTTTTTCACTTCATTTCCTCCTGTGTGACTAATATCGCACCTCTGTATGCTCGTACCAAATGCTCTTTTATGACTTCTTCATCATACTCCAATGAATTGTTTGCAATAATGCTGGCATACCCATGCGCAAACATACAAATTATTAAAAAAGCTTCTTTCATCTGCTTTGTGCCAATACCTGTTGCTCCCTGCATTGCAGAAAGGATAGGCGTTAATTCCTCAGAGTCTATCATCTCAAGGAGACTGTTTTCATCTGCATATCCCGATTGAAAAAGAAAGCGAAATAAATTTGGCTCTTTAATCGCAAAGCGGATATAATTCAATCCAATTTCAAGCGTAATTTCTTCTTGCGACTTTCCGATATTCATTAAATAGTTTGTGTGGTACTGATCCGCTTTTGCATAAGTAGCCTTTTTCAATTCCTCAATCGTCGAAAAATGATACATAACAGGCTGTGTAGAGCAATTTAGTTTCTTTGAAACCGTTCTTGCATTGATATTTTCCGCCCCTATTTCACGGGCAATCGCAAAGGCGGCATCAATAACCATATCTTTTGTAATCTTTGCTCTCGGCGGCAACTTGTTCTTCCTCCTCATATTATAATTATTGTTATATAACATAAATTATAACATTTCTCCGCTACTTTGTCAATACATCAGGATTAAATTTTTAAATGAAGGAAAAACCGCCGTCAACCGCCATCGGTTGACGGCGGCAATTTCCTATGTGACGAGTATCAATTGTAAATCAAGTCGCTATAAACGACTTTGGCGGCTCGGTTGCGGATATTGTTCATAGCCTGCACCCATTTCGCTGCCACAAAACACGATTGTTTTCTTTTTTGTCCCTATCTGGTATAACTTATCTATTGTAAACCTACACTTTCGCTTTTACACATTGTGTTTTATACTTGATTTCTTGATTAAAATATGGTATTATGTCTGTATCTGATATTACCAATATTATTATCAACGGGGATTTTCCCGCTTAATGCTTGAGTTGACGAAAGGAGACGCTACTTATGTGTGGTATTGTAGGCTACATAGGGAAAAAAGAATGTACTGGGATTTTGCTTGACGCTTTGTCTAAGCTTGAATACAGAGGATATGATTCAGCCGGAATTGCCGTTTTTGACAAGGACGATAAAACTATAAAAACAGTTAAGGCAAAGGGTAGACTTAAAGACCTTGAGAAGAAAATGAACGGAGAGGGAAGACTTTGCGGCCTATGTGGAATAGGACATACCAGATGGGCTACACACGGAGAGCCGAGCGACATAAACAGTCACCCTCATGGAAATGCACGTGTCACCATAGTTCACAACGGAATAATTGAAAATTACAAAAAAATAAAGGAGTTTTTGGAATCAAAGGGATATGTCTTTGAGAGCCAGACTGATACGGAAACAGTAGCAAAGCTTTTAGATTATTATTATGACGGCAAAAATCCTATGGATTGCATTAAAAACGTCATAAACCAAATTGAGGGTTCTTATGCACTGGGAATTTTATTTAAGGACTATCCGGACAGGATATATGCGATCAGGAAGGATTCGCCGCTTATAGTAGGAAGGGGCGAAAACGAATCCTTTATTGCATCTGATGTACCTGCTATTTTAAAGTATACTAAGGACTATTATCTGCTGGATGAGGATGAGATCGCCGTTTTGGATAAATCAGGGGAAAGGTTTTATACAAAATTCGGTGAACAGATAAAAAAAGAACTTTTAACGGCTGACTTTGATGAGGAATCTGCCGCTAAGGGCGGCTTTGAGCATTTTATGCTCAAAGAAATTCACGAGCAGCCAAACGCCATTAAAATGACAGTTACTCCCAGAATCTCAAACGGAATGCCGGACTTTTCTGAATGCGGTCTTACGGACGAAATGCTTTCAGGTTATAAGAGAATATTTGTCATTGCCTGCGGAACGGCCATGCATGCCGGAACAGTCGGTAAATACGTTATAGAAAGACTTGCGAGAGTTCCTGTTACGGTAGACCTTGCATCTGAATTTCGGTACAGAAATCCGATACTCAATAAGGAAGATCTTGTCATTCTGGTTTCACAGTCGGGAGAAACGGCAGATACTCTGGCGGCTCTCAGGCTTGCCAAAAATGTAGGCGCTGCGACAATGAGCATAGTAAATGTGAAAGGCTCGTCAATCGCAAGAGAATCGGATATTGTGGTATATACACACGCGGGGCCTGAGATCTCCGTCGCTTCAACAAAGGCGTATATGGTTCAGATAGCCGTGTTTTATCTTCTCGCTTTTAAACTTGCATATATCAGGAATACTATTTCTAAGGATGAGTGCAAAAGACTTGTTTCGGTTATGCTGAAGGTACCTTCAATCATTGAAAGTGTGTTGGAGCTCTCCGATACCTGCTCTTATGTTGCTTCAAAGCTTGTAAATTCGGAAAACCTGCTTTATATTGGCAGAGGACTTGACTATGCACTTTCCATGGAGGGTTCTCTGAAGCTTAAGGAAATTTCTTACATTCATTCGGAAGCGTATGCAGCGGGTGAGCTTAAGCACGGTACTATTTCCCTTGTGACAGAGCAGATGCCGGTTATCGCCGTTGCCACACAAAGAGAGCTTTTTGACAAAACGGTAAGCAACGTAAAGGAAGTTAAGGCTAGAGGCGCTAAGGTTATCTTAATCACGCACAAGTGCATGAGTGTTGACGAGGAGGCAGCCGATTACGTTATAAAGCTTCCTACCATTGACGATATGCTTATGCCGATGATCGGCGTTGTTCCGCTGCAACTGATTGCCTATTATGCATCGGTGCTGCGAGGAAACGATGTTGATAAGCCGAGAAATCTTGCAAAGAGCGTAACGGTTGAATAGTATTTTAATTTATTTTTACGGAAAGGAAAAAAGTAATGAAGTATTCTGCGTGTATTTTTGACTTTGATCTGACACTTGCGGATTCTAAACCCGCGATACTGGAATGCTTTAAATTTGCTTTGAAAACCCACGGAATAAAACCTCCCGATGACTGTACCATTGCAAAAACCATAGGGCTTACCATAGAGGACGCTTTTGAGCTGTTTTTGGGGCGCAGGGACGAGGAGCTTATAAACAGGCTTTCGGTTACATATCGTTCCAAGGCGGACGAGATAATGACGCCTATGACCTCATTTTATGACGATACGCTCGGAGTTTTACAGCTTTTAAAAAACTCCGGCATAAAAATAGGGGTGGTTTCGACAAAGCGTTCTTACAGGATAAGACAGGCGTTTGAACGTGAAAATAACCTCTCGGCAGTAGATAAAATAACCGGAATTGAGGACGTGAGCAACTGTAAACCCGATCCCGAGGGGCTTAATCGTACGATAGAATATTTCAAAATAGATAAATCGGAGGTTTTGTACATAGGCGACAGCTATATTGACGCTATGACAGCTCAGAACGCAGGCGTGGATTTTTGTGCAGTACTTACGGGAACGACCGAAAAATCTGAGTTTGACAAGTATCCATATGTCGCTGTTTGCAAAGGCCTTACCGAAATGATCAAGACCGTTTTTTGATTGTTAATGCAATGTAAAATTTATATGAAGGTAATGTTAACAAACATTGCCTTTTTTTGCTATGTGTGGTACAATATTTTATTATAGAATCAGGATAATAAAGTATATAAATCAGGCATATGGATAAATGTATCGCAAACAGAGAAAAGAGGGACGTTAATGCTTAAAAGTATGACAGGATTCGGAAGAGCTCAGGAGGTTATAAATAACCGGGAAATACTCGTGGAAATCAAGTCTGTAAATCACCGCTATTATGAGTTTTATTCACGTGTGCCAAGAGCATATGGTTATCTTGACGAAAAACTTAAAGGCTTTTTAAACGGAAGAATTTCAAGAGGTAAGGTAGAGGTGAACGTTTCAATAGTGAATCAGGAGGGAGCTGACGCGGCGATAGAAGTTAATCGTTCTATTGCAAACGGATATGTAAATGCTCTTAGAAGCGCAAACGATCAGCTTAATCTTACTGACGACCTGTCGCTTTCCTCTATTTTGAAGTTACCGGATATTTTTAATGTCATAAAAACTGCTGAGGATGAGGAGGTCATTTGGGCTGATGTTAAAAAAGTAGCAGGTACGGCTTTGGATAAATTTATAAAGATGAGAGAGACAGAGGGAGTTAAAATGCATAACGATATTTCCTCCCGACTTGACTATATCGAGGATGTTGTGGGGAAAATTGAAAAGCGCTCGCCTGAGGTCGTGAATGCTTACATGGACAAACTCTACTCAAAGTTAAAAGAGCTCTTGCAGGACAGAAATATCGACGACGCTAGGATCTTAACAGAGGCTTGCATTTTTTCAGAGAAAATTGCAGTGGACGAGGAAACGGTCAGACTTAAAAGCCATATTGCTCAGTACCGATCGCTTATCAAGTCACAAGAGCCGGTGGGAAGAAAGCTCGACTTTCTTACGCAGGAGCTTAACCGCGAAGTGAACACCATAGGATCTAAGGGCCAGGATCTTGAAACGACAAAAATGGTTGTGGATTTAAAAAGCGAAATTGAAAAAATCAGAGAGCAGATCCAAAACGTAGAATAGCGGGAGGTTTTATGGAATTTTTAAACATCGGATATTCAAACGTTGTGTCGCTTGACAATGTGGTTGCAATGGTGGCGCCGGATTCCGCGCCAATAAAGCGCATTATAACAGAGGCAAAGAACAAGGGAACTCTTATTGACGCAACTTATGGCAGAAAGACCAGAACGGTCATTGTTATGAGCTCTGACCACGTGGTTTTGTCAGCGCTTGAAGCTTCTACTCTGTCTGCCAGAACGGAGGGTAAATGTGAATAGGGGAACTTTATATATAGTTACCGCTCCTTCAGGATGCGGAAAGGGGACTATTCTTGAAAATGCAGCCGATAAGCATGGTCTGGTATATTCCGTTTCAGCTACCACAAGGGCACCAAGGACAGGTGAGATCGATGGGGTGCATTATTTTTTTAAATCTCGCGAAGATTTTGAAGAAATGATAAAAAACGACGATTTTTTAGAATATGCCGAGTACTGTGGAAACTTTTACGGTACACCCAGAGACGCAGTAGAGAAGCTTATTGAAGAGGGCAAAGATGTGCTTTTGGAAATTGAAGTTCAGGGAGCAATGAAAGTAATGGATAAGTTGCCCCAGGCGGTCACGTTGTTTATACTTCCGCCGTCAGTCAGAGAACTGAAGCGAAGGCTTTTGAAAAGAGGGACTGAAGCGGCGGAGGTCGTAGAGGAACGGGTAAAAAAGGCAATTTGTGAGATCCCTTTTGCAAAGCATTTTGACTTTGTTATTATAAATGATGATATAAACAATGCTATCAGGGATTTTGACGCATGTATTATTGCGGCAAAGCACTTGAGAAAATGTCACGGTAAAGATATCGACAATAAAATCACGGAGGTTTTGGAAAATGAGTAAACCGGTATCAGCAGCACAGATTTTGAGAAATAATGAGAGCTACTATTCTTTGGTTCTTGCCATTGCGAAAAGAGCAAGGGAAATTGCGGACGATGCAATTGAAAAAAAGGAAGTTTTAAACGAAAAACCCGTAAAGACCGCCATTGACGAGTTTGTTGCGGGTGAATACAGAATCATAGAAGATCCCGGAGTAAGAGGATAAAGCAGAGAGGAAGCAAAAGCAATGCAGGCAAGATATTTGGTGGCAAAAACAGCGCTCTCCAATACGGCACTCAGCTTTGACAAGGAATATAGCTATGCTGTGCCGCAAAGTCTTGCCGATGTGATAAAGCCTGGGTCAAGAGTGCTGGTTCCGTTTGGCCGTGGAAACAGAAAACGGCTGGGGTTTGTAACCAGACTTTACGAGTGCGATCATCATAAGGAAGAGCTTAAAAATATACTGCACGTGGTGGACACGGAGCCACTTTTAAACAGCGAAATGTTAAGCCTTGTTTTCTGGCTCAAGGAAAACACCTTCTGCACATTTTACGAGGCTTACAGAACTATCGTGCCGACCGGCTATGATTACAGCCTTACTACTCACTATAAAAGAGTTAACGCAAGGCTTGAGGTAGAACTTACCGATGAGGAGAAAAAGCTCTTAAATGCTTTTATGCTTGAGCAGTCACAAAGGGACAGGGATCTTGTTATGGATTATTCCTCAAATCCGGAAAAAAAGGCTGTTGTAGAATCCCTCATAAACAAGGGTGTGATCGAGGAGACTGACATTTTAAAAAGAAAAGTCGGTGATGAAACTGTCAGAATGATCCGTTTGTCAAACGCTTATCTTGACGCTGAGGTGGGAGCTAGGATCACCCCTAAACAGCAGGTGGTAATAGATCTATTGGCTCAGTGCGAATCAGCTTCCGTAAAGGAAATCTGCTATATGGCAAACGTTACGCAGTCTATTATAAAAAGGCTTATCCAAAACGGCGTTTGTGAGGAATATGAGATCGAGTCTCTAAGAACTCCCAAAGGCACTGAGATAACAAGGACCGACCCCGAAAGTATCGTGCTTAACGATGAACAGCAGAGTGTTTTTGAGGGAATACTTTCGCTTGTTAAAGAGGGGAAACCATGCGGCTCACTCTTACACGGTGTTACCGGAAGCGGTAAAACAAGCGTTTTTATACGCTTGATAAACGAAACGCTTAAACTTGAAAAGACCGCTATGATGCTGGTCCCGGAAATTTCTCTGACGCCGCAGATGGTCTCAAGGTTCAAATCCCTTTTCGGTGAGACAGTGGCGGTTATTCATTCAAACCTTTCCTTGGGGCAAAGGGTGGACGAGTTCAAGCGAATAAAATCGGGAAGTGCGCGTATAGTTATAGGTACGCGTTCCGCAGTGTTTTCGCCACTTGAAAACATAGGAATCATTATTATGGACGAAGAGGGAGAGCATACATATAAGTCCGAAAATTCTCCCAGATACCATGCTAGAGATGTTGCTATCCAGCGATGTGGTCATAACAACTGCGCGTTGCTGCTTGCATCGGCAACGCCTTCGATAGAAAGTTGTTACTTTGCACATTCCGGAAGATTTCATCTTTTTGAGCTTAAACACAGATATAATCAGTCGCCGCTTCCGCAGGTGGTAATAGTCGATATGCAGAGAGAGGCCGAGGACGGGAATGACTCTCTGTTTTCGCGCTCTCTGAAAGAGGCGATAGACGAAAATCTCAGACGGGGTGAACAGTCAATACTTCTTTTAAACCGAAGAGGATTTAATACGTATGTCACCTGTCTTGAGTGCAGAAATCCCGTTGAGTGCCCAAATTGCAGCATTCCGCTTACATATCATAAAAAGAACGATCGGCTGATGTGCCATTACTGTGGTTATACCAGAGCTAATATCACAGAGTGTGACCATTGTCATAGCACACATCTTAAAGCCACCGGAGTGGGTACTCAGCGAGTTGAGGATGAGGTGACCCGATTATTTCCGTCGGCGAGAGTGCTTAGAATGGACGCGGATACTACCGGCTCAAGGTACGCATATGAAAAGGGGTTTGAGGCTTTTAAAAAGGGCGAGTATGACATAATGCTCGGAACTCAGATGATTGCAAAGGGCCTTGACTTTGAAAATGTGACGCTGGTGGGTGTACTATCTCTCGACAGAAGCCTTTATTCAGGCGGCTTTCAAAGCTATGAGAAAACCTTTTCACTTCTGACACAGGTAGTGGGAAGAAGCGGCAGAGGTAAAAAAAGGGGCATAGCTTTTATTCAGACGTATTCTCCAGAGCACTATGTGATAGAGCTTGCTTCCAAGCAGGATTACAACGGATTTTATGAGGGTGAGATAGAGCTAAGACGCGCGCTTACTTATCCTCCGTTTTGCGACATATGCGTGATTGGATTTTCAAGTGAGATAAATTCGGATGCAGAGCGTTCTGCCAAAGAATTTATCAAAATTTTAAAGATAAATATTTCACAGCTTAAATATAAAAAACCGCTGAGAGTTCTCGGTCCGTCGCCTTGCGTTATGTCGAGAATAAACGGCAGATTTCGCCACAGGATAATAATAAAATGCAAAAACTCATCGGACTTTAGAAAGCTTATGTATAAGACATTGATGGATTCTTACAGATCCAAAGTGTTTTGCAACACAAGGCTTTTTGCGGATATCAACGGCGATACAGAGATATGACGCGTTCGCCGTAAAAGCGTCTGGATTTTTATTAAACGGAATTTTTATAAACAAATAGAGTTTAAATTTTTTTAAAGGAGAATAAAATGGCTCTTCGAACAATACTTAATAAAAGAGACGAAATACTTTCTAAAAAGTGCAGGCCGGTAGACAAATTTGACTCAAAGCTTCATACGCTTTTAGACGATATGAAGGAAACTCTTTACAACGCCGACGGAGCAGGACTTGCTGCACCACAGGTGGGAATACTGAGGCGTGTCTGCGTTATGGATGTTGGCGAGGGATATATAGAACTTATAAATCCCGAAATCATAAAAACGAGCGGTGAGCAGACGGGCATTGAGGGATGTCTTTCCTGCCCGGGTGAATGGGGATACGTTACCAGACCGATGAACGTGACCTTTAAAGCTCAGGATAGATTCGGAAACTGGTATGAAAAATCGGTCGAGGGGCTTTTTGCAAGATGTGTTATGCACGAATGTGATCACTTAGACGGAAAAATATTTTTAGACCTTGTAACGCGGTGGGTCGATCCTGAGGAGCTTGAGGACAAGTGAGAATAATTTTTATGGGTACGCCGGATTTTGCCGTTCCGACACTGAAGGCGCTTATTGAGTCAGAGCATGAGGTAACGGCTGTTTTTACTCAACCTGATAAGCCTAAGGGCAGGGGAATGAGACTTACGCCTCCGCCCGTAAAGGAGCTTGCAGCTAAAAACGGCATTGAAGTTTTTCAGCCGGTCAGTTTAAAAAAAGACGCCAACAGATATATAAACGCTGTAAGAGTATTGAATCCGGATGTTATAGTGGTTGCGGCGTACGGCAAGATACTTCCGAAAGAGCTGCTTCAAATTCCGAAATACGGTTGTGTGAATGTTCACGGATCACTTTTGCCGAAGTACAGGGGAGCGGCGCCTATACAGTGGTCGGTTTTAAACGGTGACCGTGTTACCGGCATAACCACTATGCTTATGTCTGAGGGCCTTGACACCGGAGATATTCTTCTTAAACGTGAAACAGAAATCGGAGAAAATGAAACGGCTTCAGAGCTTTTTGAAAGGCTTTCCGTTTTGGGAGCAGATCTTTTGATGGAAACGATTTGCAGGCTTGAGACCGGCGATATTACTCAAATACCTCAGGATGATAACGCAGCAAGCTATGCTAAAATGCTATCTAAGGATATGTGCGCGATTGATTTTTCAAAGGACGCATTTTCCGTCCACAAAAAGATATGCGGTCTTTCTGACTGGCCGTGTGCATGTACGGTGCTTTGGGGAAAAAGGCTTAAGGTTTACCGATCTGAGATCGTGGATATTGACACAAGCAGTATACCGAACGGAAGCATCATAGATGAGAAAAAATTTATAGTTGCCTGCGCCGACAAAGCCGTGCGTTTTGTTATCGTGCAGCAGGAGGGTTTGAAAAAAATGGATTCAGAGGATTTTTTAAGGGGAAGAAAAATACAAAGAGGAACAATTCTTGGATTATAATTGAAAGGAGAATAAGATATGTTTGGCTTGTTTTATTACGATTGGACAATTTTGATTTTAATTCCGCCGATGATATTTGCGCTTATTGCTCAGGCAAGAGTTAACTCTGCATACAGCAAATACTCAAAGGTGAAAAGCGCAAGAGGACTTACAGCTCACGAGGTGGCAAGGCAGATACTTGACGCAAACGGTCTGACCTATATAAAAATTGAGCATATTTCCGGAAAGCTTACCGATCACTATGATCCAAAGGCTGAGGTCATTCGTCTTTCAGACAGTGTTGACGGAAATGATTCTGTGGCGGCAATTGGTATAGCCGCCCATGAGTGCGGTCACGCGGTTCAGCATGCTCAGGGATACGCTCCTGTAAAAATTCGCAGTGCTATGGTGCCTATCACGAATTTCGGCTCTAGACTTTCGATGATTTTTATTCTTCTGGGACTTGTTTTGGTGTTTGCACAAAAAGCAGCAACAGCAGGAGGAATGTATAATTTCGGAATGACTATTGCAGTTATCGGAATTATGTTGTTTGCGCTTTCTACCGTTTTTCAGCTGATTACTCTTCCGGTTGAGTTTAACGCTTCAAGCAGGGCAATAAAAACACTTGAAAGCTTTCATATTTTGGAGGACTCTGAAATCCCTATGGCGAGATCTGTGCTCTCTGCCGCAGCTCTTACCTATGTTGCGGCTTTGGTGTCTTCATTAGCTACGCTCTTAAGACTTATTCTTATAGTCCTCGGTGCCGGAAGGGGAAGGAAAAATTGACACAACGAGGCTTGGTTTTAAAGCTTCTTTTAAGACTTGACGAGGACGGCGGGTACTCAAATATTTTGCTTGATAATGAACTTCAAAAGCAAAACCTTGACAATATGCAAAGAGCTTTTGCAACAACACTTTTTTACGGTGTTATCGAAAGGCGAATAACTCTTGATTACTATATTTCAAAGCTGTCTAAAACAAAAATTCAAAAGCTTTCAAAGACGATTTTGAATATCCTGAGAATGGGGATATATCAGATAAAATTTATGGATTCTGTTCCCGATTCTGCCGCCGTAAACGAAAGTGTTATTCTTGCAAAGAAAAGCGCAAGTCCGCGATCATCGGGTTTTGTAAACGGAGTGCTGCGCTCATTTATCAGAAATAAGGACAGCATTAAGCTGCCCGATGACAGGTTCGACAGGATGAGCGTTTTGTATTCCTGCCCCAAACCGCTTATCTCAAAGCTTTGCTTAGAATATGGCGATGAAAATGCCGAGAGCTTTTTAATAAATTCTCTTATGCCGGCAAAGGTTTTTATCAGGGTGAACACACTTAAGACAGACGCAAAGATGCTTGCAGCTATGCTTGAGGACGAGGGCGTTAGGGCGCAAAGGTGTGATTTTGACGAAAATGCACTGATCGTGTCTGGGAAAATATTTTCGACGAGTGCTTTTTCAAACGGGCTTTTTTACGTTCAGGATTATTCAAGCCAACTTGCTGCAAAGCATTTGGGTGCAAAAAGTGGTGAGAGAATACTTGATATATGCTCAGCACCCGGAGGAAAGGCTTTTACGATAGCGCTTGAAATGAATGGAGTGGGTGAGATCGTCGCCTGTGACATTTATAAGCACAAGGTATCTTTGATAAAAGACGGGGCAAATCGCTTAGGAATCGACATAATAAATGCAAGGGTAAACGACGCATCAGTATATAACAAAAGCTTGGGTGAGTTTGACAGGGTGCTTTGCGATGTTCCCTGCTCTGGGTTCGGAATTATAAAGAGAAAGCCTGAGATAAAATATAAGCCGCTTGAAAAAATCAAAGATCTGCCGCAAATTCAGATGAATATTTTAAAAACTTCGTCTTTGTACTTAAAGCCGGGCGGTGTGCTTATATACTCCACTTGCACACTCAACAGGGCTGAAAACGAGGATGTCATTGGAGACTTTCTTAAAAGCAATTCGGAATTTGAAGCTATCAATGAATTTGATGGCGGTTATACAAAAACAATTATGCCTGAGAATTTTGGTTCGGACGCTTTTTTTATCTCAAAAATAAGGCGCAGAAATAAGTGGTGAAAAAATTGAGCGACAAATGTAAGAAAGACATATTATCTCTTGAATTTAATGAGCTTGAGGATGAAATATTAAGGCTTTCGGAACCTAAATTTCGTGCAAAGCAGATTTTTGACTGGCTTCATGTTAAGAGAGTGTCGGATTTTGGCGCTATGACTAACTTATCTGCACAGTTTAGAGAGAGAATTTCATCTTTGTTTTGTATAAAATCACTATTTGCATTAAAAAGACTTGCGTCTAAGCAGGATAATACTGTAAAATATTTATATGAGCTTGATGATAATAACCGCGTTGAAACGGTTATGATGGAATACGAGCACGGCACAAGCCTTTGTATATCAACTCAGGTCGGATGCAAGATGGGGTGTAGGTTCTGCGCTTCAACTCTCGCGGGATTTAAACGCAATCTGACTCCTTCAGAGATGCTTTTGCAGATATACGAGACCGAAAGACTTGAAGGGAAAAAAGTGCAGAGCCTGGTGCTTATGGGAATAGGTGAACCGCTTGATAATTTTGACAATGTAGTTAAGTTTCTCAAAATATTAAGCGATGAGCGTGGAAAGAACCTGTCTTTGCGTCATGTGTCAATATCGACATGCGGAATAGTTCCTAAAATAGATGAACTTGCAAAGCTGAAACTTGGCGTTACGCTGTCTGTTTCGCTTCATGCCGGAAACGACAAGACAAGGTCTGAGATAATGCCGATAAACGACAGATATCATATAGATGAACTGATCGACGCCTGCAAAAGGTATTTTGATAAGACGGGCAGAAGGATTTCTTACGAATATGCCGTTATCAATGGGGTGAATGATAAAAAGGAAAATGCAGCGGAGCTTTATTCTCTACTTGGTGGGCAGAACTGCCATGTAAATATTATCCCGGTAAATAAAATTAAGGAGCGAAGCTTTTCTTCAGACAGAAAAAGTGCAAATCAGTTTAAGAGATACCTTGAGAATTACGGGATAAATGCTACAGTCCGAAGGACATTGGGCAGTGACATAAACGCCGCATGCGGACAGCTAAGGCGTGAATACGAAATATGAAGGGACGGTGATATAGCTTGTTTGTTACAGCAAAAAGTGACATCGGAATGTTAAGGGGAGAAAACCAGGATAATTTTAAGGTGGGTACGATTGGAGACAATACGGCGATTTGCGTTGTGTGCGACGGAATGGGAGGCGCTTTAGCCGGCGGAGAGGCAAGTGAGGTTGCCTCAAACGTGGTGTTTGATCGACTTAACTTAAGCTACCGAGAGGGGCTTAGCTCAAGAGCGGTGCAGAATCTGCTGGTAACGGCGCTCAGAACAGCAAACACCGTGGTATATGAAAAAGGCAGATCGGACAAGCTTAAGGAGGGCATGGGTACTACATGCGTTGCGGCAATAGCCTCTGGTGACATTGCATATATTGCGAGTGTGGGGGACAGCAGAGCGTACCTTTTGACATCAGGGGGTATAACCCAGATAACAAAAGACCATACTTTTGTTGAAATGCTTCAGCAACAGGGAAAGTATGATGAGAGCGATGCCGCTGCAAAGCATATGAGCCATATTATCACCAAGGCGATTGGTACTGAGGAAACGGTTGATCCCGATTTTTTTGAAATACCGCTTGAGGAAAAATCACTTATACTTCTTTGCTCTGACGGACTCACAAATTACTTATCAGATGAGCAGATATATAATTTTGTATATGCAAAACCGCTCGAATCGGCGATGAACGATATGATAAATTATTGCAACGATTCCGGCGGTAAGGACAACATAACGATAGCAATTATTGTAAACTGACAGAACAATTGGGAGGAACTTATAAGATGGATGCTTATATCGGAAAAAGATTAGACGGCAGATATGAAATTACAGAGCTTATAGGAATGGGCGGAATGGCTGATGTTTACAAGGCAGTGGACATCATGGAGGACAGAACCGTTGCGGTGAAGATTCTTAAAAATGAATTTTCTGAAAATGAGGAATTTTTAAGGCGCTTTAGAAATGAGAGTAAAGCCATTGCCGTGCTTTCTCATCCGAACATTGTTAAAATATACGACGTAGGCTTTTCAGATGAGATACAGTATATCGTTATGGAATACATAAACGGTATCACACTTAAGGAGTTTATTGAACAACAGGGCGTGCTTAGATGGAAGGATGCTTTGCATTTTATCACTCAGGTACTTAAAGCTCTCCAGCACGCGCACGACAGAGGCATAGTTCACAGAGATATAAAGCCTCAGAATATTATGCTCTTTACTGACGGCACCATTAAGGTCATGGATTTCGGCATTGCACGTTTTTCACGTCAGGACGGAAGAACGCTTTCAGATAAGACTATCGGCTCGGTGCATTATATTTCACCTGAACAGGCAAGAGGTGACATAACAGATGAAAAGAGCGATATTTACTCTGTAGGTGTTATGCTTTATGAGATGCTTACAGGTGTTAAGCCGTTTGATGCGGAAAATCCTGTTGCAGTTGCTCTTATGCATATGCAGGAAAACGCAAAGAAACCAAGAGACATAGTCGCTACCATACCCGAGCCTTTAGAGGAAATAGTGATCCACGCTATGGAGAGAGAGCCTTCAAAAAGGTATCAGTCAGCCTCTGAGATGCTAAAGGATATTGAAACATTCAGACACGATCCGGATGTTGTTTTCGGGTATACTTCGCAGCCGGATTCTGAATCTACAATATTTTTCAACCCCATAACTGACGCTGATGTAAACGGCGCAAAAACTCAGTCAAAGCAGGCGGATGAGGAAGAGGAATATTACGATGATGAGGAATATGATGAGGAAGAGGAAGAAGAGGATGAAAAGAAACGCTCTTATGTTGTTCCTATTCTTGCCGCGGTAACGGTTGCAGTAGTAATAGTTGCGGCGTTTACCATATTCTTTATGGTCATGAAGTCAATGGGAGGTCTTTCCGGAAGTACCGGCACTATTGAAATACCTAATTTTATCGGAATGAGCATTACAGACGCCAGAGATCAGTACGGCGACAAGTTGAATCTGATCACTCTTGATGAGAACAACGACGAATACGCCGAAGGAATAATCTTTGAACAGGATATTGCGGAAGGTGAAATAAAGAAAGAGGGTTCTGAAATTACTCTTACGGTAAGCAAGGGCCCAAGAACAGAAATCATTCCTGATCTTGCAAACCAGACCTTTGAGGATGCGAGAAACGATCTTGAAAAGTTGGGCTTTAAGGCTTCCGAAACGCTTCAGAACTCCGATACGGTTGCGGAGGGTCGGGTAATAAGAACCAATCCAGCCGTTAACGAGGCTGCACCTTTGGGTTCGACAGTTAAAGTGTTTGTGAGCAAGGGCCCTCTTCAGAAAACCGTAAAGGTTCCTGATGTATTAGGTAAAACCAAAGGTGATGCTAAAGCGATTTTAGAGAAAAATAAACTGACCGTTTCTTTCGAGGACGTTGATACCGATGAGGTAGAAAAAGGAAAGGTCGTTTCTCAGTCGATATCCGAAGGACAGTATGTTGACGTAAAGACCGAGATCGTTTTGCAGATATCAACCGGTGAGGCCGCTCAGGCGACAGTTTCTATTCCGGTCAATGTACCGATAGGCGCTTGGGGCAGCTATGTGATAAATATTTCAGTAAATGGTTCACTTGTAAATACTCAGCCGATAGATCAGGCAGAAACATGGGCAGGAGGAAACGTTTACGTTCCGGTGTCAGGAAAGGGCGAACAAACGGTTGCGATTTCGGTTACGAATAACGAAAGCGGGCTGACAGCGGTTTACGGACAGTATAAAGTATCTTATAAGGATAAGAATTACGAAACTGTTTCAAATAACGCAAACTGCTTTGCACAGATAACTCCTGAACAGCCGACGAATCCTCCCCAGACAGAAGCGCCGACAGACGAGGTCGTTGAGCCTGAAACAAACGGTTATGAAGAAGATAATGTCACAGACGATGACATTTCAGCTGAATAATAATGCAGGGAATAATAGTTAAACTGATCGGAGGCACATACAGCGTTTGTGCCTCCGACACTGTATATGAATGCAAGGCAAGGGGAGTTTTTCGCAATAGGGGTGTTTCACCAGTGTGCGGAGATAGTGTTTTGTTCGAAGTATTGCATGACGGTATCGGTGTGATCACTGAGGTTCTGCCCAGAAAATCAATTATAATAAGACCGCCCCTTGCAAACCTTGATTGTCTCGTGCTTGTAAATTCAATAGCTGAACCAAGTCCTAACTTTGAGCTTATAGACAAATTTTCGGCGGTTGCGGTGTTTAAGAACATTGAGCCAGTCATTGTGTTTACGAAAACCGATCTGCAAAGTGCCGACGCGCCTTTGAAAATATACGCAAATGCGGGATTCAAGACATTTTCTGTCGATAATACCACTGGCGAAGGTGCTGACGAACTCAGAGAATACTTAACGGGAAAAATATCAGCCTTTACCGGTAACACGGGGGTTGGAAAATCTAGCCTTTTAAACAACATATTTAAAGGGCTTTGCCTTGATACCGGCGAAGTAAGTAAAAAGCTGGGACGTGGAAAACATACAACCAGACACACACAGCTTTATCCAATTGACGGAGGAGGCTACATTGCCGACACACCCGGGTTTTCTACATTTGACACAAACAGATATGACATTATCAAAAAGGACGAGCTTGCACAGTGCTTTCCTGAATTTGCAGAGTATTTAGGAAAATGCCGTTTTCCTGACTGCACTCACACAGCGGAGCCTGGCTGTGCGGTGATAAAAGCTTGTAATAACGGGAATGTTTCTAACACCAGGTACCAGAGCTATAAGGCTATGTATAAGGAAGCTCAACTCATAAAGGAATGGGAGATAAAATGACGGACCGCGTTTTTATATTTTCAGGACCGGATATAAAAGGCCTTTCTTTTTTAAAGGAGTATGATTTGTCTGGCTGTACCATAATAGCCGCAGACTGCGGTATGAAGATTTTAAACAGACTGGGCATTACTCCGCACACCGTTATCGGCGATTTTGATTCTATGGATGCTCCAAGTGATGACAGGTTTCAAGTTATCAGGCATAAGGTTGAAAAGGACGATACCGATACGATGCTGTGCATCAGGCATGCGCTTGATATAGGGGCAAGTGATATTACGATCGTCTCCGGGCTCGGAGGCAGGCTCGACCACACCATTGCAAATATTCAAAGCCTGGGATTTATCTTAAGCTCCGGGGCCAGAGGCAGGATAATATCCTCTGACGCGGAGGTTTTTCTCCTCAATGCCGGAAGTTATCAGTTTAAAAAGAAAAACGGATTTTCGATGTCACTTTTTAGCTATTCTGAGAAGGTCAGGGGGCTGAGTATAAGCGGTGCAAAGTATGAGACAAAAAGCATTGATATCGACAATTCATTTCCTATCGGTGCAAGCAACTGCATAACAGATGATATTTGTAATATATCTTTCAGCGATGGAATACTGCTCATAGTGTTCTCAAGGCTTTAACCTTTTTTCGGACTTAGCATATCATAGTATTATCAAGCGTTTAGGAGATGATATTGTGAAGATCGTTATTGTAAAGCCGGGGATAATACTATCCGGCATTTTAAGAATTGTTTATAACGTAAAGAAGATAAATACATAATGGTTATCGAGCGGATTTTTTCTCCGCTCTTTTTCATATAAAAACACCCCCTTGAATAAACTATTCAGGGGATTTACTATGATAAGATTTAAGATCGGAAAAACAAACCTTACCCTTTGCTTTTCTTTTTTAGCGGTTGTAACCCTTTGTGTTTTATTATACGGTGAGAGGGTAATATTGCTTTCTGTTATTTCATGCCTTTTGCATGAGCTTGGGCATATCGCCGCTATGAAAGCCTATGGTGTAAATATAAAGGAAATTCGCCTTTACGGCGGAGGAATGAAAATAACCTGCGCGCCTAAGTTTTTGACGCTTTCTAAGGAATTAGTTATCGCACTTAGCGGGGCGGCGGTCAATTTTCTTATTTGCATTTTAAGCGCTGCTTTTTTTAAAACGCTGTCTGTTATAAATCTTACTCTCGGGGTTTTTAATCTTCTTCCCATAGGATATCTGGACGGAGGCAGAGCGGCTGATGTTATTTTAGAAAGATTTCCAAAGCTTAAAGTGCCTGTTGTTTTTATAAAAGCTTTTACGGCGGCAAGCTTATTTATAATGATTGCTTTTGCCGTTTTAAGCGGAGCGATAAATTTAAGCATTTTTGTGACCGCTGCGTTTTTAGCGACATCTGAAGCGTTAATACACACAAAAAAAGCAGAGTGATTTTACACTCCGCTTTTTTGTTGTCTTTATTGCCTTAGGTAAACTCCGTTTTCCTCAATATAGTCCTCCATATCCTGCTTATAATCAAGATCAAGAGGGTCGCTTGTAAGCACCTTTAACGCGCGTCTTCCTATATCTTTTCTGAAGTGAACATTATCCCAGCTTATCTTTGATACAGCAGCGTAGCTTTTGTCAAGAGCTCCCTGAAGGGTAAGAGCTGTGCAGGTTACTCCTAATACTCTTCCGCCGTTTGTTAAAAAACTTGCGCCGTCAGATTTCGTTCCTGCATGATAAACAAACGCGCCATCTACCTGTCCGTTTTCGTCAAGTCCGTCTATCACAAGCCCCTTGGGATAACTTCCCGGATATCCACCGCTTGCCATTATTACACAGGAGCAGTAACCCTGTTTCCAGCTTATATCTGCGCTTTTGAGGTCGTGGTTATAAATTTTTACCATAATATCAGCGAGGTCGCCGTCAAGCATTGGCAGAACTACCTGTGTTTCCGGATCGCCGAATCGGCAGTTATATTCAATAACCTTTGGGCCTTTCGGCGTCAACATAAGCCCGAAGTATAAGCAGCCTTCAAATACTCTGCCTTCCGATTTCATAGCGTTTACAGTGGGCAGAAAAATCTTTTCCATACACTCCTTTGCAACGTCATCTGTGTAGTACGGGTTTGGCGCAACAGTTCCCATTCCGCCGGTGTTTAAGCCCTTATCTCCGTCAAGCGCTCTTTTGTGATCCATTGAGGATATCATAGGTATTATAGTTTCGCCGTCGGTAAACGATAGCACGGAAACCTCAGGCCCCGTTAAAAATTCCTCAATTACAATCCGAAGTCCGGAATCGCCGAATTTTCTGTCTTTTATCATAGCGTTTACGGCATTGACAGCTTCATCCTCATTCTGTGCAATTATAACACCCTTTCCGAGTGCAAGGCCGTCTGCTTTAATTACGGCAGGATATGAGTTCTGCTCCTTTAAATACGCTATTGCTTTGTCAGCGTCTGTGAAAACCTCGTAAAACGCAGTAGGTATACCGTATTTTTTCATAAGATCTTTCGAGAAAACTTTACTGCCTTCAATTATCGCTGCCGCTTTTGTCGGTCCGAAGGTCATAAAGCCCTCTGCACGCAGCGCGTCTACCATTCCCATAACCAGAGGATCGTCAGGAGCAACGACAACCATATCCACAGAAAGCTCTTTTGCGAGCGAAACCACTCCGTCGATATCCGTTGCCGATACGCTAAAGCAATCGGCATATTTTGAAATTCCGCCGTTTCCGGGAGTGCAGTAAAGCTTTTCGACTAATTTGCTCTCTTTAAGCTTCATAATTATCGCGT
This sequence comes from uncultured Clostridia bacterium, assembly GCA_947631455.1. Taxonomy (GTDB): domain Bacteria; phylum Bacillota; class Clostridia; order Oscillospirales; family Ruminococcaceae; genus UMGS1601. The sequence goes on from CANRLH010000002.1 coordinate 52,470, forward strand.
GTTCTCTTCCGCCGCCGCCTACTACGAGAATCTTCATATCTGATTACCTCCTTTTTAATATCTTATTTATCCTGCGGGCCATTCAAGCTCTCTGCCGGCAAGTATATGAAAATGAATGTGAAAAACAGTCTGCCCCGCTGACTCTCCGCAGTTGTTTACGACCCTAAAGCCATCTTTTCCAAAGCCCTCATCTTTAGCGATTTTTGCAATTACCTCGTAAATATGCGCGATATACGATGAGTTTTGAGAATCTACCTCAAGTGCTGATGATATATGTTTTTTAGGCACCGCAAGGTAATGCACGGGCGCCGCAGGCGCTATGTCCTTAAATACATAGACTAAGTCGTCCTCATATACCTTGTTGGAGGGAACCTCTCCCTTTATGATCTTGCAAAACAAACAGTCTTCCATATAAAAACACCCTTTCTTATTTAATGAACTCTGCGACTATATTGTTTACCTGTGTAAGTGCTTCGTCTATCTTATAGATATCACCGACTCCACCCATAGCGCTGTCAGGCTTACCGCCGCCTTTGCCGCCGGTAAGAGCAGAAACCTTCTTAAGAATGTTTCCTGCGTGGGCGCCCTTGTCAATAGCGGCCTTTGAACATGAGCAATGAACGATACCTTTATCTTCGCTGGCTCTGCCAAATATAACTGCTGTGACCGGAGCATCCATAGACTTTATCTGATCGCCTATCTTTCTTAAAATATCGCCGCCGGCGTTCGCCATAAAGCTTGCTATTACTTTTACTCCGTTTACATCGTTTCCGTTGCTGACAAGGTTTTTTATCTCTCCTAAAGCAAGTTTGTCGTTAAGCGTCTGAACCTCTTTTTCAAGGCTCTTTACATTTGAAAGAATGCTTTCGCACTTTGCGATAAAAGATGATATATCATTTACTTTGAGCATATGACTTGCTTTTACGATCGTTTCGTTAAACGAGTTAAACAGCTTTAAAAGTCCTCGTCCCGTAACAGCCTCTATACGTCTTACCCCTGCCGCAACCGAGGATTCAGATACTATCTTAAAAAGCCCAGCTTGTGAGGTGTTGTTGAGATGTGTTCCTCCGCAGAACTCGACAGAAAAATCACCCATTGAAACAACCCTTACAACCTCACCGTACTTTTCACCGAATAGCGCCATTGCACCGAGCTTTTTAGCCTCATTTATCGGCATCTCTTCTGTCTTAATATCGATTGAATCAAGCAACTTCTGGTTTACAATAGCTTCTATCTTTGAAATTTCCTCAGGTGTTACCGCATCAAAATGTGAAAAGTCAAAGCGCAGCCTGTCAGCGCTTACCAGTTGTCCCGCCTGATGAACGTGATCTCCCAGAACCTCTCTTAACGCCGCCTGTAAAAGATGTGCACAGGAGTGATTTCGGGTAACAGACATTCTGTTCGCTTTGTCTACCTCAAGGCGTGCCGCCTGTCCGACCGCTATTTCGCCCTCTGTGACTATTGCAGTGTGAGATATCTTTCCGGCAACGACTTTTTGCGTATCAGTTACTGTAAGCTTTCCTGTTTCGGTAGCAATAGTTCCGATATCTCCGACCTGTCCGCCGCTTTCAGCGTAAAACGGTGTCTTTTCCGTGATGATATAAACCTCATCGCCTGTCGCCGCCGTGTTGATAAGTTCGTCGTCAGTCGCAATATAATCTATTGTAGACACGCAGGATAGACATTCGTATCCTACAAATTCTGTGTGATAAGATCTGTCTATCTTATGGAAAACAGTTTCGTCAGCTCCCATATATTTTGAGCCGCCGCGTGCTTCTCTCGCACGTTCCTTTTGCTCCTGCATACATTTGTTAAATTCCTCCTCATCGCATGAAAGCCCTTGCTCCTCTAAAAGTTCACGCGTCAGGTCGATAGGAAAGCCGTAGGTATCAGAAAGTAAAAAGCAGGATTTTCCGTCCAGAACTTTTTTACCGTTTGTTTTCAGTTCGTCTATAAAGCCGCCTAGAATATTCATTCCCCTGTCTATCGTCTCGTTAAAGCTTTTTTCTTCGTTGGAAAGAAGCTTTTCTATGTAGTCAAATTTCTCAATAAGCTCAGGGTATTCGCCTTTTGAGTTTTCAACCACAGTTTTAACAAGCTCGCTTAAGAAAAGGCCGTCTATGCCTAAAAGCTTTGCGTGGCGAACAGCTCTTCTTATAAGGCGGCGCATTACGTATCCTCTGCCCTCATTAGAAGGGAAAACACCGTCAGACGCCATAAATGTTACCGAGCGGATATGGTCGGTGATAACACGTATGGAAATGTCATTCTTATGGTCTTTTCCATACTCGCACTTTGCAATTTCGCATACCTTGTCTCTTATCGCCTTTACGGTATCAACATCGAATATTGAGTCTACGTTCTGCATCATAGCGGCAAGGCGTTCCATGCCCATTCCCGTATCTATGTTCTTTTGCTTTAGGGGAGTATATGTGCCGTCCTCATGACGTTCAAACTGTGTGAACACCAGATTCCAAAACTCCATATATCTGTCACAGTCACAGCCCACCGTACAATCGGGTTTGCCACAGCCGTATTTTTCACCTCTGTCAAAATAAATCTCTGAACACGGTCCGCACGGACCATCGATCCCAGCTTCCCAGAAGTTATCCTCTTTGCCCATTTTAAAGATCTTATCTTCAGACAGACCTATCTTCTCATGCCATATCTCATACGCTTCGTCATCTTCCTTATATACGGAAACATACAGCCTGTCCTCAGGCAGTTCAAGCACCTTTGTGCAAAACTCCCACGCCCATGAAATCGCATCCTCTTTAAAGTAATCGCCGAAAGAGAAGTTTCCGAGCATCTCAAAAAAAGTTCCATGCCTTGCGGTAATTCCCACGTTTTCAATATCGCCTGTGCGGATACACTTCTGGCAGGTAGTCATTCGTCTTTTAGGGGGTTCTTCCTGCCCTGTAAAGTACGGCTTAAGCGGAGCCATGCCAGCGTTTATCAGAAGCAGACTGTTGTCGTTTTGCGGAACAAGTGGAAAGCTCTTATGTCTCAGATGCCCTTTGCTTTCAAAAAAATTTAAAAACATATCTCTGAGTTCGTTAAGTGATGTGTTTTTCATATATAATTCTCCTTTAAAAAATAAAAGCCCGCCCAAATATTGGGACGAACTTAAAAATTCCGTGGTACCACCCAAATTGCAGCATAAATAAAAAATGCTGCCGCTCGTGATCTTTAACGCAGATTTACGCTGCGGTTTTCCGCAGTGCTCAGGGTTAGCCGCCAAGAAGCGCCTGAAAGCTTTCACCGACCGCTTTCTCTCTGAAAAACGCCGCGCCTGGGTAAGTCCCTTCATAGCAGATTTTACTAAAAACAGTATATCAAAAACACATAAAAAAATCAAGTGCTTTTTAAAATATTTTTGCTCTCAAGAAACACCCTTTTTGAAATAAGGGAGTTTATCTGCATGGTAAAGAATGATAACAAAACCCAGACTAGTGAAAACTTAAGACATATCTGGCCGTTAAGGTCAAGCCCAACTTTGCTGTAATCCCATATATTAAGGCCTAGCCGAATGTTTAAAAAGTAGCCCATAAGCGCTTCCATCGCTGTTATAAATATACCGCAGACAACTGCGCAGAAAATTGCAGAGGTTAAGCTTTTTCGAAAGCTGTCGATTATGCTTATAAACAACATACAGATTCCTCCAAGAACCCCCATTGATATGTGCGTATAGCCTCTGAACAAAAGCTCTATTATTCCGTATCCCAGCGCGCCTATGGAAAACAGTGTAAATGACTTCAGATACTCCATTTATATTTACCTCGAATATTTATTCGTTATGGCAGGATATTCTTGTAAAAATGTTGACTCTTTTATGTTGCACTGAGATAATAAAATAATTCTTGACAAACAAAAAAAAATATGGTAACATAATTAAGTTATAATGTGCCGGTATGATGGAATTGGCAGACGTGCTGGACTCAAAATCCAGTGGTAGCGATACCGTACCGGTTCGACCCCGGTTACCGGCACCAGACCTCAACACGCTCGAAAGTGCTTGATTTTCAAGCATTTTCGGGCTTTTCTTTATGCCCGCCGTTGACCTTTGCTCCTCTGTCAAGATTCCGGACAACTTAAAGTGAAAAAACGTTAAACTGCACAAAAATGAAACTGCATTTATTCCACGGTCTGTTGGCAATGAGCCTATAAGAAATGTGGTAGGATGTCTGACACGGCATAAACACTGGTTTGTGATCTTACGATACACGCTGCTCGTAATTGCGTTCAAATTCTTCCAAAGAGAAATAACCGCATGCACTGTGTATTCTTGTGGTGTTGTAGAATGTGTCTATGTATTCAAATATGAGCCTGCGGGCATGATCCATATTACGGATTAGAAATCTGTTGAGCCATTCACGCTTTATCAGCGAATGAAATGATTCTATGCAGGTGATGTCCCACTTTTTTCGCTGTTTCAGATGGTTTTCTTCCGACAAAATCATAATATCCGCTTTTGGACAACCCAAGTTTTTTGAGTACCCCATTGACGGAAATATCCTGTCATGACAGCTTTTCATGCTCTATTTGGCTGTACAATTTTCCCGTCATTTGCTCAGGATACCCATAGCTTTTTTTAATATTTCAAGTGCGTCCTTTGTATCTTTCAATTCCTTTTTCAGCCCTGCGATCTCTTTAGCTTCATTGCTTGAATAATTTCCCGAACCACGCATGACGACTTTTCCGTCCTTATCCCGAGCCTCAAGCCATCTGTGCAGCGCTGAGTGAGATACCCCTAAATTCTTCGAGCACGCCTCTAATGATAGTTCCGGATGCTCCCTGCGGTAATTCACCGCATCTTGCTTGAATTCCTGTGTGTACTGTTTTTGCAGATTTCCCATTGCTTTTTCCTCCTGTGTTCTTTTTACTTATTATATCACTTTTTGTTCACTTTAGGGTGTCTGGGATTTATTCTGGCACCAGACAACATCGGGATAGGTGTCAAACAATTTCTCATAGTAAGGACGATTTTTCATAGTGTACCTCCAGTTAAAATGAAAATTCTTTTTGAACTTTTCAGAAAACATCTTGTCAATGGCAGAGGAACACATTATACTAATATACAGATTTCGCATTAGAGCGCGTTATAGATTCGGGATCTAATGCGTGAAACAATTTTGAAAATGACGGACGCCCAAATCCGTATGGGGTTGAGCGCTTTCTGTTTGTGAGCTCGGAATGATATAACTTTAAAAAATTGAAAATCCTATTGATATTATTCCGATAATGTGTTATACTATAGTCAAGTTGACGAAGAGGCGGTGATACCTTGGAGTATATGAAAGTGGCACAAGCAGCACAGCTATGGGGAATTTCTGATCGCCGCGTCCGTATTTTGTGCCAACAGGGAAAAATCGAGGGTGTTATTCAAAATGGGCGTTCCTATCTTATTCCTGTGAATGCGGTAAAGCCAGTTGACGGTCGTAGATTGCGGCATAAAGAAGTTTCGGAACAATATCTTGCCATATTCTCTCGCATTGACGCCTTAAAGGAACAATTGGATAAACGATGCCCTTTGACAGCTGGAGAACTCAAGCGGTTGCAAGATGAATTTCTTGTGGAATACACTTACAATTCCAACGCTATTGAGGGCAATACCCTGACCTTGCAGGAGACAGCCCTTGTGCTGGAAGGTCTTACAATTGACCAAAAGCCACTCAAGGATCATCTGGAAGCGGTCGGTCATAAAGATGCTTTTTTGTATGTGCAGGAATTGGTACGCTATAATGTTCCTTTCTCGGAGAACATCATTAAACAGATTCATACTCTGGTGCTCATGGACAGGCCGGAGGATCGCGGCATCTATCGCCGTATCCCGGTGCGGATCATGGGGGCGTATCATACACCACCCGATCCAGTCATGGTTCCTAAATTGATGGAAAAGTTGATCAAGGAATTTGAAGCCAGCAAGTTGCACCCGATTGAGAGAGCGGCGTTGTTCCACCTAAAGTTTGAGGGTATTCACCCGTTTTTGGACGGCAACGGCCGCACAGGACGGCTAATTCTAAATCTGTTCCTGGTGCAAAATGGATACCCTCCTATCAATGTGAAGGTTGCGGATCGAAAGCGATATTATGATGCGTTTGACAGCTATTATAGGGACAACGACGCAAGCGCAATGGTGAAAATGGTAGCGGAATATGTTAAAGCAACTCTATTTGCAATAGATCATGTGTTAGGCTTTTAATTAATATTATGATAGTAGGACAAAATACACTGCTCTTGAATCAATCATTAAGACGTAGGCTATGAGCTATGGAGCAATGAACTAATTGTTCGAAATAGATTTACCATAGCTTTTAGGATTACGTTGTCCTTTAATCAAAGTTGTCTGTATTTTATAATAAAGTGGATGTTGCTCCTCCAAGTTGGGAATAGACGTTAGATCACGAAATAAGGGTGTGTAAAAAATGGAACGAGATTTTAGATATTTGCGTGACAAGTATGATGATGCTGGTGCAAGAGAAATTTTCGAGAAAATATGTACAGAATGGCTTTATGCAAAGTATGGAGAAAGCGCACATAATATAAAGGTGAATCAGGGTGATGCAGGTATTGATATTCTTGTTGGTGATTTTTCTGCACCCATAATTAACTATCAATGTAAGTTCTTTTTAGATGGTATTGGAGATGTGCAAAAGCAGCAAATCAGAGATTCGTTTCTTACTGCAGTTAATTCCAAGCTATATACAATGAAAAAATGGGTTCTTTGTGTGCCATGTTTATTGAGCGCGAATGAGTTTAACTGGTGGAGCAACTGGAGTGCTAATCAGAAAGCGATATATAGTATTGATATCGCTCTCCATGAAGGTAGTTATCTAATCTCACAATTAAAGAATTATGATATATATAAGACAGCTTTTGACGATGATATCCGTATAAAACTGGATTCCATCCTATCTTTTTTTGGAGAAGAACGGCAAAGAATTCAAAAAGAAATAATTGTAATGCTTAATGAAATAGAGCCATATCAATTTAAAGATATGATTTTTGTAAAAAAATTAGAAAGCGCGAACATAACCTACTTAGACGGATGTATGCGAGATTTTTTCAATGCAGAATTAGTCGAACATACTGTTCAAAGCAAAGGAGATTCGGAAAATATGCGTTTACTCAGCAACCTGAAACAAAAGGTCTTTTCTCTTTGGGAAACACAATACCTGAGATATTCAAATGATTCTGATGGCAACGACTTGCTATCGCGTACATATGAGCGCATTGAAGATAATGATACAACTACACTAAGCTGTTCGGCAATTCCCGAAGTAAGTCTGTTAGCTAAAAAAGGCATGTTGCATCAGTGGGCAGAGGAATGTAGCATTGGGTGGCTAAAGGACTATAAGCAGAAGCTCGAAGGGTACATGACTAAGGAGATGGCGCAACATGGAGATTAACTTCACAGAATATATAAATGATTCTGTACGAATTCTAATTCTACTTAATGCTGCAAAGAGTAGAAAATCACTATCTATGACAGATCGTAAAATAATGTTGCTTGATTATTTTTTGAAGTTTCCTAATACAATGCTTGGTGACTATTATAATATACCAAATGAAATGAAGACGCTTGACGAATATTACGCTTTTTTTCATTGGCAACCAGACGTTGTTCGCTATCGAAAGAGTTTAAATTTTTTGATGGCTAAGGAATTTATAGAAAGACAATTGGAAAGGAATCAAACTATCTATTCCATTACCGATCGTGGCGTAGAAGCTATTGATAATATTAAGACAACACATAAAACTCATTTGGAAGAATTAACATCTGCCATTTTGCCAGTCATGTCCAAGCTATCGGATTCCAAAATTGAAGAGCAGATTCGTTCGAAGTCAAATATCTTTTTGTGAAATGGAGACGGTGACAATGAAAAAAAGGCTTAAGATTGAGTCGCTTACATTAGTAGGAATAAGGAAAAATTATATCGTCCAATTTCACGATGGCTTTAATTTAATATCCGGACATACCTCAACAGGCAAGACATCTATCTTAGAAATGATTGACTATGCATTGGGTGCACATAACCATAAATCGTATATTGAGATAGGTAATTCATGCTCTGATGTTGAGCTAATCATTTTGATTGGTCATGAGAAATTTAAAATTCGACGTGAACTGTTTAATTATAAATCCCCTGTAGTCGTGGAGGATTGGAGAGAAGATAATCAAAAATTCCTTTTCTATAATCGGTATGAGATCGACGCGCCAAGCAACCCAAGGTCGCTTTCTGCTTTTCTGATTGAAAAATTAGGTTTAGCGAATATCTCCATATCTGGGCAGGCTTTTAGTTTTCGGGATATATTTAAATACTGTTACATAAAGCAAACTGAGATTGACAACGAAGACATTTTGGGTGAAAAGACATGGCAGAAAGATTTTAAAAGGAAAGCAACATTCGAAATTTTATTTAAAATCTACGACAGCGCCCTGGAGGAATACAAGCGCACTCTTGAAAACCGCAAGCAGGAAGTTCATGAATTGGCCCTTCAGATTACTGGCATACAGAATTTTTTGAAAACGGTCGATATTGTAGACTCTGTTGCTTGTGAGGAACTCAAAAAGACGATTAGACAAGAAATCTCTGAATTAAAGAATCAATTAGTTGAAATTAAAAAAGAAAATGGTAATATGTCAAGCGAAGCTATTGCGTTACGTCGGCAGATAGAAAGATATAAAGCCAAACTTGAAGATTTGGCAGAAAAGCATAGAGATCAGGGGCAGTACATTAAAAAGCTACAACTCTTGTATAATCAATATCTTAGCGAAATAGAGAAGAAAGAGTTGGCAATACAAGGTTACCTTACTTTTAACCAATATGAGTTTGTATTTTGCCCTAATTGTTTGCGTCCGATTGCACGTTCTGAAAATGCAGAAATTTGTTGCTTATGCGGAAGTGAAAAAAGCGATGATTCGGCAGAAACATTAATTCTGAAAAATGAAATATCAGTACTTAAGCGAAAAGCAAACGAACTGTTGAAATATATCGACGCTGAAGATAGAAAATACGACACTATCGTCCATGACACGCACGAACTGAGCGCGGCTTTATCTGAGGCCGAAATGGAATTGCAACATTTATCGCAAGGCTATCTTGACCCTGTTATGGAGCAGGTCGAATACATCAATTATGAAGTTGGCCGCAAAAATAGACATTTATTTGAGCTGGAAAAGGACTCGAAAATGTTTCAGGAGGTCGATAGACTTAATGAGATTTTAAAGGAAAAGGAAGATTCAATACATCTTCTTAAGGCTAATATCAAAACGTTATCTGAAAATGCGGTTGACAAGCAAGAATTGATTAAGCAACTTTCTGAGGCACTATTTGATATTTTGAAAGCATTTAAATACCCAAAATTAACTAGCGCATACATTGATGATAAGCGATACTTGCCTTATGTTAGAGACAGAAAATATGATGACATTGGTAGCTTAGCGGGAGTATCGTTAATAACAATTGCCTACTACTTATCATTGTTGACCGTTGGTTCCTCTGAGAAATATTTTCACCCCAATTTGTTAATCATTGATTCTCCTAGAAAAAATTTGGGCGCACAAAGCAAGAACGATGACGAAGAAGAATTTAAAGATGAGACTATTTTCAACTCAACAATTCTCTACCTTTATGATTTCTCCGAAAGGCATAAAGACGAAATTCAAATGATTGTTGTTAATAATGGATATCCCGAATTCTTGCCCCACGAATGCATTGTCGCGGAGTTTGATGCTGACGAGCAACACGGCTTACCGAGGGGACTTATTGATGATGCGCCTAACTAAACCTGATATTATGCAAATAAAAAAGCAAATTATGGCATAATATTGCCTTGCTGATTGGTTTACAGTACCACCGTTTGTTCCTAGTGTGTTTCCCCATATGGATTTGTCACCGCGACGAAATCTGTAGCTATGTATGGAAGAAAAAGCCGTTTACTCCAAATAGAATAAGCGGCTTCGGTAAGGTAATATCTTAACTTCTTGATGCATCAGCCCGTATGTATTGCTGTGTTGATATGCTCGGCTGTTCGGGATGCGTCATTTGCAGTTCTCCGGATTCCAGCAAGGGCTTGAGATATAACCTAAAAAAGTTTTTTTGCTTTTCACATCCAGTAGGAACATCAAGTCCTTTCGGGTTTGGGGCTCCTTGCAAAGAAACAGTATTTTTTGCTTTATTTTTTCGTCCTTGCTCATCATTTGGAAGTGTCTTGCTTCAACATTCTTTTTGAAAATTGAATAATCCTCGCTCATCATAAAGTCAATCAAGTACGCTTTTGGAATCAGATATTTATTACCGATGCGAAAATGTTTGATTTTGTTTTTGTGAATCAATTCAAAGGCAGTTCGGTCGCAAATATCGCCCTGTATAGGCCGCAGCTCTTTGAAGGTCAAAAGATCCGGGTAATCGCGTAATTTGGTTTCATATTCGATTCTCGTAGACATTGCGATTCTCCTATCAGTAAAAATGAATTGTCAATGGCGGTGGCAAACACTGCATTGGGGTTCGACCCGCTGTTTCCATTTCACTGATTAGATTTTGCAGAAATGTCCCTCAGATGGACCTCCAATTTCTTTTTTGAGCGTCAGAACGGTGATTCTTGAAAACCCTTGCGGGATCGGGATTTTCGGCGTCAGGCAGGGAAAAGCCTTGATATTGCGGGCTTTTTTGATGGTAGCAAGTTCCGCTAAGTTCATCCAAAGGACGGTTGCTTCGGTGCGGACTGTAAAACTCAAAATCCAGTGGTAGCGATACCGTACCGGTTCGACCCCGGTTACCGGCACCAATTCGCAGTAAGCTATATTTGCTTGCTGCGATTTTTTATTACCGTAAAACAAAACGATATCTTGCAATTATCTCCCTGACTGAGCGGTTAAGCAATGTGTAATACTCATATGTCGCATTTATTATATTAGACATTTTATACTTATCGACGACACTTTTTTGCATTTTTCATTATATGCCTACTTTATCAGCTAAAATAAAAAAAGCAAACAGACATTATTGTTTAGATAAGGAGGTGTTATTTATGAAACCAGGCGCTTGGAATTTCAGCAATTCAAGTTCTACCGGACTTCCGCAAAAGGTTGCCACCGGTTTTACTGAAGTGACACAAGATCTTGAGGGTGCAAATTATGAGTTTTTGCTTTACTGTGGAAATCAGGTCGTAAATGGCATAAATCATATGATTATCTGCAATAAAACTCTTGTTACAAAGGAAGGCCACGGAACACTTGCTGTTATGATTCTTCACGAGGATCCGATAGATGAGATTAAAAGCAAGTTTTCTATTATTTCAATTACCGATATCGGCTAACATTTTTATTAGTGGATATTGATTTTACTAAGTCTGGCAATCGTAAAATCAAGTTTAGTATGACGTGAGCAGACTTACCGATTGGCTGTCTGTTGAAACGGGTTTTGATAGAACTGCTGAATACGTATCGAATAAAAGCGGATAGAATTTTCTACCCGCTTTTATTTTACCTTTTAAGCCACACTAGCTTTTTAATATGAATATCTTATGTAAGTATAATGATTACTGCTTAGAGCCGCCCAGATATTTTCTCAGAACATCGAACAGCTTTTCCATATCAAGCGGCTTTGCAATATGATCGTTCATTCCGCACTTAAGCGCCTGTTCTTTGTCTTCGTTAAACGCATTTGCCGTCATTGCCACTATCGGGATAGAGGAGTGCGCAGGATTTTTAAGATTTCTTATCGCTATGGTGGCGTCGTATCCGTTCATTACCGGCATCTGAATATCCATAAGGATCAGATCGTAATAGCCGTCATCCGATGCCATAACCTTTTCAACCGCAACGGTACCATCTTCTGCGGTTTCTACCAAAAGACCGCTTTCCACGAGAATAGTTTCGGCTATTTCACGGTTGAGCTCGTTGTCTTCTACAAGCAGTATGCGTTTTCCTGCTATGTCTCCGGAAGACTCGGGGATTATTGGTTCTTCTTTCGTCGGTTCCGGTCTGCCCGTTGCGCTGAGTAAGGTATCGCGAAGCGTAGACAGAAAAATCGGTTTGCTGCAAAATGCTGTTACGCCCGCCTCTCTGGCTTCATCTTCAATTCCCTCCCAGTCGTAAGCGGTGAGAATAATGATAGGCGTGCTTTCGCCGATAGCTTTGCGAAGACGTCTTACGACCTCTATGCCGTTTAGGTCGGGAAGCTGCCAGTCGATTATATATGCGTTAAATTCGTCTGCAAGCTCATACGCCTGTTTTGCATGAAGCACCGCCTCCTTACCAGAAAGCGTCCAGTCGGCTCTCATTCCGAGCTGAACAAGCATTTTAGTCACGCTGTCGCATACATTGTAGTCGTCATCTACAACAAGAGCTCTTAGTCCCTCAAGTTCTTTGATTACCTCTACCTGCTTTTTCTCAGACTGAAGTCTGAGCTCGAACGAGATAATAAACTCAGTGCCCTTGCCCTGTTCACTTTTGACCTCAATAGTGCCGCCCATCATATCTATTATGTTCTTTGCGATTGCCATGCCAAGGCCTGTTCCCTGAATTCCACTGACTGTAGAGGTCAGCTCTCTTTCAAACGGATCGAAGACCCTATCCAAAAACTCGGGGGCCATTCCTATTCCCGTGTCCTTAACTGATATCTCGTAAGACGCATAGCCTTCAGGCGCACCGTGCTTTTGCTTAATAGTCAAAGACACAGAGCCGCCCGCGGGTGTGAATTTAATAGCGTTGCTCAAAAGGTTTAAAAGCACCTGATTAAGGTGCAGCCTATCACAGTAAACATCTTCGTCTACCACATCAATAGTGTCGATGAAAAAGTTAAGCTGTTTTGACTTCATCTGGCTTTGCAGAATGTTTCTCAAGTCGTGCAGAACATCGGGCAGGCTGCATTCGGTTTCTTCTATGTAAACACGTCCGCTTTCAATACGACTCATGTCGAGTATATCGTTTATCAGGCTTAACAGGTGGTTGCTTGAAGAAATTGTTTTGGAAAGATAATCTTTTACTCTTTCCTTATTATCAAGGTTTGCTGCGGCAAGAGTGGTATAGCCTATAATCGCGTTCATAGGTGTGCGTATGTCGTGAGACATATTTGACAAAAACATCGTCTTTGCTCGCTCGGCGTTTTCCGCTTTAACAAGGCGCTCTTCTAAAACAGCTTTTTCAAGAGTCGCATTTGTGTTCCTTATAGTCCAGATAAAGTATATAATAAGTATGATCGTTTCAAGTATCCCCAATAAATAACATACCGATCGTATTCTATAAAGGTTTGCAAAAGCTTCGTCCTCCGGTACGGCAACTGCTACCGTCCACTGGTTGTAATCAGGTGCCTCGCCAAGCTCCCATTCTTCTACATTTACGGGTGCATAATAAAAATACATATATTTGTCAAGCATTGTTGATTTTGAAACAATATATCCCGATTTTCCTTCAAGTATTTTTTTTCTTACGTCTTTGGCGTCATTGTGTCCCTTTGTTTCTTTATCGTTAAAGTCACTTATATTTCCGAGCTCGTTATGCAGAGTATTCATAAGGAAATCGCCGTTTGATCGGTCTATCAGATAAACGGTTGCGGTTCCGTTATAAATGTTACTGATATTAAGAGATTTAGGCAGATTTTCAAGAAGGGTAGAAGCATATACCATAGCGACTGTCTCGCCGTTTTTTACAACAGGAACAAAGTGCCTGATAAGCATTTTTTCGTCATCAGTTATACTTGTCATTCTGTCGGTTACATGCTCGCCCTTAGCCGACTCACCCTCAAACGAGATTTTGCCGTATGCGTCAAATTCCTTTCCTTCATTTCCTATAACTATATCTCCCGGGAGCAAAAGGTTAATATTTTTTGCTGTTGTAAGAGCCGAAAACTGCGTCATTATACCGCGCATGGTCTCTGTGTCAAAGTTATCCTCCATTGAGATTATCTCAGCAACGGCGTTTAAAATGTTGCTGTCTCTGGAAAGCTTGTTGTTTATATCGTCCATGACTGTATTTACAGCCTCCTGCAATCTCTCAAGACATCTCTGCTCAGTCAGAACGCTTATGCGTATGTATGAAACAACAATCACAAGCAGGGTAAGCACAGTTACAAATACCGCTGCTATAATATTTTTTTCCTTAAGCTTGCTTTTGTTTATTTTTCTGACGTTTGTACGCTTTTTTGTTTTCATATAAACACCTTGCCTAATAATATATTTACGTTTAAGTATTATTTATCCATTGTAATTATATTTTATATCTATTTATATTATAATGTCAAGACTAATCTGAAAAAATAGCGTATTTTGTTGATTGAATGAAAAACATTCATCGGTTGATTTTAAGACTTTTATATGTTATCATGAAGTGATGTTAAATTGTATATTAAATATAAAGGAAGGTGTTTTATATTAAAATAGGTATAATGGGTGCGGGCAATATTGCAAGAAATATGGCTTATACTGTAAACAATCTGGATGAGGTGGAGCTTTATGCAATAGGGTCACGCAGTAAAGACAAGGCCGTGGATTTTGCAAAAGAGTTTGGGGCTTCAAAGGCGTACAGCAGCTATGAAGAGCTTGCAATGGATGAAAGTATTGACATTGTATATATCGCCACACCTCATTCAAGGCATTATGAGGACTGTATGCTTTGCCTTGAAAGCGGCAGAAACGTCCTTTGTGAAAAGGCGTTTACTGCAAATGCCGATCAGGCAAAGCGTGTAATTTCATATGCCGAGGAAAAGGGCCTTTTTATTTCAGAGGCGATATGGACAAGATTTTTGCCTATGAGGTTTTTGCTCAATGAAATAATCAAAAGCGGCGTTATAGGCAGGATTTCTTCTCTTACGGCTGATCTTGGCTATTCGCTTGGTAATGTCGAGCGGTTGAATAAGCCGGAGCTGGCGGGCGGTGCGCTGCTTGACCTGGGTGTGTATACTATAAACTTTGCCCTTATGGTGTTTGGCAGCGACATATCTAATATTAAATCAAGCTGCGTCAAGAATAAATACGGCGTTGACGAGCATAACAGTATAATTATAAACTTTGAAGGAGGAAAAACTGCGATTCTTCATAGCAGTATGGTTTCAAATCTTGACAGAAGAGGAGTTATATACGGAGACAAGGGAAGAATTGAGTTCGACAATATAAATAACTGTGAGGGTATAAGGGTTATCCTCAACGATTCTACGGTCAAAAGCTATGAAACGCCAAATCAGATAACCGGATTTGAATATGAGGTTTTGTCTTCGGTAAAGGCTGTTTCTCAGGGCAAAACAGAGTGCACGGAAATGCCGCATGCTGAGACTTTACGTGTCATGAAAATAATGGATAATTTGCGGCAAGAGTGGGGAATTGTTTATCCTTTTGAAAAGTATAGTTTGAAATAAAACGGCTGTCAGCAGGGTGGATATATTGACTTATCGGTGCTTTTCTGCTATAATTAAATGTAATGAATAGAATTTAACATAATATATGCATAACTTCATAGGCTGTAACTATCGATATAGATTTGGAGGGTGTTGTTGTGAGTGAAAATAAAGTTGAAAAAATACTTATAGTCGATGATTCTGAGATGAATCGTGCTATGCTTACTGCAATTCTTGATAAAAGATATGAAATACTTGAGGCGGAAAATGGTGAGGTAGCTCTTGAGGCCCTTAATAGACATGGGGCAGATATATCCTTGGTGCTTTTGGATATAGTTATGCCGAAAATGGACGGGTTTGAAGTTTTGGCAGTAATGAATGAAACTCGTATTATAGAAAACGTTCCGGTAATAATGATATCTGCTGAAAACGGTACGAGCCACATTAAGCGAGCATACGATCTCGGAGTTTCCGATTACATCAGCCGCCCTTTTGACGCGGAGGTCGTTCAAAAAAGAGTAAATAACACTCTTATGCTTTACGCAAAGCAAAGGCGTCTTGTTGAGATGGTAACAGATCAGATATACGAAAAGCAAAAAAGCAACAGTATTTTAGTAAATATTCTTTCTCATGTAGTGGAATTTCGTAACGGCGAAAGTGGAATGCATATTCTGCATGTAAATACGCTTACTAATATTTTGCTTAAGCTTGTATGCCAAAAAACCGATAAATACAAGCTGAGCGAGTCCGAGATCGACCTTATCAGCATGGCTTCTTCTCTTCACGATATAGGAAAGATTGCTATACCTGACAATATCCTCAATAAGCCGGGCAGGCTTACTAAAGAAGAGTTTGAGATAATGAAGACGCACTCGGCGATAGGATATTCTCTTATAGAGGAGGTACCATACAATAAAAACGAGCCTCTTTTGAAGATTTCTTCTGAGATCTGTCGCTGGCACCACGAGCGCTACGACGGTAGAGGATACCCCGACGGACTTAAGGGAGATGAGATCCCCATATACGCACAGGTGGTATCGCTTGCGGATGTGTATGATGCACTCACGAGCGAAAGAGTATATAAGCCGGCATATTCTCATGATAAGGCAATAGAAATGATATCGAATGGCGAGTGCGGTGCTTTTAACCCTATTCTTCTGGAGTGCTTGCAGGAAAACGGAGACCTTATCCGTGAAGAGCTTAAAGTTAATTCCTTCAGGGAATTTGACAAAGAAGAGATTGTACGCATAACAGATGAAATGCTTAAGAGGGATCTTGTCAGCGAGGACGATTCAGCCGTTAAGCTTATGCACAGGGATTAAGACAAGGTATATCACTTTAAAATACGGATCAAGCTTATATTTACGGATTTTGAAAAGGAGCATGGCGTATGACATTAAAAGAATTGTATCAGGCGATAGAAGGAGATTATGACGACGTAATGGGAAGGCTTCCCAGCGAAAGTCTGGTTAAAAAATTTGTAATTAAGTTTTTAGACGATAAAAGTTACGAATTGCTTGAAAGCTCTTTAAAAAACAAAGATTTTGAGACTGCTTTCAGAGCTGCACACACGCTTAAAGGGGTATGTCAGAACTTAAGTTTTACAAAGCTTTATAAGTCTTCAAATACTGTGACTGATTCGCTCAGACCCGGACAGTTGCAGACTGAGGACATTATAAACACACAGTTTTCTGTGGTTAAAAAAGATTACGATAAAACCTTTTTGACTATAAAGGCATATGCCGAACAAGCTTAATGATTAAATGCAAAAGCTACCGCTCGTTGAATTAAAACAGAGCGGTAGCTTTTTTATTTATTTTTTTAATGGCAGGGGAATAGTTAAAAACGCCAAGTTTTTGCTGAATTCTTGTGCATAACAAAAACGCCCTAAAACAGGGCGTTTATGCAATAATGGTCGAGGTGACAAGACTTGAACTTGCGGCCTCTGCGTCCCGAACGCAGCGCTCTACCAAACTGAGCCACACCTCGAAATCACAAGAGATGACAAGCAATGGCACCCCCAGTAAGAATCGAACTTACATCTAACCCTTAGGAGGGGTTTATTCTATCCATTGAACTATGGGGGCAAGACTGCACCAATAAACATCACTAAAGTATTATATCAGATTAAACAAGAAATTTCAAGCCCTTTTTTAATATTTTTTTAAAGACAATGTATTTTCTTCTATGTCTTGACTTTTTATAAGTATTGCGTTACAATTTATTTATTACATAATGATTACAAATGCGTAACATTCGAGTGAAAATTTGTAAAGAGTTATCTTTAGGAGAGCAAAATGAGATTAAGAAGAATAGTATCGTCACTTGGAGCTGCTGCAATAGTATTTTCTGTTGCAATATCAGGAGCTGGCAGCATACATACTTTAGCAGTTCCGTCGGACGCTTCGTATATGCAAAGGATCGAAGAGCTTGACAAGCAGGCTAAAGAGATCGATGAAAAGCTTGAAAAGGCTCAGAAGGATGCGGATAGTGCACAGGCACAAAAGGACGCGATTGATGAAAAAATTGCCGTTGTGCAGGAGAAAATATCTGCTATAAACGAATACAGCAGAACACTTGCTGATGATATAGCAAAAGCAGATGCAAAAATGCGCGAGGCAAAGGCAAAGACCGATGAGAAGAAAGCTGAAATTGAAGAAGGTGTAGCAGAATTTAAGGAAAGACTCCGGGCGATGTATGTTTCCGGCACATCGTCTTACACTGATGTTTTGTTTTCGTCAGAAAGTTTTTACGACCTGCTCATGCGTGCAGAGCTAATAAACCGCGTTTCTAAGCACGACAGCGATGCAATTGACGATCTGATAAAGCTAAAGGACGAGTACGAGAAAAATCAAAATGAGCTTGAAAAAGAGCTCTCTCAGCTTCAGTCAAAGTCGAAGGATTATAAGGAGCAGCTTAAAAAGCTTAACGAGCAGAATTCTGAGCTTTTAAAGCTTGCTGAAGAAAGCAGCATGACTTTAGACGAACTCAACAGCTTAAAGACAGAGCTTATGCAAAAAGGCTATGATATTGATGCTCAGAAAGAAGCGCTCAAAACAACAACTACTACAACGACTTCAATTACTTCTCAAACAGCTACAAACGCTCCGTTATCGAACGGCAATAATACTAATTCTGCCACTCAGTCGCAGGGCACTCAAAAGCCTTCTGAGAGCAGCTCGGATGCTCCTTCTCAGACCCCTCAGAACAACAATCAAAGCGCCGGAGGGGTTGCTGCGGTAATCGCAACCGCTCAAAGCATGGTAGGAGGTTCTTATGTCTGGGGAGCTTCAAGTCAGTATGAAGCAGACTGCTCAGGCCTTACGATGTATTGCTACGGAAAAATCGGAGTATCGTTGCCGCACAATGCAGCGGCACAATCAGGATACGGACACGCCGTAAGCAGGGACAGTATGCAGCCGGGAGATTTGATTTTCTTCGGAAGTCCGGCATATCATGTTGCCCTTTACGTAGGTGATGGAATGATGATCCATGCTGAAAACTCCTACACGGGAATCGTTTATTCTTATGTTGATACTTTTGCATTGTATAACCCGATCTCTGCAATAAGGAGGATTCTGTAAACAGAGTAACAGTGTAATAATCAAAAAGCATAGTTGAATATGAAATAAGTTCCACAGAGTGATCCGGTATGGTGAATGCCAAGTAAATTATCAGAAAATACATTAGTAATAACAGGAGAAACAAATGAAACTCTTTTTTGCCTTTGCTGCAATAATAATGATTCTTTTATCTGTATATGTGTTTTTTGTATTAAGGCGTGTCGCTGGGTTCTGGGGCATAAACGTAAAAAGAAAAACGACAAGTGTTATACTTGCCGTTTTATCTCTTTTGATATGTGTGTCAGGTATAAATCCGTTTAGAACATCAGCACTTATCGTTTTACATATAATCGGTATTTTTGCAGTTTTAGAACTTTTAAATTTGTTAGTATTCATTGCAAAAAAGATAAAGCCGTTTGAGGGCAAGGCGTGGAATGTTATTTATAAAAGCGGAATAACTCCTATCGTTATAACTGCAATGCTTATGGTTTACGGTTATATAAATATGCACAACATTATTCAAACCGATTACACCGTTTATACTGAAAAAAACATTTCTCAGGACTACAAAGTTTTAATGCTTTCAGATTCACACTACGGCACCACTACCGACGCAGATGACTTAAGGGAAATCAAGTCCCGTGCAGAAAAGCAAGATATAGATATGGTTGTTCTGGTAGGTGACATAGTTGACGAATCGACGTCAAATGTCGGAATGCATGAAGCGTTTGAGATTTTAGGTAACATAAAAAGCAAATACGGAACATATTATGTATTCGGAAATCATGACAAGGCTAAGTATACAAATGATCCTAACTTCACTCAGTCGGAACTAAGACAGGTAATTGAAAGTAACGGAATCACTATTCTTGAGGATGAAAGCGTTCAGGTAACTCAAGACCTGGTACTCGCCGGAAGGCAGGATCTCAGCGACGGAAGAGCGTCCGTTGATGAAACACTAAACGGAGTTGACAGAGACGATTTTATTATAATGCTTGATCATCAGCCAAAGGATTACGCTGAGGAAAAGCAATGCAAAACGGATCTTGTTTTATCAGGTCACACCCATGCAGGGCAGATATGGCCGGCAAAATACTTAATTGACCTGTTTAATATGGCAGAGCTTTCCTACGGTATTGAAACAAACGAAGACTTTACCGCCGTAGTGACCTCCGGTGTTTCTGGTTGGGGATATCCGATCAGAACTCAGGAGCATTCAGAATTTGTTATAATCGACATAAAAAAGGTATAAAAACGCTTGACACAGTTAATGATTTATGATACAATTACAAACGGTGACTTTTGCGCCATCACACATCGTTTGGAGAAGTACCCAAGTGGTGAAGGGGCTCCCCTGCTAAGGGAGTAGGTCTCGAAAGGGGCGCGAGCGTTCAAATCGCTTCTTCTCCGCCAGATAACAATAGGCCTCCGGATAATCGGAGGTCTGTTTTTTTATCTACCATTATCTACAAAGCTTTGTAAGGTTGTGAAAAGTGTTCAGCACATTTATGGTTTTTTACTAATACGTCAAACCTTTGTGTTGTGGATTTGCGGTGGTTTTATTTTGCAGGAAATCAAACTGGAATTGTTCTAGAATTTGAAAAATTTAGTCCTGAGTACCCATAGCATTGCCATTAGTTTAACATTAAAAAGTTAATGGATAAAGCCCTGTTTTTTTGGCATAAAAAAATTCTCCGCAACATTTTGTTGCGGAGAAATAAATCAGTAACTTATTCGGGTAAAGAATATTCTCTGATTTACAACTTATTTATAACATAAAAATCATATGGATTAAGAATAATATCAAAAACTGTCTTAAAACCGTAAAAAACTGTATATTAAAAATTGCTTGTTTAATCCGAAATAAAAGGTCTGTGGATTGCTCGTTTTATAAATCTTTATCCGTGTGATTACTAACACCCAAAAATCTTTTTAGCCAGATCAACCGATTCCTTGGCATCTTTGGTATAATAATCGGCGCCGATCATTTTCGCATATTCGGGAGTTAGCACCGCCCCGCCGACCCATACAATAGTGTCTGGTTTTTTGGCTTTTAGCTGCTTTATTGTCTCTTCCATTGCATTAAGAGTAGTCGTCATAAGTGCTGAAAGGCCGACAAGTTTTATATTCTCATCTACAGCCGTTTGAACTATAAGCTCAGGAGCTACGTCTTTACCAAGGTCTATAACGTCATATCCGTAGTTTTGCAAAATTACCTTGACAATATTCTTGCCGATGTCGTGAATATCGCCTTTTACGGTTGCGAGTATTATTCTGCCTTTTGAAACGCTGGTTTGGTCAGAGCGTGAAAGTGTGTTTTTAATTACTTCAAAGCAGGCCTGAGCACCAGAGGCAGCAAGAATAAGCTGTGGCAAAAAAATCTTTCCCTTTTCAAACTCTTCCCCCGCCTTATCCAAAACAGGAATGAGCTCTTCATTTACTATGTCAAGAGGTTCTCTGCTTAAAAGCATATTTTTGGTTATATCTTTAGCCTCACTTTTAAGGCCGTTTAAAACCGCGTAAGATAGGGATATATCATTGCTGTTTGATGAAAGGGCAGGCGTATCTGTGTTTGAGTACGCAGCAATAAATTCCTTTGAGTTTTTATCGTATCCCCGCAACAGATTAAAGGCCCTTACCGCACCTGACATTCCTTCAATGTTAGGGTTTATGATAGGAAGATCAAGCCCGTGTGTAAGCGCCATTGTAAGAAAATTCTGGTTGACAAGCGGGCGATTTGGCAGACCAAAGCTTATGTTAGACACTCCTAACACGGTTTTCAGACCAAGCTCGTCCTTTACTCTCTTAAGGGCGTTTAAGGTTTCCATAACACCGTCTTGTTCAGCAGATGCAGTTAGTGTAAGGCAATCAATGTAGATATCCTCTTTCGGTATTCCCAGTGTGTTCGCTCTGTTAAGTATTTTCTTTGCAATGTTAAATCTATCATGGGATTTTTTTGGAATTCCGTTTTCGTCAAGAGTAAGTCCCACTACCGCCGCACCGTATTTTTTTACTATCGGCAAAACTGAGGCGAGAGATTTTTCCTCTCCGTTGACCGAATTTACTATCGGCTTTCCGTTGTAGACGCGCAGAGCTGCTTCAAGTACCTCCGGGTTAGTGGAGTCGATCTGGAGCGGAAGCTCGGTGATACTTTGAATTGCCTTAATAACCTTTACCATCATTGCTTTTTCGTCCACTCCGGGCAGTCCGACGTTTACATCTAAAATATCAGCTCCGGCTGATGCCTGTTCAATCGCCTGAGAGAGTATATAGTCGATATCTCCCTGTAAAAGAGCTTCCTTAAAACGCTTTTTACCCGTTGGATTTATTCGCTCTCCTATGATTTTAGGGGATGAGATAAATACTGTTTTGGAATATGAGCAGACAGCACTGTTTTTTTGGGGTGAGTTTTTACAGTATCTTTCGCGTTCAAACCTTTTTTTTAGTTCCTTTATATATTCTGGCGTGGTTCCGCAGCAGCCTCCTACTATCTTAGCGCCCAAAGGTATCATTTCAGCCATCTCTTCGGCAAAATCAGCAGCGGAAATTGAATATGAATTTGTAACAGGGTCAGGAAGACCTGCGTTTGGCTTTACAATGATCGGAAGTGAACAGTAGCGCGAGATCTCTCTCACCACCTCTTTCAGATCTTTAGGGCCAAGGGAGCAGTTAAGCCCAATGGCCGAAACGCCAAGCCCTTCGAGAGTCGTTACCATAGATGCCGGATCACACCCTGTAAAGGTTCTGCCGTTTTTCTCAAAAGTCATGCTGCATATTATAGGCTTATCACAATTTTCCCGTGCTGCCAGAACGCCGGCTTTGAGTTCATAAAGGTCTGTTTGCGTGGCAAAGTATATGATGTCAGACTCGTCAGCGCATAATATCTGTTCCCTGTAGTATTCATAAGCTTCTTCAAACGTCATGGTACCATTCGGCTCGCACAGCTTGCCTATAGGAGAAACGTCAAGTGCGACTAAAGCCTTGCTGCCGGCACATTCCTTTGCGTGACTTAAAGCCAATGGGATAATATCCTCCGGGGTATAGCCTGTTCCCGACAGCTTGTAAGAGTTACAGCCGAAGGTGTTTGCACACACTATGTCGCTTCCGGCGTCAACATACAAAGATATAACCTTTTTTACCATATCCGGGTCGGTAATGTTTAATAAAACAGGGTTTTCTCCCGGCTTCATTCCAAGCGACTGAAGCATCGTGCCGAAGCCGCCGTCTAAATATACAAAGTCCTTTTTCAAAAGCTCAGTTAATGTCATAGATAACTTCCTTACTTAATTCCCAATACCGCTGTAACGGATTTTCTAGGCATCATAATTAAAGTATCCGTCACAGTAAGTCCTATTTTACTTTGTGCGTCTAATGCGCTTAAAAAATCCCCCTGAAGAGAGAGCGGAAGGTCTCCGTATCCGCAGGAAAAACGAGGGGTCAATGTGGCATTGTCAAGGCTTTCTTTGATAACGTCCTCGGTCTTATCGCACACTTGCTCAATAAGGGCGGATGCGAGATTGTCAGCAATAAAGCCAAGTGTGATATCTTCGACTTCAAGACGGCGTATCAGAGCGTCTACCGAAACGCCCAGGGTTGCAGCAAACACGCAGCAGCGGTTAGAGTCCTTTAAAAGATTTTTTATATTATGTCCCGGCAGACAAAGCTTTGTGTTTGAGAGTATTATCTTATCATCCCGGGATAAAATGTCAAACACCTTAAAAATCAGCTTTGGCTTTGCCGCATCAAGCACCATTTTTTCGCACCTATCGGCAAGGAGCAAAAACCGCTCATTAGGCTCACTTTTTTTAAAACCCATATATCTGAAGGCCTCACGCTTATTTATGCTTGTAATCCCATTCAGATCCATCTACACACGCCTCTTGAAAAAATTCTTTATTTTCATCCAGATGCTGCCGGTTGACGCTTTTTTTTCTATCTCATTTTGCGCCTCTGCTTTAATCACTGCCTCACTGTAAAAGTATTCCTGCGAATTTAATGCGTTGCCGTTCGATGTTCTTTTTATGTATAGTCCATCCTTGCCTAAAACCCTTGCTTTTACGTTATCATTCATCATAGTTTCAAACATATCGATTATTCTGATCTTTATATCAGGATCGTATACCGGGCAGGCAACCTCTACACGTTTTGTGGTATTTCTCGTCATAAAATCAGCAGAGGATATATATACCCTTTTTGCTGCTCTGTCAGCTCCGAAAATATAGAATCTAGCGTGTTCTAAATATCTTCCGACGATCGATACGACAGTTATATTATCAGTGACTCCGTTTATTCCAGGAATAAGGCAACAGATGCCTCTTATTACAAGCTCGACCTTTACGCCTGCCTCTGAGCATTCAATAAGCTTTTTGATAAGCTGTTTATCAGTCAGAGAGTTAAGCTTTGCTCCAACATAAGCGGGCTCACCGTTTATCGCCTTATGAATCTCATTGTCCATCATATCAAGCACCCTCTGCCTTAGCAAAAGAGGCGCGACTAAAAGGTGCTTTGCATCTTCAACAAGCGTTCCGGTTGAAAGGGCGTTGAAGACATCCATAGCGTCCTTTGCAATCTCTGCATTTGAAGTCATAAGCGATACGTCAGTGTAAAGCGCAGAGGTCTTTTCGTTGTAGTTTCCGGTTCCAACCTGAACGGTATATTTTACTTGATTTCCAGATCTTCTTGTAATAAGCAATAGCTTTGAATGAACCTTCATATCTTCGGGTCCGTAGATCACCTTAACTCCGGACTTTTCCAGGCGCTCAGACCAGCCAATATTGTTTTCCTCGTCAAAACGGGCGCGCAATTCCACCAATACTAAAACGTCTTTGCCGTTTTCCGCGGCATCTATTAAAGCGCCTACTACCTGTGAATTTTTCGCAACCCTGTAAAGCGTGATCTTTATAGACGCTACCGTGGGATCAGACGCTGCTTCTTTTAATAGCCTTATGAACGGCTTTATGCTCTCATATGGGTAAGAAAGGAATATATCACGCTTGTCTATCTGTTTGAGCATCGGCGTGCGGTCATCAACCATAATGGATTTTTGCGGAGTGTGCGGCTTGTAAAACAACTCGCTTGAACATTTTTCACGCATTATGTCTATCAGACTTCCCGCAAACGACATATCAAGAGGTGCGATTTCAGTAAAAATCTGTGATTTGTGAATATCAAGCTTTTTTCTGAGCAAAGACAACATATCTTCACTGAAGCTTTTTGAGATTTGAAGTCTTACGGCGCATAGCTTTTTTCTCTTCTTTATAAGTTCGCTCATCTTTGACCGAAAGTCAAGTTCATGGTCAAATAAAGCTTCGTTTGCATCTATATCAGCATTTCGTGTAACTCTGATAAGCGCTTTATCAGATACCGTATAATTGTCAAAAAGCTTGTGAAGTTTGTGAAGTATCAAGTCTTCAGCAAGCATATATCGTATAGTGTATCTATCGTCAGACGGGAATAGGATCACTCTGTCAAAAATTCCTGATGTGTTGACTATTCCGAGTATTTTTTCGTTATCTTTTGATGAAAGCTGTGCTGCTGCGTAAACGCTTTTGCCATTTAAAAACGGGAACGGGTGACGTGAGTCTACTACCAATGGAGAAAGGAACGGACTTACCTCATACTTAAAGTATTTGTCCGCAAAGGCTTTGTCGTCCTTTGACACTTTATCTGGGTTTATTCTTTTTATGCCGGCAACCTCAAGCTTTGAGCTTATTTTTTCAAACGACTTTCCGTGTGCAAAGCATAGCTCTTTTACCCTTGCAAAAATCGCATCGAGCTGCTCTGAAGGCCGCATAAGCGTCTTGCCGTCGCGATCATTATCATCAAGTAACATGCTGTCGTGAAGCGATCCTACACGCACCATAAAGAACTCATCCAGATTGCTTGAAAATATAGACGAAAACATAAGCCGCTCTCCGAGAGGAGTGGACTTGTCATTTGCTTCTTCAAGCACACGTTGATTGAACTTGAGCCAGGATAGCTCTCTGTTTTCATAAACTTTGTTTGGCATATAGATTTCTCCGTATAAAAATATTGATGTAAGTCTGATTACCCGAAAATTTCTTGTTTTTGATAAGTTAGGGTCACATTGAAGAGAGAATAATGAACAGAAGATAGCAGGCTAACACACCAAATCCGAGGACTCTGTAAACAAAAACGGGATTTTTGCCGTTTGTTTTAGCGCGTGTGTGAATTATCAGTGTTGTTGTGACGAAAAGTGTTGCAAGTGTTCCGAATATAGTCAAAATACCGGTGCTGTCAAGCTCGCTTATGTGGGAGAAAATTTCTTGCAATTTGTATCTGTGACCTAATGAAGTACTGCTTGAGTATACAGAGCCGCCGCTGTACAGAATATCTGCAATCGACAGGATGAAGAAGTTAAAAACTCCGCTGCCAAGCAGGTCGCCTACCGCGGCATTATAGTTTTTCTTTTTTACAAGAGTTGCAGCGCTTGTAAGCTCCGGCAGACTTGTGGCAACACCTAAAAACAGCGCCCCCGCAACGGTCTTTCCGAGATTTATTCCGGCCTTGTTAAGATTTTCCTGCAAGGAATCTGTAACAAGCGTCAGAAATACCGATGAGCTTACCAACACGAGCGCAAGTATTATAAATCTTGTTATTATCTGTTTTAAAGTGAGG
Source organism: uncultured Clostridia bacterium (assembly GCA_947631455.1). Lineage (GTDB taxonomy): Bacteria > Bacillota > Clostridia > Oscillospirales > Ruminococcaceae > UMGS1601. The sequence continues at coordinate 79,006 of CANRLH010000002.1, forward strand.
GCAGAGTCGGTTGTGTCATCACTGTCTGTTTTATCTGACGCCATGAATTTTATTGACAAGGCATATGTTACTATTATGATTACCGAGTATATACTTATGTTAAACACAGTGTAATCAATTCCCAGAACTGATGACAGTATCATAAGTAAAAATATAAATACCGTAAATCCTGTGATTTTAAGATGACTTGTGCCGACCTGTGCTTTTGAAAAGGCTTTTGCGCATAATATGAGTATTACTCCCAAAATCGTTTCATTAAACAGGTTGCTTCCCAAGATGTTTCCTATAACAAGATCGGGTTGTCTCACTATCACTACTGCTGATATAGACGTAAAAAGCTCCGGCAGGCTGGTCACAGCCGCTAAAACAACTCCTCCTATGAATGCGCCTGCAATGTCGGTTTTTTTGTCTATGAGATCCACATAGTCCGCAAGCTTAATTGAGATCAAAACGACAGTCGCCGCCAAAATGACATACAAAATTATTGATACGGGTAGATTTACAGGTAACGTCATGCTTTTTTCTCCTCATCTATGCCGAAAAAGTGCAGAAAGTTTTCCGACAGTATTTTTTTATTGGTCGTTTCGTCAAAGCCCAGTGCCATAAAGCGCTCAAGCTCTGAAACATGATCCCACATCGGAAAATCGGTGCCGAAAAACACCTTGTCTTCTCCGTAGGCATGTATAATCTCACGCGCGAACGATGGCGAGATAAAGTCAAGAGACGATGAGGTGTCAAAATAAACATTCTCAGAGTAAAGACATTTTATGGCCTCCTCCCAGCGTTCGTATCCGCCGAGATGCGCCGCTATTATTCTTAACTTGGGAAACGCCTTTATCACTTTTTCAAGTCGGTACGGTCGGGAATAATCGTATCTTGGATCTCCCATATGAATCAAAACTGGCAGACGGCCTTCTATTGTCTCATATATTTTCATTGCCTTGGGGTCGTCAATGTCAAAACGCTGAAAGTCCGGATGAAGCTTTATGCCTTTTATGCCGTTTTTTATTAAAAAATCGACCTCTTTTGCTATATCTTGATATTCCGGGTGAAGCGTTCCAAAACCCACAAACTCCTGATGTATGCTACACTCTTTTATGATAAATCTGTTTATGCTTTCAACCTGATGAACTACCGTCGCGGTTGAACACACAAGGTATTTTGACACGCCTATTCTGCTTCCTCCGTCTATAAGGGCTTGGGCAGAGCCGTCAGGGTAAAACATATTAAGAGAATAAAAGTCTCCTATATTTTTAACCGCTTTCTGAGAGATGCTTTGTGGAAAAATATGCGCATGAGCATCACATATTTCATATTTTGTACTGTTCATCTGAAATTATCAATCCTTTTATGCATTTTACGCAAGCTGTATTATTACGGCGGACAGATTATCCTTTGATCCGTTCTCAAGCGCTTTGTCTATGAGCATATTCTGCTTGGTAAGCGCCTTGTTATCCCCTGATATTATATCCAGAAAATCTTTATCGGATATGTAATCTGAAATTCCGTCAGAGCATATTATTATCATGTCGTTATCGCCGAGCGTACTGCCGAGAGAAAAAAGATCCACCATGGGGTACTGTTTTGGATTTCCGACCGATGAAATTATTACGTTTCTGTAAGACTTTAAATCAATGCCGAACTTTTCTGCTTTTCCCGTTTCGGTAAGGTACTGAGCCAATGACTGGTCGGTTGTAATTCGGCTCAGGGCACCGTCTTTAAAAATATATGCTCTGCTGTCTCCTACGTTTATGCAGTATGGAATATCATATCTGTCAAATGTAACAAGACAAAGAGTCGTTTGCATATTGCAAAGCTCAGGCTTCTGTTCGCCCAGCGCTACCAATCTGTCGTGTATTTCGAATATGCGGTTTTTAAGCTCGGAAACTGTATTGTATTCGCTTGCAGATAAAAGCTCGGCAGTGGTTTTGGAAGCAACCTCTCCTGCGTTTTCACCGCCTACACCGTCGCATACCGCACACATGAACGGCGGGAATATATACGCTTCTTTACTTCCGTTAAGAAGAACGCTTTCACCGAGCAAAATACAGTCCTCGTTGTGGCTTCTGTGATTGCCGGCGGCTGTAGTTCCTGTAATGAAGTATTTCATAAATCATCCTTTTAATAAAATTGTTGATATAATGCAGTCTATGTCGGAATTTAAAAAAGTTGACGGTAACACTGACAGACTGACATATTCCTGGATCATGCCCATAGCTTAAACTTTTTTATCATCAACCTTTCAGCCCATTATATGGGGCGAAAACACAGCTGACATATAGTGTAAAGAACATATAACAATTATACTATCAAATGAAAAATAAGTCAATCTAAACTATTGAACTTAAACATTAAATATGGTAGAATTACTGTAAAAGAAAGCTACGCTTTTACTTTTTATAAGTTGTTAAGGGGTGATTTTTTTGACAAGAGCCGATAAGGCAAAAGAGCTTTTTATGAGCGGTTTTAGCTGCTCTCAATCTGTGTTCTGCGCGTTCGCAGATGAGCTTAATATAGATATTGACACAGCACAGATGCTCTCGTCATCGTTCGGCGGCGGAATGGGCAGAATGAGAGAGGTTTGCGGAACGGTCAGCGGAGCGCTTATGGTACTGGGCGCAAAACACGGTTATACACGCAAGAATCCCGACCAAAAAGCGGAGCACTATAAAAGGGTGCAGAGATTTGCACAAATATTTAAGGAAAATACGGGGTCTATAATATGCAGGGAGCTTTTGGGACTAAAAAGCGGAGAGGACACCGGTTACGTCCCAAGTGAGCGCAACGCAGAATATTATAAAAAAAGACCGTGCCCGGAGCTTGTTTATCTTGCAGCGAGGATTTTGGAAGAGGAGTTTTAAATTTTATGCTTAAAAAGCGAAGGTTTATAAGAAATATTTTACTTGCCGTAATAGGCTCGGTGTGCTATGCCGTTGCAATAAGTTTGTTTTTAAACCCTAACAACCTTGCTCCCGGAGGAGCGTCTGGTATTGCAATTATGACGAATCACCTCACAGGACTGAGTGTGGGTGCTGTTATTGTGATTATAAACATCCCGCTTATGATATTGGGATTTATTAAACTTGGCAGAAAATTTGCAATAGGTACCGGCGCGTGTATTCTTCTGACCTCAGCTTTGACAGATTTAGCGGCGCTTATGAAGCCGATAACCAGCGATAGGATTCTGGCATCTCTTACGGGCGGAGCTTTTTTGGCTGTTGGACTTGCACTTATTTTTAAAACGGGTGCAACAACAGGAGGATCGGACATAGTAGTGAGGCTTTTGCGGCTTAAGTATAAACACATAAGATCCGGAACAATACTTTTTATGATAGACGGCATAATATCGCTTTTGTCTGGATTCGTGTATGGAGATTTTGATGTTGCGCTGTACGCTCTTGTGTCTTTGGTGGTAACAAGCATAGTAATGGATATTGTGCTTTACGGAAGCGATGAAGCAAGGCTTTCGCTTATCATCACGGATAAGCAGAACGTTGTCGTTAAAAAGATATTTGATACTCTTGAGGTGGGCGCAAGCATAATTGACGCAAAGGGCGCTTATTCAAAAAAGGGAAAGTCGATAGTCTTATGTGCTACCACCAAGCAGCTTTTACCGAGACTTGAGGAAACTGTGCTTTCGGCGGACGAAAATTCGTTTATGATAGTAACCTCTGCAAACGAGATTTACGGAGAAGGCTTTAAAAGAAATATGGAATTGTATTAAAACAAAAAAACAGCCGCTTTTGTGTTAAAGCGGCCGTCATGTTTGGAATAACCAAAGCACAAAAAAATATAGGGGAGAAGCTTGATATGAAAATCAAGCATATATAAAGACCAGGGGTAAAGGCCTTTATACCGTTTTTTAGGAGGATATATTGTATCCTCTGTAAGTAATAGCATATTGCTCTTTTGTGATGACTTTGTGTCAGCAATTTGAATAGCGACTGAAAAAAGAGAGGAGTGACGCCTTTGCCGAAATTTTTCGTAAAAGAGGAAAATATATTTGAAGATCGGGTGATGATCGTCGGAGATGACGCAAGACACATAGGCAGAAGTCTTAGAATGAAAATAGGGGACGAAATAACTCTTTGTTGCAATAATACCGATTACAGTTGCAGGATAGCAAGCATTTCAGACACAGCGGTAAGAGCTGATATACTTTCTAAAAACAAAACACAAGCTGAGCCTGATATTTCACTTGTGTTGTTTCAGGCAGTGCCGAAATCTGACAAACTTGATTTTATTGTGCAAAAGGCTTCGGAGCTCGGAGCGGTGAAAGTAGTTCCCGTGATAACCAGACGGTGTGTATCAAGGCCCGACAAAAAAGTGTTTGAGAAAAAGCAGCGTCGCCTTCAGAAAATCGCTGAGGAGGCTGCAAAGCAATCGGGCAGAGGAATAATTCCCGAAGTGGGCGGGATAATAGACATAAAAGAATATTATGATATGCTCAAAGGCTTCGATCTGAATTTATTATGTTATGAGGGCGGTGGCAAGCGGCTTTGTGACATAGATCTGCTTAAAAGCGCAAAAAGTATAAGTCTTTTTGTAGGCAGCGAGGGAGGTTTTGACGAAAACGAAGCCGAGGAAGCATTTAAAAGAGGGGCGACGGCGGTAACTTTAGGAGATCGGATATTAAGGTGTGAAACTGCTCCGTTATGTGCAATTTCCATAATAATGAACATTACCGGAAATATTTAAAAAAATCTTGCAAAACCTGTACTTATGTGATATAATTAAATAAATAATATGCCAAACGGCGAAAAGGAGTGTAAACAATGGATAAATTATTTAAGCTTATCGGACTGATAGTGGTAATAGGTTCGGCTGCTGCCGCTGTTGCTGTCTTTTTAAAGAAAAAGAGCGAGAAGGAAAAGTACGATTACGAGGAAGAGTTTAACGAGTGCTTTGACGATTGCTGCTGCTCAGACTGCTATGACGATTGTGACGAATGCTGTGAGGACGAGACCGAAGGGGAGACTGACGAAAAGACAGAGGAGAATACCGAAACGGTAGAAGAACAAGTCGAGGAAAAAGAGGCAGAATAATATATTGTTTTAAAAGCTGTTGCGCCGGGTACGGTGAGCAGCTTTTGTATTTACAGCTTTACTTTACACTTTTTTTAAAAAAAGTATTGACAAAACAAAAATCAAGTCATATAATATTTTTAGTCAATAAAGAAAATCCTGTGAGCAAAAGTGAGTAGCGCTTATTACGATGTCTCAGAGAGTCGGCGGCGGTGTGAGTCCGATACATTCGAATTTGTGCGAATGGATTTGTGAGGAGCTTGGTGAAATCATTTTTGAGAGTATCTTTAGCCGTGTGTTTTCTGCGTTAAAGGAAAGAGGTATTGATACAGCTTGGGGCTGTTGCGTACCTTGCCGAGCCGATATTTTTATCGGGAAATTGGGTGGCACCACGAGGATTTTTCGTCTATCGTCCCAAAACCGTTTAGGTTTTTGGACGGTAGACTTTTTTATTGCGTAATTTTGTACGGAGGTAAATTTTATGTTTTATCCAGAAAAGAGCGATGCTGAAAACCTTTTTAAAAGCTACAAGACAGTTCCGTTTTTTTATGAGATACTGATTGATTCCTTTACGCCGATAGAAATGTTTCGGGCACTCAGAGAAAAATACGAAAACTGCTTTTTCTTAGAAAGTGTGGACAATAAAAATCAGTGGGGACGTTATTCATTTGTAGGAATAAACCCCAAAATGGAGATAGTTATAAAAGACCGCAAGGCAAGGATTATAACGCCTGACGGCGAAAAGGTAAGCGACTGTACAGATCCGGTAGGGTTTTTGTCTAAAATTTTAGAGGATTATAAATCGCCCCGGTTTTTAAACCGTCCGAAGCTCACTGGCGGGCTTATGGGATATTTTGCCTACGATATGGTGAGATATGTAGAGAAAACTCTTGTCAATCCGCCGCCGGACGATCTTAATATGCCAGACGCAAATTTGTTTTTATATGATGAAGTGGTGGCTTACGACCATTTAAGCAATAAGGCCGTGATCATACTCAACATACACGCTGATGAGGATTTTGAAACAGCGTACAAAAATCTGGACAAAAGAAAAGACGAGATAATAATGGCGCTTAAGACCTATACTCCCTCAAAGCGCAGTGAGCACAAGGAGAGAGAGATAACGGTAAAGTCTAACATTACTAAAGAAAGATTCATGCAAAATGTTGAAAAGGCAAAGGATTACATCAAAATGGGGGATATCTTTCAGGTAGTGCCGTCTCAGCGTTTTGAGGTGGATAACCCGCCAGACAGCTTTGATGTTTACAGAATGCTCAGAGCTACTAATCCAAGTCCGTATCTTTTCTACTTTAATCATGTCGATTACGCCTTTGCGGGGGCTTCTCCCGAAATGCTTGTTTCAGTTTCCGGAAAAACTGTTACTACAAAGCCGATCGCGGGGACTATTAAAAGAGGCCTTACGGATGAGGAAGACCTTAAAAACGAGCAGATGCTGCTTGCAGATCCTAAGGAAAGGGCTGAGCATACAATGCTTGTCGATCTCGGCAGAAACGATATAGGAAAGGTTTCAAAATTCGGTTCCGTAAGCGTTCACGATTTTATGCACATCGAGAGATATTCAAAGGTAATGCATCTTGTATCTGACTGTACGGGAGAAATGGCGGAAGACAAAAAGCCAATGGACGCGCTTGCAGCGGTGTTGCCGGCCGGAACCCTTTCGGGAGCGCCCAAGGTAAGGGCGATGGAGATAATCGACGAGCTTGAGACAACAAAACGCGGACTTTACGGAGGAACGGTAGGGTATCTTGCGTTTGACGGAAGTCTTGATACTTGTATTGCAATACGAACGGTGCTTTTCAGAAACGGCAAAGCGTATGTTCAGGCAGGGGGCGGCGTTGTGCTTGATTCAGTTCCCGAAAACGAGTATATGGAATCCTGCAACAAGGCGCTTGCTGTAATAAATGCGATAAAAGACGCTGCAAAGCTCTGATTTTTGAAAGGACGGAAATGAAATGATAGTAATGATAGATAACTATGACAGCTTTACCTATAACCTTTGCCAGTATATAGGTCAGCTTCACAACGAAATAAAGGTTTTCAGAAACGATGAGGTAACGATAGGGGATATCGAGGTGCTTAAGCCTGACGCGATCGTAATTTCACCAGGCCCGGCGTTTCCAAAGGATGCAGGAATTTCAATTGAAGTTATAAAGCATTTTGCCAAAAGCGTTCCGATCCTCGGCGTGTGCCTTGGGCATCAGGCGATTGCAGAGGCGTTCGGAGCAAAAATAGTGGTTGCGGATAAGCAGCTTCACGGAAAGGCTTCCCGCATAAAGGTAAACACCGATATGCCGATATTTAAGGGGATGAAGAGCGAAATAACTGTCGCAAGGTATCATTCGCTTATTGTTGAGAAAGAAACCCTGCCGGATACGCTTTTGGTAATAGGAGAAGACTCTGACGGGGAAATAATGGCAATTAAGCACAGAAACTTTAACACATATGGGGTACAGTTTCACCCTGAATCAATCCTTACAGACGGAGGTATGAAAATGATAGAAAACTTTTTAAACGAGGTAGTAGGAATCAAGACTGCAAATGGAACCGAAAAGAAGCTTCCCGACGATGAGAGAACGGAGCTTAAAAAGTATATTCAAAAGGTGTATGACGGTGAAAATCTCACAGAAGCTGAGGCGTTTGAGGCGATGAATGTAATAATGAGCGACAGAGCTACAAACGCACAGTCTGCGGCATTTTTAACGGCTCTGGCTATCAAGGGAGAAACTGCGGACGAGATAACAGCGTTTGTTAAGGTGCTGAGAAAAAAGGCTGCGACAGTAACGGGATATGAGAAATCACTTGAAATTGTCGGCACCGGCGGAGACCGTTCTAACAGCTTTAACATATCGACAACATCGTCCTTTGTAATAGCTGCCTCGGGAATGACGGTGGCAAAGCACGGAAACAGGGGAGCTTCTTCAAAAAGCGGTGCAGCTGATTGCCTTGAGGCGCTGGGCGTTAAAATTCAAAGCACGCCGGAGATTGCTGAAAAAACGATAGAAAACGTAGGAATGGCATTTTTCTTTGCACAAAATTACCACTCTGCAATGCGCTATGTGGGTGCAGTAAGAAAGCAGATAGCGGTGAGGACGGTATTTAACATCTTGGGCCCCCTTATAAACCCCGCGTCTCCCGAGTATATCATAATGGGAGTTTACTCAAAGGACATTATGGAAACTGTTGCAAGGGTGCTGATCAATGTTGGAGTTAAACGAGGTATGGTTGTTTATGGAAACGACCATATAGATGAGATATCAATTTCCGATTCAACAAGTGTTATAGAGATAAATAACGGAGAAATTTTAAAGTATGAGATAACTCCTGAGCAGTTTGGACTGAAAAGGGCAGATAAGTCTGAGGTAATAGGCGGTGAGCCAAAGGACAACGCTGAGATAACGCTCAGTATATTAAAGGGTGAGGAACACGGAGCCAAGAGAGATATAGTCTTATTTAACTCCGGATGTGCACTTTATATCTGCGGAAAAGCTAAGTCTATAACTGACGGAATAAAGCTTGCGGGCGAGCTCATAGACTCGGGAAAAGCATTGTGCAAGCTAAACGAACTTATAAAATTCACAAATAAGGATGAAGTGTAATGATACTTGACGAAATAATCGGTTTTAGGCGGGAGCAGCTGGAGCGGGAAAAGGCACACACTCCTTTGAATCAGATGAAGGAGTGTGCAGAAAACTGTGCTAAGCCCGTTTATGATTTTGCAAAAGCTTTGAGAGGAGAAAGGCTCAGGCTTATATGCGAGGTCAAAAAAGCCTCTCCTTCAAAGGGGATAATTTCTGAACACTTTACTCCGCTTGAAACCGCTATGGAATATGAGCTTGCCGGTGCGGCGGCTATATCCTGTCTTACTGAGGAGCATTATTTCAAGGGCTCAAATGAGTATCTTGATAAAATCAGCGAACAGGTAAAAATCCCTGTTTTGAGGAAGGACTTTATAATAGATGCTTATCAGATATTTCATGCAAGAGCATTGGGGGCGTCAGCCGTTTTGTTGATTGCAGCAGCTCTTGACGACGGTAAACTCAGAGATTTTTTACATCTTGCACACAGCCTTAATATGAAAGCACTTGTTGAAGTACACGATGAAGAAGAGCTCAATCGTGTGCTTGCGCATGACCCTGAGATAATCGGGATAAACAATCGTAATCTAAAAACCTTTGAGGTTTCGCTTGATACCACAGGCAGACTTATTGATAAAATACCTAAAGATAAGATAATCGTCTCTGAAAGCGGAATAAAATCGAATGAAGATATGAGAGCGTTGCGGCAAATGGGAGCTGACGCAGTCTTGATAGGTGAAACGCTTATGCGCTCAGACAATATAAAGGCGTCTTTTGAGAGCCTTACGGAGGGAGTATGACAAGTATAAAGATTTGCGGACTCAGGCGTAAGGAGGACATTAAAATAATAAACTCACTTTCGCCCGATTACATCGGCTTTATACTCTCGCCCGGGTTTAAAAGAACAGTAAGCTTTGAGGAATTTGTATCGCTCTCAGGATCGGTTAAGTGCGATGCAAAAAAAACAGGCGTTTTCGTAAATGAGCCTGTCTGCAATATAATTAAATTCGCGCCATTTTTGGACGCAATACAGCTTCACGGAAGCGAAAATGAAGACACTGTTTTAAAGATTAAAGAGCTCACAAACCTTGAGGTGATTAAAGCCGTGAGAGCAAAGAGCAAAGAGGATATTGAGTTAGCTCAAAGTCTTTGCTGTGATAAGCTTCTGATCGACGCATACAAAGAAGGTCATTGGGGCGGAACAGGACAAACCGCAGACTGGTCAGCAATAAAGTCTGTAAATATCAAAAAGCCGTTTTTTATAGCCGGAGGGATTTCAGCGCAGAATGTTGAGATCGCGATAAATACTTTGTCGCCGTTCGGAGTTGATGTTTCAAGCTCAGTAGAAACAAACGGGTTTAAGGACTTTGACAAGGTGAAAGAAATAATAAGTATAGTGAGAAAGGAAGAGAATAATGGGTAAGATCGGAAGGTACGGAGAGTTCGGCGGGCAGTATGTTCCCGAAACGGTTATGAATGCCGTAAACGAGCTTTTGGCTGCATATGAAAAGTATAAGGACGACGAGGGCTTTAAGGCGGAGCTTAAAAAGCTTTATGAAACCTATGCCAACCGCCCGTCTATGCTCTATTATGCCCAGAGAATGACAAAGGACTTAGGCGGCGCTAAAATATACATCAAGAGAGAGGATTTAAACCATACAGGCGCGCACAAGATAAACAACGTATTAGGTCAGATCCTGCTCGCAAAGAAAATGGGTAAGAAAAGAATTATTGCTGAAACCGGAGCCGGACAGCACGGAGTTGCAACCGCCACGGTCTGTGCGCTTATGGATCTTGAGTGTGAGGTGTATATGGGCAGCGAGGACATGCGCCGCCAATCGCTTAATGTATACAGAATGAATCTTCTGGGCGCAAAGGTAACGGGGGTCGACAGCGGCACAGCAACTCTTAAAGACGCGATAAACGAGGCTATGAGAGACTGGTGCTCTAACATAGACACAACCTTTTATTGCATAGGTTCGGTTATGGGACCGCATCCGTATCCTGAAATGGTGAGAGATTTCCAGAAAATTATTTCGCAGGAGATTCGGGAGCAGATATTCAAAGCAGAGGGTAAGCTTCCCGACTGTGTTGTGGCCTGTGTCGGAGGCGGCTCAAACGCCATGGGAGCATTTTATGACTTCATTAAAGATAAAAGTGTTCGTCTGATAGGAGCGGAAGCAGCCGGTAAAGGTGTTGACACTGATAAACACGCCGCGACCATTACTAAGGGTAGTGTAGGAATCTTTCACGGAATGAAATCATTGTTTTTGCAAAACGAATACGGACAGATAGACCCGGTATATTCCATTTCAGCTGGTCTTGACTATCCGGGAATAGGGCCTGAACACGCTTACCTTTATAAAACGGGCAGAGCTGAGTATGTAGACGTTACCGATGAGGAGGCAGTTTTAGCCTTTGAGTATCTTTCAAAAACTGAGGGAATAATTCCCGCGATTGAGTCCGCCCACGCAGTTGCAGCGGCAATGAGGATAGCGCCGACGATGGACAAGGACAAGATTCTGGTGATAAATCTTTCGGGCAGAGGAGATAAGGATGTTTACTCTGTGGCGAAATACAGGGAGGTTGAAATTGATGAGCAATAGAATAGATTTGTGCTTTGATAAGCTTAAGGCAAACGGTGAAAAGGCTCTTGTTACATTTGTGACTGCCGGAGACCCGGGTATCAGTGAAACGGAGAAATACGTGCTTTCAATGTTTGAAAACGGTGCTGACATGGTGGAACTTGGCGTTCCGTTTTCCGATCCGATTGCCGAGGGCATTACTATTCAGAAAGCGTCTTTGCGCTCTTTAAATGCCAAAACAACGCTGGATAAGATATTTGAGCTTGTAAAAAATCTGAGAGAAAAGACCGATAAGCCCCTGCTTTTAATGATGTACTTAAACACGATTTTTGTATATGGAACAGAGAAATTTTTCAAAAACTGCCTCGATTATCAGATAGACGGAGTTATAGTTCCGGATATGCCTTACGAAGAAAGGGACGAGATACTTGAAACTGCCGATAAATATGGAGTGTATAACATAAATCTTGTTGCGCCGACATCTCACGACAGAGTTGCGGAGATTGCAGGCAACTCACGCGGATTTTTGTACTGTGTGTCGTCTTTGGGCGTTACGGGAACAAGAAGTAAATTTGATACCGATTTTGATGAGTTTTTTTCGCTCATAAACAAAAGCGTTTCCTGTCCTGCTTGTGTTGGCTTTGGAATTTCATCTCCCGAACAGGCAAAGAGAATGTCATCTTACTGTGACGGAGTTATAGTCGGCAGCGCTATAGTTAAGATAATCGAAAAGTACGGCAGTAATGCAGCTGATAAAGTAGGCGAGTTTGTTAAAAGTTTAAAGGATGCCATGAGGTAATGTCTGATGCTTGTCATGACCTCAAACGGTTTATCGTCAGATAAGCTGTTAAACGCGGTAAGGAATCGAATAAAAAAATCAAATAGTGCGGTGATCATTACTACTGCGTCTGTCGGGTATAAGCAAAACGACAAGCACATAAAAAGGTTGACAAGTGAGCTGAGATCTTGCGGTTTGTCGGTTAATTATTTTGATTTTGATACGGAAGATAAAAATAAGCTTAATGAGTACGATGTGATAGAATTGATCGGTGGGAATCCCTTTTATCTGTTAAAGGTTATGAAAGATCGTGCTTGCAAAGAGCTCTTTGCAAAGCTTATTAAAGATAAAACCGTTATAGGGATAAGCGCAGGTGCTTTGGTGTTTCAAAAAAGCATCAATCTCATAGCTATGTATACTCCTCAGTTGAATGATGAAGTGAAGCTTGATGATCTGTCCGGTCTGGGACTTACGGATGTTGAGATACTACCGCACTACCACAGATTTTTAAATGTATTTGAGCTGTTTGAAGAGACGGTAAAGGCTTATGAAAATACCACCGGAGTTAAAGTGATTCGTCTTGATGATGGTGAAGGTGTTCTGATTAACGGTTGCGGATATATCAAAGTATGAAACATCCCGGAAGCGAAATTTATCGCTTCCGGGATGTTGCTTTTAATAGTTATTGGCTTTTAGTTCAAAGTATGCCTGAGGATGCGCGCATACAGGACAAATCTCAGGAGCCTTTGCTCCGATAACGACATGTCCGCAATTTCGGCATATCCAAATGGCTTCTCCATCTCTTGAGAATACAAGTCCTCCCTCAATATTAGAAAGGAGCTTTTTGAATCTCTCCTCATGTTCCTTTTCGATAGCTCCTACCTTTTCAAATAAAGCGGCTATTCTGTCAAAGCCTTCTTCTTTTGCGTCCTTTGCAAAGCCTGCGTACATATCTGTCCATTCGTAATTTTCGCCGGCGGCCGCATCTGCAAGGTTTTCAGTTGTCCCGGGAATCTCACCGTCGTGCAGGATCTTAAACCAGATTTTTGCGTGCTCCATTTCGTTGTGAGCGGTCTCCTCAAATATAGCGCCGATCTGCTGATATCCGTCCTTCTTTGCCTTGCTTGCGTAGTAGGTGTATTTATTTCTCGCTTGACTTTCTCCGGCAAAAGCCGCCATAAGGTTAGCTTCGGTTTTAGTGCCCTTGATGTTTTCCATTGTATCTCTCCTTTAACTGTTTATAATTGTGGATAAGTCGTGTGTTAAAGTTATTATTTTCCCATTATTAAAAAATATACCAGTTTATAAAACTAAATCGATAAACTCAGCACGTATAAGCTGTTTTAGGTCATTAGGAGAGACTTCTACCTGTCTGCCGATTTTTCCCGCGCTGAAAATTATTGTGTCAAAAGACACGGCTGAGATGTCTATAAAAGTTGTGTAGCTTTTTTTCATCCCGATGGGAGAGCAACCGCCGTGGATATATCCGCTCACAGCCAAAAGATCTTTTTGCGGTATCATTCCAAGAGCTTTTTCTCCCACTGCCTTTGCAGCCTTTTTAAGATCCAGCTCTTTTTGAACGGGGATCATAAAAACATAGTATTGTCGGCTTTTTGCCTGAGTGACCAGCGTTTTGAATACCTGAGAGGGATTTTGTCCCATAGCCATGGCGACGTCTTTGCCGGATATTGCTCCGCTGTCAGTATAATCATATGTATTGTACTTGATCTTTGCCTTGTCAAGTATTCTCATTACATTTGTTTTATCAGCCATTATCTCATTCCCTTGTTTGATGATAAAAGAAAGTTTCCACTGATGAATGAATTAAATTTTTGTAAAAGAAAAGCCCGGCTCCAATATTTTCGAACCAGGCGCAGACTCACGGCATCACATTATATAACTAGGGGGGAATATGAAGTTATGAAGAATATACGCAAAAAGCTTATGATGCCGTTTGCAAGTCTTACTACAATTTAATTATATACCGTTTACAAGAATTTTCAAGCCTTTTTGATGATTTTCAGCAATTCATACATATTAAGCAAGAGAAGGTTTAAAATATTAAGTAAAGTGGACAAAACAAAATATGAGTAAATAAAAGTTTTTATTAAGACGAAAAAATACTCGGCACAGAAACATGCCGAGTAAGTTTAGATTACTGATTCATCATATCTGCTATTCTGTTGCCGTTTTGGCCGGTAGAGGTAAACATACAGGTCGCAAACAAAACGTCAGTTGCTCCGGTATTTTGACAAAAGCTTACTGAGTTGATGTCAAAATATCTTATGTCACATACATATATGTGCTCAAAGCTTTGTGTTAGAAACGGAACAAGCGCATTTCCAAAGCTGTCCTTAAATACTACTAGGGTTCTGTTATTCTGTACGTTAGTGTCTATCTGAGCGATCTCCCTGTCGTCCCCTAAAAAGGTGCTGTATGCGTTTTTCATTTCAAAGTTATCGAAGAACAGGCTGCTTTCAACCGGGTTTGCGAAATAAGTATCATAATAGGTCGTCGTCAGGCTTGCCAGATTAGCGGGCTTGTAGTATGTGAAAGTATCCGGGTGCTGTGCAAGCTCGTTGCTTTCGGCGTATCCTTCAAGGGTACCTAAAAATCCTTCGTACACGGTTTTCTCATAGGTCGAAAGCTCGGGAAACTGTGTTATTCCGGCCCTTTGGGCAAAGACCTGTGCAGCGTAATACGCACCGAGAGGCTGCCAGTGATGATCAGTTCTGAAGTAGATATACTCGTCTGAATGATCTTGGAGCGTGTCGTAAATATCTACATCTATTACGTTTTTAAGCTGGCTTTGAATATTTCTTATATTGTCGTACTGGCTGGCATATTCGTTTTCAAGCTTTGTGGGAAGATAATATGCAAAAGATGTAGGAATACACATATTATAAACATTTACCATATCCCCGAGCTTTTCCTTATAGCTGTTTACAGTGTCAGCATATTTTGATCCTAAATCAAAACTTCCACCGTAAAGTTCGATTGCCCTTATTTCATCACCTTCGCCGTTTATCAGCACCCCGTTGTTTTCGTATTCGTCTTTGGCAACAACTTCCTTCTTACTGCTTGAATCCCCTTTAACTGAAGCTTCCGAACCGTTAGTATTTGATTCGTTTGAAGGATCACTGCTTGCCAAACTGTCAGACGATGGCTCCTTGACAACGGAGAAATTCTCACCGCCGCAGCCGACAAAGGTAAGAGCAGTTACGGCTGCGAAAATTAGTGCTGTTAGTTTTTTCATAGTCCTGTCTCCTTTATATTCTTTTTTTAAAACATTCAATATAAATATAATTATGTACTTAAAACGTACCAAAAGTCTTTATTATATATATTACAATAAAATTATATCGCGCTGAAACTGTGTTGTCATACATCAGTATGTTGTTTTGCTGGTTACGGGAAGAGTACCGTTTCTTGCAATCGGTGTTGTTGATACAGTCGTTCTTTTGACGGGCTCTAGTGCATTTGCTCTTATGGTGATCTGAGAACCGTAAATAACACTTTTACCTTGCTCAGGAGATATTGAGTTAATAGAATCGTCGCAAGAGCCTTTTTTGCCCTCGTATACTATCTTAACTTCAAAGCCTACCGATTCAAGAACGGTTTTGGCAACTTGATAATTAAAGTCGGAAACATATGGTATCTCGCTGTATTTTGCCCCTTTAGAAACATATACGTCAACAACGGCGCCTGGAGATACCTCGTCTCCTGCCGGAACGCTTTGATCAAATATCTGACCTGCCGGAATGTCAGCTGAAAACTTTTCTATTGTATTAAGTTTATATGTCAAAGCGTTTTCGTTTGCTTCTTTTACGGTTTTTCCTGAAAGATCCGGCATCGTGACCTTGGTATATTCAGACTTATCAAGTTGTATTACCGGAGTTGAGTAAAAAACTTCATTACATCCGGAGAATACTATTACCGTCAACAATGAGCACAGCAAAATAAATATTCTTTTAATCATTTTTTCCTTCCTCATAAAAATCAATCCTGGTTTTTCTGAATTTTCATAGATATGTCAAAGCACTTTACAGAGTGCGTTATAGCTCCGACGGAAATAATATCTACACCTGTTTCGGCGATAGCTCTTACTGTTTTGTCATTAACATTCCCCGATGCTTCAAGTACGGCATTTCCGTTTACAAGCTTTACCGCCTGAGTCATCTCGTCACAAGACATATTGTCAAGCATAATAAGCTCCGCTCCGACAGACATCGCCTCTTTTACCTCGTTTAGATTTGTGGTTTCGACCTCGATTTTTACTGTGTGACCAAGATGCTGTCTCAGAGCATTTACGGCATTTGTGATACTGCCGTATGCATCAAGATGAGTGTCCTTGATCATAGCACAGTCTGAAAGGTTATATCGGTGATTTTTTCCGCCGCCGACCGTTACTGCATATTTTTGCAGGCTTCTAAGGCCGGGCAGAGTCTTTCTTGTATCTGCAATTGAAGCCTTTGTGCCCTTTACTAGCTCGACATACCTGTTTGTAGCTGTAGCAACTCCCGAAAGATGCTGAATGAGGTTGAGCGCTGTTCTTTCGCCCTTTAAAAGTGTTTTGGCAGAGCCTTTAATTAAGGCGATAACATCGCCCTTTTTTACATTTTGACCGTCGTTGATATATACTTCCCGGCTTATGTTTTTATCAAGGAGTTCAAAAACTCGCATTGCAATATTTGCTCCGCATATAACGCCATCGTCCTTTGAAATGAATTTTGCAGTCGCCGTAAGAGAATCGTCGATGAGATAATCGGTCGTAACATCTATATAGTTTATATCCTCTTTTAAGGCTCTTATTATTATGTCGTCTATTTCAAATTTCAGCGGCTTCATTCTTCTACATTCCTTTCATTTCTTTCTGTTTCGGTCAGAGCTTCAGGTGCGTTTTGCACATAAGACTTGGCTTCAAGCCGTTCGTTTACCCTTTCTTTTACGATTTTATATATCGTTGCGGCAAGCGGAACGGAGAATATCATACCGAAAACTCCAAACAGACTGCCACCGACCGTAACTGCAGCCAGCACCCATATTGATGGAAGTCCTACCGACGATCCAACAACACGTGTATATATTATGTTTTCCTCAAGAATTTGCACAACTACAAACATTACTATAAATATTATAGCTTTTATCGGATTGACTGTAAATATTAAAAACGAGCCTATGATAACTCCTATCCATGCGCCAAAAATCGGTATCCACGCAGTGATACCAACAATAACCCCGGTCAGCAGAGCGTGCGGCAGTCTGAAAATCGCCATTCCCACGCCGATGATTATCCCTAACAGCAAAGCGTCAGTGCATTGCCCAATAACAAAGCTTGAAAAGGTCTTGTTTGCGATGGATATGTAGTGCCCTAACTTTTCTGAACTGTAGGGATTATATGCTCTCGTAAGTTTTTTAAACTGCCGTATAAGATTTTCCTTGTTTGCAAGAAGGTAAATCGCGAATATAAGAGCAACAACTGTAGTTGTGATTCCGGAAATAGTGGTTGAGGCTATTGAAAAAGCACTGTCAAGAAGCCCGGTGGCGCCGCTTGTTATAAACGACGTTATACGCGGAAACAATTCGTTCCAGTCTGTGTTAGAAGCGTTAAAGAAGTCTGCGAGAAAGGTATCTGCCAGATTTCTGTTGACCCATTTGCCAAGGTTATCGATTGCTGCTGGTATTTCCTCACCCAAAATTGTGAAAGCGCGGATAAGCTCTGGTATTATAAGAGAAACCGCAGCGAAAACTATAAGTGCCAAAAGAAGTATGGATGCAGAAAGACATACCGGGCGGCGAGATTTTATTAGTGTGGCTTTTTTGGAATTAGGAAAATAAATCCGTTCAAATCCTCTCATTAAAATGTTCAGAACAAAGGCAACGATAAGCCCAAGGACAAGCGGAAAGACAGCGTCGAAAATAAGCGCTATCAGCTTGCCTATTTCAGTTGAATACTTGATCAGCAGTATAACGCACACAATCAAAACGCCGAATTTTATAAGTCTTTTATTTTTGTTAGTAAGCTTCATTTATTCACCGCCTAGTAATTGTTAAGCTCTCCCTCTACCCAGTTCCAGCTTTTAAGCTCAAGGCTTTCGGTTGCGGTTTTGTTTGCCTCCTCTAAAATTATATAGGCGACCGTCGCCAACGACCTTGCCTCAACGAAATCCCTGTCGATTTTAAATACGCCGGTGTCAAGTATTTCTTTAAGCCTTATTATGTCGTCAAAGCCATCAAAAAGCTTTTTGATGTTGGGCATTACAAAATACGCCGACTGCATAATGCTTCGTATCTTGGTCCGCATACCGTTTGGGATATGAGGGGCGTTTTCATGGACGTCAAACTGATACGGAGCATAAGGCCTTTTCATTCCTTTTGCTCTGTCGTTTATCACGGTGGCTGCACGGCGTGAAAATACAAGCGCTTCTAACAGAGAGTTTGAAGCAAGACGGTTGTTTCCGTGAACACCTGTGTGAGAGCATTCTCCGCACGCGAAAAGATTGTCAACAGTTGTTTCACTTTTCTCGTCCACAGCAATTCCGCCCATAAGATAGTGCTGGCAGGGATAGATCGGTATAAAGTCCGTGGTCATATCAAAGCCTGCTTCCAAAAGCTTTTGATATATCATAGGAAACCGGGATCTTATAAATTCAGGATCCTTGTGAGTAATATCCAAGTAAAACTTATCCGATTTGGTACTCTGCTCTTCAAAAATTATAGAATGAGAAACCACATCTCTCGGTGCAAGCTCAAGACGTTGATCGTACTTGTGCATAAATCTTTCGCCAAAGCAGTTTCTTAAATATGCTCCTTCGCCCCTGACTGCCTCTGAAATCAAGAAGCATTCACGGGTGTTTTTGTTTTTAAATGCGGTCGGGTGAAACTGAATGTAGCTAAGATGAGTTATTTTTGCGCCCATGTTGTAAGCAAATGTTATTCCATCACCGGTAGCGATGGCAGAATTAGTGGTATATTCGTACACCCGGCCGATCCCGCCTGTGGCAAAAACTGCAAAGTGAGAATTGAAAATAAGATATTTTTCGTCTTTTAAAACATGAAACGAGAATCCCGTAGGAGTTTTCTTTACATCACATATCAAAGCGTCCTGAGCAATGGTCACGTTTTCGAGTGTTAGCACGTATTCTCTTAGTTTTGTAGTTATTTCATCGCCTGTTGCGTCTTTTCTGTGAAATATTCTGTGCATACTGTGCCCGCCCTCAAGAGTGCGGTGATATTCTCCGTTGTCAGTCCTGTCAAATTCCACGCCGAGTTTAATTATTCTGTCAATGTCTATGTGAGCCTCGTTGACTAAAATGCTGGTTGTTTTGGGATTGTTTTCAAAACCTCCGGCAACAAAGGTGTCGTGCTTGTGGTATTCCGGAGAATCCTCCGGTGAGTTGTATACTCCTGCAATGCCACCTTGTGCAAGGGATGAGTTGCAAAGCGAAAGCTCAGCTTTTGAAAGCAAAAGCACACGTAGATTTTTTGAAAGATTTATTGCAGCGTATAGACCTGCGACTCCGCATCCTGCAACAATAACGTCATAATTATTCATTGCTTTATGACACAGCCTTTCCGTAGTTTGAAGTGAATATATATTTATAATTTGATGTCAAAATATGAATTATCACATCCGACTGTTATCATTTGACCTGAAAGAAGAAAATCTTATTGCTTAGACCCATTTACTTAATCATTTTAATAATAACACAAAACATTGAGAAATTCCATACTTTTCACGCAATTTTTTAAAAGAATCCGAAAAAATTGCGTTTTGAATAAGTACAGTGTTTTTTCCCATAATTATTTTTATAAGTGAAAAGCTTATATTTACCGCGCTGTGGATTTTAGTACATAATAAATTTCGAAATGCGGAAAGGGGATCATTATTTTGAGAAGGTTTTGTTTTGACGACGGAAGTGCGCGGATCGATTCGCTTCAAAGTGCAGCGAAATTTGCGCTTGCATTCGGAACGTGCTTAAGTGTAGGTGACAGGGCGGTTTTGAGCTTTTCCGGAAAAGAGGATTCAAAGCTTTACGGTGACATAATAGCAAAAACTTTGTCGGGAATCGGTATAAATGTGTTCGTTTTGTCTTTAAGCGAGGAATTTTTGTCGTCATTCTGTGCAAACGCTTTGTCAGCAAGGTGTTATCTGCACGTGTATTCGGCTGCATCTGTATGGGTTCGTGCCGCAGGCAAAAACGGCGAACAGTTAAGCGATATCCTTTTGTCAGAGATTACCGAGCGGTTTAACAGTGAAAGCTTTCGCAGAGTAGACGCGAGAAAACTTGGCGAGATAAAAAGCGCAGATGAAATTATAAATCTGTATAAAGAGCTAATAAAGCAGGGCATGACTTCGTTTGATGGTCTGTCAGCGAGAGTGAAAACCTCATCAACGCTTGTGGCAGAGCTTTTTGACGAAATAATAAGAGATAAAAATGACGTTTACGGTGAGGAAATAGTTTTCAGTTTTTCTCTTGACTGCAAAAAGCTTTCGGCATACAGCAGTTCTACCGGATATATCTATCATGAAACGCTTGTGATGATTGCACTTAAATACCTTCTTGATAAAGGAGCAAAGATTAAAGTTCCGAATCAATTTTCTTACGTAAAAGACAGACTGTCTGACGGCGTATCTTTAATTGAAGAAAATGACTATCAGGGGATAAGCTTTGAAAACCGCTTTTTGACAGACAGCTTTTTACTTATGACTCTGGTGATACGTTGCCTTTGTGAAAGCAAGAAAAGCCTTAGCGAAGCGGTTTCAGAGATACCGCCGGTGTGTTTTACTGAAAGATATGTTTACACGGGAAACGGAGCCGATAAAAGAATGGATAAAATGATAGCCTCAGGTTTTTTGGACTTAAGCGGCAGAAGAACTCAAAAAAGCGGAACGACCAGAGCAAAGCTCTCAAAGGAGGGCAGGGGTATAATGCTTTATGCGGATGCGTATTCTTTTGAGGCCGCAAGCGCAATGTGTGATGAGATAGAAAGATATATAGGCAGAATAAATCTTGACAAAGAAGAATAAAGTGGTATAATAATAATTAACGTTTGTGTTCGGAAAATAAAAGCTGTCCAAAGCCTTTTTAACATTTATAATGCTGCACAGGCTTAGGATTTTTTTAAGGATACTATCTGCATTTATGCGGGTTTAATTGCGGTTGTTCGGCAAAAATCGCAATAATTAGAAATACAGAAACGAGGAAAGGAATAAACCATTTTATGAAAAAACTGAATAACGACAAAGCCAGTACATCAGTCAGCAGTCGTCAAAAGGTTAGCAAGCGTGTGCCGGAGAACGGAAATAATGCCGGTGAGCTTACGAATCTTTTTACTATAGGCGTGCCCAAAAGGGATCTTTCGACTATCAGGGAGTCTATGCCGGTAACAAAGCCAAATCGCAAAGCAACTGCGTCAAAGTCCTCAAGGGCATCCGCAAAGTCTTCGTCCAGATCAGAGCCAAAGCAAAGGGCGCAGAGCGCTGAAAAGCCCAGACAGAGGACTGCAAGGCAAAGGGAGCAAAGACGTTCTACGCCACTTAAGATAATACCGCTTGGCGGACTTAATGAGATCGGAAAAAATATGACGGTAATAGAATGTGCAAACGACATTTTCGTCATCGACTGCGGACTTGCGTTTCCGGACAGCGATATGCTGGGAGTAGACCTTGTTCTGCCGGATTACACATACCTTGAAAAAAATGCCGACAAAATAAGAGGTATAGTGCTTACGCACGGACATGAGGATCACATCGGAGGACTTCCGTATTTTTTAAACAAAATAGACGTTCCCGTATACGGAACGAGACTTACCATAGGACTTGTAGAGGGAAAGCTTAAGGAAGCCGGACTTCTGGGAAAAACAAAGCTTTCGGTAGTAAATCCGGGAGACACTGTAAAGCTGGGCTGTATGGCGGTTGAGTTTATAAGAGTGAACCACTCTATTCCCGATGCTGTGGGAATGGCTATTTTTACACCTGCCGGAATTTTGGTGCATACGGGAGATTTTAAAGTAGATTTTACCCCTATTGAGGGTGGAACTATTGATCTTGCACGATTTGCTGAGCTTGGCAACAGAGGGGTTTTGGCTTTTATGGCGGACTCCACAAACTCAGAACGTCCCGGCTTTACAATGAGTGAAAGAACTGTGGGCGAAAGCTTTTCAAAGCTATTTGCGAGAGCGGACAACAAGAGGATAATAATTGCAACCTTTGCATCCAACATACATCGAGTGCAGCAGATAATAGACCGTGCCGTAAAGGATGACAGAAAAGTAGCCGTGTCCGGAAGGAGCATGGTAAACGTAATGCAAAAGGGACGAGAACTGGGATATCTTAAGTGCCCAGATAATATTCTCATTGAGATTGATCAGATAAATAACTACCCGCCGGAAAAGCTTGTTATCATTACGACCGGCAGCCAGGGAGAGCCTATGTCGGCTCTTACAAGGATGGCTAGGAATGAGCACAGACAAGTAACGATAACACCGAGAGATTTTATTATAATCTCGGCAAACCCTATTCCTGGAAACGAAAAGGGAGTAACAAATGTTGTAAACAGTCTTATGAAGCTTGGGGCTGACGTTATATATGAGTCTATGTATGACGTTCATGTGTCCGGACACGCTTGTCAGGAGGAGCAGAAGCTTTTGCTTTCTCTTGTAAAGCCAAAGTATTTCATACCCGTTCACGGAGAATATAAGCATCTTGCAAGACATGCCCAGACGGCTCACGAAACGGGAATAGATTATAGCAACATAATAATTGCGGACCTCGGAAGCGTTATAGAAACGGATGGTGTGGATATGTCGATAACCGGTTCTGTAACTGCGGGAAAGGTTTTGGTAGACGGACTCGGAGTGGGGGATGTTGGCGTTATAGTGCTGAGGGACAGAAAACACTTAGCGCAGGACGGACTTATCATTGCAGTAGCGACTATCGACAGAAAGAATCGCACTGTACTTGCCGGTCCCGACATAGTGTCAAGAGGCTTTGTATATGTGAGGGAATCGGAGGAGTTGCTCGACGGCGCAAGAGAGCTTTTGTACGATTCGCTTAAGGATTGCCTTGACCATTCGATATATGAGTGGAGTGCGATGAAAGGCAAGATGAAAGATTCGCTTTCAAATTATATTTATCAGAAAACAAAGAGGAGCCCGATGATCCTGCCTATAATTATGGAGGTATAATCATCAAAGGGTGCGATTGATGATTTAATAATAGCTTACTAAGGTCAAAAGCCGCGACAGATTATTTTATTAAGAATTCAAATAAAGGGATAAGTATATGTTTTAGATTATCCCCGGGAGGCAAAGAGGTATGAAAAAGAAAATACAGATCCCAATTCTCATGTCATTTTTGTTGCTTTCCCTGTCAGCGGTATTTACGTCTATTTATATAATTGCAGGCAACGGAGCGAAAAATATCGGAATTGCGGCGCTGGTGATAAGTCTTATAGCAATAGCTGTGCTTTCAGTATATGTTATTATTTCCGAGAATAACAATCTTCGGTACATTGCAAAAATGTCTCACGATTTAAGGGTCACCCAGAGGGAGACTCTTTACAATTTTCCAACTCCCGTTTTGATAGTCGATGAAAACAGAACGGTAGTCTGGGTAAACGATGCTTTTTCCAAGCAGCTTTTTTCTGAATCAGAGTCGTTCGGCGTAAATATATCAGAGCTTTTTATGGTGAACTTTGATATGATGTTTCACGAGCAGGGGACGATCGTAAGAATACATGAAAGATACTTTTTGGCAAAAGCGGTAAGGCCGGAAAATGACCTGATAGGTCTTGCGATGATATATCTGCACGATGAGACCGAGTTTAAAAAGCTTCAGAGAGAGCACACTCTGTCTCACCCGTCTGTTCTCATCATATCGGTTGACAATTACGATGATGCGCTTCAGAACTCCCGCGCCAGCGAAAAGAGCACGATTGTCGGAGAAATAGAGCGTCTGGTTGAGGATTTTGTGGATTCGACAACGGGAATAGCAGTAAACATATCCTCATCAAGGTTTGTTGTCGTTCTTGAAGAGCGGCATCTGCTCAAGTGTATAGAAAATAAATTTGATATACTTGACAAAGCGAGATCAATACTTGTAGGAAAAAGCCAGCCTATAACATTGTCAATAGGTGTCGGCAAGGATGCGGGAACACTTTCTCAGAGCGAGGTATATGCAAGACAGGCGCTTGATATGTGTCTGGGACGAGGCGGAGATCAGGTTGCGATAAAGACCGATAACGGATTTGAGTTTTTCGGCGGAATGTCAAAGGGCGTTGAAAGGCGCACTAAGGTAAGAAGCCGTGTTATCGCCGCAGCTATACTTGAGGTCGTTAAGAATGCTTACACAGTGTTTATAATGGGACACCGAAACGGTGATCTTGACAGTATTGGTTCTGCAACGGGACTTGCTGCGGCCTTGCGTCAAAAGGGTAAGCAGGCATATGTTGTATGTGATTTGGATCACAATCTTGCAAGCGTTATGATAAATCACATAAACGCAAACGAAAGCTCTGAATTTTATATATCGCCGCAAAGAGCGATGAATGTGAAAACGCAGGACAGCGTTCTTGTGATAGTGGATACGCATAATCCCGATATTCTTGACAGCACAGAACTTTACAGAATGTTTGATAAGGTAGTAGTTATCGATCACCACAGACGTATGGTAAATGCAATCGAAAATGCGGTGGTTTTTTATAATGAGCCAAATGCTTCTTCGGCGTCCGAAATGGTTGCTGAGATAGTTCAGTACTTCAGCGAGGACATGAGGCTTTCTCCGCATATAGCTGAAAGTCTTCTTGCCGGAATAATGCTTGATACCAAAAACTTTGTGTTCAAGACGGGCGTCAGAACTTTTGAAGCGGCAGCATATTTAAGAGGACAGGGAGCTGACACAACGGCTGTAAAGACGATGTTTGCAACGCCGATAGATACTTATAGAGAAAAATCAAAGCTTATAAATGACGCAGAGCTGTACGGAACATGTGCGATTGCAGATGGAGATGGCGACAATGATGCCGTGCGTCTTGCGGCTGCACAGGCGGCAGATGAGCTTTTAGGAATTTCCGGAATAAAGGCATCGTTTGTTTTGTATGAAAGCAATGCTATGACTGCGATCAGTGCCAGAAGTATGGGAGACGTTAACGTGCAGGTCATAATGGAGGCTTTAGGCGGCGGCGGACACCACAACATGGCGGGTGCGCAGGTAAATATGAATCTGTTTGACGCAAAGGAAAAGCTAAAGGAAATATTGAGAGAAACAGTAAACGGCTTTTCTGATGAGATAAAGGAAAGCAGGGATTAAGATATAAATACAGTCATTAAAGGAGTGACACACTTATGAAGGTTATTTTTTTACAGGACGTTAAGGGCTCGGGCAAGGCAGGAGATATAAAAAACGTGGCAGACGGATACGCAAGAAATTTTCTGTTGGGAAAAGGACTTGCTGTAGAGGCTACTGCTAAGAATTTGAACGAGCTTAAAGGAAAGCAGGAGGCTGTTCAGCACAAAAAGGATGTTGAAAAAGCTTCAAATCAGGAAATTGCAAATGTCCTTGAGGGAAAGACAGTAAAGATTCCGGCAAAGGCGGGAAACGGCGGAAGGCTGTTCGGAGCGGTAACATCGGCTACTGTTTCTCAGGAAATAGACAAGCAGTATAAAATATCTATTGACAAAAAGAAGATATCCTTAAAAGGCGGAGACATAAAGGCCTTCGGAGATTACGAGGCGAATGTAAAGCTTTCTCAGGGAATATCTTTTGCGGTAAAGGTATCAGTATCAGAGGAATAGGATTTTTGAGGTAGAGAAAATGGATTTTTTATCAGGTGAGCAGATAGGTCAGCTTCCCGTTAATCTTGAGGCGGAGCAGACGGTGCTCGGAGGAATACTCATTGATGCGAAAAAAGCGCTGCCTATTGTTATCGAAAGGGTAAAAGCCGACTTTTTTTACAGTGAGCAACATAAAGCGATCTTTGCAATCGTTCAGCGGATGTTTACCTCCGGTAAAAACGTGGATATACTTACTGTTTCTGACGAGGCTCAGAAAATGGGCGTCTTTGAAACAGAAGCAATGGCAAGAACATATCTTAAGGGCATGGCGGAAAGTGTTCCCAGCGTTTCTAATATAGAGAGCTACTGCGATATAATTGAAGAAAAATACTATCTTCGCGCTTTGATAGTTGCGGCAAGGGAAATAATTGATAATGCACAAAATTCATCAAATGACGCGAAAAATCTGCTTGATAGCGCCGAACAGAAAATTTACGATATAAGAAAAGGCAAGGACGCAGAGGGCCTTATCAGAATAGAGGATGTTATAATAGATTCTTATCAGCATCTTCAGCAGATATCGGGGGACGACAAGGATAAATACCTTGGAACAAAAACAGGTTATTCAGGTCTTGACAATATAACCGGGGGACTTAATAAGTCAGACCTCATTGTGGTTGCCGCAAGACCCGGAATGGGAAAATCAGCTTTTGCGCTTAATATTGCCACTAATATGTGCAAGAGAAGCGACAAAGAGGTAGCGATTTTTTCACTTGAAATGGGAAAAGAGCAGATGGTAACGAGAATGCTTTCAAGCGAATCTCTTGTGAGCAACGGGGTCTTGCGTTCGGGAAATATATCGGTTGAGGAATGGAACAAGCTTGCCGAGGGAGCTGCTGCGCTTTCTGAAATGCCTATCTATATAGATGACACGGCGGGAGTTACCGTTCCTCAGATGAAGGCAAAGCTTAGGCGTATGCGAAATCTGGGGCTTGTTATAATTGATTACCTTCAGCTTATGGAGAGCGCAAATAAGCATACCAACAGAGTGACCGAGGTTTCAGAGATCACAAGGCAGTTAAAGCTTATGGCAAAAGAACTGAATGTTCCCGTGATATGTTTGTCACAGCTTGCAAGAGGTCCTGAAAACAGACAGGACCACCGCCCGTTACTGGCCGATCTTCGTGAGTCGGGATCTATTGAGCAGGATGCGGATATCGTTATGTTTTTATACAGAGACAGCTATTATAATGAGGAAGCAGAAAATCAGAGCGAGGCGGAATGTATAGTGTCTAAAAACCGTCACGGGGAAACTGGTACGGTAAAGCTTGCATGGCTTGGAGAATATACACTTTTCAGAAGTCTTGATACAACAAAAAGATAAAATTGCAAAACGGCACCGAATGAAGCTTTCACTCGGTGCTAATAGTGTTTTAAGGAGTAAAAAAATGCTTGACAGGATAGCTTCGTTTTCTGCTGAAAACGGTTTGTTTGAAGCCGGTGACAGGGTGTTGGCGGCTGTTTCTGGCGGGGCTGACAGCACCGCGATGTTGTGCATATTAAAAAGCCTGGAAAAGAAGCTTTGCATCACGCTCTCAGCCGTTCATGTAAACCACAACCTGAGGGGGAGCGAAAGTAAGCGCGACGAAGAGTTTTGCATAGCGCTTTGTAAAAAGCTTCAGGTACCGATAAAAACTGTGAGCATAAACGTAAGAGATTTTTGCCAAAGAAACGCAATATCGACAGAGGAAGGCGCAAGAACATTAAGGTATGAGGTGTTTGACAATGAAAAAAGCGATAAGATCGCAACGGCACACACTCTGAACGATTCGTATGAAACAGCTTTGTTTAATCTTGCGAGGGGAACTGCCCTAAGGGGGATTTGCGGTATACCGGTAAAGAGGGGGAAAATTGTAAGACCGCTTTTGTGCGTGACCAGAGACGAGATAGAGAGATACTTAAAAGATATAGGGCAAAGCTATGTGACAGATACCTCTAACCTTACTGACGATTATACGAGAAATTATATAAGACACAACATAGTTCCTAAAATGCTCACAGTAAACCAGTCTGCTTTAAGTAATTTTGAAAATACATCACGGGCGCTGTCGGCGGACGAAAGCTTTCTTGATGAAACGGCTCAAAAGGAGTATGAAAATGCCGAAACTGACGGCGGACTTGACATTAAAAAGCTTTTGAAAATGAACCGCGCTATAAGAAACAGAGTGCTTGTAAAGGCGTTGAGGACAAATGAAATTCAGGTAAGTGCAAAGCGGATAAAAGATCTTGAGCGTTGTATTTTTGATAGGCGCAAGGTGAATCTTTCGGGAGATGTTTTTTGCTTTGTTGAGGATGATATACTTAAAATTGGCACGCAAAAATCTGTTGAGTGGAAGACTTATGAACATAAAATAAGCATAGGTGAAGAGGTGGAGTTTTTCGGAAGAACAGTCAGAGTTGAAAAAGTTAGAGATATTAACATAAAATTCACAAAATTTTCGTTTGATTGTGATAAAATAAAGGGTAAGCTTTTTGTACGAAACCGCAAAAGCGGCGACAAGGTAAAGTTTTACGGACAAGATCATACTAAAAATCTAAAAAAGCTTTTTTGCGAAAAAATTCCCCTGAAAGACCGTATGAAGACAATTATTTTGGCAGATGACGAGGGAATAGTATTTGTTGAAGGTTTCGGAGCGGCCGAAAGGGTAAAAACGGATGAAAAAACGGAAAATAAAGCGGTACTCGTCATATCATAAAACTATCACAAAAGGATATTAAAATATTTTGGAGCTGAAGAGATGACAGAAATATTTGAACAAAAATCAGAAGTTTTGTTTGCCGCAGATGATATAAAGCGGTCGGTGTCAGAGCTTGGCAAAAAAATAAATCTTGACTACAAGGATAAGAATTTGCTAGTAGTCGGAGTTTTAAAGGGATCGTTTGTGTTTATGGCGGATCTTTTAAGAGAAATTGATCTGCCTCTTATGCTTGATTTTATAAAGGTGCATAGCTATAATAAAACCCGGTCGGTCGGAGAGGTGAGTTTTGATCTTGACCTTACGTATGACCTTAAAGGAAAAGATGTTTTGGTTGTTGAGGATATTCTCGACACGGGAAGAACTCTTAAGAATGTATGCGATCATTTTTCAAAAAGACATGCAAACAGTATAAAAACTGCTGTGCTTTTGGATAAGCCGTCAAGAAGAGTCGTAGACATAACCGCAGATTATCGATGCTTTGAAATATCCGATAAATTCGTAGTGGGATATGGGCTTGACTATGATGAGCAGTTTCGGTCGCTGCCGTATATTGCTCAGCTTATGATCTGATCGCAGAGCTTAATAATAAAACAAACGCTTTCAATGAAATAGAAAATAGGAGTTGATAGGATGAAGGGAAATAAAAACAAAAGTCTTCTGATATATCTTTTAGTATCAGTGGCTGTTATTTTCGGACTTGTTTACCTGCTTAACAGTGTGACGAGGACTGCAAATAAGAATACCCAGTATTCTGAGGTGCTCTCGTATTTTGACAATCTTGAGGTGTCAGAATTTGAGCTTGATCTCGGAACGGGAGAACTTAACTATACACTCAAGGACGACGACAAATCGAAGCTTCAAAGTGGGCAGTATGCTCATAGCTATAAGGTGCCGTCTGTTTCAGTATTTTACAACAGACTTTTTAACGAAAGCTACGACTATCAGAAGCTTTACAATGAGGCAAACAAAGACGAGCCGCTGAAAATGAATATGCTTGAGGTAAAAGACAACAGTTTCTGGATCAGTCTGTTGCCAACGCTTCTGCTTGTCGGCTCGATGGTACTGCTGTTTGTAATGATGATGAGAAGTCAGGGCGGCGGAAAGATTGGGGGCTTTGGAAAGTCAAATGCAAAGGCGCACTTGAATGTCGGAAAGAAAGCAACTTTTGCAGATGTTGCCGGTGCCGATGAGGAAAAGGAAGAACTTGCAGAAATCGTGGACTTTCTTAAAAACCCGAAGAAGTTCGACGCCATAGGGGCAAGGGTTCCAAAAGGAGTGCTTTTGATGGGACCTCCGGGAACAGGTAAAACCCTTCTGGCAAGAGCAGTTGCCGGAGAAGCGGGCGTGCCGTTCTTCTCTATATCCGGATCGGATTTTGTTGAGATGTTTGTCGGCGTCGGAGCCTCAAGAGTAAGAGATTTGTTCGGTGAGGCAAAGAAAAACGCACCGGCTATCATATTTATAGACGAGATCGACGCCGTGGGTCGTCAGAGAGGAGCTGGCTTAGGAGGCGGACACGATGAGCGTGAGCAGACGTTAAACCAACTTCTTGTTGAGATGGACGGATTTATTGGCAACGAAGGAATTATCGTTATGGCGGCAACGAACAGGCGAGATATTCTTGACCCTGCACTACTTCGTCCGGGAAGATTTGACAGACAGATACTTGTTTCCTATCCTGACATCAAGGGCAGGGAGGAAATACTTAAGGTTCACGCAAAGAACAAGCCTTTAGCTCCTGACGTAGACCTTAAAACAATTGCTAAGACGACGGTCGGTTTTACGGGAGCCGACCTTGAAAACCTTATAAATGAGGCCAGCCTTCTTGCGGCAAGGAAAAACCGTCGGGCAATAACCAAAGAGGATATGGAGGAAGCTTCCATAAAGGTTATTGCAGGTCCTGAGAAGAAGTCCAGAGTGGTGACCGAAAACGAGAAAAAGCTCACTGCTTATCACGAGGCCGGTCACGCTATCTGCACCTATTATTGCAGTACTCAGGATAAGGTCCATCAGGTGTCTATCATACCGAGAGGAATGGCGGGAGGATATACGCTTTCGCTTCCTGAAAAGGACAAATCGTACGTTTCCAAAAATGAGATGAGAGAAAACATAGTAGTTTTGCTTGGAGGAAGAGTTGCTGAGAAGGTAGTTCTTGACGACATTTCCACCGGCGCTTCAAATGATCTTGAGCGCGCTACTTCTACTGCGAGAGATATGGTAACGAGGTATGGATTTTCTGAAAATCTGGGACCTGTGGTTTACGGACACGATGAGTCTCAGGTGTTCTTAGGAAGGGATTACGCAGGAGGTAATCGATATTCAGAGTCTGTTGCGGCAGAGATAGATAAGGAGATAAGAGATCTTATTGAGGGCTGCTTTGAAGACGCAGAAAAGATTTTAAGAGAGCATATAGATAAGCTGCACACAGTAGCAAAGTATCTGTTTATGAATGAGAAAATAGACGGAGACCAGTTTGAGGAGCTTATGGAGGGAACACTTTCTGCTGATGATGGTGAGGACGTGCTGACTCCGGACATCAAGAGTGAGGATAAATCAGAAGAATAGCAAAAAGAAGCCGTGTTTAACCGGCTTCTTTTAATTGTGTTTTGCACTTGATATTTATTGTCGAAAGTGGTATACTGATTATCAGAGCTATTCTGTTTTTCGGGAGATATGATGGATTTAAGCTGTGTAAAAAAAATAAATATAGTAACGGGCCATTACGGAAGCGGAAAGACAAACTTTGCCGTAAATCTTGCGATGGCGCTTTCTGATATCGGCAAAAAGGTGAGAGTTGCAGACCTTGATATAGTAAATCCTTATTTCAGAACTGCTGACTTTAAGGAGCTTTTTAAAAGCCGCAACATTGAGCTTGCAGCGTCCGTTTATGCGAATTCAAACCTGGATATCCCGGCAATAACCTTCGATATTG
Organism: uncultured Clostridia bacterium; assembly: GCA_947631455.1. Classification (GTDB taxonomy): domain Bacteria; phylum Bacillota; class Clostridia; order Oscillospirales; family Ruminococcaceae; genus UMGS1601. Next base: position 110,456 of record CANRLH010000002.1, read on the forward strand.
AACGCCTTGCCAAAGAGGACGGATATCTTATCATAGACGTTGGCGGAGATGACTCCGGCGCTGTCGCACTCGGAAGATATTATGAAGCCTTTAAAGCCTTGGGAGAAGACAAAATAGAAATGCTGTATGTCATAAATTCTTACCGATTTCTTGTAAAGGACCCGAAGGAAAGCGTTTGCTTGATGAGGGAGATCGAGTCTGTTTCAAGGCTTAGATGTACAGCGCTTGTGAATAACTCAAATCTTGGCTGTGAGACAACATATAAAACGGTTTGCGATTCATTTGACTATGCAGAAAAAATAGCTGAGCTTACCGGACTTCAGATAAAATTCACCTGTGTGCCTGAGGGGGAAACCCTCGGTAAAAACGGAGAATTTCCCGTAAGGCGATATGTAAAAGCCTTGTGGGAGGAATGACGGCGCTTAGTTTGATATTTATAAATAAGAGGGAGGATAATCAAAGTGGCGAAGATAACCGTCAATTTTGAAAGGTGCAAGGGCTGCGCTCTGTGCACAACGGCATGTCCTAAGAAGATAGTGGCAATGCAGAAGGAAAAAAGAAATTCAAAGGGATATTACACGGCGATATGTACAGACGAAAGTCTTTGCATAGGATGCGGTATGTGTTATACCATGTGTCCGGACTGTGCGATAACCGTTGAGAGATAGGGGGATGCTTATGTCTGAAAGAAGTTTGATGAAGGGTAACGAGGCTTTGGCAGAGGCTGCTATGAGAGCGGGCTGCAAATGCTTTTTCGGTTATCCCATTACGCCGCAGACTGAAATATCTGCGTATCTTGCAAAAAAAATGTCGGCAAACGGAGGTCTGTTTTTGCAGGCTGAAAGTGAAATTGCCGCGATAAATATGGTTTTGGGAGCAGCAAGCACCGGAACAAGGTGTATGACCTCATCGTCATCTCCGGGAATATCGCTTAAGAGCGAGGGCATTTCTTACATAGCTGCGTCTGACCTCCCGTGCGTTATCATAAATGTTCAGAGAGGCGGACCGGGACTTGGCGGAATTCAGCCTTCACAGGCGGATTACTGGCAGGCTACCAAGGGCTTGGGACACGGAGATTTTCACATTCTGGTATATGCTCCCGCTTCTGTTCAGGAAATGGTAGATATGGCTGTAAATGCGTTTGACAAGGCGGATCAGTACAGAATGCCCGCAATGATACTTGCAGACGGGCTTTTGGGTCAGATGATGGAGCCGGTGACATTTCCTGAGATAAAGCCTGCTGAGATCAATAAAAGCTGGGCTACCGACGGGCATAAGAACAAAAGAAAGCACAATATCATAAACTCGCTTTTCTTAACGCCGGAGGTACTGGAAAATTCGGTTATCGCAAGATTTGAAAGATATAAGAAAATTGAAGAAACCGAAACAGATGCGGAGGTTTATCTCTGCGACGACGCTGAAATAGTTGTTTGCGCATTCGGCGCTACAGCAAGAGTAGCAAAGAGCGCTGTAAATCTTGCGCGTGACAAGGGAATCAAGGCGGGATTGTTCAGACCGAAAACGCTTTGGCCATTTCCTAAAAATGAACTGCTCGGCGCTGTAAAATCAGCAAAGGCAATACTAAGCGTTGAGATGAATATGGGACAGATGATAGACGATATCAAGCTTGCTACAGAGTGTAAAATACCAGTATCGTTCTTCGGAAGAACCGGCGGAGTGATCCCAAAGCCTATGGAGATTCTTGATGAAATTGTTAGTGTCGGAGGTGCTTTTTAATGGCTGTTGTATATAAAAGACCGCACGCATACTGCGATGTTCCCACGCATTATTGTCCAGGTTGTACGCATGGAATAGTTCACAGGATATTAAGCGAGGTAATCGATGAAATGGGCATAGAGGGCGACACGATCGGAATATGTCCGGTAGGATGTTCTGTAATGGCTTACGATTACTTTAACTGTGATATGATAGAGGCTCCTCACGGAAGAGCGCCGGCCGTTGCAACAGGCGTAAAAAGGGCAAAGCCTGACAGCTATGTATTTACATATCAGGGTGACGGAGACCTTGCGGCAATAGGAACCTGTGAAACGGTTCATGCCGCTACCAGAGGAGAAAACATAGTAGTAATTTTTATAAACAATACGACCTACGGAATGACGGGCGGACAGATGGCGCCTACAACTCTTCCCGGACAGATAACTCAGACAACGCCTTTTGGAAGAGATCCTGCCGTGCAGGGATATCCTGTTAAGGTGTGTGAGATGCTTTCCACTCTTTCAGGAACGGCATTTGCACAGCGTGTTGCAGTCGACAGTGTTCCTCATATAAACGAGGCTAAAAAGGCGATCAGAAAGGCTTTTGAGAATCAAAAGGAAAAAAGAGGCTTTTCTATTGTGGAGGTTCTTTCCACCTGCCCGACAAACTGGGGACTATCACCCGTTGAAGCGCTTGACAGGCTAAGAAACGAAATGATACCGTACTATCCTCTCGGAGTGTATAAGGACGTAAACATAAGAGAGGAGGACAAAGAGAATGCTTAACGAAATAGTGCTTGCGGGATTCGGAGGACAGGGAATACTGTTCGCCGGAAAGATTTTAGCTTATGCTGGACTGATGGACAACAAGGAGATTTCGTGGCTGCCGTCTTACGGGCCTGAAATGAGGGGCGGAACAGCAAACTGTTCGGTATGCATTTCCGATGATCCTATTGGCTCACCGCTGGTAATAGACCCAGATATGCTTATAGTTATGAATGAGCCCAGCTATGATAAGTTCATAGAAAACGTAAAGCCGGGCGGCACTGTAATAGTCGATTCCTCTATGGTCGATAAGGAGTGCCAAAGAGATGACATTTCTGTTTTTTATGTTCCTGCTTCGTCACTTGCAGATGAAAACGGTATGACGGGAATGGCTAATATTATTCTGCTTGGAAAGTTTATAAAGGAAACAAAGATAATTTCTCTTGATACTTTGCAATCTGCTTTTGAAAAGGCTATTCCGCCAAGAAAGAAGGATCTGATCAAAGTAAATATGAATGCCGTTAAAATAGGAATGGAACAATAGAGGAAGTTAAAATATTTACATTGATAAGTAAGATTGTACCAAATATTAAAAATGGTTGACTAAGTTAAACGATTGATGTATAATGATTGTACATCAATCGTTTTTTATATAACAAGGGAGGAAAAATATGAAACACACAAAAAAATTAGCGGCGCTTTTGGCGTCCTGTTATGCTCTGTCATTGCTAAGTGTAATGCCTGCGTTTGCGTATAATGCAGAGTCTGGGGTGCTGATAAACGAGGTCTGCACCGGCAACAGCGGCAAAAACGGAAACATAACAACCGTCGTCGATTCAAAGGGAGAGTATTGCGACTGGATAGAACTTTACAATCCGTCCGATGTTACGGCTGATTTAACAGGGCTTTATATCACCGACGACGATACTGATCTTAAACAGGCAAAGTTGCCGGACAGCGCTAAGATCGCCCCAAAGGGACATTATATCATATACTGCGCAAAGAATATCAATGAGGCGGATTATCCTGATATTGCAGTAGCAAAGTTCGGACTTTCAGGCAGCGGCGAAACGCTTATCCTATCAGACGGTGAAACCGTTGTTGATAAGTTTACAGTAGGCGCACTTGAAAAGAATATTACCTATGCAAGAGTTCCGTCTGGAAGCGACACGCTGAAGCTCTGCAATCCGACGCCAAACGCTGAAAATACTGAGGAAAGCGTTTTGGTTGCTCCGCCGATGCCGAGCTTTTCCAGAAACAGTGGAGCGTTTACCGATCAATTTGAGCTTACTCTTTCTGCGGAGGAAGGAGCCAAGATATATTACACCACTGACGGAAGCACGCCGACAGATAAATCTACTGAATACACAGGCGCTATTTTGGTAAAGGACCGCACCAGTGAGCCAAATGTACTTGCGGATATGGACAAAAGGCTTTTTACCGATGATGACAGAAGTGGCGGAATAATAAAGCCAAGCGTAAATGTAGATAAGGCAACAGTTATTAGAGCTGTTGCAATTAAAGACGGCCTTGTCAGCAAAACGGCAACTCAGTCGTACTTTGTTGGTATCAATAACGAGACCTATGATGATGTTGCCATAATTTCGATAGTGACTGATTATGATAATCTTTTTGACCCTCAGACCGGAATTTACATGAAGGACAATGTAAACAATAAAGGAAAGGCATGGGAGCGTCCGGTACATATAGACTTCATTGAAGGTAACGAATCTACGCTTTCTCAGGACTGCGGAATGAGAATACAGGGAGGATACTCAAGGGGAGAGTATCAGAAGAGCCTTAGGTTCTATGCGCGCAGCGAATATGGCGACGGAGATTTTAATTATCCGATAATAAGCGGGGTTACCTCAAGAGACGGTGAGGGCAGAGAAATAGTAAGCTTTGAAAAGTTTGTTTTAAGAAACGGCGGAAATGATACAAATTATGTAAAATTCAAAGACAGTATGCTTCAACATATGGTTTCAGATATGGATATTTCTACACAATCTGGAAGACCGTGCATAGCTTTTATCAACGGCGAATATTGGGGACTTTATACGCTTCAGGAGGATTATACTGATGATTATGTAAAGTCTCATTATGACGTCACAAAGAAAAACGTAGTTATCATAAAGCCGGATTCACTGAACAACAATGCTCCTAAGGTAGATGAGGGAGAAGATGTTGATATCGAGCTTTGGAATGAAACTATAAACTGGATGAGATCATGCGATCTTACTGATGAAGCTCAGTATGAAACATTCAAAACAAAGTTTGATGTTAATAGCTTAGCTGATTATTTTGCTGTTGAGACATATATTACAAACGAGGACTGGAGCGGAAAGAACTGGACAGTATGGCGCTCAAGAGATTTTGAGGAGACAAACCCTGATTACTCTGACTGTAAGTGGAGATTTATGCTTTACGATACGGAGATGGGGGCATACCTTTGGGGAAATCCCGGCGAAAGTTCGCAGAACAACAAGCTTATTCAGATTTATGAGGCAGGCAAATGGGGTTATGATCCTGTTGCGATGATTTTATACAAAGCTCTTCAGAACAAGGAATTTAAAAAGCTGTTTAATGAATCTATGGCAGAAGCAGCACAAAACTACGATAAGGAAAGGTACAAAACTGTTCTTGAAGAATACAAAAGTAAGTATTATAACAACCTAAAAAAATACTTTGACCGTTTCCCGTCAAGCGCTTATTCAAGTATGGATAGCGCCAAGCAGTGCATAGACTGGATGAATGACTTTTTCTTAGGCTCCGGCTCACTTCCGGCACGACAGGATTATTATGAGATCATGCTTAAAACACTTGATCTTTTTCAGGAATATGCTGCTCTCGACACATCGAAAATTGCCGAGGATAAGCTCAGTAAGATAAATTCTGCATATAACAGGCTGTACAAAAGTGCAACAAATACCGGATCGTCGTACTCTCAGCAGAAGGACTATGTAACCAAACTGGAAGAGGCACTGGCTGATGTTGGGGTAATAGACGAGGGTAATAATGTGACCGTAACAATATCCGCGACTGACAACGATAATGAAACGCCTATAACAGTAACAATAACCGATGAGAACGGCAGAGCGGTGGCGGAAGGATCCGTTCACGGCGGCGAAGAGTGTGTGATAAAAAACATCGAGTCAGGAAACTACAAGCTTACGGTCAGTGGAAAAAAATACGCTCCCCGCACATATGATATAACCGTGGCTTATCAAGACATCACACTTACAGCACAACTCAATCCGTACGGAGATATAAACGGTGACGGAGAAGTATCAACTGCCGATGCAGGACTTGCAAACGCACACGTAAATGGAACCAATCTGCTTGAGGACTATCAGTTTGAAGTGGCAGAAGTGTCTGGCGACAGCTATTTGTCCACAGCAGACGTCGGAATGATAAATGCTCATGCAAAAGGAACAGTTCTTTTGTGGTAAAGAAATGATAAATGCGGCTGTCGTAAACTCTTTTTTGGTTTTAACATTCACTTTTTGCTCAATGCAAAAATTAAAGCCCCGAGAAATCGGGGCTCTAATTTTGTGCTTTAATTTTAGTGCGGATACTTAGTTGCTTCTTAGTTACAGTCTGATTGATGATCACCGGCTATATATGCTGTTTAACGTATGTCCCTCCGTGTTTTTTTGCTCTATTACGACGCAATTATACAAAAAAACATCTGCTGATCCACGTTGGCGAAAAACAAAGATAATCCGGCTTTAATAAAATATTTCTCAAATGTGACTTGAAAAAATCCATACTGTTTCGCTTTTGTTCTGAGGACTATCGTTGATTTTCATTATCTTCAATTTCATAACAGTACCGTTTACCTTTTTATACTCAAAGGAGATAATTTCGTCATTTTTAAATTTTTTGAAGATTTCGTGTTTGTCAAGAAGAGCAATAAAACTGTCGTAATATTCTGCATCTATGTATTTTTTGGCGTAAAGCTTCATAGCCGTGTTGAATGAGAATGATGTTCTTTCAAGAATGTTTTTGAAATACTCAGGGATGTATAAGTATCTGAGTGTATCACGCTCCATGTCTACAAAATAAACGCCAGCGTATCTCGTTGCAATAAGTTTGAGAAAGTATTCAGCGTCGCGCTTTTCAGTAAGCAGCTTTTCAAGCTCTTCGTTTGCAGAGCGCTTTCTGCGGTCATCGGATTTATTTTTGTAAAAAAGCTCTTTATCTTCTCTCATGGCAAGCTCAGCCGCGCCTACTGTTTTGTATACCGAAGTACCCGGCACGCAACTTTCGGTTCCTGCTGATATCTCATATTTGTTCTCCGCCAGAGTTTTTCGGACCTCTACAATAACGCGTTCAACATCATTCTTTGTAAGAGTGCTGCTCAGCATTACAAACTCATCGCCGCCGATGCGGTAAAGCTTCTCTTCAGGAAAATAAATTTTCAAAGTATCTGCCACACAGCAGAGCATGTCGTCACCCTTCTGATGCCCGAGGAGATTATTAAGCTCATGCAGTCCGTTAATATCTATATACAGACATGTCAAAAGGTTCGGCATATTTTGGTTCAAAGCTTCAAGGTCTTCGTTAAATCTATGCCTGTTGTAAAGCAGAGTGAGTGCATCGCGATTAAAGTTGTCCACAAGTTCCTGCCGGTGTCTGAGTTCCGCCATATGCTCGTCGTGAACATCCTTGACAAAAAGCAGAAGACGTTGATTTTCATCGCTGTAATCCATGCTGGGAAGAATATCCATCTGTGCCCAGCGAAAACCACCTTTGATATGCTTTCGGCGATAACGGCAGCTCAATCGTGTGCTCTTTTTGCGGAAATGATCCTTGATATGGTCTGTGTCGGTAAATTGCCGATAAACATCTATATCTTCTTCGTGAACATTTCCGGATTCGGCAAATATTCTAAGCCAGTCGGTAATTTTAACAAGAGATTCGTCAGGCTGTTCATGTTCAACAGCCTTTATTACTTCAAAGCTGTCGTCAGTGATATTTATTTTAAGAATTTTATAGTATATTACCGAAAGTGCAGACATCGCATCGGTAAGAGCGGTGGAAGCAGTATCTGAATCTCTCAAACCGAAAACTACCCATGGATCGTCGGCAGAAGTGTTCTTAGAAGCCATTATGCTGAAAATTACCCATCTGCCGCCATTGGAAGTTTTTCGCTTGTAGCGATAAACAATCATCCTCTCGCCGCCAAAAACCTTTTTTTGAACATATTCCGGGTCGGAGAATTTTAGATATTCCTCTACAAATTCAGGATAAACGTATTTCTCTGAGGCAAATTTTTTCATATAGTCATAAATGTTGACAACGCTTTCAAAATCCTTTTTTATTTTAGGGTCTTGTTTGAGATACTGATACTCTCCGGTAACAAGATTAACTCTCGCTAATTGCAAGAATGTATCTATCAAAGTACTTTCTATGAAACTATAAAGCTCTGTATTATTCAAAGCAAAAACTTCTTTCCGGTTTAATTTTAAAAATATGAGATAAAGCTATGCCAAGATAGGTAAAGCTCTGTTCTTTTGTTGTATAATTTTACAAATGTCTTTGAAGTTCAACAATATATACATGTGCATGGATTTCAAAATATATTTTATCATGTTTTTGCTAATTTTTCAAGGTGAAAATTAAATCTGATTGATAAAAATTTTAGGTTTGTAAATGAACTATTGTAAACTCACACGAAGCTTTTGTATTTTTTCTTAAAACACTTGAAATTCATTTTGAAATTTGATACAATAAATATATCTATTGACAGCTAAATGGCTTTATTCATGTTTGAAAGGAGATCAGCCGTATATTCGGCATACTTTATTATGGATATAAATCAGGAATCGGCAAATGCCGAAGTGATCGAAAGCACACATATACACAGAAACAATAAAAGTGTGACCGGTGATATTCTTGAATGGCTTGAGGCGATAGCCATTGCGGTTATGATAGTGCTTCTGGTTTTCACCTTTGTCTTAAGACAGGTTATCGTTGAGGGTTCTTCTATGGTGCCAACCCTGCAAAGCGGTGATAAGCTTATTATTTCTCATCTGTTTTATACTCCTAAACAGGGAGATATAGTTGTAGTAAACTGTGAGGGATCGAACAAGCTAAACAAGACGCTCATTAAAAGAGTTATTGCAACCGAGGGACAGGAGGTCAATATCGACTTTGAAACGGGTACGGTAACAGTTGACGGAAAGGTACTTAAAGAAGATTACATCAACGCTTTGACAACAAAGAACGATATGGGATTTAGCTATCCCGTAACAGTACCTAAGGGAAGTCTGTTTGTAATGGGCGATAATAGAAATCACTCGACAGACTCAAGAAACAGCGAGGTCGGATTTTTAAATGTTGATGACGTTTTAGGTAAAGCAATATTCAGGATCCTTCCGATCTCAAAGTTCGGATTTGTGGAGTAATACTATGAGTGAGGCGATGAGTGTACAGTGGTTTCCCGGTCATATGGCGAAAACAAGGCGCATAATGACTAAAAGCCTGGCGCTTGTTGACGCTGTTGTGGAAATTACTGACGCAAGAATACCGCTTTCCAGCAGAAATCCGGAGATGGACAGGCTGGTGGGGAAAAAGCCGAGGCTTGTTGTATTAAATAAATGTGATACTGCTGATGAGGCTATAACCTTGATGTGGCTTGATTTTTACAAGAGACAGGGCATATCCGCCATTGCAGCAGACTGTAAAAGCGGAAAGGGCATAAACCGTTTTATGCCTGAATTGAAGGAGCTTTTGAGGGATAAAATCGACAAGTGGCAGGCAAGCGGCATGGTGGGTAGGCCTATAAGAATAATGATCGTGGGGATCCCAAATGTGGGAAAGTCTTCGTTTATAAACAGGCTTTCAGGCAGGAGAATTGCTAAAGTTGAGGACAGGCCGGGCGTTACCAGAGGTAAGCAGTGGGTGAGTCTTTCTCAAGGACTTGAGCTTTTGGATATGCCGGGCGTGTTATGGCCGAAATTTGAGGATAAGCAGGTAGGGGAAAACCTCGCGTTTACGGGCGCTATAAAGGACAATGTAGTAGATATAGAATACCTTGCGTGCAGGCTTCTTCAGCTTTTGAAGAATGGGTATGACGACAGGATAATTGAGCGCTACGGTGTCGTACTTGACGATATTGTTCCTGACGACAGCCTGTTGAGCGACTTGAGTGAAGGCTATGAGATCTTAAAAAGGATAGGGAAAAAACGCGGCTTTTTAATTACAGGAGGAGATGTAAATACTGAGCGTGCGGCGATCGTTGTATTAGACGAGTTCCGCGCAGGAAAGCTTGGAAGAATATCCCTTGAAAAGCCGGAAAGTAACTGAGATGGAACTTGTTGAATTTGACAGTCAAATAAAGCTAAAAAACTCTGTGTCGCTTATATGCGGGGTCGACGAGGCTGGAAGAGGCCCGCTTGCAGGAGACGTTTATGCTGCCGCTGTGGTTTTCCCGGACGGTGTGGTAATAGACGGTATAAATGATTCTAAAAAGCTTAGCGAGAGAAAGCGAGAGGAGCTTTTTTCTAAGATAATAAGCAAAGCTTTGGCTTATTCTATTGCGACGGCAAGTGTAAGTGAAATCGAAGAGATAAACATTTTAAATGCCGCGATGCTCGCTATGAAAAGAGCTGTTGAGTCGCTGTCAGTAACACCCGAGCTTGTGCTTGTTGACGGCAACAAAACTCCGGATATAACGCCAAAGGCTTTAGCAGTAGTGAAGGGAGACGCTAAGAGCCAGTCGATTGCCGCGGCATCAATTCTTGCAAAGGTCGCAAGGGACAGGTATATGAGGGAAATTGATAAAAAATATCCGCAGTATCAGTTTTCAAAGCACAAGGGTTACGGAACCAAGCTTCATTATGAGATGATAGATAAATACGGTGTTGCGGACATTCACAGAATGAGCTTTTTAAAAAAGTATTTTGAAAAGAAAAATGGATAAGAGACATATTGGTAACATAGGCGAAGATGCGGTATGCCTTTATCTTGAGAATAAGGGCTGTGAAATAGTAAAGCGTAATTTTACCGTTAAAGGCGGAGAAATAGACATTATCGCCGAAAAGGACGGCAAACTGTTTTTTGTTGAGGTCAAAACAAGAATGCCTGATCCTCTCGTTTCCGGAGAGACAGCGATAACCAGAAATAAAAAAACACATATTATTAAAACCGCAAGGGCATTTCTTAAAACGGTTGACGTGGTACCTATCTGCCGGTTTGATGTTGCTGTGGTAACTTTTGACGGCAAAAACGTAACAAAAATCAAGTATTATCCAAACGCATTTGACGCAAGCAAGTAAGCGTTGTTTCATTTGATAAACTGCGGCGGGAAATGTTTTGATAAGTGGGTATTCAGTATTCTATCTGAAATTTATTTAATCGGAGGATTTTTTATGTATTACAAAAGTACAAGAGACAAAAGTGTTAAGGTGACCTCTGCGGAGGCTATCGCACAGGGAATTTCCAAGGATGGAGGATTGTTTGTTCCAAGCGAGATACCAAAGCTTTCGCTTGAAGATATCATAAGTCTTGGCGATATGTCTTATCCTGAAAGGGCGGCTTTCATTTTTTCAAAGTATCTGACTGACTTTACGGACACTGAAATTCGTTACTGCACAGATAACGCATACACTGACAAGGCATTTGATACAGAGAATATATGTGAGATCGCACATCTTTTTGACGGTACATATATGCTTGAACTCTGGCACGGTCCAACTTGCGCGTTTAAGGATATGGCGCTTCAGATATTGCCATATCTGGTTACGACATCAATCAAGAAGCTGGGAGTTTCAAAAAAGGTAGTGATTCTTGTTGCAACCTCAGGTGATACAGGCAAAGCGGCTCTTGAGGGATTTAAGGACGTTGAGGGAACTCAGATCATGGTATTTTATCCTGAGGACGGAGTTTCCGCAATGCAGAAAAAGCAGATGACTACTCAGGACGGAGAAAATGTCGGCGTATGTGCAATAAAGGGAAACTTCGATGACGCGCAAAACGGTGTGAAGGCTATTTTCACCGATCGCGAAGTAGTATCTGCGCTTGATAAAAACGGCAAGATGTTTTCATCTGCAAACTCCATAAATTGGGGAAGGCTTGCTCCGCAGATAATCTACTATGTATCAAGCTATGCTCAGCTTGTCAAGAACGGAGAGATAAAGGCAGGCGAGAAGATAAATATTGTCGTGCCGACAGGAAACTTCGGAAATATTCTCGCCGGATATTACGCAAAGAAAATGGGTGTTCCCGTAAACAAGCTCATTTGCGCTTCAAACTCAAACAATGTTTTGACTGACTTCATTGAGACGGGCGTTTATGACAGGAACAGAAGCTTTTATACAACTATTTCTCCCTCTATGGACATTTTGATTTCTTCAAACCTTGAAAGACTTCTTTATCACCTTTCGGGAGAGAATGACGCTCTTATCAGAGAGTGGTTTACATCTCTTAAAGAAACGGGGAAGTATAAAGTTACTGATGAGGTTTTTGAGAAAATACAAGAGGACTTTTGCGCGGGATATTGCAGTGATGTTGAGACAAAAGACCTTATAAAGAGAGTTTTTGAGAAGTATTCTTATCTGTGCGATACTCATACTGCTGTTGCGGTTAAGGTTTATGAGGATTATGTAAAGAAAACGGGCGATAAGACCCGAACGCTTATAGCTTCTACCGCTAACCCGTATAAGTTTTCAGGAAGCGTGCTTGATGCTTTGGGTGAGTCCGGCAGCGAAACAGACGAATTTGAGCTTGTCGATAAGCTTAAGAAAATCTCCGGCATGGAGGTGCCGAGGTCACTTGCTGAGCTTAAGTCGAAGAAGGTACGCTTTGTAAAATCCATTGACAAAAGCGATATGAAGCAGTACGTTTTAAAACGCTTGCTTAAATACTAATTTATGTAAATCTATGTAAATCGTCTGCCTTATGCGACAGACGATTTTCTGTGACTACTGATTTCTGGGTTTAAATGTTCTGCAAATTGTCTCATCACAGCAGTTCGGTTTATCACAGCAACAGCAAACGTCGATGCTTCCCGCAACGCATTCGCACTGGTTTCTGTTGTATACACAATTTGCAACGTCACAGTTGATTCCACGGATTTTATTTTCCATAACAAAAACCCCTTTCGCAGAAAACTTTTTTCTGCATTAGTATTTTAAGCATGTATCACTTTAATATAAGAGTAAATTTTTTGAAATCAGGAGGATTATTTTGGCAATTTTTGCAATCGCAGACCTGCATCTTTCTTTCGGCGTAAACAAACCTATGGATATTTTCGGAGGCTGGAGCGATTATGTTTCAAGGCTTGAGAAAAGCTTTAAAGAAAAAATCAGAAATAACGATACGGTCGTTATCCCCGGTGATATTTCCTGGGGAATAAATCTTTCAGAGGCAAAGCCGGATTTTGATTTTTTGAATTCGTTGCCGGGAGAGAAAATTCTTCTTAAAGGAAATCACGATTACTGGTGGGAAACAAAAACAAAGCTTGAGAAATTTTTTCTACAAAATAATTTCGACACCTTGAAAATTCTCTTTAACAACCATTACAGATACGGTGAATACGGAATATGCGGAACGCGTGGTTGGATAAATGAGAAAAAAGGTGAGGCTGCTGATAAAAAAGTGCTTATGCGCGAGGCGTCAAGGCTCGAGACATCAATAAGATCGGCAATTTCCGACAACTTAAAGCCGGTGGTGTTTTTGCACTATCCGCCAATTTATTACAATGAGCGAAATTACGAGATCTTAGAGGTACTGCACAGGTACGGTATAAAAAAGTGCTTTTATGGACATATACACGGTTCGGCGCAGAACTATGCTATTGACGGCGTTGTTGATGGAATAGATTTCAGGCTTATCTCCGCCGATTATTTAAAATTTGTTCCGCTTGATATTACGGGTGAGCTTGAGTAGAAAGGGAAGCAATTTGACCGTTCGATTATTTCGGGCGGTTTATTTTAAGCGCAAAATCTGATTTTGCATTTATTTCACTAAACCCCTTGAAAATGGATTAACTTTATGATATAATTACCAAGATACATTTAAATATGCAATTGGAGGATGTAGAAATGAGTTTAAAGTCAGCAAATAAGGTTGAAACAAATAAGCACGAGCTTGAAATCGAGATATCCGCAGAGGCTTTTGAGGCGGCGGTTCAGGCGGCTTATCTGAAGGCAAAAAAGAACATCAACGTTCCGGGATTCCGCAAGGGTCACGCACCTAGAAAGATAGTTGAGAAAGAATACGGCGAGGGCGTTTTTTATGAGGACGCGTTAAATGCTATTATTCCTGCTGAGGTTGATACCGCAGTTGAAGAAGCAGGTCTTGAGCTTGTGGCACGTCCCGATGTTGAGGTCACTGAGGTTTCCAAGGAAAAGGGAGCGGTCGTTAAGGCGGTTTGCATTACAAAGCCCGAAATTGAGATCAAGGACTATAAGGGAATAAAAATAGAAAAATCTGTCAAGACTGTATCTGATGAAGATGTTGACCACGAAATCGACCACATCAGACAAAAGGGCATGAGAATAATAACGGTCGAAGACAGAGCGGCTCAAAACGGTGACGATGTAGTTATTGATTTTGAGGGATTTAAGGACAATGTTGCTTTTGAGGGCGGAAAGGCTGAAAAATTCACCCTTACGCTTGGAAGCGGACAGTTTATTCCGGGATTTGAGGAACAGATAGTCGGTCACAATATAGGCGATGAGTTTGATATCAACGTAACCTTCCCGGAGGATTACGGCGCAAAGGAGCTTGCCGGAGCACCGGTAGTGTTCAAAATAAAGCTGCATGAGATCAAGGTAAAAGAGCTGCCTGAGCTTGACGACGAGTTTGTTAAGGATCAGTCTGAGTTTGACACGGTTGATGAGCTTAAGGCGGACGTAAGAAAGAAGCTTGAGGAAACGGCAAAGAAGGCTTCTCAGCAGGAAGAGGAAGGCAAGATCTTTGACGAGGTTATTGCAAAGGTCGAGGGAGAGATCCCGGAGGTCATGTACGACAGAAGAGTTGACGAGATGATCGAGGAGATGGGACAGCGTCTTGCTCCGCAGGGAATATCTGTTGATATGTATCTTCAGTACACTGGTCAGACGTTGGACTCTCTTAAAAAGACCTACCGTGAGCAGGCAGAAAAGCAGGTAAAGCTGAGGCTTGCCTTAGAAAAGATTGCCGAGCTCGAGAAAATCGAGGTAACTGACGAAGAGGCAGAGGAAGAAATCAAAAAGATGGCTGATAACTATAAGATGGACATAGAGCAGGTAAAGAGCTACGTGACCGTCGACGCCGTTAAAAAGGATATAGCAGTTGGCAAAGCGGCTGACGCGGTTAAAGAGGCAGCAGTTATCAAGTAAGTAATTACGGGGCAATACCGCACTTAAAATGTACGGCATTGCCTCAATTTTCCCGCTTAATGCGGGTATATAATTTTATGGAGGGAACACGAAATGGCATTGGTACCTTATGTTGTAGAACAGACAAATCGGGGCGAGAGAAGCTATGATATTTTTTCGCGCCTTTTAAACGACAGAATTGTAATGCTTACAGGGCCTATCGATGACGCTCTTGCAAGCGTTGTTATAGCACAGCTTTTGTATCTCGAGGGGCAGGACCCGGAGAAGGATATCGACCTATACATCAATTCTCCCGGAGGAAGTGTTTCGGCAGGTCTTGCAATATACGACACTATGCAGTATATTAAATGCGATGTATCTACCATCTGCGTGGGTCTTGCAGCTTCTATGGGCTCGTTTTTGCTTTCAAGCGGTGCTAAGGGAAAGAGATTTGCTCTTCCCAACAGCGAGATACTTATTCATCAGCCGCTTATCTCGGGCGGACTGAGCGGTCAGCAGACTGATATTCAGATACACGCAGATAATATGCTGAAGACAAGGGAACGCCTTGAAAAAATTCTTGCAGAAAACTGCGGCAAGGATAAGGAAACCATTCACAATGACTGTGAGAGGGACAACTATATGTCTGCGGACGAGGCGGCAGAATACGGACTTGTCGATAAAGTTATAGTTAAGAGATAGCAAACAGGGAAGGACGGTATAAATGGCAGGAAAGGATACCTCAAGGCACTGCAATTTTTGCGGAAAGCCTGAGGACAGGGTAAGAAATTTATTTTCTGCAGGCACAACAAATATATGTGATCAGTGTGTTTTGCTCTGCTATGACATTATGCAGCAGCAGGGAGATGTTCCCCCGGCTAAAAAGTCAAGCAAAAAGTCTGATGACGGAATTAAGCTGACTAAACCTGCGGAAATAAAGAAAATACTTGATCAATACGTTATCGGACAGGACAATGCCAAAATATCGCTTGCAGTATCTGTCTATAATCACTACAAGAGAATTATGAGCCTTGACGACGGCAGTGACGTTGAGATACAAAAAAGCAACATTCTGCTTTTAGGACCTACCGGAACAGGAAAAACACTTTTGGCACAGACGCTTGCCAGAATATTGAATGTGCCGTTTGCAATTGCAGATGCTACTACACTTACCGAAGCCGGATATGTTGGAGATGATGTTGAAAACGTTCTGACAAGGCTTATTCAGGCTGCGGATTATGACATTGAAGCCGCACAGAACGGAATAATATACATCGATGAGATAGATAAGATAGCAAGAAAGAGCGAAAACACCTCCATCACCAGAGATGTAAGCGGCGAGGGTGTTCAACAAGCACTTTTAAAGATCATAGAGGGTTGCGTTTCAAATGTTCCTCCTCAGGGCGGAAGAAAGCATCCGCATCAGGAGTTTATACAGATAGATACCAAGAACATACTGTTTATATGCGGCGGAGCATTTGACGGTCTTGAAAAACTTATTAAAAAACGTACAGATAATTCATCTCTTGGATTCGGCGGAACGATTCGCCAGAAGGACGACAAAAAGCATCTCGAGCTTGTTGAACCGCATGATCTGGTCAAGTTCGGCATGGTGCCGGAGCTTGTGGGCAGACTGCCGGTGATAACTGTTTTAGACGAGCTTGACGAGGATGCACTGGTAAAAATTCTGACCGAACCTAAAAACTCTCTTGTAAAACAGTATAAAAAGCTTTTCGAGTATGACGGCATAAAGCTTGAGTTTGAGGAGCAGACGCTTAAAGAAATTGCCAAGAAAACAATTGAGCAGAAAACAGGCGCAAGAGGACTCAGGTCGGTGGTAGAGGGGATTTTGATGAAGGTGATGTTCGATACGCCTTCTGATGAAACGGTTTCAACGGTAACTGTCACTCCCGATTGTGTTACAAACGGCGCATCGCCGCTTATAATCAAGGGAAAAAAGAAAAAATAGTTTAGTTTAATGAGGATAAAATATCTTCCTTTGAAATTTAAGCTGTAAAATTAAAAAGGATAACGTCAAAGCTTTAATGCTTACGTTATCCCTTTTTATTTGTTTTAAGGATCTCAAAGTGCGTTCATGGGATTTTTGTTATGTCATCAATATTATATGGCGTTCCCGGGTAAACTATAAAATTCAGCCAGTTTGAAAACATGAGATTTGCATGGCACACCCAAGTGTGCAGAGGTTTAATATTTGGATTGTCATCAGGAAAGTAGTTATATGGAAGTTCTATCTGAAGTCCTTTTTCTAAATCCCTGAAGTATTCGTTTGCAAGGGTACGCTTGTCATATTCTCTGTGGCCGAGAATGAAAAAGCGCCGCATTGATCTGTCTCCGACTATGTCGACTCCTGCAATATCAGACTGCGCCAATATCTCAAGTTCAGGCACCTTTTTAATATCCTCACTGCGAACTTCTGTATGTCTTGAGTGCGGCACGAGGAAAATATCGTCAAATCCGTTTAAGATCGGGTGCTTCGGATTTAATACCTTGTGCTCAAACACGCCGAACATCTTTTTTTCAAGCGGATATTTCGGCACGCCGTAATGGTAAAAAAGACCTGCCTGCGCGCCCCAACAAATGTGTATTGTAGAATAAACCTGAGTTTTGCTCCACTCTAAAATTTCGCAAAGTTCGTCCCAATAATCAACTTCTTTAAAATCAAGCTGCTCAACCGGAGCGCCGGTTATTATAAGACCATCAAAGCACCTGTCTTTAATTTCGTCAAATGAATTATAAAACTTTGAAATGTGGCTTTGCGGAGTCGTCTTGGAGTCATGGCTTGCGGTTTTGATAAGTTCTATATTTAGCTGCAAAGGAGTATTGCTCAAAAGCCTTAAAAGCTGGGTTTCGGTCTCGATTTTTTTTGGCATTAGGTTTAATATTGCAATTTCAAGTGGACGTATATCCTGATGTATTGCTCGTTCATCGTCAATGACCATAATTCTGTCATCTACAAGAGTTTTATATGCAGGAAGACCATTAGGTATTTTTATTGGCATTTTTTATCTATCCTTTCTTTTGAAACTGACTGAGTGTTATTTTAACATAAAACTCAGAAAATGTAAAGGGCTGATGAAGTCCACTGTTGTTTTTTACCGTAAATGCTCATTTTATGATAAAAGCCGCCTTTGACAAATTTCTGTAAGACAAGGACCTATAATAAAATTACCTTTCGTATAAATAGATATAAGCGGAGGAATTTTAAAGACAAGCAGGTGTCAAGGAATGTTAAAAATGGAGACAACTTTAAAAAACACGGATAGGCTAAGGCACTATACCTTGGCGGGCATTACAATGATCTTGAGTTTTATAGCAACAAGAGGCGAGCTGTTCGGTTTTCCGTCACCGGTAAATGTGGTGATAGCATCGCTTTCCGGCAGTCTTGGAGGGTTTTCGCTTGCCGCGTGCATACTTTCTTACATAATAAGCGGAAGCGTTTTTGATGGGATAATAAACCTGTGTTCAATAGCTACGGTAATGGCGATACGGCTTTTGATAAATCGTTCCGGCAGAGAGCCTGCTTTGGCCGGTGCGCTTTTCACTTCTTCGGCATATCTTTTGTATTCCGCCATTGTGAGCCTTGTGACTGACAGCGACATAAATCTGATACTTTTCAGGATACTAAGCGCGTTCATGTGCTTTGCTCTTACTTATTCGGTAAAAATCTGTTTTAACAGATATGTATCTGATGGAATGATAGATATGAGCTCTGCAAACGGTATAATGATAGCTGTGATTTTTGTTATGTCGGTTGCTACTCTTACAGGAGTATCTATTCTCGGCATAAACTTCGGACGTGCTTTGGGAGTGGCGGTAATGCTGTTCGCCGCAAGCAAGTATAAGTATATGGGCGGCGCCGTGTTCGGCGCTTTGGCAACGCTCGGAGTAATAATCTGCTCACCGGATATGATAAAAAACACTTTACTTTTAGCAACGGCTGGCCTTATATGCGGAGCGTTTTCAGCTTTAGGCGTAGTTGCTGTAATAATATCACTAATGGCGGTGGTCGTTGGCGGAATATTTATAATGGGGACAAATGCGGATTCGTTTAAGCTTATAGCAGATGTTATAGTGGGAGCGGTGATGTATCTGTGTCTGCCGGACAACAAGGTGCTTTCCGCCTTTAGACTGGTGGGCGGCAGAAAAAAGTCTCCGGAAATCTCCTGTCAGACTGCGGCGAGCAAAATAAGCTTTACTTCTAAAAGCGTTATGTCTATAAGAGATCAGATATTGTCTGTAACAGAGGCGCTTGAAAAAAAGATAGCTCCACCCGACCTTTCAAAAGAGGTGAGAGCGTGTGTATGCAGGGATTGCAGCAGGATCGCACAGTGCTGGGAGGAGAACAAAGGTGAAACTGCAAGCACATTTTCTCAGCTTTCGATGAGAGTAAGGCGAAACGGCGCTGTAACTCTGGACGACATAAGGCGAAAGCACAAGGACTGCTGTAAAAAAGAGGTTTTGATGAGTACTTTCAATATGCTCTACACCGGGCTTTCTTACGAGCAGGGGAGAAAAGAGAAGATGACCGAACTAAGAGAGCTTTTGTGTTCTCAGCTTGTCATTATGTCACAGCTTTTAAACGATTTGTCCGACAACACGGCAAGCCTTAACAAAATAGATGTTTTACTTTCAGATTCTATTGCTGATCTCGTTTACAAACAGGGTATCACAAACGCTAAAATATGTGCTTATATTGACGCTAACAACCAGCCGACCGTTGAAATGTATCTGCCCAAAACCGCAAAGCCTGACCTTGTGAAGCTCACCGTTGAGATGGGAGAACTCGCCTGTGCTGACTTTCAGATGCCGGTCGTAAGCTTTGCAGACAATATGAAAAAACTTATTTTTGCACCACGTCCGTTTTTCAGCGCGGAGTGGGATACTCTTTCGACCAGCGCC
Organism: uncultured Clostridia bacterium; assembly: GCA_947631455.1. Taxonomy (GTDB): domain Bacteria; phylum Bacillota; class Clostridia; order Oscillospirales; family Ruminococcaceae; genus UMGS1601. The sequence continues at coordinate 130,164 of CANRLH010000002.1, forward strand.
GTATTCGGTGATTATTCCGGAGATTATTACGAATTTTTAAAACCTTCGCCATGCCGGCAGTACATTGTTTTGTCAGACGGTATGGGTACGGGGAAAAGAGCCCGGCTTGACTCTATGTTTGCGGTAAATCTGGTTACGAGAATGCTCACCTCCGGCGCTTCTCCGACAACCGCGGCGGCGCTTATAAACTCTATACTCAGAGTAAAAAGCTGGGAGGAAAGCTTTGCCACCCTTGATATCGCAGATATAAACCTGTCTACCGGAACACTTAGTATTTTTAAATGCGGCGCCGCACCAAGCTTTCTTATAAGGAAGGGAAAGATAACCACTCTTGACGCTAAAACATTTCCTCTGGGTATTTTGTGCGATTCTTCCTGCGAGACGATAAGCGTGAAGCTCGAAAAGGACGACATAGTGCTGATATGCTCAGACGGCATAAGCAAAAATGTTATTGAAAAAGCAATAATGAATAAAAAAATGATAAATAAAAGGACGCCGCAGGAAATAGTCAGAATTATTACGGAGGAAATAAGCATGAAAAATACTTCGCAAAAATCTGACGATATCACCGTTTTAACTGTAAAAATTACAAATTAGAATTAAATTTTACTTTTTACATACCATAGCACTAATCCGTTTTTACAAATCACACGGATTTTTAGTAAAGTTGCACAAAATACGCCACACAATTATGTGCGATTTGGAAAATATAGATAAAAACTATTGCAAATAGCTGTAAAAAGAGGTACAATGATAAAGTAATAAATCATTGTGGAGGAATATAGATGTCAGACAACACAAACGCGGCTTATGATATTCCGCTTTTGCTTTTTCACGAGGGCACAAATTACAAGTGTGGCGAGTTTTTCGGTGCGCATAAAGGCGAGCTTTACGGTGAGCAGGGATATTTTTTCAGAGTTTGGGCTCCTCACGCGATCAGCGTCAGTATCGTGGGAGACTTTAACGGCTGGGACAATGAAGCAGATAAAATGGTTTGCATAAAAAACAGTGAGGTCTGGGAGGGCTTTGTCAAGAACTTAAAAGAGTATGATACGTATAAGTATTGTATTACGGCTTCAAACGGTGAAAAGCTTCTGAAAGCCGATCCGTATGGAGTCCATATGCAGACGCCGCCCGAAACAGCTTCAAAAATATATGATTTAGATGGCTTTAAGTGGACTGATTCGGCATATTTAAAGAAAAGAGAAGCATCAGACATATATAAAAGTCCGATGAATATTTACGAAGTGCATTTAGGCTCGTGGAAGCAGTATCCTGACGGTAACTTCTTTACATATGAGAAGTTTGCCGAAGAGATAATACCGTATCTGAAAGAAATGAGCTATACGCACGTAGAATTTATGCCGCTTGCAGAGTATCCGTTTGATGGATCGTGGGGATACCAGCAGATCGGTTACTTTTCGCCGACCTCAAGATTCGGAACGCCTAAGGACTTTATGAAAATGATTAACGACTTTCACCGTGCGGGAATAGGCGTGATTCTCGACTGGGTTCCGGCGCATTTTCCAAAGGATGCTGCGGGGCTTTCAAACTTTGACGGAGAAGCCTGTTACGAATATGCCGACTGGCGAAAGGGAGAGCATAAGTCGTGGGGCACCAAGGTGTTTGATTACGGTAAAAATGAGGTAGTATCATTCCTTATTTCAAACGCAATATACTGGCTTGAAAAATACCATATTGACGGACTAAGAGTCGACGCAGTAGCGTCTATGCTTTATCTTGACTATGACAGGCGTGACGGTGAATGGATTGCCAATAAATACGGCGAAAACAAAAACCTCGAAGCTATTGAATTTTTCAAAAAGCTTAACAGCGCGGTGTTTGAAAGATTTCCGAACGCTCTTATGATTGCGGAGGAATCGACTGCTTGGCCAATGGTGACCAAGCCTGCGGATATAGGCGGACTGGGCTTTAATTTCAAGTGGAATATGGGCTGGATGAATGATATGCTAAAGTATATGGCCCTTGACCCTATACACAGAGCCTTTCATCACAATGCTCTGACGTTTTCGTTCTTTTATGCATTTTCAGAAAACTTTGTTTTGCCGATATCGCATGATGAGGTAGTTCACGGAAAGGGTTCGCTTATAAATAAGATGTTCGGAGACACCGATCAGAAGTTTGCACAGGCAAGAGCGTTTTTGGGATTTATGATGGCTCACCCCGGCAAAAAGCTTTTGTTTATGGGATGCGAATTTGCCCAGTTCAGAGAGTGGGACTACGAAAACGGTCTTGAGTGGTTTATGATTGAAGAATATGAAAATCATAGAAATTTTCATGGCTTTGTAAAAAACCTCAATAAGTTTTATCTTGAAAATTCTCCGTTGTGGTCTGTAGATTTTTCATGGGAGGGGTTCTCGTGGATATCAAACGACGACTATACTCAAAGCATAATAGTGTTCAGGAGGATAGACGATAAGGGCAACGAAATAATAGTTGTGTGTAATTTTGTACCCGTTGCGAGAACGGGTTACAGCTTCGGGGTGCCTTTCAAAGGAAAGTACACTGAGGTGTTTAATACGACTTCTGCCGACGGAAGTCCGTATGTCAATAAGCCGAAGCGTGCAGCGGCTGTTCCTATGCACGGTTATGATTACTCTATAACGGTGGACATTCCCGCTTATTCGACTATGTATTTTACGGTAGAAAAGCAGCAGCCGAGAAAGAAGACTCCCGCATCAGGCGAGGTAAAAAAGACGGTATCAAAAAAGGATTCAGATAAAAAAGTCTCGGCAAAAAAGATTGGAAATAAATAAAAGTAAAGTATTTTTATATAAAATTATAGGTTGGTGATTTGATGTTTAACAAAAAAGAAATTGTCGCAATGCTTTTGGCAGGCGGACAGGGAAGTCGTCTGTACGCATTGACAAAGCAGATTGCAAAACCCGCAGTTCCGTACGGGGGAAAGTACAGGATCATAGATTTCCCGCTGTCAAACTGCATAAATTCAGGCATTGACACGGTGGGAGTTCTGACGCAGTATCAGCCACTGGCTATGAACGATTATATCGGAAACGGTCAGCCTTGGGACCTTGACCGTAATACAGGCGGAGTTCATATACTTGCGCCGTATCAGTCGCAACAGGGAGCAGAGTGGTACAAGGGTACGGCAAATGCAATTTACCAGAACCTTTCGTTTATCGAGAGGTATGACCCTGAGTATGTTGTGATCCTTTCGGGAGATCACATTTACAAGATGGATTACAGTGAAATGCTCAGGTATCATAAGGAAAAAAACGCAGATTGCACCATAGCCGTTTTGGATGTTGACCTTGAGGAAGCGTCTCGTTTCGGAATTATGTTTGCTCACGATGATGGAGAGATTTATGACTTTGTGGAAAAGCCGAAGGAGCCTAAAAGCACACTTGCTTCTATGGGAATATATATCTTCTCATTTGACGTTTTGAAAAAATATCTCACCGACAACGAAAATGATAAGAGAGAGGACAATTCAAAGGACTTCGGCAAGGACATTATCCCGATGATGCTTGCCGACAACAAGCGGCTTTACGCATATCGGTTTGATGGCTATTGGAAGGATGTAGGAACGATAGACAGCCTTTGGGAGGCCAATATGGACCTTATAAACCCGAATATACCGATAGATCTATACGATCCGACATGGAAGATTTATTCAAGAAACCCTGTTATGCCGCCGCAGAGTATAGGAAAAAACGCGAAGATCCAAAACTCTATGGTAACTGAGGGTTGCACTATTGACGGTACTGTTGATTTTTCGATGATATCCGATGGTGTTACTATCGAAGAGGGCGCAGTGGTTACAGACTCGATCCTTATGCCGGGAGTTGTTGTTAAATCCGGAGCAGTAGTCGAATATGCAATCGTAGGAGAGAACTCTGTCATAGGCGAAAATGCCAAGGTAGGAGAAAGACCTGAAAATGTTGAGAACAGAGACGAATGGGGCGTTGCAGTTATAGGACACGAGATCACGATTTCAAACGGCGCTAAAATCAAGCCTAAAGAAATAATCGGAGAAAACAAGTAAGGGAGGGAATTTGATATGTCAGTAAATATGAAAAATGTTTTGGGAATAGTATTTGCAAATATGCACGACATGACGGTAGAGTCCCTTACCCAGAAAAGAACAATGGGTTCAATACTGTTCGGCGGAAGATACAGGCTTATCGACTTTCCTCTGTCGAATATGGTAAACAGCGGGATATCAAATGTAGGAGTTGTCACTAAGCATAATTATCAGTCGCTTCTTGACCATATGGGCAATGGAAGAAGCTGGGACCTCTCAAGAAAAACGGGCGGGCTTCATATTCTTCCTCCGTTCGGAAGCAATGAGAGCACTCTTTACAGAGGTCGATTGGAGGCATTGTACGGTGCGATAAGCTTTCTTATGCACGCTCCGCAGGAGTATATCGTTATGAGCGACTGCGATGTTGTCGCAAATATAGATTACAGACCTATCGTTGATTATCACATTGAAAGCGGCGCGGATATAACTGTGGTGACAAGCACGGGAAAGCTCAGTGCTTATGAGACCAAGCAAAGCACATTTATGACAGTGGACAGCCAGAACAGAGTTCAGGACGTTTTGATACACAGCGGTCTTGAGGGCACTGGCGCGTTAAACCTCAATATGTATGTGGTTAAAAAGGATCTGTTACTTGACATTGTAAAATCGAACATTTCAAAGGGATTGTACAGCTTTGAGCGAGATGTTCTTCAAGCCAAGAAAAAGGAACTTAGGATAATGTCTTATGATTATCAGGGTTACTTCAGACAGATATTCAGTATTCTTTCATACTTTAACGCGAATATGGATCTTCTCGACGTTAAGAACTGCCGCACGCTGTTTAATACCAGCTCTCCGATTTATACAAAGCTTAAGGATAATGCTCCGGTTAAGTACGGACTAGATAGCAAGGTCACTAATTCGCTTATCGCAGACGGCTGTGTTATCGACGGCGAGGTTGAAAACTGCGTGCTGTTCAGAGGAGTAAAAATCGGAAAAGGTTCGGTTGTTAAAAACTCCATTCTTATGCAGGACACGGTTGTTGGTGAAAACGCAAAAATCGATTATGCAATAACGGATAAAAATGTTGTCGTAAGCAACGACAGAAATCTGTCAAGTTCTGAGACGTTTCCAATTTACGTTGCAAAGGACGCTTGCGTATAGCCTTATAATTCAGTAGGGGAATAACAACCCCTGCTGAATTTGAAATATTTTGCCTTGCTAAAAGAGTACATATTGCACAGGCAAGTGGGGTAAGATCCTCTGCTCTGTGTAAAACCTACAAACGAAAAGGAGATTATTATGAACATACTATACACAGCATCAGAGGCGCTTCCTTACGTTGCATCGGGTGGACTTGCTGATGTAGCGGGTTCTCTTCCGGCAGCAATAAACGCACAGGGACATGATTGCAGAGTAGTGATCCCTATGTACGGTCAGATAAAGGACGAGCTTAAAGCCAACCTTACGTTTATGATGAACTTTACAGTTCCCGTGGCGTGGAGAAATCAGTACTGCGGAGTTTTTGTGGGAAACGAAAACGGTGTTACATATTATCTGCTTGACAACGAGTATTATTTCGGAAGAAACGGGCTCTATGGTTTTTATGACGATGCGGAGAGATTCGTTTTCTTTTCACGCGCTGTGCTTGAGCTTATAAGATATATTGATTTTAAGCCAAATGTCATAAACGCAAATGACTGGCAGACGGCACTTGTTCCGGTATATTACGATGTTTTCTATCGCTATCAGTCAGGTTATGAGGATATAAAGACGGTGTTTACCATTCATAATATCCAGTATCAGGGAAGATACGGTCTTGAGCTTATTGGCGATATAATGGGAATACCGCTTTATCATACCGATTTGCTTTCATACGATGGCGATGTAAACTTTATGAAGGCAGCGATAGAGGTAGCGGACAAGGTAACGACGGTTTCTCCGACATACGCCAATGAGATTCTGGATCCGTGGTATTCGCATGGACTCGACAGAGCTCTTGCGGGAAAACAATATAAGCTGTGCGGATTTTTGAATGGAATAGACCAGAATGTATATAACCCAGAAACAGATCCGATCATCGCTAAAAATTATGGGCTCAAAGATAAGTCCGGAAAAAAGGTGTGCAAAAAAGCTCTATGTGAGGAGCTTGGCATATCTGACGGCAAGGAGCCTGTTATCGGAATAGTTACAAGGTTTGTTTCTCATAAGGGGCTTGATTTAATCAAATACGTTTTTGAGGACATTGTAAATCTCGGATACAAATTTGCTATACTGGGAAGCGGTGAAAAGATATACGAGGATTTCTTTACTGAGATGCACTATCGGTATCCTGACAGAGTAGGGGTTAAGCTTGGGTTTATCCCGGCACTTTCCAAGAAAATTTATGCCGGAGCTGATATGTTCCTTATGCCTTCTCAGAGCGAGCCGTGCGGACTTGCACAGATGATCTCATTAAGATACGGAACTATTCCTATCGTAAGAGAAACCGGCGGTCTTAAGGATTCTATTCAGGATGCGGGTGATCCTAACGGTCAGCTTATGGGTAACGGATTTACCTTTAAGACATATAACGCTCACGATATGCTTGACGCATGTGCAAGAGCAAGAGGATATTACGACAATAGGATGAAGTGGGGCAGACTTGTAAACAACGCATTCAAGCAGGACTTCAGCTGGGAAAAATCTGCGAAGCTTTATATCGGACTTTACGAAAATATGTAACTAATTGGCGAAAAGAAAGAGAAAAGCCAAAAAATATATTACCAAAAACTGAATAGTTTAGCTTTGTTTTACAAAACTTATCATAAATAGCCTGTATTGATTACGGGCTGTTTGTGTTCAAAAAAGGGGATTCAAAAATCATGATAAGTTTAAAAAAGAAAGCTTTAAGTGTGCTGACTTCGTTTGTAATGGCGGCGGCATTTGCGTTGCCTATCGTATCCGGTGCCGAGTCTTCTGACGGTATTATGATGAAAATCACCAAGGAGAAACAGGTAGTAGATACAATGAGCTACGGTGGAAAGACCTATGAGGCAATTTATCACCCAATCTATAACATACCATATAGTGAGGTATTTTCTGATGAAACCTATTGCTGTGCTGCCTTGGTATCAAGATTTTACAAGTCGGCTTTCGGCATTGAAACTACCTATATGATCCCGGGAGAATATCCTCAGGCCAGCAACGCCCAGTTCGTGGAAACTGATAACCCAAAGGTTGGGGATATTTACGGAAGCTATAATCATTGGGCGATAGTTAAGGATGTTTCCAAAACCACGATCACTCTGTTTGAGCAGAATTGGTGTTGGCTTGGCGGAGACGATGGTAAAACGACTTTTGCTCAGTATGACAGAAAGGTAGACGCAAAGGAACTTGATAAAAGTGAAAGATTTTTTACGGTAAAGGGTGCTGCCGTGCATTCGAATTCGGTTCAAGCCGTAGAAAAAATAAGCGTTGGATTAAAAAGCATAGTAAAGAACGCATTCAGGTTAGTGTTTAACAAAGCAAATGTTGACGGCTATAAAGTTTATATGAGTGAAAACGCAAACTTTAAAGACAGTAATGTCGTCAGAAACGAAGGTGCTGATAACACAACGGTGCGCTTCGACGGGCTTAAGGCGGCAAAAAAATATTACCTGAAGATTTATGGCTTCAGATACATTACAAAAGACGGAAAGACAACTGAAATTCTTTCCGAGCCTACATATCTTGAGATAATGACAGATGGAGAAACGCCGAATGTTCCGCTTACCTATGCAAATACGACAACGTCTGCAATGCGCATACAACTTAAAAGGACAGACGCAAACGTGTATAAAGTGTGGATATGTGCTGACAAAAGCTTTTCGGATAAAAAGACCAGATACAAACGGCTTGAGGGAAATGCAAATATTGAAACCAGGTTTGACAATCTGTCTTTAAAGAGCGGTAAATATTATGTGAAAACTCAGGGGTGTAAGAAGATAAACGGAAAGTGGTATTATTCGTTACCGACTGTAACGGAGATAACTCTTGCGCCGACGCTATATAATACAAAAGTAAACACCATTGCCACATCTGAAAACGCAGTGAGAGTTGAGTTAGAAAAAAATATTTCTGCTGACGGATATAAGATATGGATCTGCAAGGACTTGAGCTTTGATTCAAGTAAAACACGCCTTATCAGGACATCATCAAATGCTAAAACCTCAAACAGATTTGACAGCCTCTCACTTAAGCATCATACATATAAACTTAAGGTGCAGACATATGCATGGCACGATAATGGCGTCAGAACGCAGGTAGTGTATTCTAAGGAAGATGTTTATGATGCAAATCTTAAATGAAGATGTGTAACATAAAATGCGGCCTGTCTGACTTCTGTTAGACAACGCGGCACATTGTGTTATATGAAAAAGCCTAAGAGCATTAAAAATGTTCTTAGGCTTTAAACGTGTAATTTGTTTAATCATCAAGCAGTATTCCGTAGGGCATAGGCTCAGCAAGAGCGGCAAACGCAAACTTGCCGTCGAGATTCTTATACGCTTTTTCAGCGGTGCTTTTTCTTTTAAAAAGCCCGAAAACACAGCTTCCGCTGCCGGTCATCATAGATCCTAGCGCATCGTTTTGCATAAGCGCATTCTTAGCGTCGTCTATTACATTTCTCGGCGTGATAAACTCAAGCACGTTAAACATATTCCTTCCAAGCTTTCTGATGTTTCCCTGAGCTATCGAATCCAAAATTTTGTCGTGTCTAAAAACGGTGTGTATATGCATACTGTCAAAGCGCTTATATGCCACTTCTGTGGGAGACTTGGCGTCTGACTTAAGCAAAACTGCGCGAAAGTTTATCAGCGGGATAAGTGGAGTTATCTTTTCGCCGATACCCTCACACAAAGCAGTTCCACCGCATATGCAAAACGGAACGTCAGCACCTATACGTTCGCCAAATCTCATAAGCTCCTTTCTCTTGTAACCAAGCTCGTAAAGTTCGTTTATGGCGACAAGTGTTGCCGCGGCGTCAGCGCTTCCACCGCCAAGACCTGCTGCGGCGGGAATATTTTTTCTGATATTTATTTTTACTCCACCGGTTATCTCTTTCTCAGAACTGTCAAAAATCTTTTTTGCCGCTTTATACACGGTATTACTTTCGTCGACCGGAACGTCCTCTTTGTCGCTGGTTATGAAGATACCTTTCTCATCAACCTTTTCAAACTCAAGAACATCGTGCAGTGAGATGCTTTGCATAACCGTTTTAAGAAGATGATAACCGTCATCACGAAGTCCCGTTATGTCAAGCGAGAGATTTATCTTTGCGTATGCGTTTGCTGTTATCTTATTCATTATACTTCTCCGGACTTAAGTTCGTTTAAAAATTCGCCTATGTATTTAAGCGCAGTTTTAAGATGCTTAAGGGAATATGCATATGAAACCCGGATAAATCCCTCTCCGCTTTCGCCAAAGGCATTTCCCGGAACTACCGCGACGTTTTTTGAAAATAATAGCTTTTCACAGAACTCTTCGCTTGACAGCCCTGTTGACTTTATGCTTGGGAAAACATAAAACGCTCCCTCCGGGGTAAAGCAGTCAAGCCCCAGCTTGTTAAAGCCGTCGACCACGTACCTGCGGCGCATATCATACTCATCACACATTTCTTTGACATCGCTGCGACAGGAGTTTAATGCCTTTATAGCGGCATACTGTGAAACGGTCGGGGAGGACATTATAGCGTACTGATGTATTTTCAATATCTCGCGTATCATCTCTTTTGGTCCGCACAGATATCCAAGTCTCCAGCCGGTCATGGCAAACGCTTTTGAGAAGCCGTTTATTAAGATAGTGCGTTCTCTCATTCCCTCGATTTCAACAATTGAAACATGGTCTCTGCCATACGTAAGCTCTGAGTATATCTCGTCTGAAAGAACGATAATATTTGTTCCTCTCAAAACCTCTGCTATCTCCTCTAAATCCTCCCTGGTCATTATTGCCCCTGTGGGATTATTAGGAAAGGGCAGAATAAGCACCTTTGTTTTTTCAGTTATCTTATCCTCAAGCTCTTGCTTTGTGAGCCTAAAATTATCCTCTGCTTTTGTTTCTATCGTTACTACCTTTCCGCCGCAAAGTTCAACTATCGGACGATAGCATACAAAGCACGGTTCCACTATCAAAACTTCATCGCCCCGCTCGACAACTGCGCGTATTGACAGGTCTATCGCCTCAGAGCCGCCGACCGTTACGATTATCTCGTTATCAGGATCGTACTTAGTGTGAACTCTGTCGTTTACATATTTAGAAATCTCGCCACGTAATTCAGCCAATCCGGCGTTAGCGGTGTAAAAGGTTTTTCCTCGTTCGAGTGCCGTTATCGCCGCCTGTCTTATCGGCCATGGCGTTTGAAAATCCGGCTCGCCGACCCCGAGAGAAATCGTGCCCTTTCTGGTTGCGGCAAGGTCAAAGAACTTTCTTATGCCGGAAGGTTTCATCTCGGTAGTAGCTTTGTTAATAACCTTACTGTAATCCATCATGGGCTAATAAGACCTCTTTCATCTATTATTTCGTCGCTTAAATCAACGCCGTTGTCCTTATATTTTTTCAAAACAAAGTGTGTTGCGGTGGATAATATCCCGTCAAGAGGCGCTAAGCGCTGTGATACAAAGAGAGAAACATCAAGAAGTGTTTTTCCTTTTACCGTGACACCGAGATCATATGCGCCCGACATAAGCCACACATTTTCCACTTCGTCGTACTGTCCGACTGCTCTTGCTATTTCGTCAAAGCCGCTCTGTGCCTTGGGTGAAACCTTAAGCTCGATATATGCGGTAACGCTGTTTTCCAAAGCCGCACTTTCAGACAGTATCGTGCTGTATCCCTTTATAATGCCCTCCTGTTCAAGGCGCTCGATCTCAGAAGCTATTTCCTCTTCACTCTTTCCAAGCAATATCGCCAGCTCTGAGTTTGAAAGCCTTGCATTTCTCTTAAGAAGTTTTAACAGAGAATCCATTTATATGCCTCCCGTATTATTGTGATTTTTATAATTATACTAGATTTGACAGATGGTGTCAATATCTTGTAAGAAGCTGTTATAAGATGCTTTTTAGCTTATCTGGCCGTTACAAACGGCTTGCAAGCTCGAATGCAATTTTAGCAGTTCTTTGCGTAAGATCTTCAGGCATTTCGCCTAAAATCCTTGTGTCCCATTTATCCTCTGAAAGGCAGTCTGCCGTATATACAAATTGATATACCTCAACTCTCCGGAATTTTCCCACTGCCATAACCGATGCACATTCCATATCAACCGCTATGCAGCCGTCGTTTTTCCTTGCCGAAAAGTTGTTCTTTGTTTCACGGTATACGGCGTCGGTGGTCCATATCTTTGCCTTTATATGTGGTATGTGTAACTCGTCAAAAAACTTTGACAGCCTGTCGGCGGTTTCAATTTCAATATAGTCGCTTGCAGGAAGATAATGATAGCTTGTGCCTTCGTCACGGTATGCGGCAGTAGGCACAATGTAACGGCCTGCTGCGATTTGTTGGTCAAGCGCTCCGCAGCTTCCGAAAAACAAAATCTTCCTTGCGCCCTTAGAGATCATTTCTTCAAGCAAGCCGGCGGACGCAGCTCCTCCCAAAAGACTATGATAAAATGCAAGTTTCCTGCCGCTATATTCTGTGCAGTATATCGGAATTACCCTTCCGCCCGTCAGCGTGGTTATCACTGAGGAATTTACCATATCAAGCATGGCGTTCATCGTATGCTCAGAAAAAGCGGCAACTGCGACTTCTGGGAAGTCAGGGTCAAAAGAAACAACTTGGTTCGGGTTTATTATAGCTTCGCTTTTTGAATCGTAAGAATTTATAATACTGATTATCGATACACCTCTTTTTTATTATTAAAACAGGCTGAATGATTTTTCAGCCTGCTTTTACATTACATTGTGAAGTATTTAACACCGCTTTCAAAAATCTTCTGATCCTTTACTCCCGGAACATTTTTAGCAACACATTCGCCGATTCTTTCTGAGTGTCCCATCTTTCCGAATACTCTTCCGTCAGGAGAGGTGATTCCCTCAATAGCGTACATAGAGCAGTTTGGATTGCAGTGTATATCCATTGTCGGATCGCCGTTAAAGTCAACATACTGTGTTGCGATCTGTCCGTTTTCCGCAAGCTGTTTTATTTCTTCTTCGGTTGCTACGAATCGTCCCTCGCCGTGGGAGATAGCGATAGTGTGTATGTCACCTACATTCGTTGCGGCGAGCCATGGAGATTTATTAGAAGCTATTCTTGTGTTTACCATCTTGGATTGGTGTCTGGAAATGGTATTGAATGTAAGGGTCGGAGAATCGTCTTTCATGTCTCTTATCTCTCCGTACGGCACAAGTCCCAGCTTTATAAGTGCCTGGAAGCCATTACAGATTCCCAGCATAAGTCCGTCACGATAGGTCAAAAGCTCGTTTATAGACTGTGTAAGGCTTGGATTTCTCAAAAACGAGGTTATGAACTTTCCGCTTCCGTCCGGTTCGTCTCCGCCTGAAAATCCACCGGGCAGCATTATTATCTGAGAGTTTCTTATTCTTTTCTCCATTTCCAAAACGCTTTCCTCAATAGCCGAGGGAGTAAGATTCCTTATAACAAAGATGTCAGCTATCGCGCCTGCCTTTTCAAACACCTTAGCGGTATCGTATTCACAGTTGGTACCGGGAAATACAGGAATCAGCACCCTTGGCTTTGCAATGGGGGTTATGGGTTCCTTTCTCCTTTGAACGGCATAACTGAACTTTTCGACCGTTTCACTATTTACACCCTTTACCTTTGTTGGAAATACAGGCTCAAGCTTTTCTTCCCAAAGCTTCTGAAGCCGTGTGATATCAAGCGTATATTTGGTAGAAATAATTTTGTATTCCTCAATCGTTTCACCAATAATGCGCTCGTCTGTTTCAGCTTCATCTGCAAGCTCAACAACAAAGCTTCCGTAGCAGGCTCTGAAAAGCTCCTTAGGTGTAAGCTCTACATTAAATTTAAAGCCTACTCTGTTTCCAAACGACATCTTAGCGATCGCCTCTGATACGCCGCCATAGGAAACACTGTAACAGGATAAAACCTTTTTCTCTTTTATAAGCGTTTCGACCCTTTCAAATACTGATTTTACGCTGTTAAAGTCAGGACAGCGGTTTTCATCGTATTCGGGTCTTATGAGTATAACTCTTGAGCCCGGCTTTTTAAATTCTTGTGAAACTATGTTATAGCACGAGGTCTTTGATACCGCAAACGAAACCAGCGTCGGCGGAACGTCGATCTTTTCAAAAGTACCGCTCATAGAGTCTTTTCCGCCTATTGATGCGCAGCCAAGCTCTATTTGGGCTTTATATGCACCAAGCAGTGCCGCAAACGGTTTACCCCAGCGCTGAGGATTTTCCTGAGTTCTCTCAAAATACTCCTGGAAGGTAAGCCAGCATTCTTTATAGCTTCCGCCGGTTGCGACAACCTTAGCAACCGATTCTATTACGGCTGCCATTGCGCCGTGGTAGGGGCTTTGCTCTGAAAGGAACGGGTCAAAACCCCAGCCCATAATTGAAGTTGTGGTTGTGTCTCCATGTAAAACAGGAATTTTCGCTGCCATGGCCTGTGTGGGAGTGTTTTGATATTTTCCGCCGAACGGCATAAGCACTGTTGAAGCGCCGATAGTTGAATCGAAGTACTCTACAAGCCCCTTTTGTGAGCAGATATTCAGATTTGAAATCATAGCCTCCCATTTGTCGGAGGTATCGTCGATGACCTCATTGTTATTGAATATAGGCTCCGGTACAAAAACTGTTGTATGCTTTTCCGCACCGTTTGAATTTAGAAAATCCCGCGAAAGGTTTACTATCTCGTTTCCCTTCCAATTCATTTTAAGGCGTAGGTCGGCAGTTACCGTGGCAACGAGTGTCGCTTCCAGATTTTCCTTGCTTGCCTCTTTCATAAATTTCTCAACATCGCTTTTTGAGATAACTACTGCCATTCTCTCCTGCGATTCGGATATAGCGAGCTCGGTTCCGTCAAGCCCTTCGTATTTCTTGGTGACACAGTCAAGGTCGATCACAAGCCCGTCTGTAAGCTCACCAATAGCAACAGAAACTCCGCCAGCGCCAAAATCGTTGCAGCGCTTTATCATTTTTGTAACCTCGGGATTTCTGAAAAGGCGCTGAAGCTTTCTTTCTTCCGGTGCATTACCTTTTTGCACCTCTGCACCGCATGTTTCAAGAGACTGAAGTGTGTGTGATTTTGAAGAGCCGGTAGCTCCTCCGCAGCCGTCGCGTCCCGTCTTTCCGCCGAGCAGAATAACTACGTCGCCGACGTTAGGACGTTCACGTCTGACATTTTTCTTTGGTGCGGCCGCAATAACCGCGCCTATTTCCATTCTCTTAGCCGCATATCCCGGGTGATATATCTCGCTTACATGACCTGTTGCAAGTCCTATCTGGTTTCCGTATGAAGAATATCCCTGAGCCGCACCAACCGTTATCTTTCTCTGGGGAAGCTTTCCGACAATTGTGTCCTCAAAAGGCACTAACGGGTTAGCCGCACCGGTAACTCTCATAGCCTGATAAACATAACTTCTTCCGGAAAGTGGATCTCTTATGGCTCCGCCCAGACAGGTAGCAGCTCCGCCAAAGGGTTCTATTTCTGTCGGGTGATTATGCGTCTCGTTTTTAAACATCAAAAGCCAGTCTTCTTCCTCACCGTTAACGTCGACCTTGATATTTACAGAGCAAGCGTTTATCTCCTCGCTTTCATCAAGAGCGTCTAAAAGCCCATCTTTTTTTAGGCGCTTTGCCCCGATGACCGCAAGATCCATAAGCGTCATCGGCTTGTCTTTTCTGCCTAAGTAAAGTCTGTTTCTTGTTTTCAAATAATCCTGATAGGTCTTTTCAATATACGGAGCTTTAATCTGCGCCTCGTCAATAATGGTAAGAAATGTAGTGTGACGGCAGTGATCCGACCAGTAGGTGTCGATCATTCTTATCTCGGTTATTGTCGGGTTTCTGCCCTCTTCGTCTCTGAAATAAGCCTGGCAGAATTTAATATCGTCAAAGTCCATAGCAAGCCCCATGGAGCTTATCAGATCCTTAAGCTCTGAATCAGAGGAATATATAAAGCCGTCAATAGTATCCACTTTGTCGGGGATCGTATAATCTGCGTCAAGAGTGTTGGGCTTTTCAAGTGAAGCTTCTCTGCTTTCCACCGGATTTATGATATAGTGTTTTATTTTTTCAAGATCAAGGTCGCTTAGTTTTCCTTTGAATATATGTATCTTTGCACTTTTTACTGTTGGTCTTATTCCGCCGGTCAGAAGAGAAATACACTGAGCACAGGAATCCGCTCTCTGATCAAACTGTCCGGGAAGATACTCAACTGCAATTATGTGCTCGTCCTCTGAAAGCTTAGGAAGCTCATAATACACCTTGTCAACGCTCGGCTCTGAAAACACAACAGGCACAGCCGCATTAAAGCTTTCCTCCGTAAGGCCCTGGGCGTCATAGCGGTTTATTATTCTGATGCTTTCAAGTCCCTTGATCCCAAGAACGCTCTTAATACCACTTAAAAGAGATTCTGCCTCAACGGCAAAGCCCTGTTTTTTCTCGGCATAGATTCGATAAACTGACATTTGTAAAAACTCCTTTTCAGCTTGAATTCTCATTTTTTCTGCTGATCGGAGAGAGCTTTGTCAATAATTTCTCCAAAACAGCAATCTTCTTTTACATCAACTATTCTAACATAAAAACATTTTTTATGCAATTTATTTTCGGGTTTTTTTCTTAAAACTTTTACTTTTGTATAATTGTCGGTATGACCGCAGTGATATTCCGGGTCTTCCTCACGCTCAAAAATCACCTTTTGAACAGTGCCAATTTGAGCCTTTAGAAATTTTATATTCAGTTGCTTAGCGGTATCTCTCATGATTTGCGCGCGATTTTTCTTGACTTGCGCTGAAACCTGCTCGCTTGATTTTGCAGCAGCGGTACCGTCTCTTTTTGAATACGGGAAAACGTGTACAGCCGAAAAGCCTATCTTCTTTACAAATTCAAGCGATTTTTCAAAGTCCTCGTCCGTTTCTCCCGGAAATCCTACCATAACATCAGTTGTGATAGCTGCGTTTTCAAAGCATGACCTTAGTTTGTCGACCAATAAAGCGTATTGTGCCGATGTGTATTTTCGGTTCATGGCTTTAAGTGTTTTATCGCAGCCGCTTTGAAGAGAAAGGTGAAAATGCCCGCAAAGCTTTTCACAGGACTTGAGTTTAACTATTTCAGTATCAGTAATGAGCTCCGGCTCCAGTGAGCTTAAGCGTATGCGTTCGATTCCGTAAGTTTCGTTGACCGCTCTGACAGCGTCGGAAAGTGAAAGACCATCAAGGTCTTTGCCGTAACAACACAGGTTTATTCCGGTCAAAACGATCTCCTTGTGCCCGCTGCTTGCCAAAGCTCTAGCCTCTGCTTTAATGTCATCAATGCTTTTGCTGCGAATATGGCCGCGCGCGTAAGGAATTATGCAATAAGAGCAGTACATATCACAGCCGTCCTCAATTTTAAGCTCTGCACGGGTTTTTGATCTGCTTTTGTTTATTGACATATTTTCGAATCTGTCGTTTGAATTAAAGCTTCTAACCTCTATTTGGCGCTGCTTGCTCATCATAAATTGATCTATGAGCTTAAACACAGACAGTTTGTCCTTTGAGCCAAGCACCACGTCTACATACTTAAGTTCCCTTGCCTTTTCTTTAAATGCCTGTGGAAAACAGCCGATAAGCGCGATACAGCAGTTTGAATTGTGAAGTCTCGCAGATTTAGCAGCGTTTTTGCATTTGCGGCTTGCCTGCGATGTCACCGTGCAGGAGTTTATTATTACCGCATCGGCAGAAGAAATGTCTGTTGCCTCACTGTGACCGATACTTTCCGCCTTTTGTTTTATCGCCTCAAGCTCGTAGGAATTCACCTTGCAGCCGAAATTTATATAGTATATTTTCATATTGATACAGTTCCTTATTGTCGTGTTAAACAAAACGGCCTGTTTAAAGCTGTGCAAACTGCACAAAAAACGTCCGGCGGTTTTGTTGCCATTAAATAGTATACAACAAAATAGTGAGTTTTTCAAATTTTTTACGCAATTAGTGTTGACAAATTTGGTAAATATGTTATATTGTAGTTGTAAAGAGAAGTTCTCTTTACAGAATTCCTACGGGTCTTCTTCAATAAAGTGGGTATTATCCCGCTGATAAAACTTGTTTTCAGAGGAGGAACAAATTATGGTAAAGGTAAATGTTTTACTCGAGTCGATCGCCGATGTAAAGGAATTCGTAAGCACAGTAACTATGTATGACTTTGACGTTGATCTTGTTTCAGGAAGGTATGCTGTTGATGCTAAGTCCATTATGGGAATCTTCAGCCTTGATCTTTCCAACAAAATTGAGCTTGTCGCTCATACAGATGACGCTGAAAAGTTCCTTGAGGGGATCAAAAAGTTCATTGTTGACTAGTTGACTACATGACATCTAAAATTTTAAAACAGTCTGCCATATGACAGGCTGTTTTATTTTTGTATTTTTTTAATCTCTTTTTCATACTCATAGATTAGAAGACAATCGGTTAAAAAAGGGGATTTTTACATGAAACGCTTAGCAATTGTTTTATCTGTTGTTTTGATTTTTATAAATGCTTTTTCGCTCACAGCCTTTGCTGACGGAATTGCTGCGTCTAAAAATCAGAATGCTCTTTACGTTTCCGCAGATAAATACGTAATTATGGAGGCAAAGTCAAAAAGCTTTCTTGCGGGTGTAGGATCAAACGAGAGATTCTGCGCGTCTCACTTTACAAAGCTAATGACGCTTCTGATAGTGTGTGAGAAAATCGACAATAATGAGCTGTCCCTTGACAGCAGGGTTACAGTCGGTGAAAGGGCAAATGCCCAGCAGGGTTCGCAGATATGGCTTGACAAGGGAGAGGAGATAAAGCTTTCAGAGCTTGTAAAGGCGGTGACAATAGGAAACGCAAACGATGCCTGCGTTTGTTTATCGGAAACGGTTGAGCCGGACGAAAAAGAGTTTTTGAAACTGATGAATGACAAAGCGAAATCCCTGGGAATGACAGATACGATATACATGGATTGCACAGGGATTTCAAAAGAAAGCATTACCACTGCACATGATACGGCGCTTCTGTGTGCGGAGATTTTGAAAAAGGATTATTTAAGGAAATATTTTACTACATGGCGCGATTTTGTCCGTGACGGAAAAGCGGAACTGGTAAATCAAAATACACTGGTAAAAAGCTATAACGGTATAACCGGCTTAAAAGCCTGCGTAAGCACAGACGGAAGCAATATGATCACAGCAAGTGCCGAGAGGGGAGAAATGTCGCTTATATGCGTTGCGTCAGGGTGTTCTTCGGATGATATGAGAGCCGTTGACGCCAGAAATATGCTTGACTATGGATTTTCACAGTTCCAGGTTTACACTCCAAAAGTAGATCAGGCGCTTTTTGAAGATATAAAAATCACTCACGGTGAGGACGAAAAGGCGGGCGTTTCGCTTTCAAAGCCGCTTAGGCTGGTGATAAAAAGGGGGACTGCGTCTGAGATGGAGGTTCAAGCCAAAAGAGAGCAATATGTGTCTGCTCCCGGAAAAAAGGGCGACACAGTTGGCAATATAACCGTAAAAAACGGTGAAAGCACAGTTTTTTCGGCTGATTTGGTTCTTGAAAAGGACGTAAAGAGACTTAGCGTTTTAGGAGCGTTTAAAAAGCTATTATACTCTTTGATGGGCAAATAAAAGGCAAAATGTGAACAAAATAATAACAATTGCCAAAAAGGACTTGAAAAAAACAACAGATTATAGTATGATAAATAAAAGCAAATGATATTGCATTGGGTTTGAAAGGATGAATTGAATTGGCTTTAAAATTAAACACTAAGTATCTTGCGGGAATGGTTTCACAGCACGAGCTTGATGGGGTAAAAACACAGGTATCTGCGGCGCATGATCTCATTGAGTCAAGAAATGGTCAGGGAAATGATTTTCTCGGCTGGGTCGATCTTCCCGAAAATTACGATAGAGAGGAATTTTCACGTATAAAAGCAGCTGCTGAAAGAATTAAGAAAATGGCGGATGTGCTTATTGTAATAGGAATAGGCGGCTCGTATTTGGGGGCAAGAGCGGCTATTGAGCTGTTAAAATCGCCTTATTACAATAACCTTAAGAAAGACACACCCGACATATATTTTATCGGAAACAGTATAAGCCCGACCTCTTTGAATGAAATAATATCAATATGTGAGGGCAAAGATATATGCGTAAATGTTATATCAAAGTCCGGTACAACAACTGAGCCCGCGCTTGCTTTCAGAGTGTTTAAAAAGCTTGTTGAGGATAAGTATGGAAAGGAAGAGGCAAAGAACAGGATATTTGCTACTACCGACAAGTCGAGGGGAACGCTGAAGGAGCTTTCCGACAAAGAGGGATATGAGACATTTGTTATTGCGGATGATATCGGAGGAAGATTTTCTGTACTCACGGCTGTTGGGCTTTTGCCTATAGCGGTAGCAGGCTGCGATATAGATAAAATCATGCTGGGTGCTAAGTCAGCAATGGACAAGTACTCAAAGGATGACTCAAACGATTGCTATACATACGCAGCGCTCAGAAATATACTTTATCGCAAAGGCAAGAGCGTTGAGATGTTGGTTTCGTACGACCCGAGCTTTACGATGATGGCGGAATGGTTCAAGCAGCTTTTCGGAGAGAGCGAAGGAAAAGACGGCAAGGGAATATTTCCTGCGTCTGCGACCTTTTCTACCGATCTTCACTCGCTCGGCCAGTTTATTCAGGACGGATCAAGGATAATGTTTGAAACGGTAGTTGACGTAAAAACGCCTAAGAAGGATTTCTTTATTGAGGCTGATCCTGAAAATCTCGATGGATTAAACTTTCTCTCAGACCAGAATATGTCGGTAGTAAACAGAAAGGCTTATGAGGGAACGGTTTTGGCTCATACTGAGGGCGGTGTACCAAATATCGTGCTTGAGGTTGACGCACTTGACGAGGAAAACTTCGGAGAGCTTGTGTATTTCTTTGAAAAAGCTTGTGCGATATCGGGATATATGCTGGGAGTAAACCCGTTTAATCAGCCGGGAGTTGAAAGCTATAAAAAGAATATGTTTGCACTTCTGGGAAAGCCGGGCTATGAGGACGCAAAAGCGGCTCTTGAAGAAAAGCTTAAGTAACGGCGCAAATAGGTTTGACCTAATAAAATAAAAAGCCCTAGCGGCGGAATGGAGCGTAGTTTATGATTAAAATTATCACAGGAAAAAGGGGAACAGGAAAAACAAAGATTTTGGTGGACAACATCATTGAAGCGGCTGAGAAAGCGACCGGTGATGTAGTCTGCATAGAAAGAGGAATGAAACTGACCTATGATCTTCCCCACAAGGTAAGGCTTGTTGACGCGGAGGAGTACGGCATCACAGGATACGATACGTTTTACGGATTTATCACCGGAATGCTTGCGGGAAATTACGATATTCAGGAGGTTTTCGTAGACGGGATCTTAAAGATCGGAGGAAGAGATTACGATGCGCTCGGCGCTATGTTTGAAAAGCTCGCAATGGCTGCAAAGGACGTATCGGTAACATTCACCGTTTCTGCCGACCTTGAAGACCTTCCTGCAAGAGTAAAGGCGTTTATGAAGTAACAGAAAAATTTGACAAAAACTATTGACAATGCTTGACCGATTAGTTATAATTAAATTTGTGACATTTGAGGTGATGAGATGAAGCTAATGCTAAAAGAGCTGTTTGAGACAGTTTCATCAGAGCATCGGTTTGAGTGTGAGATATCGGATGTTGAATCTCGGCTGCCGCCTGGTTTTTCCTTGAATTCACCCGTGTCGCTGAGCGGTCATGTTTATAACCGTGCGGGGATTGTAACGCTTGAGTACAGTCTTTTGGCGCCTATGACGCTTACGTGCGACAGATGTCTTTTGGAGTTCGAGAATATATTCAATTATGATTTTACGCATATTCTGGTCACCGAATTAAACGGTGACGCTGATGAGGACGAATATGTCATATGCAAGGATAATGTTCTTGAACTTGATGAGTTGGCTATTTCTGATTTATTGTTGCAGCTGCCCACAAAGATTCTTTGCAGGGAAGACTGCCGGGGCTTGTGCAGTAAGTGCGGTCATAATTTGAATGACGGCGATTGCGGTTGCTCTGAAAGTGAATAGCCGCAGCAATAATTTTTTAAGTAACCCGTAAGGAGGTGCCAAGAATGGCAGTACCAAAGAGAAAGGTATCCAAGGCAAGAAGAGATAAAAGACGCTCGAATGTCTGGAAGTTAGATCCGCCGGCACTTAGCAAGTGTTCGCATTGCGGAGAACTCACTTCTCCACACAAGGTTTGCAAGAATTGCGGATATTATAAGGGTGTGGAAGTAATTCACATGGAAGAAGCTTAATAAAGCTTTATGGCAGAGGTGGACGGAATTCATCTCTGCTTTTATTTTACGGAAAAGGGGTGTGAGTGTGTGGCATTGCCTTTAGTAGCTATTGTCGGCAGACCGAATGTCGGCAAGAGCACGCTTTTTAACAAGCTTATAGGTCAGCGGTTGTCGATAGTAGAGGACACGCCTGGTGTTACAAGAGACAGAATATACGCGAAGTGCGAGTGGCTCAATAGGGAATTTATGCTTGTGGATACAGGAGGTATCGATCCTAAGACAGACGATGTTATATTATCTCAGATGAGGCGGCAGGCACAGCTTGCAGTTGAAAAGGCAGATGTGATAATTTTTGTCACAGACCTTAAAACCGGAGTTACCGCTAACGATATGGACGTATCAAATATGCTTTTAAAGTCCGGAAAGCCGGTAGTTTTATGCGTTAACAAGTGTGACGAAGTGGGTGATGTTCCTCCGGAGTTTTATGAGTTTTATAACTTAGGCCTTGGAGATCCTGTTGCGGTTTCATCGGTTCACGGCCACGGAACCGGCGACTTGTTGGATGCCGTTTTTGAGCATATTCCCGAAAGCGCTGATAATGAGGAGTCTGACGCGGTAAAGGTCGCCGTTATCGGAAAGCCGAATGTAGGAAAATCCTCGTTGATAAATAAGTTTTGCAATGAGGAACGCCTGATAGTTTCTGATATTGCCGGCACTACCAGAGACGCTACCGACACAGAGGTAGATACCAAGTATGGCAAATTCGTGTTTATAGACACTGCGGGAATAAGGCGTAAGTCCAAGGTGATCGAATCTATAGAAAAATACAGCGTTTTGCGCTCATATATGGCGGTGGACAGGGCGGATGTCGCCGTGATAGTGATTGACGCACTTGAGGGATTTACAGAGCAGGACTCAAAGGTCGCGGGATACGCTCATGAGCAGGGCAAGGCGTGTGTTGTGGCAGTAAATAAATGGGATGCAGTGACAAAGGACAACAGCACGATGAATGAGTTTACAAAAAAGCTAAAAAATGATTTCTCGTTTATGTCCTATGTTCCGTTCGTGTTTGTTTCGGCGGTTACAGGACAAAGGCTTGACAAGCTTTTGGAAAAAATACTGTATGTTGCCGACCAGAATTCCATGAGAATTTCCACCGGAAAGCTAAATGACATTTTGGCTTATGCTACCAGCAGAGTTCAGCCGCCCAGCGACAAGGGAAAACGTCTTAAGATATACTATATGACGCAGGCTTCAACAAAGCCGCCGACCTTTGTTACATTTGTAAACAGAAAAGAATTGTTTCATTTTTCGTATCAGCGCTATCTTGAAAATCAGATAAGAGAAACCTTCGGACTTGAGGGAACTCCCGTGAGATTTATTGTAAGAGAGCGCTCAAGAGATGATTTGAAATAACCGGTGTTTTACGGATAAAAGGGAGGACTTTTTAATGTCAGCATCACAAATTCTCGCGATGATAGTGGTAGCGGTCGCTTCTTATCTGTTCGGGAGCTTAAATTCCGCGATCGTCGTGTGTTCGATAGCAAAACACGATGACATAAGAAAATACGGCAGCAAAAACGCGGGACTAACCAATGTGCTTCGTGTTTACGGAAAGGGACTTGCGCTTGTAACTCTTTTGTGCGACTTGTTCAAGGGAGTTGTTGCGGTAGTGGCTTCGCGTATAATCGTAGGCTCGGTGCTTGGAATAGAATACTTTTCTGACAGGTTTTTTATCGGATACGTTGCAGGTCTATTTGTAGTGCTTGGACACGTATTTCCGCTTTTTTACGGATTCAAGGGCGGAAAAGGCGTTTTGACAAGCTGTGCGACGATGCTTGTGCTTGACCCGTTGAGTATGTCTTTGGCGCTTTTGGTATTTATAATTGTGGTAGCGTTGACAAAGTATGTGTCTCTCGGTTCAATTTTGGGAGCAGTGGTAAACGCGGTAATGACCTTTGTCTTCGGGGCGGTATTCGGTACAGAGGGATTTTTGATAAACGGAATTATAGCGACATTAGTATCAGCAATAGTCATAATAAAGCACAAAGCTAATATAATAAGACTGGTAAACGGAAACGAAAACAAGCTTAGCTTTAATACAAAAGGAGGCGGCAATAATGGCTGATATTGCTGTGATCGGCTCAGGAGGCTTCGGGCTTTCGCTTGCGGTTATGTGCTATAACAAGGGACATAAGGTCACGGTCTGGTCTAAGTTTAAGGATGAGATCGACACGATCAAAAGAACAGGGGAGTTAAAAGCAAAGCTGCCGGGGGTCATCATTCCGAAGGAGATTGATCTTACCACAGATATCTCCTGCGTATCGGGTAAGGACATAATAGTAGTCGGGATACCGTCGGCATTTGTCAGAAACGTATGCGCCGAGGCGGCCTTACATATAGACAAAAAAACGATAGTAGTAAGTACTGCAAAGGGACTTGAAGAGGGTACACTCAAGCGCATGAGCGAGGTGGTTTCGGAATGTATGCCGAAAAACACTGTTGTGGCTCTCACGGGGCCTTCTCATGCTGAGGAGGTCGCAAGGGGGATCCCCACAACAATAGTTGCTGCATGCGGTGACATTGAAGCAGCTAGGTACGTTCAGAATGAGCTTTCAAGCAAAACAATGAGGATCTACGTGAGCGATGACGTTATTGGATGCGAGATCGGAGGAGCGCTTAAAAACATAATCGCTCTTGCAGCGGGAATATGCGACGGACTCGGATACGGTGATAACACAAAGGCTGCGCTTATGACAAGAGGTATGAGAGAGATTGCGCGGCTTGGCCTTGCGCTTGGCGGAAAAATCGACACATTTTACGGACTTACCGGAATGGGGGATCTTATAGTCACCTGTACAAGTATGCACTCAAGGAACAGACGTGCGGGAATGCTGATAGGTCAGGGTGTGAAGCCTGATGATGCAATAAGGCGTGTTGGCACTGTGGAAGGATATTTCTGTACCAAGACCGCATGTGAGCTTTCTAAAAAGATAGGCGTTTGTATGCCTATAACAAATGAACTTTACAGCGTGCTTGAATCGGGTAAGGACGCAAGTGTTTCTCTCAGCGAGCTTATGATTCGCCCATTTGCCTCTGAAAACAACTGACTGTTAATCTGCGCTTTGACAATTATATTGTCAGGGCGCATTTTATTTAATAAATTACAAATTTTTCTTTACAAAACACATGCAATATGTTATACTTAAACCTAAGTGAGATATATGTTTTCACAGATAGATCAAATAATTAAATTAGAGGAGGAAGTGCGTTATATGAAGCCTAAATATAAAAGAATCCTTCTGAAGCTGAGCGGAGAGGCTCTGGCCGGAGAAAAGAAAACCGGTCTTGACTACGATATCATCACAAAGTTTGGCAAAAGCATTGAGAAGTGCGTTGATGCCGGCGTTGAGGTAGGAATTGTAGTAGGCGGCGGAAATTTTTGGAGAGGGCGCTCAAGCGGTGCGATGGATAGAACGAGAGCAGATCATATAGGAATGCTTGCAACGGCGATGAACGCACTTGCGGTTGCCGACGGACTTGAAAATCTCGGGCTTGAAGTCAGGGTGCAGACCGCTATTACCATGCGGCAGGTTGCCGAGCCGTATATAAGAAACAAGGCAATGAGGCACTTTGACAAAGGACGCGTCGTTATATTTGGCTGCGGAACGGGTAATCCGTTTTTCTCTACCGATACGGCAGCGGCGCTCAGAGCGGCAGAAATAGAGGCTGACATTTTCTTTAAAGGAACAATGGTAGACGGCGTTTATGATAAGGACCCGCACAAGTATGACGACGCCGTAAAGTTTGATACATTAAGCTTTAATGATATTATTTCAAAGGATCTCACGGTAATGGATTCTACTGCTGCGGCTCTTTGTAAAGATAACAACATTCCCATTTTAGTTTTTAATCTTGAAAATCCGGACAATATCTATGACGCTTGTATGGGCAAAAACGTTGGTACTGTCGTAAAGTAATTATGTAACGGAGGAAATTGATATGAAAGAAGTACTGCAAAAATGCGAAAGTAAGATGAACAAGTCGGTTGACGTTTTAAAGGGAGAGTTTGCGGCTGTCAGAGCGGGAAGGGCAAATCCTGCCGTGCTTGATAAGGTTCTGGTCGATTATTACGGAACGCCGACACCGATAAATCAGATGGCGGCTGTTTCCGTGAGCGAGGCAAGAGTGCTTGTCATTCAGCCGTGGGATAAATCTACGCTAAAGAGCATTGAAAAAGCAATTCAGGCTTCCGACATAGGAATAAACCCGTCAAACGACGGAAGTGTACTCAGACTTGCGTTCCCGCAGCTTACTGAGGAGAGAAGAAAAGATCTCGTAAAGGAAATAAAGAAGATGGGCGAGGACTCAAAGGTCGGAATAAGAAACATTCGCCGTGACGGAATGGAGAAACTGAAGGCTCTTAAAAAGGACAACACCATAACCGAGGACGACCAGAAAAACGGTGAAAAGAAAATGCAGGAGCTAACGGATAAGTTTATAAAGAACATTGATATGCTTGTTGCGGAAAAGGAAAAAGAGGTTCTATCACTCTGATGGCTCTTGACAGATTTAAGGGCGCAGAGGTGCCAACGCATGTCGGAATTATAATGGACGGCAACGGCCGCTGGGCAAAAAAGCGAGGACTTCCGCGAAAGTTCGGACACCGCGAGGGGGCAAAGACATTTCGTAAGATAACCCGTCATGCAAAAAAGATCGGGATAAAATATCTTACGCTTTATGCGTTTTCAACAGAAAACTGGAAGCGTCCGAAGGACGAGGTCGATGCCATTATGGAGCTTTTTGATAAGAACCTTGATGAGGTAAGGGATTTTATTGAGGAAAACATAAGGGTTCGCTTTATCGGAGACAGGACTATGCTTTCACCGTCATTGCAGAAGAAGATGAAAAGCGTTGAGGAGGACTCAAGGGATTTTGATTCGATGACCCTGGTTTTAGCGATAAATTATGGCGGACAGGATGAGATAACAAGAGCCGTAAGAGCTATTGCCGGCAAAGTCAGTGAAGGTGAACTTGAGCCGAATGAAATTACAAGTGATATTATACAACACAGTCTTGACACAGGTGATATCCCGCCGGTCGATCTTATAATAAGGCCGAGCGGAGAACAGCGGATTTCTAACTTTCTGATCTGGCAGTCTGCATATGCGGAGTACATTTTTTCGGACATATTGTGGCCTGATTACAGGCCTGAGGATCTGGAAGACGCAGTATATGAATTCATGAAAAGAAACAGAAGATTTGGAGGAGTTTAGGCGGTGAAGACCAGAATAATATCTGCGGCGGTAGCAATAGTGATTGCGGCAGTGGTACTGTTGCTGCACGATACTTACGTGCTTAATCTTGCGGTGGCGTTTCTTACGGGAACAGCGCTATTTGAACTGTTCGGAGCGGCAGGAGTAAGAAAGTACAAGCTTTTAAGCGTTATAAGCATAGTGTTTGCATGCAGTGTACCGTGCGTATGGCTTGGTGCAGAAATACTTTTTAAAAATGTGGATCAAAACATAATGTCTTACGTTATCGCGGTTGAGATATTTGCATACATTCTGGTTTTACTATGCCTGCTTTTGGCATATTATAAAACGGTGGAGTTTTCAAAGCTTTTCTTTGCAGGGTTTGAAACATTTTTTGTGACCGCTGCAATGTCCTGCCTGCTGATTATACACAATGCCTACGGACTTATCGGTGTAATTTTCACCTTATGTGCCGCGTGGCTTGCGGACAGCGGAGCTTACTTTGCCGGAACATTTTTCGGGCACCACAAGCTCTGCCCTAATATAAGCCCTAAAAAAACAGTAGAGGGGCTTATCGGCGGAATAATATCCAACGGAATAATTTTGTGTATTGTTGCGCTTGTTTACAGATGTATATACAAAGGCGTTCAGATAAACTACCTGCTTTTATTTTTTGTTGGCTGTATAGCGGCAGTTGTGGGGCTTATCGGAGATCTTTCTGCGTCGCTAATAAAGCGTCAGGCTAAAATCAAGGACTACGGAAAGATAATGCCGGGGCACGGCGGAGTGATGGACAGATTTGACAGCGTGCTGCTTGTCGCGCCTTTTATGCTGATTTCGTTTTGGTTATTTAATATAATTTAGCTGATTAGGGGTGTGAATTTATTGCACCCCTATATTAAGTGTATTGGGGAAAATAATTATGGAAAAGACTATATCGATCCTGGGCTCGACCGGCTCGATCGGAACGCAGTCGCTTGAGGTAGCAAAAAAGCACGGGATCAAAGTAAAAGCTCTTGCGGCTAATTCAAACGCTGAGCTTTTGGCTGAGCAGATAAAAGAGTTTAAGCCTGGCGTTGTTTGCATATATGACAAAAATAAGGCTTACGAATTAAAAGAAATGATAAGTGGAGCTCCCGTTAAGGTTCTTACGGGTATGGATGGACTTTGTGAGATCGCTTCTCTTAACGGTGTTGATACGCTTGTAAACGCAGTTGTTGGAATAGTGGGTTTAAAGCCTACGCTTGCAGCAATTGACGCGGGAGTGGACGTTGCTCTTGCGAACAAAGAAACTCTTGTAACGGGCGGAAAGCTTGTCATAAACCGCGCGGCACATAAGGGAGTTAAAATATATCCTATTGATTCTGAGCATTCAGCTATATTTCAATGCCTTCAGGGAAACGGAATGAATAATATTAAGAAAATCATTTTAACAGCTTCAGGCGGCCCTTTTTATGGAATGACCAAGGCGCAGCTTGGCAATGTAACCGTTGCCGAGGCGCTTAATCATCCAAACTGGTCAATGGGCAACAAAATAACTATAGATTCCGCAACGCTTATGAATAAGGGGCTTGAGTTTATAGAGGCAATGTGGCTGTTTGATCTGTCTCCCGAGCAGATCGAGATAGTTGTTCACAGAGAAAGCATTGTCCACTCTGCGGTTGAGTATGAGGACAATTCTGTCATTGCTCAGCTTGGAGTACCGGATATGAAGATACCGATTCAGTATGCGCTTTTGTATCCGAAAAGACTTGATTGTCCTACTAAGAGTTTATCGCTTACTGATATCGGAACGCTTCACTTCACAAAGCCCGATCTTGAAACTTTTGACTGCCTTGACGCGTGTATAAAGGCAATAACCACAGGCGGACGTATGCCGGCGGTTGTAAACGGTGCGAACGAAGCTGCAGTTGCGAGCTTTCTTGATGGTAAGATAGGATTTTTGCAGATAGGTGAGCTTGTGAAAAGCGCCCTTGAGAGCATAGAGAACAAAAGTATTCAGTGCCTTGACGATGTGCTTTTGGCGGACCGTGCGGCAAGAGATTTTGTGAGAGGTAAAATAGAAGGGTGCTAGAATGAGCGGAGTAATTGGTGTAATAGTTGCAATAATAGTTTTCGGTCTTATTATTTTCATACACGAGTTTGGTCATTTTATGGCGGCAAAGCTTTGCGGCGTAAAGGTAAACCAGTTTGCGATAGGAATGGGCCCTGCCATATTTAAGAAGCAAAAAGGCGAAACACTTTATGCGCTGAGGCTTTTCCCGTTCGGAGGATTCTGTGCGATGGAGGGCGAAAACGAGGACAGTGACAGCGATAGAGCCTTTTGCAACAAAAAGGTATGGCAGAGAATCATAATTGTTTGTGCGGGAGCGTTTATGAATCTCGTGCTCGGCTTTATCGTAGTAGTTATTATGATATCCACACAGGATGCGATCACAAGCACGCAGATAAGCTGGTTTGAAGACGGCGCTTCATCTCAGCAAAGCGGTCTTATGTTAGGCGATGTGGTAAAAAGCATAAATGACTACCACATTTTTAGTGAGATTGATATGTCCTATCAGCTTCAGTCTGATAAAGACGGAGTTTTTGATTTCGTGGTAGAGCGTGACGGAAAAGAGATTGAGTTGAGCGGTGTTGAGTTTAAAAAAGATAACAATGTTTTGCACCTTGACTTTAAAGTAAATCCTATTAAGATAAACCCGATCACCGTGGCTGAATACAGCGCAAAGACCTGTGTTTCTTATGCAAGACTGGTGCTGGTTTCTCTCAAGGATCTGATAATCGGCAGGTATAAGATAAACGATCTTTCAGGTCCCGTGGGAATAGTTGATGTTATGAGCGGCGTTGTGGACGGATACGCAAAAGAGAGCGGAATTGACTGGTATAGTCTTATTCAGCAGTTGTTATCTCTTGCGGCGCTGATAACGATAAATGTGGGAATATTTAACCTTTTGCCGCTGCCTGCGCTTGACGGAGGAAGGCTCGTGTTCTTGATAATAGAAGGGATCCGTCGAAAGCCTGTTCCGGCAAAGTACGAGGGATATGTTCACGCAGCGGGGCTTGCGCTTTTGATGGCGCTTATGGTTTATATAACGGCGCATGACATATTCAAACTGTTCGGTTAGGAGATTTTTATGAGGGAGTTAAAAAATGTCAGGGTAGGAAATCTTACGCTTGACGGTAAAAGGATATATATCCAGTCTATGTTAAATGTTCCATCAACTGATATAGAGGGAAGCGTAAAACAGGCAAAAGCTCTTGAGAAGGCAGGTTGTGAAATTATCCGTGCGGCAGTGCCTGATATGGATGCAGTGCGGTTGATTCCTGCAATAAAAAAAGAGGTAAAGGCTCCTGTTGTCGCCGATATTCACTTTGATTACAGACTGGCTCTTGCGGCAGCGGATGCAGGCGTTGATAAGATAAGAATAAATCCGGGAAATATCGGTTCAATTGACAGAGTAAAGGCTGTTGTTGATAAGTGTGCCGAGAGAAAGATTCCTATACGTATAGGAGTAAATTCAGGTTCTCTTGAAAAGGAGCTTTTAACAAAATACGGCTCACCATGCTCAGACGCGCTGGTTGAAAGCGCTATGAGACACGTGAGGATTTTAGAAGACCTGGGATTTTTTGATATAGTTATATCAATAAAATCTTCAAACGTCAAGATCATGACTGAGAGTTACCGAAAGCTTGCAGGAATATGTAATTATCCCCTGCATCTTGGAGTAACTGAAGCGGGTACAGAGCGAATGGGCGTGATAAAATCAGCCGTCGGCATTGGCTCGTTGCTGCTCGACGGAATAGGCGAGACTATTCGGGTGTCGCTTACCGATGATCCCGTGCTTGAGGTAAGGGCGGCAAGGGACATATTAAAGGCGATAGACAAGACAGGCGGCGTTAAGATAGTTTCGTGCCCTACATGCGGAAGAACCAGAATAGATCTTATTTCTCTTGCGAAAGAGGTCGAGCGCGCAACGCTTGACATTGATAAAGATATAACGGTTGCGGTTATGGGGTGCATAGTAAACGGCCCGGGAGAGGCGCGAGAAGCTGATATCGGGCTTGCGGGCGGCGACGGCGTTGCCGTGATTTTCAAGGGCGATAGGGTTATAAAAAAGGTCGCTGAAAGCGAAGCGATAAAAGAGCTTTTAGATGAGATCCAAAAGCTTTAGAAAAAATGGTGCGCGAAAGGAAAAGACATGGAAAAATACAGTTTAGCGGGGTTTTTTGAAGAATATGCAAAGCTTATTCCTCGCTCGTGTGAAGATGCGAGAATTTTAAAAATATATACAAATGAGGAGCATACGTCAATTAAATGCGTCTGTGCGTTTTCGTCTCTCGCACCGTATGCGGACATAAAAGCGGCGGAGAAAAATTTACGCGATGCACTTTGTTTGAGTGAATTTATAATAGAGCCGCATTTTCAGCCGGATATGCTGTGCTGCGAGTATTTTCCGGAGATAGTTTTATTTTTAAAGGACGAATTTTCCGTTGTAAACGGATTTTTTGAAGGTGCGAAGGCAAGCCTTTCAGACGGCAGACTAGATATCGAGCTTACCGGAGGCGGATATAATCTGCTTAAATCAGCGGGGGTCGAAACCGCTTTGCCAAAGCTTATTTATAAGCTTTTTTCGACAAGTATATCGGTAAATTTTACGGGAAAGCTTGTGCTTGAGCGTGAGCAGGCTTTTGAAAATCACCAAAAAGCGCTTGAGAGCATTCCTATTCCTGAATTTACTTCTGCGAAGAAGAAGGAGAAGTCAGTCGGCGAGTTTTCCCGATGCACTGCTGATTTTACAAGATATATGCTCAACGCTGAGAATGCACAGGTGCTTAAAGGCAAGCGTATTGATTCGGGCGTTGATCTTGTGCCGCTTGTCAATTTGCAGGCAGGTATGGAAAAGGTTGCGGTCTGGGGAGATGTTTTCTCGATTGACACCAGAGAAACAAAAAACGGAATGCTTATAGCTTTGATATACATAACCGACTATACAAACTCATACGTGGTAAAAATGCTCGGCTCAGTGAATAAAAGGGCAAGGCTTACCAAGGACATGCTGTCGGCGATCATGGATAATATCAAAAAAGGTTCTACACTTATCGTAAGAGGAAACGTAGTCGAGGATACATATGAAAAATCCGTCAACATAGAGCCTGAAGATATTATGGCGGTAAAGCGTATACTTAAAAAGGACACATATGAGCAAAAAAGAGTTGAACTGCACTGCCACACAAACATGTCCGCAATGGACGCGCTTACTCCTGCGGACAAGCTTGTTATTCGGGCGTTTTCATGGGGACACAAGGCTCTGGCTATCACCGACCACGGAGTTTGTCAGGGATTTCCCGATGCCATGTACTGCGCTGACAAAATAAAGAAAGACGGCGGAGAATTTAAGATAATATACGGCATTGAGGCTTATGAGGTAAACGATGACAACGGTGAAGACCCGCTTGAGGTAAAAAGACCTTACCACCAGATTATTCTGGCAAAAGACAAGGTAGGCTTAAAGAATCTATACAAGCTCGTTTCTTATTCAAACCTCAAGTATTTTTACAAAAGACCGAGAATACCAAAGTCTGAGCTTATAAAGCACCGGGAAGGGCTTATTGTAGGAAGCGCCTGTGAAGCGGGAGAGGTAATACAGGCGTATTTAAGAGGTGAGCCGTACGACAGGATAAAAAGCCTGGCTGAGTTTTACGATTATCTCGAGATACAGCCGATAAAAAACAACCTGTTTATGCTCAGAAGTGACAAAGAGCCTTACGATAAGATAAAAACAGAGCAGGATATAATTGAGATAAATAAGTTTATAGTTAAGCTCGGTGAGGATTTGGGAAAACCGGTTTGTGCCACGGGAGACGTTCATTTTATGGACGAGTCAGACGCCATGTTCAGATCGATCTTACAAGCCGGACAGGGCTATACTGATGCTGATTTTCAGCCTCCCATACATTTTAAAACAACCGATGAGATGATGGAGGAGTTTTCAGCATATTTGGGTGAAGAAAAGGCAAGAGAGGTTGTCATCACCAACACAAACAAGATCGCCGATATGACCGATCCTGAGCTGAGAGCTTTTCCAAAGGGAACCTTTACGCCGCATATCGACGGCGCAGATGAGGAGCTTGAAGAAATCTGCTGGAGCAGGGCAAAACAGATTTACGGAGATCCTTTGCCTAAGATAGTTCACGACAGACTCAAGCGGGAGCTGGATTCTATCATAAAGCACGGGTTCGCAGTGCTTTATGTGATCGCCAAAAGACTTGTTGCCAATTCAGTGGAAAACGGGTATCAGGTCGGTTCAAGAGGCTCGGTCGGATCGTCGTTTGTCGCGTCAATGTCCGGAATATCGGAGGTCAACCCGCTTGTTCCGCACTATGTCTGCCCCGAGTGTAAGTACAGCGAGTTTATCACCGACGGAACAGTAGGTTCGGGGTATGATCTGCCGCCGAAAAACTGCCCTAAGTGCTCTGCCATGATGAACAGAGACGGGCACGATATACCGTTTGAAACGTTCCTTGGATTTAACGGTGATAAGTCACCTGATATCGACCTTAACTTTTCGGGAGACTATCAGTCTAAAGCTCACAAATACACAGAGGAGCTTTTCGGACAAGATCACGTTTTCAAAGCGGGAACTATAAGCTCCGTAGCGGAAAAGACAGCAAAGGGATTTGTGCTTAAGTACCTTGAGGAGCGCGGCAGAACGGCAAGCCCTGCGGAGGTTCAAAGACTTGCCGCAGGCTGCACGGGAGTTAAAAGAACTACCGGACAGCACCCGGGGGGAATGGTAGTTATTCCTGACGATTATGAGGTTTATGACTTTACGCCTGTTCAGCACCCGGCGGAAAAAACAGACGCTGATATAGTTACGACGCACTTTGATTTTAACTCTTTGCATGATACTATACTCAAGCTTGATGAGCTGGGACACGATGTTCCGACGCTGTATAAATATCTTGAGGATATGACAGGACTTGACGTAACAAAGATCGACATGTCAGACAAAGCGGTATATTCGCTTTTCACATCTACTGAGGCGCTTGGCGTTGAGCCTGACGAGATTTTCTCCCAGACGGGAACCTTGGCAATTCCTGAAATGGGAACGCCTTTTGTAAGGCAGATGCTTTTAGATGCAAACCCGCAAAACTTTTCCGATCTATTGCAGATCTCCGGCCTTTCACACGGAACTGATGTGTGGCTTGGAAATGCACAGGAGCTTATCAAAAACGGAACCTGCACGATTTCAGAGGTTATCGGAACGCGTGACAGTATAATGACTTATCTCATATATCACGGAGTTGACCCGTCGCTTTCGTTTAAAATCATGGAGATCACGAGAAAAGGAAACGCACCCAAGCTGCTTACTGAAGAGATGAAGCAGGATATGCTTGATCACAACGTTCCGCAGTGGTATATAGATTCATGTCTTAAAATAAAGTATATGTTCCCAAAGGCTCACGCAGCAGCTTATGTTACCGCTGCGATAAGACTCGCGTGGTTTAAGGTTCACAAACCGCTTGAGTTTTACTCTGCTATTTTCACTGTAAGAGGAGAGGACTTTGACGCAGAGAGCGCAATGCAGGGTAAGGAAGCTGTTCAGTTTAAGATAAAAGAACTGAAGATGAGGGAAGACAAAACAGCCAAGGACGAGGGAACACTGGAAACACTCATGATAATAAACGAAATGCTTTGCAGGGGATATGAGTTTTTGCCGATCGATATAAACAAAAGCCACGCAACCGTTTACATAAGAGAGGACAACAAGCTGAGATTGCCGTTTATATCACTTAACGGCGTAGGAGAAAGTGCGGCTCAAAGCTTGTATGAAAAAGCGCAAAACGGCGATTTCCTGTCAATTGAGGAGTTTGCCAGTCAGTCTGGAGTTTCAAAGTCTGTTATAGATACTCTCACTTCTATGGGAGCCTTCGGCAGTCTGCCGCAAAGCAGTCAGTACAGTCTTTTTTAGAATAAAATTTCCCGATATTTTTGCTTTAAAATGTTAATAAGGTGTGAAATATGTAAACATATTGTGAACAAACATAAGATATTTTATTTATAATGCACGTTTGCGTACATTTTTTTCGATTTTTGCGCTATTAGTAGAGAGGTTTTTTAAAACCATTTAAAATAAAACTGTTGACAAGATGCCTTTTGTATGTTATTATGTTAATATGATAGCGTGATATCACTTTAGCACATTAAAGCAAGTGACAGAATGGAGAGAACAGAATGAAAAGATATGAGCTTATCACCCCGGAGGGAACAAGGGATCTGCTTTTTGACGAATGTCTTGCAAAACGCGAGGCAGAAAAAAGGATATCCGGGATATTTAAAAGCCACGGATACAGCGAAGTTGTCACGACAGGTATAGAATTTTACGATGTGTTTTCAAAAGGCTCAAGAACGGTAAAGCAGGAGGCGCTTTATAAGCTTACTGATTCAAAAGGCAGACTTATAGTTCTTAGGCCTGATTCAACTATACCTATCGCGAGACTTGTTGCGACAAGATTAAAAAGCGCAAGTTTGCCGCTGAGGCTTTTTTATAATCAGCCGTATTTTGAAAACAATGCTCTTTTAAAGGGACATTCCGATGAGGTAACTCAGGCGGGAGTTGAATTTATAGGGACAAAATCAAGAAGGGCGGATTTTGAGGTCTTGTCACTGGCGGTAGAGACGCTTTCGGCGATCGATAAAGATTTTCGCATAGAGATCGGAAACGTAGGGCTTTTCAAGGAGCTCGTTTCAAATCTTAATACTGACCGTGACACGGCAGAGCAGATAAGATATTTTATCGTAAATAAAAACTATCCTGCACTTAACGATCTGCTTGATACATTTGGTGACAGTGAGGTTATAAGGGCACTTAAGGAGCTTCCTCGTCTTTTCGGCAAAAAAGAGGTCTTTAAAAGAGCTTCAAAGCACTTTGTCAATGAGAAGATAGAGGAAATTTTAAAGGATCTTGAATATGTATACGACTCACTTTCAAAGCTGGGCATTGAGGAAAACCTTTCGGTAGATCTGGGTTCGGTCAATAAGATCGACTACTATACGGGACTCACCTTTAAAGGATATTTTGAGGGAATTGGAGAGGATGTTCTGGCAGGCGGAAGATACAACCACCTCATTTCCGAATTCGGATACGACCAGCCGGCTACCGGCTTTGGGATAAATGTAAATGCCTGTGCGTCTCTTTTGCTTAAAAACGGCAGCGCACCAAAGACTAAAATAAGTGATGTTCTGGTTTTTTCTCAGATGGAATATGTGATGAAAGCAATAAGCTATGCAAACTCTCTGGCAAAAAGCGGTCTTGTCGTTGAGAACTCGGTCTTTGAAACACTTGATATGACAAAGGAGTACGCCATTAAAAAGGGAATACCAAAGCTTGTTTTGGTTAGTGAAAAAATAGAGGAAATAGATATGAAAGGCGGTGTAAGTAATTGAAGCCGCTTAGAATTGCGCTTACAAAAGGAAGACTTGAAAAGGACACGGTAGGTCTTTTTGAAAAGATAGGATATGACTGCACTGCTGTCAGAGAAAAGGGAAGGAAGCTTATTCTCCCGATAGACGGCGGACGGATAGAGGCGGTTTTGGCCAAGGCAAACGACGTTATCACATATGTTGAACACGGAGTCTGCGATATGGGAGTCGTCGGAAAAGACACCATCATGGAAATGGGCGGTTCGTTTTTCGAGCTTTGCGATCTTGGCTTCGGAAGATGTCGGTTTGCGCTTGCAACCAAAAAGGGAAGCCCTTTTTACGGCGGATACGGAGTAAAAACCATTGCCACCAAATATCCCAATGTTGCAAGAAGCTACTTTGAGAGCAAGGGTATGGATATTGAGGCGATAAAAATAGAGGGTTCGGTAGAGCTTGCGCCTTTGCTTGAGTTATCTGACGGAATAGTTGATATTGTCGAAACGGGTACAACGCTTAAGGAAAACGGACTTCAGGTGATCGAAGACATTGCTCCTGTTTCAGCGAGGGTAATAGTAAACACCGTTTCGATGAAGCTGAGGCAAAAAGAAATCGAAGAGCTTTTAAATCTTATGGAAAAAAACAAGTGAGGATAAAGATATGATAAAGAGAATATATGCCGATGGAAAGGCGGAGCGCGAGTTTTTTGAGGAACTTGACAAGCGTTCAGGAGAAACCGACAGAGAGATCACCGAAAAGGTCAGCGCTATCATAGCTGATGTTAAAGAAGGCGGTGACAATGCAGTAAAGGATTATACCAAAAGGTTTGACGGCATAGAACCTGAGTATTATGAGGTTCCCAGAGACGTTATAAACGATGCTCTGACCGATGCCTATGAAAATGACTATGAGTTTGTTGAGGCTCTTTTGAACGCTCAGGAAAATATTACTGAATTTCATCAAAGACAAAAGTCGCAGTCGTTTGTTGATACCAAGGAAAACGGTGTGGTATTAGGACAGCGTGTCCGCGGACTGGAGCGTGTAGGTCTATATGTTCCCGGCGGAACGGCGGCATATCCGTCAAGTGTTTTGATGAACGCGATTCCCGCCAAGATCGCCGGTGTTAAGGAAATAATTATGGTAACGCCGCCGTTAAAGGACGGTAAGCCCAACAGGGATATTCTGATTGCGGCGGCTATATGCGGAGTCGACAGGATATTCATGTGCGGAGGAGCGCAGGCTGTCGCGGCGCTTGCCTACGGAACTGAGGAGATACCCAAGGTAGACAAGATAGTCGGGCCGGGAAATATATTCGTTGCCACGGCAAAAAAGCTTTTGTACGGGGTTGTGGATATAGATATGATAGCAGGCCCCAGTGAGATTTTGATTGTAGCGGATGAAACGGCAGATCCGAGGTACATTGCGGCGGATCTTATGAGTCAGGCTGAACACGATAGACT
Organism: uncultured Clostridia bacterium; assembly: GCA_947631455.1. Taxonomy (GTDB): domain Bacteria; phylum Bacillota; class Clostridia; order Oscillospirales; family Ruminococcaceae; genus UMGS1601. The sequence goes on from CANRLH010000002.1 coordinate 167,758, forward strand.
CGCGTCGTCAATTCTTGTCACTACCTGCGAGGAGATTGCCGACAAAACTCTCACCGAACTTCACAAGCAGCTTAAAGACTTGTCAAGAAAAGACATAATAGAGGAGTCTTTAAGAAACCATGCGGCAATAATTGTTTGCAAGGATAAGCTTAAGGCTTGCGATATCGCAAACGAGCTTTCGCCGGAGCATCTTGAGGTGCTTTTTGAAAACCCGATGGAGTATGTGGGAAGGCTTGACAACGCAGGAAGCGTTTTCCTGGGCCAGTACGCTCCGGAGCCTTTGGGAGATTATTATGCGGGCCCGAACCACGTTTTGCCAACCGGAAAAACAGCACGGTTTTTCTCGCCGCTATCTGTAAACAGCTTTGAAAAGCGTTCAAGCTTTATATATTACACCCGCGACGCTTTAGCTTATGCAAAGGATGACATAGTTACCATTGCGCAGAGGGAAGGACTTACTGCGCACGCAAATGCAATAAAGGTGAGATTTTAGTTTTTAGGAGAATTTTTATGCAGAGTAAATGGGAAGAAAATATAAGAACGGTGACGCCTTACATTCCCGGAGAGCAGCCGAAAGGCACGGATATTATAAAGCTTAACACCAATGAAAATCCTTATCCGCCTTGCAATGGTGTTAAGAAGGTGATAAGGGACTTTAAAACAAATGACCTTAGGCTTTATCCTGATACGGATTCAACCGCTCTTAGAAATGCGCTTGCTGAAAGATATGAGGTGAAACCTGATCAGGTGTTTTTGGGAGTAGGCTCAGACGATGTTTTATCTTTGGCGTTTCTGGCTTTTTTTGCGTCATATAAGCCTGTTCTTTTCCCGGATATAACCTATTCATTCTATGATGTTTGGGCCGATGTGTACAAAATTCCGTACAAAACTGTGCCGCTTGACGAGAACTTCAGAATAGATCCCAATGGCTATAAGCAACCAAACGGAGGAGTTGTATTTCCGAATCCCAACGCCCCGACGGGAGTGCTTGAGAAAATAGATACCGTTGAGGAAATTGTGAGCTCAAACAAAGATTCTGTCGTAATTGTCGATGAGGCGTACATAGATTTCGGCGGAAAAAGTGCCGTGCCGCTTGTTAAAGAATATGATAATCTTCTAATAGTTCAGACATTTTCAAAGTCGCGCTCACTGGCGGGAGCGAGAATCGGCTTCGCAATCGGTTCTGAGCGGCTTATAAAGCATCTTAACAACGTAAAGTTTTCGGTTAATTCATATACAATGAATCGTTTGACTCAAGCGTGCGGGCTTGCGGCGGTTTTGGATGAGCAGTATTTTTCCGATGTTGTTTCAAGAATAATAACGACTCGTGAAAGACTTAAGTTTGCGCTTTCTGTAATGGGCTTTCAGCTTACTGATTCTAAGGCGAATTTCGTATTTGCCAGTCATAAAATGCTGAGTGCAAAGGAGATTTACGAAAGCTTAAGGAAAAGGAAGATATATGTAAGATACTGGGACAAGCCAAGAATCGGCAATTATCTCAGGATCACTGTCGGAACCGATGAGCAGACGGATAAGCTGATTGCTGCCTTAAAAGAAATATTAAGTGAAAGGGGCTTGTGAAATGAGAGAAGCTAATGTAAAAAGGACTACCAAAGAGACAGACATCTCAGTATATCTGAATCTTGACGGAGAAGGAAAAACCGATATAGATACCGGTATAGGCTTTTTTGACCATATGCTTAACTCACTTGGGGTACATTCGGGATTTGATCTCACAGTAAAGGTAAAGGGAGATCTTGAGGTCGACGCCCATCACACAGTTGAGGATACCGGAATTGTCATAGGACAGGCGATTTTAAAAGCGCTTGAGGATAAATCCGGGATAAAGCGTTACGCAAGCTCGTATATTCCTATGGACGAAGCACTTGCGTTTTGCGCGATAGACATAAGCGCAAGACCGTACCTTGTTTTTAACGCTGAGTTTTTCGGCGAGAAAATGGGAGAAATGGACACGCAGCTTGTTGAGGAGTTTTTCAGAGCTCTTGCATTCAACGCAAAGATAACGCTGCACCTAAACTGTATTTACGGCAAGAACGATCACCATATGTGCGAGGCGCTTTTTAAATCCTGCGCGCACGCGTTAAAAGAAGCTTGCAATATAACTTCCGGGGAAATTTTGTCCACAAAAGGGGTTTTGTAAATGATAGCTATTATCGACTACGGAGCGGGTAATATTTTCTCCGTAAAAAATGCGCTTGATTTTCTTGGGGTAGAAAGCGTTCTAACTAAGGATAAGTGCGAAATTGAAGCGGCAGACGCCGTGATACTTCCGGGCGTGGGAGCTTTTCCGTGGGCAATGGGAGAGCTTAACAAAAGCGGACTTGTGGCAACGGTAAAGCACGAAGCCGAAAGAAAGCCGTTTTTGGGAATATGCCTTGGAATGCAGCTTATATTTGAAAAGGGCTATGAGTTTTCAGAGTGCGAGGGGCTTGGACTTATCCCGGGATATGTAGATAAGATAGACTCGCCCGATCTGATAATTCCGCATATGGGTTGGAACAGGCTTGAGGTAAACAACAAGGATTGTCCGCTTTTAGACGGACTTACGGGTGAAGACTATGTTTATTTTGTACATTCGTACAAAGCGTTTACCGATAACAAATACATAGCGTCTTATGTTGAGTACGGCTCAGAAGTACCTGCGCTTGTGCATGACGGAAAATTCGTGTACGGAGCGCAGTTTCACCCGGAAAAAAGCGGAAAAATCGGGCTTAAGATTTTACAGAACTTTGCGAATCTTTAAAGGCGGTAAGGAGGGTAAACGATGCTTGCTAAAAGAATAATACCTTGTCTTGACGTTCGTGACGGTAAGGTCGTAAAGGGAGTTAACTTTGAGGGAATAAAAGAGGTCGGCGACCCGGTCGAGCTTGCCTGTGAGTACAATTTGCAGGGAGCCGACGAGCTCGTATTCTACGACATTACCGCTTCTCACGAGGGAAGACGGGCTATGCTTGATGTTGTAGAAAATACCGCAAAAAAGGTTTTCATTCCGCTTGCAGTCGGCGGGGGAATTAAGACTATCGACGATATACGTGACACTCTGAGAGCGGGAGCAGACAAGGTCTCAGTAAATTCTCAGGCAGTAAAAAATCCCGACCTCATTAGAGAAGGCGCGGACATTTTCGGAAGCCAGTGTATAGTTGTCGGGATAGATGCAAAAAAGGTAGCTGACGGAAAATGGACAGTATACATAAACGGCGGAAGAATAGATATGGGACTAGACCTTATTGACTGGGCAAAAAAAGCAGCTGATCTGGGCGCAGGTGAAATATGCTTAAACTCTATTGACACCGACGGAGTCAGGGGCGGCTTTGACATTCCGATGCTTAACGCTGTGTGCAATAGCGTCAATATCCCGGTAATAGCGTCGGGCGGATGCGGAAAAATCGAGCATTTTTACGAAGCCTTTGAAAAGACAGATTGCTCGGCGGCATTGGCGGCGTCGCTTTTCCACTTTAAGGAGCTTACCTGCGGCGAGGTGAAAGAGTATCTTTCAAAGCGGGGAGTGCCGGTGCGTACGGTAAGCCATAAGCTTGGACCCAGACTGTTTTGATGGAGACTGAGATATGAGTAAAATAAAGATCGACATAAATAGTTTAGACGAGTATTTTAAAAAAAGCGAGCTTATTCCGGCTATCGCTTTTGAAGCGGAAACGAAAACGGTTCTGATGCTGGCTTATATGAATAAGGAAAGCTTAAAAAAGACGCTTGAGACAGGATATACATGGTACTGGAGCAGGTCAAGGAGAGAGCTTTGGAACAAGGGCGCTACAAGCGGGCATCTTCAGAAGGTAGTTTCCATTTACGCGGACTGCGATAATGACACGCTGCTTGTAAATGTTAAACAAACAGGGGCGGCTTGCCACACGGGTTCATACAGCTGCTTTTTTAACGAGATCTACAGCGACAAAGGAGAAGAATAATGACGGTTTACGAGGAAATTTTTGAGGTCATCAAACAGCGGAAAAAGGCATATGAAAACGGTACGGCGCAGGAAAACAGCTATACCTGTTACCTGTTTGAAAAGGGCGTTGACAAGATATGTAAAAAGGTAGGGGAGGAAGCTACCGAGACGGTGATCGCCGCAAAAAATGGCGACAACGACGAGCTTAAAAACGAGATAAACGATCTTTTGTATCACATAATGGTGCTGTGTGCAAATCAGGGGCTCGAGTGGTCTGAGGTCGAAGAGGTTTTGAACGAGAGAAATGAAAAAATCGGAAACCTGAAGAAATTTCACACCGTTGATAAGAACACTTAAAAAACAGGCAAGCGAAGTTTAACCCCGCTTGCCTGTTTAAACTTATCAGAACATATTTGAAAAGTCCTCAACCATACTTCCTATAGCTTTCATAGCTTTTCCTGCGCCTGATTTAAGCTTTCTCTTGTCTTTGCTGCTTGCACAGCACAGAGCGTATGTCGCTGCGCCAACGACCATTCCGACGCTTACGCCTTTTGCTAATGATGTGATTTTTACACTCATAGTAATTACCTCCATTGATTTTGATATTATTATCCGCACACAGTCAAAAACTATTCAAAAAATGTTGTTTATTATGAAAAAATATGATATACTTAATAAAGCTTGAAAACTTGGAGAAAAGGTATGAACGACATAATAAAGGTTTGCGCAATAAACGATATCTCCGGTGTGGGAAGATGTTCGCTGACGGTAATAATTCCCGTGCTGTCATATATGGGAATACAGGTGTGTCCGGTGCCGACGGCGGTATTTTCAGCACATACCGGATATAAGGAATTCATCAAAAAGGATCTGACCGATTATTTAGGCCCGGCACTTGAGCATTATAAAAGGCTTGGCGTCAAGTTTGACTGCGTTTACAGCGGATTCTTGGGAAGTGAGGAGCAGATAGATCACGTTCTTGATTTTCTGATAAGCTTTCCCGGTTCTCTAAAGCTGGTAGATCCTGTTATGGGAGATAACGGCAAGCCGTATAAGACGGTAACGGATAAGCATATCAGGCGAATGTCTGCCCTTGTAAAGGAAGCTGATATAATCACTCCGAATATAACAGAGGCAGCGATTTTGCTTGGCGAAGAGTATCCGGAGACTTTGATCTCGTCGGATACTGTAAAAAACTGGGCGCAAAGATTATCGGATATGGGCCCTGAAAAAATTGTTATTACTAGCGTTGCGCTTTCGGACAAAACGCTTTGCAACATAGGCTATGACAAGGTTAAAGACAGCTTTTGGATGGTGCCATGTCGTTATGTTCCGGCGCATTATTCGGGAAGCGGAGATATGTTTGCAAGTATTCTGGCAGGAGGACTGTTAAAGGGCGAAAGTTTAAAAGATGCGGTATGCCGAGCAACAGGCTTTACGGAGCTTGCGATAAAAACAACTTATGAGTGTAAAAATGAACCGCTTGACGGGATACTGCTCGAAAGCTGTTTGAGTGAGCTTTACGATGATAATACGCCTAACAGGTGTATAGAGCTTTAGGAGGTAACAATGTTTCAGAATAAATATGAAATAATAAAAAAGAAAATGCTTTCTTATGATATAGTTGATTTCACGGTTAAAAGTAAGGAGATTTCTAATGCAGCAACTGCCGGACAGTTTGTTCATATTAGCGCTCCGGGATTTTTTCTGCGCCGTCCGATATCCATATGCGAAATAGGTAAAGCTGACGGCACGCTGAGAATAGTTTTTCAGATAAGAGGAAAAGGAACAGACTCTCTCTCAAAGCTTAATGAGGGCGAAAAAATGGACATTTTAGGGCCGCTTGGCCACGGCTTTACGACAAATGACAGATTAAATTCAGTAATACTTATCGGCGGCGGAATAGGAACTCCGCCAATGCTTGAGCTTGCAAAATTTTATGGGGATAAGGCCAGGGTTATCACAGGATTCAAGACAAAAGAGCTTTCCATTTTAAGCGGCGATTTTAAATATGCGGGTGCACAGCTTTTTGAGTGTACGGACGACGGAAGTCTGGGCAGAAAGGGCTTTGTCACTGAAGAGCTAAGAGAGCAGATACAAATAAAAAAGCCCGATATGGTATTTGCCTGTGGCCCCGTGGTGATGCTTAAAGGTGTGAAGCAGATATGTGAGGAGCATGGCATTTTGTGCGAGATATCGCTTGAAGAGAGAATGGCGTGCGGAGTGGGTGCGTGTCTTGGATGTGCCGTTAAGCTGGATAAGGGAGAGGGCGAGTTTTACGGACACGTTTGCAAGGATGGCCCTGTCTTTTCATCAAAGGAGGTCGTGCTCTGATGGCAAATTTAGGCGTTGATTTTTTGGGCATTAAATTCAAAAACCCGATAGTTACCGCGTCGGGTGCTTACGGATACGGAAGAGAGTATGAATCATTGTATCCTCTCAGTCGTCTTGGAGGAATTTCCACCAAGGGCACTACCATAAATGTGAAGGACGGAAATCCTCCGCCGCGAATCGCAGAGACGCCTATGGGAATGCTCAATTCCGTGGGCCTTCAAAACGGCGGCATCGACAAGTTTTTAAATTATGAGCTTCCTAATCTTATGACAAAGGATATAAGGATAATCGCTAATATTGCAGGCTCAACGGTCGAAGAGTGCGCTTTGCTTGCAAGCAAGTTAAACGGTACGGCAGTCGATATGATTGAGCTGAACATTTCCTGCCCTAATGTAAAGCAGGGCGGAGCGGCCTTCGGAACGGACGCGAAAATCGCAGGAGAGGTGACTCGTGCTGTAAGAGACGCAAGCTCGCTGCCGCTTATGGTAAAGCTTTCTCCCAATGTTACAAGCATATCCGAAATTGCAAAAAGTGTTGAGGCAAACGGAGCTGACGCGGTATCGCTCATCAATACACTTCTGGGAATGAGGATCGACATATCCACACGCCGCCCTGTCCTTAAAAATAACGTAGGCGGGCTTTCCGGTCCGGCAGTTTTTCCGATAGCTGTGCGGATGGTATGGCAGGTATCAAATGCTGTTAAGATACCCGTATGCGGCATGGGAGGAATATCCTGCGGAGAGGACGCTGTTGAAATGATGATGGCGGGTGCGTCGCTTTTGCAGGTAGGTGCGGCTATTTTTAACGACGCGTATGCGCCTGTAAAGATCATCGACGAAATGAACGAGTGGTGCGACAAAAACGGAGTTACGGATATAAACGAGATAATAGGAACTGTCAGGCCGTGGTAGTTTTTAGAGTGATAAACGCTTTGTGAGATTTTCTTGCAAAGCGTTTTGCATAAAAGTTATAAACGCTCCAAGAATGTTTTTACAAAGGAGTGTTTTTATGAAAGGTAAACTTAAAAATCGTCTTACTGTGTCTCTTGCTGTTGCTTTTGCAATAACCGTCTTAATTTCGCCAAAAACTTCTGAGCAGTCATTTTTGTTTCCGGAGCTTACTGCGTTTCCTTCAATTGCGTTTGATAAGGAAAGCAATGAACCGGATAAAGGCAAAAGTGAAATAAGATGCCGTTTTTTTATATTTGAATTTATAAGGGATATTTTTTGTACAGATGATGGTTGACGGATTTTTGTTTTTATTGTATACTTGATTTAATTCTAAGGGGGCGATCGTGTGCTTAAGCTTATTTTGGGAGGGGTAAACAGCAACAAAAATGAAATATTAACTAATAACGTCATAAGAGAAACGCAGCAGAAAAATGATGTTTTGGTAATAGTGCCTGACCAATATTCTTTTGAGTATGATAAAGAGCTTTACTCAGCGCTTGGAGCAAAGGCGTTTAATTCGATAGAGGTCATAGCATTTAACAGACTTTGTGAAAAAATACTCAAGCTTTATGGAAATCAAAGCGACGATTTTGCTGATTCAAATGCTCGTCTTATTTGTATGTTCAACGCAATTTCCAAGTTTAGAAATGAGGGCGGCGCTGCGTATTACAAAAAGGCGTTGTCTAAGGTCAGCTTTTGCTCCGATATGCTTGAGCTTGCCGATGATCTAAGACTGTCCGGAGTGGATGCTCCAAAGCTGAGAGAAGCGGGGCTTTCCGTCGGCGGAACGCTTTGTGATAAGACGGAAGATATTACTAAAATCCTTGAGCTTTATTCTTATGAACTTGAAAAACGCGGACTCAAGGATAACTCAACTCTTGTAAATGAGGCTATGAAGGCAGCGGGAGACTGCGGCTATTTTAAAAACAAATGCGTTTTCATTCATGAGTTTTCAGATTTTTCCTATGATGAATACGGGCTCATATCTGTCATTTTAAGTCAGGCCAAAAGTCTTACGGTGTCTCTTATTATAGATGATGCTTACAAAACTGACTTCGGCGTATCGCCGTTTAAAACTACAATAAAAACAAAGTCGCTTCTCACCTCGGCTGCAAGAAGTATGGGACATGATGTGATCACTGTAAATGCTGATGAGAGTTGTTTTGAAAGCAAGGCCATTGAACATATTTCAAAGCATATTTTTCGCACGGGCAGAGTGGCTTTCAGCGGCGAAAACGACGGGTCTGAGATCGTCTGTGCCAAAACACCGTATGGTGAGATAGAATATGCGGCGGCGAGAATAAGAGAACTTATAAGTCTTGGATTTTCGTATAATGATATGGCGGTTATAACGAGAAACACTGATGAGTATTTTCCGATAATTGAGAGCGTTTTTGAACGATATGATATACCCTTTTTTGCAGATGTGAGGCAAAGCGTTTTCGCCTCGTCGTTTACCGTGTATGTATTGAGCGTGTTTGACTGCGTAATGACAAGAGAATACCGCACGGAAAATATTCTCAGATACATAAAGTCACCGCTTTCAGGGATAGATGAAAACGATGCTGCCGCTTTGGAAGAATATGTGCTCAGGTGGGGAGTTGACAGAGAGCTCTGGGAAAATGACTTTACCGGATCTGTTGATGAAACCGAAGGAGAACTTGACAGAATAAACAAGATAAGAAGAAAAGTTATAGCTCCACTTCAAAGGTTTAAGGAAAGCACAAGTGACAAAACTGCTGATGAAATATGCATAGCATTAAATGAACTTTTAAACGATATCAAGCTTTCAGATAAGACGTTTGGGGTTATCGCCAGATGCTCAGAAAGCGATGACAGTGAGCTTATTAAAATATCACGGGGATTCAAGCAGATATGGACTTTGTTTTTGTCTGCGATAAATTCTGTCTATCAGAATATGAAGGGTGAAAGGATAACGCTTAAACGCTTTTGCGAGCTTATCAGAACCCTTTTGTCTACGACGACGATATCAAATCCGCCGCAGTCGCTGGACGCTGTCTGTGTGGCAAACGCGCAGCATTCAAGGCTGGGAAAAATGAGGATATGCTTTGTTGTAGGACTGAACGACGGGCTTTTCCCGTCAACGCAGCACCCAAAGTCGCTTATTACTGATAAGGAAAGAGAGCATCTTAAAAAGTCGGGTGCTGCTCTTGCAAACGGGGTATCTTCGCGGCTTGATGCCGAGCATCTTATAACTTATATTGCATTATCAACCCCTTCATCAGGACTGATTGCAAGCTACTGTTTGGCTGACACTGACGGGTCAACAAGGAGACCATCATCTGTGGTGGGTGATATTCTCTCAATGCTCGGTGAAAATGCGCTTGTTGATGCTGAAGACATGCCTGCGTCATTTTACTGCAAAAGTGAGAAAAGCGCTTTTTTTAAGTATTTTGACTATCTTACTAAGGATCGCGCTAAAGCCAAATCGGTACGTTCAGAGCTTATGAAGATCCCGGATCTTCGCGAAAAGTTAAATTACTACGACTCGCTTGAAAATCCGAAAGAGCACAAGCTTTCTGAGAAAACAGCTGAAAAAACATTCTTTTCAAAGGACTTGAATCTTTCTGCTACAAGGACACATGATTATTACAAATGCCCGTTTAATTACTATTGCAAAAACGGACTGAAAATTTACCCGGTTAGAAAAATTGAGATATCTTCTACTACCAAAGGAAGCCTGATACATTTTTGCTTACAGGAGCTTATGTGCTATCAAAAGGACGGCAAGACCTATTATAAAGAAGATTTTGAGAGCCTGACTGACGATGAGATAAAAAGCAAAATACATACCCTGTGCACAGAATATTCAAACAGAAGCTTTGGAGGCGGCTTTGCAAAAACAAAGCGCTTTTATGCATCTTTGACAAGGTTTGAGGAATCGGTATTTTACGTCGTTAAGAATATTATCTCAGAGCTTCAGCAATCGCTTTTTAAGCCGTGCGCCTTTGAATATGATTTGACTAAATCAAACGGAGAAAGCCTTTTTAAAATCAAGGTCAGGGAAGGAGTCAGCATAAACATTCGCGGAAAGATAGACAGGGTAGACGTTTATGACACCGACGGTGAGAGATACATACGTATAACCGACTATAAGTCAAATGACAAAAAGTTAAAGCTTGAGGAGTTGTATCACGGGCTTAATATGCAGATGATCATTTATCTGCTTGCACTGATCTCAAGCGATAATGAGATCACAAGGGGAAAGAATCCTTCTCCCGCAGGAATTTTATATATGCCCGCAAAGTATATTGAAAACTGCGTTGAGAGAGCTCCTGTGACTTATTTTAAGGAGGATCTCGAGAAAATACTTGATGAACAACGCGAAAATGCATACAGACGTGACGGCCTTTTAGTGGATAACGTCGTGGCTTTATCGGCAATGGATCAGAGCTTCAGCGGATTGTATACGCCCGTAAAACTCAATAAGGACGGCGGATACAGCAGCACTGGCCGACCTATGGACATAAAGCTTTTTGAAGCGCTTGAGGAGTTTGTTAAAGACAAGATCGTTTTAATGGGCGAAAGCTTACAAAACGGTAGAATCGAAGCAAAGCCTGTAAAAGCAGGAAAGGATATTTCATGTAAATATTGCGATTATTGGTCGGTATGCGGCAATTATAACGACAAGGATCCGATAACCGTAACGCCGGAGGATAAAAAGCTTCTTGAAAATAAGCTTGAAGAGATGGCAAAGAGAGGTGAAAGCAATGATCGAGTGGACTAATGATCAAAAAAGAGCTATTGAGACGCGCGGCAGAGGAATAATAGTATCTGCTGCGGCCGGCAGCGGAAAAACGGCGGTTTTAGTTGAGCGTACCTTAAGAATCCTTTGTGATGAAGATCAAAAAACACCTGCGGACGGGCTTTTGGCTGTCACTTTTACAAAGGATGCCGCTTCGCAAATGAAACAGAAACTGTTTGAGGCCCTTGAAAAAAGACTTGCTCAAGACCCTCATAATGAGTGGCTTATTTCTCAGCGCACAAGGCTCTCTCTTGCCACGATAACTACAATAAACAGCTTTTGCTATGATCTTGTCAGAAATCATATACACGAGTTTGATTTTGAAAGCGGAGTAACTATATGTGACGAAAACGATGACAAGACGATACTGGACGAGTGTATAACAAAAACTATCGAAGAATTTTACGAATGCGATCCATCCGCCATGGAGTTTCTGTATAATACCATATGCTCATCTGATGATAGTGGAATATCTGACTGTGTGCTTGAACTGCACAGATTCTTTTCTTCCATTCCTTTTAAACAGGATTGGATCGACGTTCAGCGACAAAGGTATAAAACACCTAGTTTTTTTGATGAGCTCGCCGATAAAAAACGAGACGATATAATATCAAAGCTTGAGTATCTTAATGAGCAGATAAAGGGGCTTATGCAAAAAGCAGAGACTTTACAGTTTGCACCGGGACCGTTTGAGGTGTTAAAAAGCGACAGCAAAGCACTCACCGATATTATTTCGGATAAAAGCATCAAACAGCTTGATGAGCTTTCAAGAAGGATCGGTGAAACAAATTTTGCTACCTTTAAAGGACTGACTGTAACAAAGGGAAAGGAATATCCGCCTGAGTTTATGCTTGAAAAGGCAGCTTGTGCGGCAATAAAAAACTCACGAGATGAAATCAAGGGACAGTTTTGTAACCTTTTAAAAACGATCACCGCTACGCGGGAACAGACAAAGCGCGATATAGAGATATGCTCAAGGATTTTTGAAGAGCTTATCAAGCTTGAGGCCAGACTGTGTGAAAACATTCACGAAGTCAAGGTATCGAGAAATGTTCTGTCTTTTTCGGATGTTGAGCATATGGCGGTAGAGCTGCTCTTGTATGACAGGAACACCCGCACTCCCCTTTGTGAGGAACTGGTGAGAAATGAGTATTACAAGGTGATTTTGATAGACGAATTTCAGGACGTAAACAATATGCAGGACCTTATTTTTAAGGCTTTATCACAGACGGACGACTTAAGCGTTATAGGCAAAAATGTTTTTGTAGTCGGCGATATGAAACAGTCTATCTATAGATTTCGCCTGTCAAACCCAAACCTTTTTGACGGAGTCAGAAAGTGCGCTGTTGACAGCGATCGTGTCGAGGAAATAGATCTATTAAAAAACTTCAGAAGCAGAAGTGCCTTGATAGATGCGGTCAACTATTTTTTCAAAAATCTTATGACATATGACCTTAGCGAGATCGACTATGCAGATGAAAAAGAAAGGCTTGTTGCCGGAGCGACATATGATCAAAGCCTTGACGATCCGGTAGAGGTCGATATAATAACCGAGAAGGAAAAGCTTCCTGAGTATCTCGGATTTGATAACGAGCATCTTGCGATTGCCAACAGAATTTCACAACTTATAAATGAAGGTTCTCAGGTCGAGGAAAACGGCAGAATAAGAAGCTGTGTTCCCGGAGATTTTTGCATTCTCACAAGATCGCACAGTCCTCACAAAAGCATATCAAAAGCGCTTAGATATGTGGGTATAAAGTCTTCTTATGAAAGCACAGACGGTTATCTCAAGTCAAGGGAAATATCAGTGATACTGAATTTCCTTCGGGTAATTGACAATCCGCTTTCTGACATACCGCTTTTAAGTGTGATGCTTTCACCAATTATGATGTTTTCGCCTGATGAAACCGCGCAGATAAGAAATCTGAACAAGAGCATTAAGCTTTATCAGAACCTTATTTCGTTTGATAAAATAAAAAAGCTTTCCGACTCCTTGTGCAAAAAAGCACAAGAGGCAAACGAGCTTATAAAGGAATTCAGGTTTTTGTCGGCAAGCCTCAATACAGAGCGCCTTATCAGAAGGATTTATGACCGCACAAATTACTATGCCATTGCGTCTACTTATAAGGATGCCGCAAGACGTGAAAACCTCACCTTGCTTTTGCGTTATGCAAGCTCATATGATAAGTCGTCGGGAAGAGGACTGAGCGGATTTTTAAGATACATAAACTCTGTGTTTGAAAACGGAAACGACTTTAAGCGCATGGAGCACACTAAGAGCAACTCCGACGCTGTTACGATTACAACAATGCACTCTTCAAAGGGACTTGAATATCCGTTTGTATTTCTTTGCGATCTTGATAAGCAGATGAACATCAAAGACACGGCCAGGGGAATAATCGTCAGCGAAAAGCTCGGAGTATCCTTTGTTTATAAGGATAAGGAGCTTCACTTAAAATCAACTCCTCAGCACTATGAGGCGCTTAAGGAAAACTACATAAACGAAAGTATTGCGGAGGAGATACGCATACTATACGTTGCAATGACCAGAGCAAAGGAGCGGCTTTTTTTGCCGATATACCTGAAAAAGGATAACCTTTCAAAGCTAAAAAGGCTTGCGATGGCTCTGACAAATACGGGCTTTATTTCCGAAAATATTTTAAGAGCAGTTGACGGAATGTTTAGATGGATAGTTTTACCGCTCCTTTTAAACGAGGATATGACAGAGCTCAGGGAGTTGAGTGAAGCGGATTTTGGCAGTATTCCGCACTTTAATGACGAGGTGCGATTTACACAAAAAATTTTTAACATGAGCTCAGTGCCAAAGAAATGTGAAACGCGTGAAGAGCAATATGAAGAAGCGTATGATGATGTGTTTGATCTTTATTCAGATTACGATCTAACGCTTTCAAAAACTCCGGCAAAGCTCTCTGTAAGCGAGCTTGCGAAAAAAGACACGAACTTTGTGTTTTATCCTCAGATACCGAAGTTTTCTGAGGAGATAGGAAAGTTTACCGCTGCTCAGCGGGGAACTATCACTCACTCGTTTATGGAAATCTGTGATTTTAAAAACGCAAGCGACGATCTTGAAGGCGAGCTTGATCGCATTGTTAACACAGGAAGGTTGTCTCAGAGAAAAGCTGACAGCATAGACCGTGAAGCTGTTAAAAACTTCTTCAAAAGCGAAATCTATTCACGTATTGTTATGAGCAAAAGCGTAATGCGCGAACGTGCTTTTCTTGTAAGACTTTCGGATATTGACACAAGTGTTGATGTGCATGAATATAAGGGAACTGACGGTATGCTTCAGGGAATAGCCGATCTCTTATTTGAAGAGGATGATGGTTTCGTTCTTGTTGATTACAAGACCGACAGAGTCAAGGAGGAAAATGAGCTTATTGACAATTACACAGACCAGTTATTGCTTTATAAAGCGGCATTTGATCTGATACTTGATAAGCCGGTAAAAAGCGCATATATATATTCGTTTACACTTAGAAAAGCGATTGAGATAAGCGTTTGATCATTAAGTCCCGTGAAACGGGGCTTTTTCTTTTGCATAAAAGTAAAAATTCTGCAAACGCTAACCGTATGAAAGGGGAGAGCTTTATGAGTGATACCGAATGGATGGAAACTCTCGATACCCGTGATTTTATTGTAAAGCATTACACTGAATATACGGGAGATGACAGTTTTTTAAAACCGCCCACCGATAAGACTAAGAGACTTTGGGAAAAGGTTCTGGCGCTTATGAAAAAAGAGCACGATGCAGGCGGAGTTTTGGATATAGATGAAAATAGGATCTCCACCATAACCTCACATGAGCCGGGATATATAGATAAAGAGCTTGAGGAGATAGTTGGGCTTCAGACGGATGAGCCGCTTAAGCGCGCGATCATGCCATACGGCGGAATAAGAATGGTTCACACGTCGCTCAAGGCTTACGGAAGAAAACTGCCGGAGAATATAAATGAAATATTTTCACATAGAAAAACACACAACGACGGCGTTTTTGACGTTTATAACGCAGAAATAAGACGAGCAAGACACGCGGGCATAATCACGGGACTTCCAGACGCCTATGGACGAGGTCGTATAATAGGAGACTATCGTCTTGTGCCTCTTTTCGGTGTCGACAGGATAATTGAGAAAAAGGAAGAGGAAAAGTACGAGGCACAAAAGTCTCAGATGAGTGAGGACAATATAAGAAACATTGAGGAGTTATCAGAACAGATAAAAGCGCTTTATGAGCTTAAAAAGATGGCAGAGAGCTATGGATTTGACATAAGCGGACCGGCACAAGGCTTTAAACAAGCGGTGCAATGGCTGTATTTTGCATATCTGGGCGCCGTTAAGGAGCAAAACGGAGCGGCAATGAGCTTGGGCAGAGTGTCCACTTTTTTGGATATATATGCACAAAAGGATTTAGAAGTCGGACGGCTTAACGAGAGCGAGGTTCAGGAGATAGTCGACCACTTTATAATGAAGCTTCGCATGGTGAGATTTTTGCGTACACCGGCATATGACGAGCTTTTTTCCGGAGATCCCACGTGGGTGACCGAGTCAATAGGCGGAATGTGTATCGACGGCAGAAGTATGGTCACAAAAATGAGCTTTCGGTTTCTGCATACGCTTAAAAATCTGGGTCCTGCACCGGAACCTAATATGACCGTGCTGTGGAGCAGCTCGCTTCCCGACGGCTTTAAGAGGTTCGCTGCTAAAACTTCTATTGAAACTTCCTCGATCCAGTATGAAAACGATGACATTATGCGTCCCACTTTCGGAGACGATTATGGGATCGCCTGCTGCGTTTCGGCTATGAAAATAGGTAAACAAATGCAGTTTTTTGGGGCAAGAGCAAATCTTGCAAAGGCACTTTTATATGCGATAAACGGTGGCAAAGATGAGATAAGCTTTGAGCAGGTTGCACCTGCGATACCTGCAGTTTCAGATGGCCCACTTGATTTTTCTGAGGTGTGGTCAAGGTTTGACACGGTGCTAGAGTGGCTAGCAAGGGTGTATATGGACGCTCTTAATATCATTCATTTTATGCATGACAAATACGCCTATGAGCGACTTCAGATGTCATTGCATCATGAAGGCTTCGCAAGGACAATGGCTTGTGGAGCAGCCGGACTTTCTGTTGTTGCGGATTCTCTTTCAGCGATAAAATACGCAAGCGTCACTCCGATAAGAAACGAGCAGGGCATTGCGGTCGACTTCAAGGTGGAAGGAGATTATCCGCAGTTTGGAAATAACGATGACAGAGTAGACGAGCTTGCTGTGAGAGTGGTAAGAGAGTTTATGAAAAAATTAAGGCGGCTTAAAACCTATCGCAACGCAAGACCTACAATGTCGATCCTTACCATTACTTCAAATGTTGTTTACGGAAAAAAGACCGGAACGACTCCTGACGGAAGAAAAAAGGGAGAGCCTTTTGCGCCGGGAGCAAATCCTATGCACGGCAGAGACAGAGAGGGAAGTGTTGCATCGCTAAAGTCAGTCTCAAAGCTGCCGTTTGAATTTTCGGAGGACGGAATATCATATACCTTTTCTATTGTTCCCGATTCGCTCGGAAAGGATCTTAAAAGCCGCGAGGAAAATCTTGTTTCGCTGCTTGACGGTTATGCGGAGGAAACAGGACATCATATAAATGTGAATGTACTAAACCGTGAAACGCTTATTGACGCAATGGATCATCCGGAAAAATATCCGCAGCTTACAATAAGGGTATCAGGATACGCAGTAAATTTTATAAAATTGCCAAGAGAGTATCAACTTGAGGTCATAAACCGCACTTTCCACAAAAAGCTGTAATGGGCGTTATAGGATATATTCATTCTTTTGAGAGCCTCGGTGCGGTAGACGGTCCGGGGCTTAGGTTTATAGTTTTTATGCAGGGCTGTCCGCTCAGGTGTCTTTACTGCCACAATCCGGACAGTTGGAATAAAGAAAACGCGGGTTATAAAATGACGGCGGATAAGGTTTATGAAAAAATTGCGGAGTATAAACATTTTATAAAAAACGGCGGCGTAACGATTTCCGGCGGAGAACCTCTATTGCAGGCACGATTTTGCGAGGAGCTTATTGAGCTTCTTAAAAAAGACAAAATTGAAACCGCTATAGACACATCGGGAATAATAAGCCTTGAGAAGTCGAAAAGAGCGATAGAGCTGTGCGATCTTATTATTCTGGACATCAAGGATATTGATGATGAGGGAGCAAAAAAACTCACCGGAGCGGGAATAAAAAACGCTCAGAGAACTCTTGAGTTTACAAAAGAGATAAAAAAAAGAGTGTGGATAAGGCAGGTCATACTAGAGGGTTATACGCTTGATGAAAAAAAGCTTGCGCGCCTTGGTGAGTATCTTTGCGGCTTTGAGAATATAGAGAGGATAGAGCTTATTCCGTACCACACTATGGGAGTTTCAAAGTGGGACGAATTGGGGCTTGATTATTCGCTAAGAGGAGTAAAAACGCCCCAAAGCGAGGAAATGGACAGAGCAAGGGAAATATTAAAAAGGTTTGAAGAAATAAAGGAGAAAGTAAAATGAACGGAAATGATATGCAAAAGTTCGCGTCAATGCCTGAGGTTTACTGTGCGCTTCATTCTAAGGTGTTTTTGTCGGGAGAATTCAACGCAATGTCTCCGCAGAAGCAGGAACAGTACCTTGAGCAGAACCACAAGATACACGCGTATAACGCACAGATGGAGAAAATACAAAACAATGATATATTCAGAAGAAATATGACGATTTAAGCATGCTGTGACAAAATACACAATAAAGGGCAGTAAAAAAAGCAGATTTTTTATAAAAAAACAGTTGAAATTTTCAGGATATTAGAGTAAAATAGAAATAGCGAAAAGGAATTAAAAAATACGCAATGAATTAAGTGCTTAGGAGAAGTAATGATGAGCAAAAACTGCTGTAAGCCATTTAACGCAGTGATCGGGATACAGTTAAGCAGCGGCGGTATCCTTAGCTTTTCATACTCAAAAACAAAATAGGCATAGTTATAACTGCAACTTTATAAAACAAGTTGCAGTTTTTATTTTGTGAAAAGGATATAAAGGAGAAATGGAAATGAAAAAGGTAGCAATAATAATGGGCTCTGACAGCGATCTTCCTGTTGTTGAGGCTGCATTCAGAGAGCTTGAGAAATACGGCGTTGATTATGAAGCACACATAATGTCCGCTCACAGAACGCCCGACCTGGCGGCTGAGTTTTCAAAAAGCGCCAAGGAAAACGGCTTTGGAGCAATCATATGCGCGGCAGGAATGGCAGCTCACCTTGCGGGAGTTGTTGCGGCTAACACTACTTTGCCGGTTATAGGCGTTCCTATTAAATCTACTTTTGAGGGGCTTGATTCGCTGTTGGCAACTGTTATGATGCCCTCTGGGATACCGGTGGCTACTGTTGCGGTAAACGGTGCGAAAAACGCAGCTATCCTGGCGGTTGAAATGTTGGCGCTGTCAGACGATACGCTTGCAGACAAGCTTATGAAGGAAAAGCACGCTATGATCGAGGGAGTATTGAAAAAAGAACAAAAGCTTCAGTCAGAGCTTAAAACAAAGTAATAGTACAGGAGATTGAAATTACGTTATGGGTGGATTTTTTGGAGCAATTTCAAAAAGAGACTGCGTTACAGATGTTTTTTTCGGAACCGATTATCACTCCCATTTGGGGACAAGAAGGGGCGGAATGACTTCATATTCGCCGGATATTGGATTCCAGAGAAATTTACATAGCATTGAAAACTCACCGTTTCGAACAAAGTTTGAAAAAGACATGGCGTCGATGAGGGGCAGACTGTGTATAGGATGTATAAGCGATACCGATCCGCAGCCTATTCTGATGACTACAAAGCTAGGCGTATACGCAGTATGCACGATAGGCGTAATTAACAATGCGGACGAGCTTCTCAATGAGCTTATTGAGAGCGGATGTTCGGGGTTTGAGGCAATGAGCAGCGGAAAGGTGAACAGTTCATCGCTTGCCGGAGTGCTTATCTCTCAGAAGTCAGATTTCACAGAGGGCATAAAGTATGCTCAGCAAAAAATCAAGGGCACGCTTTCGCTTTTGATAATGACTGAGAATAGCATTATCGCTGCAAGGGACAAGTCAGGAAGACTTCCGATAATAGTCGGAAAGAATGACGACGGATACTGCGTGTCGCTCGAGTCATTTGCATTTGAAAAGCTAGGCTATTCTATCTTTAAGGAGCTTTGCCCCGGTGAGATCGTAAGGCTTACCACTGATGGCGTTGAGGTATTGGACAAGGGAAACAACAATTTAAAGATCTGTTCGTTTTTGTGGACATATTACGGATATCCCAACGCAGTTTACGAGGGGGTAAACGTAGAGGTCATGCGTGTTAGAAACGGTGAGCTTTTAGCTGAGCAGGATATAAAAAACGGCAGACTTCCAGATGTTGATTACGTGTGCGGAGTGCCTGATTCGGGAACACCTCATGCGATAGGGTATGCTAATAAAAGCGGCATACCTTTTGCCAGACCGTTTATAAAATACACGCCTACATGGCCGAGGAGTTTTATGCCGGCCAGCCAGAACATAAGAAATCAGGTCGCGAAGATGAAGCTTATTCCGGTTACTGAGCTTATCAAGGGAAAAAAGCTTTTGTTTGTCGATGACAGCATAGTAAGAGGTACTCAGATGAGAGAAACGGTTGAGTTCCTGTATGAAAAGGGCGCAAAGGAAGTACATATGCGTTCTGCCTGTCCGCCTATTATGTACGGATGTAAGTATCTCAATTTTTCACGAAGCACATCAGAGCTTGAGCTTATCGCACGGCAGGTTATAAACGAAATTGAGGGGGAAGAGGGAATAAAGCATATAGACGAGTACAGCGATTCAAACACTCAGCGCGGAAGAAAGCTGAGGGACGAGATCTGCAAAAGGCTGAAGCTCACCTCGCTTGAATTTCAGTCGCTCGACGGAACGGTTGAAGCCATAGGACTTGACAGATGCAAGCTTTGCTCATATTGCTGGAACGGAAAGGAATGAAATCTCAATGTTTGATTCAATGCACGAGGAATGCGGCGTATTCGGGATCTTTTCAAATTCCTCCTGCGACGTTGCACGACAGACTTATATAGGTCTTTATGCACTTCAGCACAGGGGACAGGAAAGCTGCGGAATCGTGGTAAACGACGACGGACTGTTTAATTATCACAAAGATTTAGGGCTTGTACACGAGGTGTTTGACAAGGAAGCCCTTGACGCTTTAGGTCAGGGACAGATAGCTATCGGCCACGTGAGGTATTCCACTACCGGAAAGTCCAACCGCTCAAACGCACAGCCTCTTGTGGTGCGCCATATAAAAGGGCCGATGTCGATAGCACACAACGGAAATCTCATAAATGCACGCGAGCTTCGCGAGGAGTATGAGATGAAAGGAATGATATTTCACAACACAAACGATACCGAGGTCATCTCTTATGCGATCACCGAGCAGCGAATCCGATCAGGCTCCATTGAGGAGGCGATCGAAAAGGCGATGTATCGAATCAAGGGAGCGTACTCTTTGGTGGTTATGTCACCGTCAAAGCTAATTGCAGCAAGAGATCCTAACGGTTTTCGCCCTCTTTCGCTTGCCAGAACAGCTGACGGTTATGCGATCGCGAGTGAGACATGTGCCTTTGACAGCGTGGGTGCGCAGTTTATAAGAGATGTTGAACCGGGAGAGATAGTTGTTATCGACAAAAATGGTGTTCGAAGTATAAAAACCCACTGCGGAAGCCGAGGTCACATTTGCGTGTTTGAGTATATATATGTGGCAAGACCGGATTCCGTAATAGAGGGCTCAAGCGTTCATAAGGCGAGGCTAAGGGCAGGAAAGTATCTTTACCGTGAGCATCCGGTAGAGGCGGATGTAGTAATTGGCGTTCCTGATTCGGGACTTGACGCTGCTTTGGGATTTTCGCAGGAAAGCGGCATACCATACGGAATAGGGTTTACAAAAAACCGATATATCGGCAGAACGTTTATACAGCCCACGCAGTCTGAACGCACAAATTCGGTAAAGATAAAACTTAATGCCATATCTAACACAGTTAAGGGAAAGCGTGTCGTTATGATAGACGACAGCATAGTAAGAGGAACGACAAGTGCAAAGATCGTAAGACTTTTAAGGGATGCGGGAGCAACTGAGGTGCATGTGAGAATATCGTCGCCGCCGTTTGTGTCGCCGTGCTTTTTCGGGATCGACATAGACTCAAAGGAAAATCTTATCGCCTGCAAGATGTCTGTAAGCGAGATTTGCGAAAGCATAGGAGCAGACAGCCTTGAGTATCTTAGCGTTGAGAATGTAAAAAAGCTTGCAGGAATATCGCACTGCGATTTTTGCACCGGCTGCTTTACGGGAGAGTATCCAATGGACACACCAAAGGAGATGCCCAAGGACAAATTTGAGTCTAAGATAACAAGCGGAATGCAAATGCAATTTAACATAAACTGAAGGGAAGGAAACATTATGAAAAGTTTTTCTCAAAGCTATAAGGAAGCGGGAGTTGACGTCACCGCGGGATATAAATCGGTAGAGCTTATGAAGCAGTATGTTGCAAGGACAGTAACCGACGGAGTGTTAAGCGGAATAGGCGGCTTTGGCGGACTGTTTGAGCTTGATATGACCGGGATAAAAAAGCCGGTTCTGGTATCCGGAACGGACGGAGTTGGAACAAAGCTCAAGATAGCGTTTTTGATGAATAAACACGACACGGTAGGCATAGACTGCGTAGCGATGTGCGTAAACGACATTATCTGCTGCGGAGCAAAGCCGCAGTTCTTCCTTGATTATATAGCTGTCGGAAAAAACTATCCCGAAAAGGTAGCGCAAATAGTTTCAGGCGTGGCAGAGGGTTGTGTTCAGGCCGGCTGTGCTCTTGTTGGAGGGGAAACTGCTGAGATGCCGGGCTTTTATCCTGAGGACGAGTATGACCTTGCCGGATTTTCAGTTGGTGTTGTGGATAAGGACAATATACTTAAGCCTGATGAACAAAAGGCCGGAGATGTAATGATAGCGATTAAATCAAGCGGAGTGCATTCAAACGGATTTTCGCTTGTAAGAAAGGTCTTTACGGTGTCGGAATCTAATCTTGCACGCCACTATTCAGACCTTGGAACAACGCTTGGAAGCACTCTTTTAACACCGACAAAGATATACGTAAAGGCAATTATGAATCTTATTGATAAGGTAAAGGTAAAGTCTATCTCGCATATAACGGGCGGCGGATTTTATGAAAACATTCCAAGAAGTCTGCCAAGTGGCCTTTCAGCTAAAATAGAAAAATCAGCAGTTGATATTCTTCCGATTTTCAGCCTGATACAGCAGACAGGAAAAATTCCTGAAAGAGATATGTTCAACACCTTTAATATGGGCGTCGGAATGACCGTTGTCGTTGATAAAGAAGATGCCGACAAGGCTGTTTCGGCAATTAAGGAAGCAGGCGAGGATGCTTACGTACTGGGAGAGCTTGTAAAAAGTGACGATGGAGTAATTATCTGCTGATAGCAACGGAGTGGTAAATATGAAAAACATAGTAGTGCTTGTTTCCGGCGGCGGAACGAATCTTCAGGCGCTTATTGACGCTGAAAAGAGAGGAGATATCAAGGGCGGTAAGATCACTTGTGTGATCTCCTCAAAAGAGGGCGCGTATGCTCTTGAGCGTGCTGAGAAAAACGGCATAAAGACCGTGACTTTGCCAAGAAAGCATTTTTCCGACAATCTTGCCTATTCAAAAGCGCTTTTGAGAATACTTGATGAGCAAAAAGCCGATCTTATCGTGTATGCGGGCTTTATGACGATACTTGACCATATCGTGTGCGACGCATATCCTAATAGGATGATAAACGTGCACCCAGCTCTGATACCGTCGTTTTGCGGAAAAGGCTTTTACGGACTTCACGTGCATGAGGCAGTACTTGAAAAGGGTGTGAAGCTTACAGGCGCAACGGTGCATTTTGTCACAGCCGAGTGCGATGCAGGACCTATAATACTCCAAAAGGCGGTAGAAGTTCATCAGGACGACACGCCGGAGGTTTTGCAAAAAAGAGTAATGGAAGAAGCAGAGTGGAAAATACTTCCTAAGGCGGTTTCATTGTTTTGCGAGGAAAGGATCAGGGTCGTTGACCAAAAGGCATATATCGACCTTTGAGTATTGAATTCAGGTTCTTATTTAAGAAATAATATATAGGAGGACAAATATGAAAACACTTGACATTTTTGATGAGCTTAAGTCTAATCCTTATCCCGGAAGGGGAATTATCATCGGAAAATCAGATGACGGTAAAAAGGCAGTAACGGCATACTTTATTATGGGCAGATCGGAAAATTCACGTAACCGTGTTTTTACGCCGACAGAGGATGGTATAAAGACCGAGGCGTATGATCCCTCAAAGCTTACCGATCCGCATCTTATCATCTATTCTCCGGTAAAAGTTCTGGGAAACAAGACGATAGTCACAAACGGAGATCAGACAGATACCATTTACGAGCTTATGGATAAGCAGCAGACCTTTGAGCAGGCTCTAAGAACAAGGGAGTATGAGGACGACGCACCGAATTACACCCCCAGGATTTCGGGAATAATGCACATAGAAAACGGTGAATATAATTACGCTTTTTCTATTATCAAAAGCGCTGACGGTGATCCTGACTGCACCGAGAGATTCACCTTTACATATACCAATCCGATAAACGGATACGGCCATTTTATACATACGTATATGGGAGACGGAGATCCGCTTCCAAGCTTTGAGGGAGAGCCGAAAAAGATAAGAATTCCTAATGATATCGACAGCTTTACCGATTCGCTCTGGAAAAGCTTGAATGAAGACAATAAGGTGTCGTTGTTTGTAAGGTTTATTGATATTGAATCAGGCAAGGCCGACACGAGAATTGTAAATAAAAATAAGTAGAAAGGGGCACAAAAATGGCAAATGAAATGCTTTTAAAGTACGGCTGTAATCCAAATCAGAAGCCGTCCAGGGTATTTATGAAAGACGGAGCGGAGCTTCCGATCGAGGTGTTAAACGGCAAGCCGGGATATATAAATCTTCTTGATGCGTTTAACGGCTGGCAGCTTGTAAAGGAGCTTAAAAAGGCAACGGGAGTTTGTGCGGCGACATCATTTAAGCACGTTTCTCCGGCAGGGGCAGCAATAGGCAGACCGCTTAGCGATACTCTTAAGAAGATTTATTGGGTAGATGATCTAGGAGAGCTTTCGCCTCTCGCCTGTGCTTATGCAAGAGCAAGAGGAGCGGACAGAATGTCGTCATACGGCGATTTTATAGCTCTTTCCGATGAGTGCGATGTTTCAACCGCAAGGATGATCCAGCGGGAGGTTTCTGACGGAGTAATAGCTCCGGGATACACAGCAGAGGCTCTTGAGATTTTAAAGAGCAAGCGCAAGGGAACTTATAACATCATAAAGATCGATGAAAACTATGCGCCTGAAATGATTGAAACCAAGGATGTTTACGGTGTGACTTTTGAACAGGGAAGAAACGAGCTTGACATAAACAAAGAGATGATCGTTTCAAATATAGTTACGGAAAATAAGGATATTCCAAAGGACAAGATAGAGGATCTGATCATTTCGCTTATTACGCTTAAGTATACTCAGTCAAATTCGGTTTGCTATGTAAAGGACGGTCAGGCGATAGGAATAGGAGCGGGACAGCAGTCGAGGATCCACTGTACGCGCCTTGCGGGAAATAAGGCTGACAACTGGTGGCTGAGACAGTCGCCGCAGGTTTTATCTCTTGATTTCGTAGACGGAATACGCCGACCTGACAGAGATAACGCGATAGATGTATACATTTCAGACGAGTATGAGGATGTGCTAAAGGACGGCGAGTGGCAGAGAATTTTCAAGACAAAGCCGCCGGTTTTCACAAGAGAAGAGAAAAAAGCGTGGCTTGCAAAGAATACCGATGTGTGCCTTGGCTCTGACGCGTTCTTCCCGTTTGGGGATAATATCGAGAGGGCAAGAAAGAGCGGCGTATGCTATATTGCAGAGCCTGGCGGTTCTATAAGAGACGATAATGTGATTGAGACCTGCAATAAATACGGTATGGCGATGTCATTTACAGGAATAAGACTGTTCCATCACTGATAGACTAATAGTGGGTAATAATTTTATAAAATAAAATACAGGAGGATAATTATGAATAAGAAAATTATTGCATTATGTGCATGCGCTGCAATGGCGCTTTCGTTTGCCGCATGCTCGGACGATGATTCGTCAAAAAACGGTGAGGATAATTTGAAAAACAGAACTACTACCTCAGCCACAACTCCTGATTCTTCAGCAGGGGGTCAGAATTCGGGAACAACAGCAAGCTCAAGCGTAGCTATTGTTGACGGAGAGATCGACACGCTTCATTATGACATTGAAGTTGGCAACAACTGGGAGCTCAGCACCGGTAACGATTCTTTGTTAATGCTTATGAGAAAGGGAGCAAATGAAGAGGAGAGCGCGTCTAATATTTCGATCATGTATACCAATCAATTCAGCCAGATGACTGCTGATCAGTGCCTTGACGCTTTGGTTAAACAGTACAACGGAATGGAAGATTACACGGTCGAATCTTCTGAGACAAAGAGAATAGATGACTATAACGCATGTGAGGTCGTTCTATCAGCCAGTCTTTCCGGCAAAACTGCAAAAATCAAGCAGATATGCATTCTTGATGATGAAAACGACCAAAATGCAGTTATTTTGACTTTTACTGCGCTTTCAGACTATTATGACTCCATTGTGGGCGAGGTTGACAGAATGGCGGCTTCAGTTGATTTTGAAGATTAGTAAAGACAAATAAGTCATAATTCAAACACTCTAGTGAAAAATTATAATGGAAAATGCACGCAAGCAGCTGCCTTCTGGTGGCTGCTTGTATTTTATTTTTAAGTTAGTTGAAATAATAAGCCGAGCTTATTAGCAAGATATACTTGGTAACAATTGGTTTGATATAGAGCTTTTTAAAGTGCCGTTTAAAATCCGGCGGCATTTTATGCTGTTTATTTCAAATTGAAAACAATATTTGACACGAAGACAAATTTTTTCTGTCATAAGAGGTATAATTATATATAATGATGGATATTTCTGACACTTTTTGCTATAATAATTTTAATATAAGTTATAAACTGCTAAAATAAATGAGGTGAAAGTGAATGAAGTATTATGCCCATAAATCAGAGGATAATAGATTGCAGACCGTTAAAGATCACCTTTTTTCTGTTGCAAAAATGGCGGAGTCGTTTTCTGCTCAGTTATTTAAGGAGATCGCGTATACTTCCGGATTGCTGCATGATATAGGTAAGTATTCCGAAAGATTTCAAAAAAGACTTAACGGAGATAATATAAGGTATGAGCATTCGTGCTGCGGTGCCATAGAGTGTTATAAATTAAGCGGGGACAGAAATCCCATAGCGTTGATGCTTGAGTACTGTATATCGGGACATCATTCGGGTATTCCTGACGGTGGAACAAAAATAGACAGAGCGCATAACAACGTTACTCTTCACAGCCGCTTAAAGCGTGCTATGGATTACGTGGGCGAATCTGATTATAGTGCATACAAAAAAGAGATCGGCCTGAGCGTTCCGGATGGAACAGCAATTTTAAATGAACTTTTATCAACCAATAATAAGAAAGAAATAATCGAAAGGTTTGCGTTCTTTACACGATATATTTTTTCCTGCCTTACAGACGCTGATTTTCTGGATACTGAAGAATTCTGTCAACCTATGTTAGACAGAAAACTTAAAGCGGATTTCGTTGCTGTTAAACGTGCGGTAGAGGATAGATTAAGAGGCTTCACGCAGGATACTCCGCTGAAACAGGCAAGAAGCAGATTGCAGATGCAGGCATATAACAATGCAAATACATCCGGCAATATAAGTATTTTGAATATGCCGACAGGAAGCGGTAAAACACTTTGCAGCCTTAATATTGCTCTTAGTAAGCTTATGAAATCCGGCAGCACAAAGAAGCGTATCATTTATTTGATACCGTATACCAGTGTTATTGAACAGACAGCAGATACATTTAAAAGAATTTTTGGAAAATATGCCGATATCTTGCAGCACCATTCAAATTATGTTTTCGATAGTGACGAGGATGAGGAAACAGATACGTTAAACAAACTGAAAAGAGCAACAGAAAATTGGGACGCGCCTTTTATAATAACAACCAACGTACAGTTTTTTCAGTCGCTTTATCATTACAAAGGCTCAGGCTTAAGAAAACTTCACAATGTTGGTGATTCTGTTATAATATTCGATGAAATACACCTTCTGCCGATCAATATGCTTCAGCCGTGCCTGAGAGGTATAGGCTATATTACAAAATACTTAAACAGCGAGGCAATTTTTCTTTCGGCGACAATGCCTGATTTTGATAAGTTGTTTAAAAGGTATATGCCAGACTGCACAGTTACAAAGCTGATGACAGACAAAGATGATTTTAAATATTTTAAAAAGTGCAGGTACATAAATCTTGGGAAAAAGGATTACAACGGAATACTTGAAAAATCCTCACAATATTCAAACAGTCTTATAGTGGTAAACAGAAAAAAGACCGCACAGGAATTGTATAGAAGTATGTCGGGGAAAAAATATCATCTTTCAACTTATATGACTCCTCATGACCGCTCAAGAGTAATCAAATCAATACGCGATGAATTGAAAGGCTCAGAAAGGATAACTGTTGTTTCAACATCGCTTATTGAGGTAGGAGTAGATCTTGACTTTAAGGCGGTATTTCGCCAAATGGCGGGACTTGACAATATCCTTCAGACTGGAGGAAGATGTAACCGTGACGGAAATGAGGATAGCGGAGACGTATTTGTATTTGAATTTGACGAAAAACCCGCCAGAGATTTGCAGGGCCCTATAGACATAGTGAAGCACCTTATCAATAAATATGATGATATATCCTCTAC
This sequence comes from uncultured Clostridia bacterium, assembly GCA_947631455.1. Lineage (GTDB taxonomy): Bacteria > Bacillota > Clostridia > Oscillospirales > Ruminococcaceae > UMGS1601. The sequence goes on from CANRLH010000002.1 coordinate 195,701, forward strand.
CGAATGTATTGAGGAGTATTACAGTCGGCTTTATGACTCAAATGATGACATAATTGTAAAAAACTCCATTTCGGAATATGCATCAGGAATTGACAATATTCCTTTCAGAACATACGCCAGGAATTTCGAATTTATCAATGAAGAAACAATAGGTATAGTTATAAATAACTGCGATAAGTCCGAAGAACTTGTGCAGAGACTTAAAAACAAGGACTATACGGCGAAAAGAGAACTTCAGAGGTATACCGTTTCCTTGCGGCGCTATGAATTTGAACAAGCCTTGAAGCTTGGCATAATTGACGATTTCGGCACAGGAGTGTTTATGCTAACAAACAACGATTATTACAGCAATGAAACAGGACTTGATATGGAAATGTATAATGATATTATTCTATGATAAAAAAGTGGGCAGCTATACTGGGAAGCTGCCCACTAAGTCCTTAGACTATAATATAAATAATACATTTCAACTCACTGCTTACGCAGACATGTTTATTATACTACATTACTTAGCAAAAATCAAGAGTTGTTAAATATTACCAAAAACGCGCATTGAAATTTGTGCATTTTTAATCTTGCAATTATATGCGATATGATTTATATTATAAATAATACAAGTTGTAACTGAGAGGGGGGTGAACTTATGAGTTACGGATTCAAAATAATTGTCGAAGGGGATTATGCTCTATTTACACGTCCGTCGTTTAAGGTTGAGAGAGTGACATTTGAAGTCCCCACCGTTTCGGCTATGGAAGGTCTGATCAAATCGATCTACTGGAAACCTTCAGTACGTGTCTGTGTGGATAAAATTATTGTATTTAATCCTATCAGGTTTATAAACGTAAGGCGTAACGAGGTGAAAAGCAAAATATCTCTTTCGGCAGTAAAGTCGCAGATGAAAGGCATAGGAAACGCTGAAATTTATACCACTGAAGATCGAAGCCAGCGCGCGGGAATGATCTTAAAGGATGTAAAATACGGCATTGAGTTTCATTTTGAGCTTACCGGAATGAGGTCAGAGCATTCTGATGAATGCGAAGAAAAGCATTATAATATATTTCTTAGAAGGCTCAGAAACGGTCAGTGCTTTCGTCAGCCATGCCTTGGATGCAGAGAGTTTTCTGTTAAGAGTATCAAACTTGTAGACGATTTTGACTTAAGTGAGATAAGCGATGAGCTTAAAGGCGATATTGATCTGGGGTATATGCTATACGGTATGAAATTTGAAGACGGAGGAGTCCCGATAAACAACGACTGGGATAACCCTAAGTTTTCTGATAAGGCGGATGCCGTTTATTACCGACCGCATATGATAGACGGGGTGATCGATGTTGCCAAATACAGGGAGGGAATAGTATGTTAATTAAAGCTCTGTGTGACTATGCGGACAAGCTTGAGGAAAGTTCGGGGAGCAAGAAATTGTCTGAAGGCTGGAGTGAACAGGACGTGCATTTTCAGATAAGGCTTACACCTGACGGAGATATTGCAAGTATTGTTGATATTCGAGAAGAGGAAAAAACTTATACTCGGAAAGGAAAGGAAAAAATAAAGCTTGTTCCTAGAAAAGTGGTTTTGCCCACAAGAACGCAAAAGAGCACTATATGCTCAAATTTTATAGAACACCGACCGTTTTATATTTTCGGCCTTTCATATGATAAGAACGGTTTCTCTGCCGAGTTTAATAATGACAGGGCAAGAAAATCCCATAAGGCGTTTGCTAAGCATGAACAGGAATTTTTCAAAGGACTGACTTCTGAAATATGTACCGCATATAGAAGGTTTACTGAAAAGTGGAAGCCTGAGGATGAAACGCAGAATCCGGCATTGCTGCAGCTTGGAAATGACTATAAGAAGTCTTATTTTTGTTTCTCACTTGCGGGCGGAACAGAAAGACTTGAAGAAGATGAGCAGTTTATCGCGAAATATAATGCTTATATTTCTGAAAAAAACAGCGAAGCTGATGAAAATGCTTCGGAAATTGGTATCTGTGGTGTAACAGGTGAGAGACTCCCCATTGCGAGAATACACGATAAAATTAAATTCCCGGGCGGAAATACTACCGGATGTGTTTTGGTGGGAATGAAAAAGACAGCGTATCATTCTTATGGTAAAACGCTGTCGTACAACAGCAATATTTCCGAAAGTGTGATGAAAAAATATACATCAACGCTTAATGATCTGCTTGAAAATAAAAAACACCACATTATGATGGATGACCTGGTAATAGTTTATTTTGCTATGAAGGCGAATGACAGTCAGGAATGTAATGCTTTTTCTTTGATGTATTCGCCTCCTGTCGATGAAACGCAGAATATGCTCAGCAAAACGTTTGAAGACGCTTTGAGCGGCATTACGACCGATGAACAGGTCATTAAGGAGCTTGAGGTGGATGAAGATGTTACATTTTATGTGGTGGGTATGACGCCTAACAGTTCGCGTATATGCCAGAAATTCATCTACCGTGACAAGTTCGGAAGTATTATACACAATCTTATACAGCATCAGAGGGATATGCAAATTGCTCCGGTAATTGACAAGCAGATTTATTTTTCCTCGATAAAAAAGGAGCTTATTTCTCCTAAGGCGACAAACGCAAAGGTTCCGCCGCCGCTGATGACAAGTATAATGCTTTCGGCATTTAACGGCAGCAATTATCCGAATGAATTGCTTGAAACAGTGGTGAGAAGGGTAAAGTGTGACAGCGATACGGATAAAAGTGATTATATCAAATTAAACCGCGTAAGAGCAGGTATTATCAAGGCTTGTCTTAACAGGAAAGCCAGATTATCAGGTAAAGAGGAGGAAATTAAAATGACACTTGATGTTAACAATAATGATCCCGCATATTTGTGCGGAAGACTATTTGCTGTGTATGAGGCAATACAGAAACTGGCATCGGGCGGAGATCTTAACAGAACCATAGTGGATTCGTATTTTGCTTCCGCTTGTAAAAGACCTTCCGGAATATTGCCAACGCTTTCTCAGCTTGCACAAGTACATATGAGAAAGCTAAGCACTGAAATGGTCAATACTTATGACAGTATTATTACTAACATAATGAACAAGCTTAATGGCAACGAAGGATTTCCACTTACGCTTGACCTTGATTCACAGGGTAAATTTGTCATAGGATACTATCAGCAAAAAGATAGATGTAAATATATAAACAATTTTAAAGACAGAAAGGAAGAAAGTCATGAATAAGATGAATGCGATCCAAAATAAGTACGATTTTGTCATACTCTTTGACGTTGAAAACGGCAATCCCAACGGTGATCCAGATGCCGCGAATATGCCAAGAACCGACCCGGAGACATCATACGGTATAGTTACAGATGTTTGTTTGAAAAGAAAGATAAGAAACTATGTTGAGCTTGCCAAGGAGGGTGAGGCCGGATATAATATTCTCATAAAAGCCGACCGCTCGTTAAACTCAAAGTTTACTGAGGCATATGACGCTCTACAACTCCCAAAAAAGCAGAAAGGCAAAAATGCAGATGATGTTAAAAAGGCACAGGAATATATCTGTGACAACTACTTCGATGTTCGTACCTTTGGAGCTGTAATGAGCACCGGCGATGATCCGTGCGGAATAGTAAGAGGACCGGTTCAACTCAATTTTGCTAAAAGTCTTGACCCTGTATATAATCAGGATATTACCATAACAAGACAGGCGGTAACTACCGAAAAGGATTTCAAAGAGAAAAAAAGCGAAATGGGCAAAAAGAGCTTTGTTTCTTATGGACTTTACCGTGCAGAAGGATATGTTTCTGCTATGCTGGCTCAGAAGGTAACGGGCTTTAGTGAGGCTGACCTTGAACTTTTGTGGGATGCAATCAAAAATATGTTTGAAAATGATCACAGTGCGGCAAGAGGCAAAATGTGTGTTAGAAAACTTGTTGTATTCAAACATTCGTCGCCGCTCGGAAACGCTCCTTCACATATCTTGTTTGATAAGATAAAGATCCATAGAAAGGATGACGTTGAATTCCCGAGAAGCATTGACGATTACATAATAAGTGTAGACACCTCAATGCCCGAGGGTGTAGAGCTTATTGAGGAGATATGATGCCGGAGACGGTAAATATACGCACTATTCAGCATTTTATGTACTGTCCGAGACGTTACGGACTTCTCGAACTCAATAAGGACTGGAGCGAAAATGTGTATGTCGTTAAGGCGAATATTATGCATGAACACGTGCACGACGGGAGCCATAATTTTTCGGACGGTACAAAAGTTGTTCGCAGCGCGGTGTCGATATATAATGACATGCCTGAGTATGACTTGTACGGAGTAGCTGACTGTATAGAATTTGTCAAAGCAAAAACAGGTGCTGCAATCTCAGGGCTCGATGGGAAATACAAGGTTCGGATAGTGGAATACAAGCCTAAGGCACCTCAGGATAAAGCTTTTCGCGAATCAGATGCAATACAGGTTTTTGCACAGAAAATTTGTGCGGATTTTGTGTGGAAGTGTGACAGCGAAGCTTTTCTATACTACTCGGATACACGAAAACGTGTTAAGCTTCCGTTTTCTGAGGAATTTGATAAGTATGATTTGATGCTCAAAAAACTGCTTGACGAAATGCGTGAGGTAATGGAGCAGAACAAAATACCGCCGAGAAGGAGGGGACAGAAATGCTCCGGCTGCTCGGTAAAAGATATTTGTTTCCCGAAAGACAAATGGTATAGTGTCAGAGAGATAATAATGTCTATGAAAAGAGATGGTGAGATATGAAAAAGTTGCTTAACTCGCTGTATATTCTTGACGAAACGGCATGGCTTACTCTTGATGGCGAAAACATAGTTTGCAAATGTGAGGATAAGGAAAAATTCCGTATGCCATTTGCTAATATTGAGGATATATACTGCTTCAGTTTTCTTGGCTGTTCGCCTGCTCTTATGGGAAAATGTGCTGATTATGGAATAAATTTAAGCTTTTTCTCTCCGGGTGGAAAATTTCTTGCAAGAGTTCAGGGGAAAACTAAAGGTAATATTCTTCTGAGAAAAGCTCAGTTTGAACAGTTCGCCGCACCTGATCCGCTGTTAGTTCAGAATACAGTTGCCGCAAAGCTTTCAAATACAAGGTACTTGATCAAACGCTCACTGCGTGATAATCCACAGCTTGACAGCGACGGTATGATTAGTAAGTGCATTGAGTATCTTGAAAGCGGAATTGAACATGTTTATGAAATGCGTGATACTGAGATGATCATGGGCGTAGAGGGAAGTTGTGCTAAGGCGTATTTTAATATTTTTGACAGGCTTATTCTTAACCAAAAAGAAGAATTTGTTATGACCGCAAGAACAAAACGACCACCTCTGGATCCGATAAACGCCGTGCTTTCTTTTCTGTATACAATTATGACAAGTACATACACATCAGCTCTTGAAGGCGTAGGGTTGGACAGTTGTTATGGATTTTATCATGCACTTCGACCGGGCAGAAGCAGTCTTGCCTGTGATCTTGTAGAGGAATCAAGATGCATAGCAGAGCGTCTGACGATAACTATGATAAATCTGAAAATGCTTAATATAAAGGATTTTGAAACGCAGGAGAGCGGAGCAGTAATGCTTAACAAAGAAGGAAAGAAAAAGGTACTTACAGCTTGGCAGGATAAAAAGCGTGGAAAAATAATGCATCCATATTTGAGAGAAAAGATACCTATGGGACTTTTGCCGTTTGTGCAAAGCTCATTGCTTGCAAAATACATTCGCGGAGAAATAAATGAGTATCCGTGTTATCTACTAAAGTAAGGTGATAGATATGATGGTACTTGTAAGCTATGATGTGTCTGTAACAGACAGCAAAGGAAAAAGTCGGCTAAGAAAGGTCGCAAAGGAATGCACAAATTACGGTCAGCGAGTTCAGAATTCTGTTTTTGAAATTGATGTTGATTACGGTACATTTTTAAAGTTCAAAGATAAACTTGTAAAGCTGATTGACACAGATAATGACAGTCTGCGGTTTTATTATCTGGGTAATAACTGGAAAAGACGTATTGAACATTATGGAACAAAAGAAACGTACGATCCGGAGGGCGTAATTATCGTCTGATTCGCGAACGGTAAACAATATGAATAGCGTGGAATCTTCGCATGGAAAAACAGAAGAATTATGAATATTTTATGAACAAAACTGAACTTCTTTGAGTGAAGTGTCCGCCAGTTGTGGATGCGCGACCTCATACACGCAACATATAGGGTCGCGCCCCACGCGGGCGTGTGAGTTGAAATGATATGTATTTTGATGAGAATGGCATAAAGAATATAGTCGCGCCCCACGCGGGCGTGTGAGTTGAAATTCTACAGATGAAGTTATAAGTCGTGTTTCATCGGTCGCGCCCCACGCGGGCGTGTGAGTTGAAATTTACATCACATTTCATATTTATATCAGTACTTGCTAGTCGCGCCCCACGCGGGCGTGTGAGTTGAAATTATAATCATCTAAAAAAATTAACCGATGTTTTCTTGGTCGCGCCCCACGCGGGCGTGTGAGTTGAAATTAGATTCTGCAAAGGATTTATATGATTATCAAAAGGTCGCGCCCCACGCGGGCGTGTGAGTTGAAATGGTCGGCTAGCAACACAGTTGTATAAAACATGTCAGTCGCGCCCCACGCGGGCGTGTGAGTTGAAATGTTGCTACGCTTCACATCCCACCTCATCAAGCCGTCGCGCCCCACGCGGGCGTGTGAGTTGAAATTTTGATCATCTTTGCCAATGCCAGTGAAGAATTAAGTCGCGCCCCACGCGGGCGTGTGAGTTGAAATACGCATTGCGTAAGTAGCTTACGCTTTTGAGCTGCGTCGCGCCCCACGCGGGCGTGTGAGTTGAAATTCAATTAGAAGAGGTGACATCGTCAGATTCAACGCGTCGCGCCCCACGCGGGCGTGTGAGTTGAAATGTACCTCCTTGCTCGTCTTACCTGTTCGGGTGATGTCGCGCCCCACGCGGGCGTGTGAGTTGAAATTCCGGTTAATATCTGGCAGAGATATGCCAGTCCGATGTCGCGCCCCACGCGGGCGTGTGAGTTGAAATTGAATTTCTGATTCTACCCGAAATTTTCGCAAAGTCGCGCCCCACGCGGGCGTGTGAGTTGAAATTTTTAAATTTTAGTGTTATACTATATACATAGGTGTCGCGCCCCACGCGGGCGTGTGAGTTGAAATAAATAATGCTTACCAATTATGAGCGAGTGCGTGACGGTCGCGCCCCACGCGGGCGTGTGAGTTGAAATTTAACAAAGCGCTACTGCCACATCAAAAAGATATAGGTCGCGCCCCACGCGGGCGTGTGAGTTGAAATGATGCAAACTATGCGTCAATAGCAAATTTAGACGCGTCGCGCCCCACGCGGGCGTGTGAGTTGAAATTTTTGAACAAACATGGTCATATCTTAGCAGTTTCAATGTCGCGCCCCACGCGGGCGTGTGAGTTGAAATAATAGCTCTTTCAACTGCCTCAATGCCTTTTTGCGTCGCGCCCCACGCGGGCGTGTGAGTTGAAATGGTCGGCTTCCAAGAAATCGGCGTGTAGTTTTTCAATGTCGCGCCCCACGCGGGCGTGTGAGTTGAAATTTTGGTTCTTTTTTTTGCGGTAGTTGCAGTTACCTGTCGCGCCCCACGCGGGCGTGTGAGTTGAAATGTTAGCTGTAACACGGCTGTCCTCTGCCAGTGCGTCGCGCCCCACGCGGGCGTGTGAGTTGAAATTATGCTGATGAATGTATTGTCGAGAAGCCTGCCGGGTCGCGCCCCACGCGGGCGTGTGAGTTGAAATGTCCGTTTGGCCGGGCGTTGTTGTATAAAATGCCGTCGCGCCCCACGCGGGCGTGTGAGTTGAAATTGGAATATAACGCAATTATGTGTGCTATTCCCTTGTCGCGCCCCACGCGGGCGTGTGAGTTGAAATGATTTCTATTAAGCATAATGGACGGATAATAAATGTCGCGCCCCACGCGGGCGTGTGAGTTGAAATCGTTTGTGTGGAAAACCCAATCATTTATGTCATCGGTCGCGCCCCACGCGGGCGTGTGAGTTGAAATCTGTCCCTGCTAAAATTAACGGCAGCGAAGATTTTCGTCGCGCCCCACGCGGGCGTGTGAGTTGAAATTCTGTTCTCTTGCGTCTAAATCCATTGACCCGTGTCGCGCCCCACGCGGGCGTGTGAGTTGAAATGCCGAATTTTGCACCCGTGACACGCACACAGGTAGTCGCGCCCCACGCGGGCGTGTGAGTTGAAATGCGACTGATGTGTGTATAGATATAAATTTATCTAGTCGCGCCCCACGCGGGCGTGTGAGTTGAAATAAGAAAAATTTAAAACTGAACAGGAAAAATTAAGTCGCGCCCCACGCGGGCGTGTGAGTTGAAATATGTCAGCGGGCCGTCCTATGCCTTTGCTAACATACATCAGGTTGTATTTTACAAAGTAAAAAGCCAGACAGAAAATCGTCTGACTTTTTGTGTTTTATAATCTTAAACTAATGTATTAAATGCAACTTTATTTGTCGTTTTAGGTGTAACTTACATAATATTTATTCTAATGTTAAGATAATTTTGCTTTATAACAAAGTACGCTCATTGCAAAATTCGCATTCAATATTGTCACCAATTCCTATAAAGGATTTCGGCAAATAGCTTTCGGAGTTTGTTATACAGCCTGCATTTGAGCAGCATACTCCCGGATATTCTTTTCCGTGAAGAAGTTTAATGTGTCTCTTTTTGTCAGAAAGCATTGTCATTATAAGCGCCATTCTTATATACATTCCGTACTTTGCCTGTTTAAAATACACCGCTCTATCGTCCTTATCAACATCGACTTCAATCTCGTCCACACGGGGAAGGGGATGCAATACCTTAAGGCTCGGTTTAGACAAAGAAAGCTTAGCTGTGTCAAGCACATAGGTATCCTTCTGCTCAAGGTATTCCGCCTCTGATGCAAAGCGCTCTCGCTGTATTCTAGTCATATACAAAACATCAAGCTCACCTATGACCTCCTCTAAGGTCTCGACCTCTTTAAAGCTTACTCCGTGAACCGAAAGTATATCCTTTATGTATTGCGGCATTTTAAGCTGAGGGGTTGATATGAATACGAAAGAATTTCCCTTGTAGCAGGACATTGCCTTGACGAGCGAGTGAACTGTACGCCCGAATTTTAAATCTCCGCAAACACCTATTTTCAAATTCTCAAGCGTTCCCTTTTCGAGCCTTAGCGTGAGCAGGTCGGTGAGAGTCTGAGTTGGGTGAAGATGTCCGCCGTCACCTGCGTTTATAACCGGACAGTCGGCTGTAAGCGCCGCCGCTTTAGCCGCACCGGGCTGCGGATGGCGTATAACCAGAACGTCAGCATAGCCCGAAACTATTCGTGTGGTATCCATAAGGTTTTCGCCTTTTGAAACCGACGAGGTTGACGGGTTGTCAAATCCGATAAGCGATCCTCCTAACCGAAGCATTGCGGTCTGAAACGACATTTGTGTTCTGGTAGACGGCTCGTAAAAAAGAGTTGCCATGATCTTACCCTTGCACACGTTTTCGTAGTTTTTCGGATTTTTGTATATGTCCGCTCCTAAGTCTAAAAGTTCGTCCCAGAATTTTACCGGAAAGTCGTTAAGGTCGATAAGATGCAAATACTTCATAAAAACCATTCCTTTCAGCTTATGTCATTATTTGTAAGGTGAAATTTCATAAAGAGTATTTATAAGCTCATCCTTTGAAAAGCATTTATTTAATATGTCAAGCATTGCTTTTGAAGATATATGTTCGGGCAGATCAAGCGCTTTTAAAAGCGCTTTTCTTTTGCTGTGAGCGCCTTTAATTCCCACAAGACCCAACTCATACAAATCAAGATTCGTGATATTTTTACCGCTTGTTTTTTCACACAGTGCCCCCGATGATTCAAATGCCTTTATCAGTATTTCAGCAGAGACGCCCTCAACACCGAGTTTTCCCTCTTTTGATGGCTTGTCCTTTCGCTTTTCCTTACCGAAAATATCAGGGATATATACGTTTGTTATTTTATCGCCGCAAACAAAGCTTTTTATATAATTTCGTATCTGAAATCCGGCGGAATCCGAATCGGTAAGAATAATTATTCCTGCTTTGTCAGCAAAAAGTTTTATCATTCTGCGCTTTTCTTCATTTTTATAAAGCTCAAAGCCATTGGTCTGGATTATAACGCCGTCAATTACCGACGAAAGTTTTATTTTGTCGTATTTGCCTTCTACAATTATCGCTTTATCAGTATACAGCATCGTTTTCTATTCCCGAAATTTTAGCTATCGCTTTTTGAAAGATAATGTCTGGAGGAGTGCGTTTTGATTTTAAATCAAAGTCCGCCTCTGACAAAACCGAAAGGCATCGTCTTATATCGGAAAGCGTGTGCTTTTTGCACAATTTGTATGCGTTTTTTGCCCGAAATTGCAGATTTGCAGGGTAAGAAAAATCGTCTATAAGATTATTTTCAGTCGCACCCGTCTCACGCGCAAGCTTTGCTCTGTAAAGATCGACAAATGCGCCGTTTACCGAGGCAAGTGCGGCAATATAGTCTTCTGGTTTTCTGCAAAGGTCTTTAAGTATCAAAAATGCTGCGTCTGAATTCTTTGACACTATCTCACTTGCAAGTTTAAAGGAATCAACTTCATTCCTAGAAACGCACATCAGGTCGATATCCTCTTTTGTTATCTCACCCGACTGCTTATAGAAAATCAGTTTTGAGAGTTCGTTATTTATAACCGGCGTGTTGCAAAGTGAGATCTGAGCAAGATAGACGGCATTGCTTATGGATATTGAAAGCCCTATCTTTGAAAGCTGAGAGGATATAAGCTTGGCAAGTTCGGGCGCTGTTTTTATTTTAAACTCTACCACAGAGCCAGTTTTTTCGCAGAACTTTGAAAAGGACGCCCACTCCTTATTAAGCGCTGTTTTGCTGCGATAAATGTCAATACCCGTAATGTATATAATGACTGTCACAGTTTCATCCAAGCCTTTGAGTATCTCTTTAAAAAAGTTAAAGTCACTCTTTTTAAAGTCGTTTATATACAAATCGTTTATTACTATGACCGTTCTTTCGCAAAACATAGGACACGTCTGCGAAGAATCGGAAAAACGTACAAGGTCAAAGTCTTTTCCGGTAAAGCGGTGAAGATTTAGGTCTTCCGCCTCTTTAGGCATTATTTTGCTGATAAGGCGCTTTGTATAGGCTTCTATTGAGCTTATGTCGCGGCCATAAAAAAGGTAGAGACTGTCTATTTTTCCGCTTTTAATGTTTGAAGCAAGAGCTTTATCGGTCAAAACGGACATTAAAACCTCTCCTTTCTCTTTCAGAAAATACGCTTTTCATTCAGTATATCATATTTCACGCCGTTTTGCAACGAGTAATACTTTGATAATTCATCATCATGGGAAATTTTTGCATTCTCGTGAAATGTATAGCTTTTTCCGCCGTATCTGACTGTCAGCACGCCGTTATTTTCACTTGCCTGAAGGCCAAGTGACGCAATGGTGATATCGCTCTGCGAAATAGATTCACACGAAAGTATTTTTGCGCTTAGATTTTCTTTGTAATATGCTTCTGAGTGTGATGGATTTTTGCATAAAAATAAATCGGTTGACTTTACAGAGCTTTGCTCTAAAAGATCGTTTATAGCATTCGCAGAGCCGTTTTTTCCGCTTATGTCAAAAACTGCCGCGTATTGGCTGTTTACAAAAACCAAAGCTGAACCTGAGTTCTTTGCAATGTAGTAAAGAGAAAGATTGCTTGAGAACAACGCTTTGCTTAATATCGAAATTGAGAATGCGATGCTTAAGACAGAGTATGACCCAGTCAAAGCCCGGGAGAGGGATTTTGCTTTTATTAGTATAAACAGCACGGATACGCAGAATACACATATAAGAATATTTAAAAAGGTATTTCCGGTGCCGACATACGCAAAAGGAAGCTTTGAAAGCAGTTCGCTTATCTTTAAAACGACGTTTACAAGCATGGAAGCCACAAAAAGAAGGGGATTAGCGATAAGAGAAAATCCTGCCGTGAGAGCTATTATAATAGTTATGGCAAGTGAAAGCGTGCACAGGGGTATAAGCAGTATATTGGCGATCGGAGCGATCAGAGAAACCTCATTGAAGTAAAAAAGTGATATCGGGATAGTTACAAGGCTTGCCGCTGTTGACGGGGTGATAACCGACAAAAGCTTTAAAAATCTGTGCCCGGAAAAGCTCTTTAATATGAGAGGCGAGATGACAGATACAGCTAACGCTCCTGCAAAAGAGAGTATGAACGATACATTCCTTACTGCGTACGGTGAAAAAATCAGGATGATCGCCGCGCTTAACCCAAGGGAGTTGAGCGGATCTGGTTGGCGGTCAAAAAACCATGACGAGTATATCAGTGCTGACATCAGTGCCGCTCTTAAAACAGATACGCTTGCTCCGGCGAAGATCACAAATGCTGCTGTTGATATCAAAGTAACTGCGCTGACAAGCTTTCTGTTTTTTATAATAAGCGACAGAATCGAATATATAAGCGAAGTTACTATTACAAGGTGGGTTCCTGAAAGAGCAAAGATGTGTCCCAGACCCGACCTGTAAAGCGTCTGTTTTGTGCTGCTGTCGAGCTGCGATTTGTCAGAGCATAGCATTGCGCCTAAAAAGCCGCCTGCGTCTGAAGGCAAAAACGAAGTTATCTTATCAAACAAAAAATCACGATAGTTTAAAATCATTCTCTTAACCGAAAATGAGACCGGCGTGATCTCAATATTCGTTACATCGCTGCCTTCAAGATATATCCCTTTTGAGGAGTAATAGTTCTTGGAATCAAAGTCAACGGTGTTTTGAATCTCGTTTACGGTTCCGCTGATCTTTACTTTGTCGTAATAATCTACATCGTAAGCGTCGGTCAAAAAACTTACCTCGCAGTCGGTCCCGTCTATCTCACCGCAGACTTCAAGGCGCATTGTGTCTGACGAATAATAAGTAAAGTCTGTCACTGAGCCTTTCATTGTGATCTGTTTTCCGGACAGGGACAACACCGGTGATTTTTGAAAGCATATATAAAGAGCGTTTGCAGCAAACGCAGCCGCTATGCTTATGCACACTGTTAATATGGCCGCGCGTCTGGCTTTTAATATAAAAAACAGCGCTGCCGAGGCACACAGCACGGCAGCGGATATAATAAAAGAAGTTTTTAAGGACAAAAAAGAAGCGACAAACATGGCGGCTGCATAAGAAATCCCGATATATGCCATCTTTCGCTTCATAAAAACAACTCCTTTTAATATTAAAGGATTTTTGATAGGTTATATATTGTTTACATTTTCATTATATCACTCTGGAAAAAATAAAGCAAGCAAATAAATTTTTCTTTATAAAAACTGCTTAAATTATAGTATAGTTTTTTCCTGCTTGCAGATAATATATGCAGAGCGAAACGATTGCTCGGAAAGGAATGGTAAAATATGACTTCAAAAGACTTGCTTTATGTAGAAGATGCGCTGAGCCACGAAAAGTATTTTAAATCTCAGTGCCAGGATGTTTTGTCAAAGCTTGAGGACGCTGAGCTTAAAACCTGCGTTTCAGAGCTGATGCAAAAGCACGATCAGATCTTCAAGAGCTTGTACGGACTGCTTTAAGGACACAAATCAAATTTGCTAAGGAAAGGAATGGTTTAAGTTATGAACGACAAGAATTTGATGGAGGGCATACTGCTAACCGAAAAAGGTGTGTGTGACCTTTATATGCACGGAACGATAGAATCTACGCCGGGAAATGTCAGACAGACGTTTTCAAAGGCTCTCAACGAGTCGCTTTGTATTCAGGATACCCTTTACAAGCAGATGTCACAAAAGGGCTGGTATACTGAAAAGCCGGTTGAACAGCAAAAAATCCAGGAAGTTAAAAGCAAGTATTCAAATCAGAACTAACCTTATCGGGAAAGGGCGGAGTATAAGCCTTTTCCCGATTTATCTGTATTGACATAAGATTGCGCGTATGGTAAAATTTATGTTGTCTTGACATGTTAGGCAAAAGTTTCATACAATATAATAAAAACTTAAGGAATGATTGTATGAACGCCTGTGAAATTACTGCGGCTGTAACCGCGATCGCCAATACAATAGCGGCAAGATTTGATAACGCAGAGCTCTCTCTTATCGGAGCCGTTTTTACACAGCTTGGCGATACGCTTGAAACTATTGCCGCTCAAAGAGAGCTTTGTAAAACTGATGAAAATAAAAAATCCTGCGTCTAATTGACGCGGGCTTTTGTACATATAAACGGAGGACTTATGGCATTCACTTTCAGGCATACCAAATATGCCGCTTACATAGGATATATCACTCAGGCAATAGTTAATAATTTAGCGCCGCTTTTGTTTGTTTCATTTCAAAGGGAATTTTCATTGTCGCTTGACAGGATAAGTGTTCTCATTACAATGAACTTCGGTGTTCAGATAATTACTGATATAATAGCAGCCAAATATGTAGACAGAATCGGTTACAGACCTGCATGCGTTATCGCTCATATTTTTGCTGCTTTAGGTCTTGTGGGATATGGAGTTTTGCCGTTTGTTATTTCACCCTATGCGGGACTTATGATATGCTCGGCAGTTTGCGCAATAGGTGGAGGGCTTACGGAGGTCGTTATTTCACCTGTTGTGGAGGCACTTCCCGGGAATGAAAAAGAGTCGGCTATGAGTCTTCTGCATTCGTTTTACTGCTGGGGCCAGGTGTTGGTGGTGCTTCTATCAACACTGTACTTCAGTCTTATCGGCGTAGAAAGATGGAGATTTTTGTCTGTGATATGGGCGGCGATACCGCTTTTTAATATATTCTTATTCTGTAAAGTTCCCATAAGGCACCTTAATGAAAACGGTGAGTCTATGCCGGTCAGAAAGTTATTTTGTAAAAAAGTATTCTGGTTGTTTATAATACTTATGATATGCGCCGGAGCAAGCGAGCTCGCTATGAGTCAGTGGGCGTCGCTGTTCGCCGAGGAGGGACTAGGGGTATCCAAGACGTTTGGAGATCTGCTTGGACCATGTGCTTTTGCCGCTTTGATGGGAATATCAAGAACCGTATACGGGCTTTTCGGCTCTAAAATGAACTTAAGACGCTTTATATTCGGCAGCGGGATTTTGTGTGTGATAAGCTACCTTACCGCCGTGTTTGCACCAGTTCCGGTTGTATCGCTTATGGGCTGCGCTGTCTGCGGGCTTTCTGTCGGAATAATGTGGCCGGGTACTTACAGCATTGCTGCAAGGAGGTATGAGCAGGGAGGCACGGCAATGTTTGCGGTTCTTGCCCTTGCAGGAGATGTCGGTTGCACCTCAGGTCCGGTGTTGGCAGGTTTTGTGGGAAACGCCTCGGATGATCTCAAAAACGGGCTTCTGGCGGCAGCTTTATTTCCTGCGATAATGGTGATAGGTATAGCCTTTTTGCGAAAGAATGACGGCAAATAATAAATCCGACAGATTTTTATCTGCCGGATTTTTTATCTTTGTGAAATTATTCGCCTTTAAGCCTTAAAAGCCCCTCTTTGTAAATGCGGCTTGTGTTATCAACGACATCCTTCGGGAGCGGCTGTATGCCTTCCTTTCCGTCGATGCCCATTTTCTTTAGCCAGTCCCGAACAAACTGTTTGTCGAAGCTCTTGGGGCTTGTGCCGATCTTATATTCTGATGCGTCCCAGAAGCGCGAGGAGTCAGGAGTGAAAAGCTCGTCCGCTATGGTCAAAACTCCGTTTTCGTCCATTCCGAACTCAAACTTTGTGTCCACCAAAATGATTCCGTGTTCCTTTGCGTATTCAAAACACTTGTTGTAAAGACTTATGGATACGTCTTTTACCTTTTTAGCAAGCTGTGCGCCGATATTTTCAGCCATACTCTCATAGCTTACATAAATATCATGCCCCTCACTTGCCTTTGTTGAAGGAGTGAACATCGGTTCATCAAGCTTCTGAGCCTGCTGATAATCTTTATGAAACCTTTGGCCGCAGAACTCTTCGCCTTTTTTATATGCTTCCCACATACTTCCGAACATATATCCACGAACGATAAATTCATAGTTTAGCATTTTAAGCTTCTTTACAAGAATCGTTCTGCCCTCGTACTCAGGCTTTTGGAATTCCTTAGGCATATCCTTTAAGTCGCTTGAGATTATGTGATTGGGAATTATATCCTTAACATAATCAAACCAGAAAAGCGACATTTGATTTAAAACCTTGCCCTTATCGGGTATTTCAGTAGGCAATATTACGTCAAAGGCTGAAATTCTATCGGTGGTAACGATTACCAGTTGTCCGTTTTCAAGATCGTATACTTCTCTTACTTTACCGCTGATGATTTTTTTCATTTTAACATTTCCTTTCTAAACTGTCGATAATGCAATTTTACCACACGAAATCTTATTTTGCAAGAGCTATGTGCTTTCAGATTATATTCGTTGATTCCCGCTCTTTTTGCCTGTCAAGCAGATCCTGAAGCGTAACCGAATCGACATAATTGTCGATAACGCGCTTAAGCCCCTGCCAGAATTCAAGAGTTGAGCATTCGCAGCTTCGCTCGCATCCAATCGGTTCAAGATCAAGACACGGCACAGGCGAGAGACTTCCCTCGGTAAGACGAAGAATTTCCCCGACCGTGTATTTAGACGGGTCTTTGGCAAGGCGGTATCCGCCTTTGAATCCTCTATTGGTCAGTACGATATTTGATTTGCTGAGTACCGGTATTATCTGCTCCAAATATTTTTTTGAAATATTCTGCCTTTCGGCAATATCTTTAAGCGCAATAAAGTCGCCGCTGTTATGTCCGGCAAGATCAATAAGCATTCTCAGAGCATATCGACCTTTGGTTGATATCTTCATCAAAACACCCCTCTTCTGATATACCTATAATAACATATTTTTTGTAGGTTTTCAAGTGAGTTTTATAAATCGCATTTTGGTTTTTAAAGCGAATAATTTCCAAGCATAAAAAAAATGCTTTTACAAAGGATATTTAAAAAAGGAGATGTTTTTATGAAAAAGCTTGCTTTGATACTTTTACCTGTGATGCTTTTTTGCGGGTGCAAGGCTAATAACGTAAACCCGGACGACGACTCCGCCGCTGTAAACAAGGTAGGAGAGGAGATGTCAAGTTCTTCTCAAACAGATATAGAATCACTTGACGGCACGCTCTGCGGATACGGACAGGGTACAGAGACGGATGAAAACAACCTGCCGCTCGGTGCTAAGCAGTTTAACGAAAAGTACGAAGATCTTGATGCCTATGCTTATTCGACTGACAACAAAAAGATAACCCTTACCTTTGATCAGGGATATGAAAACGGTTACACAGCTCAGATACTTGACACGCTTAAAGAAAAGGGCGTAAGCGCTGTGTTTTTTGTGCTTAAGGACTACGCCGAGAAAAATCCCGACCTAATAAAAAGGATGATAGACGAGGGACATACTGTGGCAAATCATTCGGATTCCCACCCGTCATTCCCGGAAATATCCGCTGATGAGATGGTAGATGAAATTATGAGCGTTCATGATTATATAAAGGAAAATTATGATTATGAAATGACGCTGTTTCGATTCCCGAAGGGCGAATACTCCGAGAAAGCCTTAGCGGTAGTAAAAAACTGCGGATATAAATCTGTATTCTGGAGCTACGCTTATGAGGACTGGGACACTGAGAATCAGCCGGACGAGGGCTATGCGACTGAAAAGCTTGTCAGTGCCGCACACGAAGGCGCAATATATCTGCTGCATTCAGTCTCACAGACTAACGCGAATATTTTGGGAAATGTAATAGACAAAATCAGAGAAGCGGGTTTTGAATTTAATTGATGTTAAGCAGTGAGGAGCACGTGGCAATTGTACGTGCTCCTTTTTTGTTGACAGAAGGATTGATTGGTGGTATAATTTCAATCGTTAAAGGAGGCATTCATATGAAAAAAACGGTGAGTAAAATAATTTGCTGTGCGGCGTCATTGATGCTGGCGGCGTCAATGATGAGCGCTTGCGAGAACACAGGGGAATCAGGAGCAAAGCAGTTGCTTATCAGTGCGTTGGATTCTGAGGTTTCAACCTTTAGAAATACTCTTAGCCTGATTGGCAATAAGTCAAGCAAAGAGAAAATGGGCGGCAAGGTTAAAGTTTCAGTTGATCCGGGTGAGTATCTTGATAAACTGGCCGATAAGGATATGAAAGAGATTTCATTATCCGCGGAGGAAAAGGTCAAGGGCGGAGTTCTGGGAACAGGTTTATCCTTCGGATATGGCGGAGAAAAGCTTGCTGACATTGATACTGTCATTGACAGTGATTCAAAAAACACTTACATAAGAATAAACGAGTTAAGCGACAAGTATATAAAGACTTCGATAAGTGATGATGAGGCGGACAGCTTTCTTTCAGGCATTAAAAGTCTGGCGGATATTGATTTTGTAAAACCGCAAGGCGGTGAATTTGTAAACGACGTTTTGGATAATGCTGTAGGCGCGTTTAAAAGTGTTGATATAGGCGGAATAGTTAAAGATGTCGATTCGGTTGTTGACGCCGTAAGCAAGGCTTTGCCTGAAACAGAAAATTCCGGAGAGAAAACTGTAAAGAAAAACGGAATAGAAGCGATTTTTAAAACTGAAAAATTTTCGATGTCTGACAACAACATTGATGAAAAGTGCACCAATGCGGTAAAGCAAGCCCTTTTAAAATCTGAGAATATTAAAGCCGTTGTCTCAGAGGTAACCGACTATGAAGAGCTTGTAAACAATATGTTTGCATCAGATGCAATAGAAGAAGGTATTGATGATGACGTTGTATTTTACTACTATAACGATAAACTGTGCGGCGTTGGCATAGACAATAAGAACTATTTTATTTCATCAGACACAGATGACGGATATATGTTTGTATTAAAATCAAATTATCAGAACGATTATAAGTCTGAAGTTGTGCTTACCGCGATTCCGGACGGTGAAAAGCTAGACATATCATTCAGCGCAAGCTTTGATGATAATACTAATGTTTCTGTGCTTTCGGGCAATGATCTTGCTTTAAAGATAAACGACTTTGAAATCGTAAACAAGGATATCGGCACATATAACGCTCAGGTTGAAGCCGGTATGTCTATCCCGACCGCAGATGGCGGCAAAGCTAAGTGTGTTGTCAAGTCAAAAAGCGAGGGCGATGACCGCGCTCAGACGGAGACCGGAGAGATAGTCGTTGAGGAAAACAAAACCTCCCAAAACCTGCTTAGCTATCAACTTAGCGTTGAGCAGACAGACGCCAGTGATATCAAGATCCCTGATGATAGCGAGTGCATTGTAAACGACGATGATATCGCTAAACTGTTCACAGGTGACAATTTATATTCGTGGCTTGATAAGATTTCAAAAGCTATCGGCATAGATATAAGTGAAAAGCTTGATGAGATGGTTTCGTCATTCTCAGAGAACTATGACGATCAGTTGAATGAAGACATAGATAATGATTATGACGACGATCCGCTTTACGATCTTATGGATAATTACGGCATAGATTACTGGGATTATTACAGTGATGATTACACTGAGTTTTATATGGATAAGTTTTTGTCTGACGCAGAAAAAGTTTATCCTGCTGAAAAGATGGACGCTCTTAAAGAGCAGATCGAAGAAGAATATCAGTATTATCTGAGTGATACTCCGAATCTTGACGCTCTGTATGATGATTATCAGATTGATTATTGGGATTATTACGACGATGATTTAGTAAATTTTGATATGGACAAATTTTTAGCCGATGCAAAGAAGGTTTATCCTGCGGACAAGATGGACGAACTAAAGAAAGAAATAGAGGACGTAATATCGGAATACGAATAGGTTTCAATTTTCATAAAATCAAAAGCCCCGGGAAATAATTCTCGGGGCTTTACTCAATCACCTCATAGTTTTGTGCCGCATCTTCCTTTTTTGCGTATTCAACGACGTTTAACACCTTGATCTTAAGAGGCTTTTGCCCCATATTTATCTCGATAACGTCGCCCTCCTTAACGTCATAGGAAGCTTTTATCACTCGTCCGTTCACAAAGATACGTCCTGCGTCGCAGGCTTCATTTGCGACCGTGCGGCGCTTTATAACCCTAATAACCTTAAGGTACTTATCTATTCTCATCAATACCTCCTTAAGTAATCAAGCCTGCCGCACACAGCGACAGGCTTTAAAGCTTGTTTACTTACTTACAGCGTCCTTAAGAGCCTTACCTGCCTTGAAAGTAGGTGCTTTCTTTGCAGGAACATTTATAGTCTCCTTTGTTCTGGGGTTGATTGCTGTTTTAGCTGCTCTCTCCTTGACCTCAAATGTTCCAAAGCCAACAAGAGAGATCTTTTCTCCCTTTTTAAGAGAATCTGTGATAGTTTCAATAACAGTTGCAAGTGCCTTTTCTGCGTCCTTCTTAGAGTAATCTCCTTCGGCAGCGATTGCTGCGACCAACTCTGCTTTTGTCATAAAAAAACCTCCTGTAAATTATACGTCTTTCCGCTACTCAGCGGACTGATCTATGCTAAGGGTATATAGATTTTTACCCTTGAGCGCGTTATTATTCTCCGCCTTGCAGAAGTTTTTAATAAAGCGCTCGTTAAAGCTGTTAAGCGCTTCTTCAGGGTCGATCCCCTTAAGGCGAAGCAAATTTGCCGTGTAAAATAAAACGGCGCTCAGTGTGTCGGTATCAGCTCGATGGATACTTTTAAGCAAATCGGCAAGGGCAGTTTCAATAGTCTCTTCATTGTCCTCAACACCTGCACGGAAAGCGCGTTTCCCAAGCTTTGCCGATCTCATCAGCGCTGGAAACACCTTAGGAACAGCCTCAAGCGTTTCACCGTAGGTTTTTTGCTCCTTAGTATCCTTTTTAATGCTGTCCCAGTTTTTTAAAACCTCACCAGCATCATTTACTTTTACATCTCCGAAGACATGCGGATGGCGCACGATAAGCTTTTTACAGATCTCATCGACAACGTCCGAAAAATCAAAGCCGCCGCGCTCCTCTTCAATGCGTGAATGAAAAACAACCTGAAGCAAAAGGTCGCCAAGTTCTTCCTTAAGCATATCGGCGGAATCCTGAATAACTGCGTCATAAGCCTCATACGCTTCCTCAATAAGATCCATTTTTATTGAGGCATGAGTCTGCACAGCGTCCCACGGACATCCGCCCTCACCGCGCAGAACAGCCATTATTTTAATAAGATCGCCAACAGTATATTTTTCCTTGAACTCAAATTTTACCATAAATACCTCTGAGATGCATGAGCAAATTCACTTATACATGATAACAGATTTATCATTTTTTTTCAAGTACTTTAAGACAAAAATCTACATTTTAAATTCTTTTTGTTGATTTTAAATAATATTGACAGACTTAAAATGTATATTATGACAGAAATTATTACAGATGCCAGAAAACTTGTAATGTAACTGAAATAATTTTTTAACCAATCGTTTGAAATTAGCGCCGCCATAATGCAGTTCGCAGAAGCGTATAGTGGCTTGATGATATTTGTGAAAATGTCAATTTTGCAGTTTACCGTCTTAAAGTAGTAGACTGTTGATACTAAAGCGGTGATAATATAAAACACTGTGGTCGATATTGCCGCGCCTGACACTCCTAGTGCCGGTATTCTTATCAAAGCTATATTGAGTATAAGCTTTATTACAAGCGCACCAAGAAGAATGAATATCGGTACCTTCTCTTTACCTATGCTTTGCAGAAGAGAAAATGATGTAACAGTGAGGGAAATAAATACTGTCGCTATGCCTAAAATTGAGAGCGATTGCCAGCAGGCGTCTATTTCTGCCGTTCTGCCGTAAAACAGCGTTGTTAAAATCTCTTTAGAAAAAAAGGTTATTCCAAGTCCTGCGGGTATAGAAATTATCAATGTAACAAAAATCGTGTTTTGTGAATTTCGGTTTATTGCTTCACGGTCGCCTCTTGCATAGTGGTGCGCGATGTTAGGCAGTGCTGATTTTCCGAGCATTGAAGTAAGCGAAGGAACAAGTGAGAAAACCGTAAGGGCAAGTCCCGTAAATGAGCCGTACATGAAAGCGGGAATGTCTTTTAAATCTACTCCTCCGGGGCTTTTTACAAAGGAAAGTTTTGAGCCGAATTTATCTATAAGTCCCTTGAGTATCGGCTGAATGGTAAGTGTGTCCACAACGGAGGTAACGGTAGTTATAACGCTGCTGAGTGCGATAGGAACAGCCAGCGCAATCAGAAAGCTTATTATATTTCTGCGCTTATCTGTGACTTTATCGAGGTTTAACTGCTCTTTGCTTATTCTGTATGAACGCTTTTTTGATATAATAAACAGGTATATAGATGCCACACCTGTTGAAAGCGCAACTCCCAGAAGTGAAAATGCAGATATGTACGGAAGTGCCGCGGGAATAATATCATCGGCTGAGCGCACTAAATTGTGAAAGACAGTTCCGTGTTTTGAAAACTCATTTTGCGCCATAAAAAGAGCAAGATATGCGCCGCCTATACCGAACATGACCTTTAAAACAGATTCTATTATTTCCGAGATGCAGGTGGGAAGCATATTGCGTCCGCCCTCAAAAAATCCTCTTTGCACCGACATAACGCTTGCAAAAAATATGCTCGGTGAGATTGCCGCGACCGACAAAAAAGCATCTCTTGAATGAAGAAGATAAACGCACACAGGATAACCGATAACAAGAGTTATGAGTGTAAATATAAGTCCGGTAAGTGAAAAGAAAAGCATTGATATTCTTTTTATCTTCAGCGCGTTTTTGTATCTTTTAAAGCTTAAGTTCTCAGAAACGGTCTTTGCAAGAGCCGTTGTAAGTCCGGATACAGATATTGCGAAAACGGGCATGAAAATAGAATAGGCTGACGAGTAATAGCTCATGCCTTCTCCGCCGAGAATATTTGTAAGAGGGATTTTGTAAAAAAGCCCGAGAATTTTTGTCACAAGCATTGAGAACATCAAAATTGCCGAGCCTAAAAGAAAACCTTGTTTTTTCATACTATCTCCAATTTTAAAACATAATTGCTACAATATGAGAGCTTATTATCACGCTTGCTATATCGGCAAGCAAACACGCCGCTATAATTTTTCCCGTAGGTTTGATCTTAGCGGCAGAAAAATACACAGCGATAGTGTAAAAGGTAGTCTCGGTAGAGCCCATCATTACGCTTGCGATCCTGCCGGTTGAGGTGTCCGGACCGAATTCCTTGATCACACTGTCAAACATCGCGAGTGCGCCTGAGCCGGAAAACGGGCGCATTACGCCAAGAGGAAGGCAGTTTTTGTCTACTCCAACGGCTTGTGCAAGCGGAGATAAAAGCTCTGTTATAAGCGAAAGGGCGCCGGAGCTTTTAAGCATTGCGATCAGGGTTATAAGCAAAACAAGCGATGGCAAAATATCAAACGCTACCTTTACATTTTCCTTTGCACCTTGCAAAAAGGCTGAAAAAATATCGACCTTTTTAAACAAACCGAAAGCGCCTATGATAAGAAAAAAGCCGGGAAGTATCAGATCAGTTACGCTCATATCTTTTTCTCTTTCTGTTTATATAAAGAATATTTACCGCTGCTATTCCGATAATAAGCGATAAAAGAGAGGTTATAAGCACAGCGGGGATTATCTCCATAGGGTTTGCGCTTTCGTACTTTCCTCTGATAGCGGCGATCGTTGTGGGAATTATCTGTATTGACGCCGTGTTGAATAAAGTGAGCATTGCTATATTTTTTGTCGGAGTTTCACTGCCGCCTTCAGCATTTTTAAGCTCTGTCATAGCCTCAATACCTAGCGGAGTGGCGGCATTTGCAAGTCCGAGCATATTTGCTGTTATGTTGAGAGTTATTGCGGAAAAAGCCGCTGACGTTTTGTTAATACCTTTAAAAATCAGTCTTAAAACAGGTGAGAGCAGTCTTGAGATCATATCTGTAAGCCCCGACTTTTTTGCGATATTCATAACTCCGCCCCAGAACGCCATTACTCCCAATAGAGATAAAAATAGAGAAACACTGTCCTCAAATGCGGTGACCATTGATGAGGATAAGTCGTCTGTTTTTCCGTTTGCCACCGCCGCTAATATTGAAACGGCACAAAAGATAACCATTAAAAGCTTTATTTGCGACCACCACCCGTGCAAAAATAAGGGAAACCTGTTCCTTTATTAAATAATTATATAAACAGCCGGCGGTTTATAGAACAAAAAATAAGCGACGATATTAAATCGCCGCTTAAAAAAGCATATCATAATACTCATTTTCGCTTTTTAAAATTGTTATTTTGTCCATGTATTCGTCAGTTTCACAGCCGTTTAGCCTTGTTTTTGGGTTGTAAAGCCAGAACATAAAGCTTTGATTTTCATCGTTCGGTTTTGAGTACACCGATCGTATGCAAAGCTTTGAGTCTGAATAGTCGCCGAAAATATATTTTTCATAAAGCTTCTCATCGGTCATAATAATAGGCGCGCATCCATACTTGTCTTTTATTTTTTGGCAAAAATCTTTTAGGATATCTGCGACCTCCTGCCTTTTTGGCGGAACCGCAACATATTTGCCGTAAAGCCTTATCTGAACCACCGGCGGAAGCTGTCTGTCCTTTTTGTCGCCGACTGCTTTTATAAACGCCTCTGCCTGTTCCGCACCGCTTGAGCTGAAGGTGAGGTCGTGCAGGGGAGCGGCGTCTATCTGAGACGCGTATGCGTTGTCGAAATTCTCCCGGAAGTTTGTATCAACCAGGCTTTTTCCTTCGGTTGCCCGTATAAAGGCAAAGTCGATATTCTGCATAGCAATAGCGTCCCATGCGATTTTGCCCTGTTCAGAGCTGACGTTTATACCCATTATGTGGTATTCCTTTTTCATTGGATTCACAAACCAGATCTTTCCAAAGAAAAGAAGAAGTATGAAATCACAAATTACGAAAACCGCACAGGTAAAGATACACCAGAAAACAAATCTGCGTCCTCTTTTTTTCTTATGCACAATAGTGTTTTCACCCGGCAAATCTCTGATTATCTCATATCTCGTTTCGTTGTTAGCCATTGTCTTTTATCCGTTTGACTGATATGTAGCTAAACTATCAGTCGATAAAGTCCTTAACCTTGTTGCTGCGGTTCGGGTGTCTGAGTTTTCTTAAAGCTTTGGCTTCTATTTGCCTGATTCTTTCACGTGTCACGTTAAAGGTCTGACCGACCTCTTCAAGAGTTCTCGATCTGCCGTCAACAAGGCCGAATCTTAGGCGCAGAACGTTTTCTTCCCTGTCGGTAAGAGTTGAAAGCACCTGATCTATCTGCTCCTTTAAAAGAACTAAAGATGCAGCCTCAGCCGGAGCGGGGGCATCTTCATCAGGGATAAAGTCGCCGAGGTGTGAATCCTCCTCCTCGCCGATAGGCGTTTCAAGTGATACGGGATCCTGTGCTATTCTCATGATCTCGCGAACCCTGTCGACCGGCATGTTGAGCTCGTTAGCGATATCCTCGGGGCTGGGATCGCGTCCGTTTTGATGAAGGAGCTGAGAAGAAACCTTTTTAACCTTTGTTATCGTTTCCACCATATGAACGGGGATTCTTATCGTTCTTGCCTGATCGGCAATAGCTCTTGTTATCGCCTGTCTTATCCACCAGGTAGCATAGGTTGAAAACTTAAAGCCTTTTGTGTAGTCAAACTTTTCTACCGCCTTGATAAGTCCCAAGTTTCCCTCCTGAATAAGGTCCAGAAAGCTCATTCCTCTGCCGACATATCTCTTTGCAATAGATACCACAAGTCGAAGATTTGCCTCTGCGAGACGTTTTCTTGCCTCACTTGCTTTTTTCTCGTTGCTTCCGGACATCTGCTCAGCAAGCTGGATCTCCTCCTCTGCGGTGAGAAGAGGAACTCTGCCTATCTCCTTTAAGTATATTTTGACTGGATCGTCAATGGAAATGCCTTCAGTCGAAATAGATATATCCACGCTGTCGTCGATGGCGTCATCCTCGGTCGATGAGAGAATAATTGAATCGTCGGGATTAACGTCATCAATTATCTCTATATTGTTTGCAGAGCAGGCATCGTAAAACGAATCCATCTGCTCCACGTCGTAATCAAGCTTTTCAAGCGCGTCGGTTATCTCCTTGGTAGTAAGCTTACCGCTTGACTTTCCCTGTTCCAAAAGATTGTCGAGAATTGCTTTCTTTTCACTGTTCATAATTTACACCTCAATTATTTTTACTGTCCTTTATTCAAGCTTTGAATAAATTTCAAAAGCTCTTCGTCATTAAGTACGTCGGGCTCGCTGTCGCCGGTATTCGTGTTTTTAATAACATTGATGTAGTCCATTGCCGTTTTTGAGTCTACCGCCATATTTCTCTGGGTTGCAATTATCTTAGATATTTTACCCATTTCATCGGCAGAAAATTCGCTTCCGAGCGAAAAAGTGGAGAAATCCTCGCCTGAAAGTATTTTTTCTGTAATTGATGAAAAAATACGTCGGTTTAAATCGGTCACAAATTCCCCGGCGCTGATAAGCGAGCACACCTCGGCGCATTTATCCGGGTTTGCGTAAACGTAAGAGATAAGTCCCTCCTCGGCCTTTGCGGCTTTTGGAAATTTTGAAGCCAGAGGGTTTATGTCGTCACGCCTTGAAACGGTTGAGTTTACCTGCTTTCTCCAGCTTGCCTTCTGTTCATCAAAGCGCTTTTTTTTAAGTCGCTGGTTAATGACGTTTTTTATCTCGTCCTTGTTCACATTTGTCTTTTTTGCTACCTGATCGATATAAACCTCACGCTCTACCGGGTCTTGTATTTTTTCAAGTACCTTGTAGCAGTTTTTAAGATAATCTATCCTGTCAAGCGGGTTTAGAATATCAAGTCCGTTTTCGGCTTTTGAAAGCTCATATAAAATCGCGCCCTGAGATTTGTCGATAAGCTTTTTAAACCGTGCGCTTCCGAATTTATTTATATATTCGTCGGGGTCTTTTGCGTCCTCCATCTTTATTACCTTGGTTTTTATACCGACTTCCGACAGGGTGTTTATAGCCTTGTTGCTTGCCTTCTGTCCGGCCTCGTCGGAGTCATAGCAGATAACGACCTCGTCGCAGTATCTCAGCATCATTCTTGCGTGCTCAGAGGTTATCGCCGTTCCGCAGGTAGCGACCGCGTTGTCAAAGCCCGCCTGATGCATTGATATTACGTCTATATTTCCTTCGCACAGTAAAAGCTGCTTAGACTTGATAGCGCTTTCCTTTGCAAAGTTTAAGGCGAACAGCGTTTTGTTCTTTTTAAAGACATCGGTTTCCTTTGAGTTTAAATATTTTCTCGAATCGCTTTCGTCAAGCCGCCGCCCTCCGAACGCGACCACATTTCCTCTTAGGTCAAAAAAGGGGAACATTACGCGGTTTTTAAAAAAGTCATAGGTGCGTCCCTGAGAGTTTCTTCCCAAAAGTGACGCGTTCACCAGTTCGTTTTCGTAAAAGCCAAGTGAAAGAAGATAATCCTTTAGCGCCGACCACTTATCAAGAGCCACGCCAAGTCCGAACTTTTTTATTGTCTCAAGCCTGAGCCCTCTCTCGAGAAGATAGTCAAGGCCCTTTTTGCCTTCTGGGGTTTTAAGGTTTCTGTAAAAAAATCTCGCCGCCTGCTTGTTCATTTCGTAAAGTCGTTTTTTCTTTAGGTCAGCACTCTGCCCGAGGCGTTCGTCCTCCGGCATTGCAATGCCGCTGCGCTCAGCGAGGTATTTAACGGCTTCGTAATAATCGAGATTTTCGATTTTCATTATAAATGTCACAACATCGCCGCCCGCTCCGCAGCCGAAACAATAAAAGCTGTCGGTGTCGGGATAAACAGTGCAGGACGGTGTTCTTTCAGAGTGGAAAGGGCAGAGGCATTTTAGCGAAGAACCCGCTCTTTTTAGCTGAACGTAATTGCCGATGACGTCTTCGATCCTGTTTGCATATTTAAGTCTGTCAATAAAGTCTTGTGAAAACGCCAAGCATTCCGCCTCCTTTATGCTGTATTAAGATAACTGATATATAAGTCTAGTTATTCTTTTTAATTTCCATGCTCATAGTATTTTCTTCTTTATAATATTTTTCGTCTTCCTTGTCGATCCTTTTAAATCGAATCGTAGCCTCATGAGAATCATCCTGCCCGACTATTTTTCCGGTCAGAGACAAAATCTCCTCATCTTTGTCATAGGTGCAGGATATCTCTGCCGTCTTGCTGCGGTCAGGACTTATCAGCGTAAGATTTTCGCCATCCTGTTCAAAGTATCCGCCGGATGTTGAAATCAAGTTGTTATATTGAAGATAGCTTCCGTCGTCCTTGAACTGATATGCAAGAACATAGGGCTTTGATTCTTCGTTGTTTTGAACAGTGGCCTCCCAGATCCCACCTACCAGAAACGAATCGACTTTTTCTTTTTTCTCATCATCGCATCCGCTGATCGCGGCACAAACTATCATTATCATCAAAAATACCGAAAAGATTCTTTTCATATGCTTCTCCTTTAGATTATCAAAGGGCGTTCCAGCCCTTTGGGATAAACAGATCCTCAAAGGTTCTTATTGCAAACGAATCTGTCATACCTGCTATGTAATCGCACACGGCGGTTTCTTTTCCGAACTCATATGACAGCTCCCTGTACTCCTCGGGAAGTCTGTCAATATCACATACGTAATATTCATATAGCTTTCCTACAAGATCTTTTACCTTGCTTTCTTCCGATTTGCACTTGGGGTTTGTATAAACTGAATCAAACATATACTTGTGCAGTTTATCGTGTGCATATTTAACGTCATCGTCCATTTTTATGGATTCAGCGCCGTTTCTCACTATTGAATTTACAAGTGTGGTAATGCGTTCGCTTTTTGAGTGCCCTAAAATCTCGGCGGCGTCTTTTGGCAGATCGCTTTCTTTAATGACTCCCGCGCGAATGGAATCGTCAATATCGTGGTTTATATATGCTATAACGTCTGCCGCCCTGACAACACATCCCTCTTTTGTCTCAGCGGTCTGATTTGTGTGCTTTAAAATTCCGTCGCGCACCTCATAAGTAAGATTGAGCTTGTCTATGTAGTCAACAACTCTAAGGCTCTGCTTATAATGCTTAAAGCCGTTTGGGTTTAGCATATCAAGCACTCTTTCACCCTCATGCCCGAATGGAGTGTGTCCCAGGTCGTGCCCTAGAGCGATAGCCTCTGTCAGATCCTCGTTAAGCCTTAAGGCCCTTGAAATTGTTCTTGCAATCTGTGCGACCTCAAGTGTATGAGTAAGCCTTGTTCTGTAATGGTCGCCTGTTGGATACAAAAACACCTGCGCCTTGTGCTTTAGTCTGCGAAAGGAATTGGAGTGTATTATTCTGTCACGGTCACGCTGAAATTCTGTG
Source organism: uncultured Clostridia bacterium (assembly GCA_947631455.1). Lineage (GTDB taxonomy): Bacteria > Bacillota > Clostridia > Oscillospirales > Ruminococcaceae > UMGS1601. The sequence continues at coordinate 225,045 of CANRLH010000002.1, forward strand.
CGCAACGAACATTTTTCAATCTTTTGCTTTCTGCCCTTTGTGTCTTTAGAAAGGCAGGCGTATTTGCACAGATTTTCAGACTCAAAAAACTCTGTTGTTTCTCTCGGATTCATTTTACCTGTTCCTCAGATCGTTAATAATAGTACTTCACTGTAATTTGATCAGTCGTTGGCTGTCACTTGCATATTTATTGTTGACGATCGTAATAATAACCGCTGTTTTTACATTAAGGGTGACAGCCTGTTAAGGGATTCTAATATTATATACTTTATTTAGTGCCGTTTCACCTTTATTTTTTGAAAAAATTAACAGAATATTCACAAAACTTATGCGAAATTTCCGTAAATTTCGTCTCCAACGCATATTTTTACAGCTCCGAAGGCGGCGTCAGTCAGCTTATCTGAAAGAGCTTTAACTTTTTCTGATTTTACCAAAAGCTTAAGAGTTACATCTTCGCCAAAATCGCTGCTGATTATTTTGGTCTCAAACTCAGGCAGGATAGCGCTTATTTTCCCGTACATATTGTAATCTATCGAAATGTTTACCTCATAAGACAGATGCATTTCCATTATTTCGGCGGCTTCAACGGCAAGCTTACAGCCTTTTGAATATGCGCGTGTTAGTCCGCCTGTGCCGAGCAGGATACCTCCGAAATATCTTGTTACAACAACACATACGTCGCAGAGCCCCTCCTTTTGCAGTACCTCAAGCACGGGAACTCCTCCTGTGCCTTGCGGTTCAGCGTCGTCGCTGTAGCGTGTGATGTTCTGCTCGCGAAGAATATAGGCATATACGTTGTGCTTTGCCTTTCTGTTCTGCGATTTTATTTTGTTTATAAACATATTGGCCTCATCGTTGGTTTTTACCGGGGCAATGTGTCCGATAAATTCGCTCTTTTTCTCGGTGAAGCTTGCTGAAGCTTCACCTTTAACGGTTTTGTAGCTCATACGCCGTCCTCACATATTGATTAAAAAAATAAGAGCGGACAAAATCCGCTCTGTAAAGGCTTTAGTCAAGATTGTATCTTTTCTTGAATCTGTCAACTCTTCCGCCTGTGTCAACAAGCTTCTGCTTTCCGGTAAAGAACGGATGACACTTAGAGCAGATTTCAACCTTAATATCCTTCTTTGTCGAACGAGTTTTGATGACGTTCCCGCATGCGCAGGTGATCGTAGTCTCCTCGTAAGCCGGATGAATACCTTTTTTCATAAAAACTTCCTCCTCTCTAAACGCAAAATTTATGACTCTCATAGAAGCCCATCATTTCAGTTTAGACAGTAGTTCTATGGATTTATCATTTTTAAGCCTAATTAGTATATCACATAATTTCTAGAATTGCAAGTGTTTTTTGAGAAAAATTACTTATTTTTTTCTTGGCTTAACTATAATTAAAAAAAAAGTACTTGACAAATTTTTAAATTGTGATATAATAATAAAGCACTCTGAATTTGAGAGCACTTTTGCGGATCAGCTTGTTAAAAGCCCGCCTCGGTTTTGCGTTTACCGTGAAAAAATAAAGCGCACTATATATGCAGCTGTGGCGGAATCGGCAGACGCGCTAGCTTGAGGGGCTAGTGGGAGCAATCTCGTGCGGGTTCAAGTCCCGCCAGCTGCACCACGCCGTCGCGGACTTTAGATTGTCCGCGACGGCTTTTTTAGTTATCGTCTCACTTATGACGTTGCATCTTATTTTTTAAATGGATCACGCTTGTTGTGCTACCTATCTGTTTTGTTAAGTGACTGCGGAGCGGATAGGAACTATACGGAAATATTATGATTATTATAAATAAATCGGGAAATATAATCCTATTAAATCACAATAGGAAAAGGGTGTGTCCAAATGAATCCTTCATTTGACAGCGTTTATTTTGAACCGGCTGCACTGCACTATCCTCTGGGAAGTTATTTAAAGCAGAAATATGCTTCTCTGCCGTGGATAGAAATACAGAATCACAACAATATTCCACAGCTGCGCGCTGCTTCCAACCGGGAGTTTGTGCGGCTTAAGCGCCACCTTATCATCGGTGTGCGTAAGACGCATCGGTATACGGAAAATCACAAAGTATCTGATTTTCTGGTGCCTTATACCTCATCCGGCTGTTCAGCAATGTGTCTGTATTGCTATCTGGTATGTAACTATAACAAATGTGCATATCTTCGGGTATTTGTCAACCGTGAAGAGATGATGAACAAACTCGTGAAAACAGCCAACACCGACCCGTGGCGTCATGTGTTTGAAATCGGCAGCAACAGTGATTTGGTTTTGGAAAACACCGTTACGAATAATCTTCCTTGGACTATCGAAGAATTTGCCCGCCGCGCCGACGGAAAGCTTACATTTCCAACAAAGTTTGATATGGTAGAGCCCTTGCTGGGTCTGGATCATAGGCAAAAGACTATTTTCCGCATGAGTGTCAATCCGGAGGAACTGATCCGCAAAATTGAGATAGGGACTTCGCAGTTATCTGCTCGTATTCGGGCAGTAAACGCTATGTGTGACTCAGGTTATCCCGTTGGGTTATTGATAGCTCCCATAATACTGGTACCTGACTGGGAGAGCTTGTACGAGGAGTTACTTATAACGCTTTCGGATAAGCTAAGCGATGATGTTAAACGTGTCGGGTTTTTAGAGGTGATTTTTATGACCTATAGTTTTGTGCAAAACGCCATTAACAGTGAAGCGTTTCCGTCCTTACCTACTCTGTACCAACCGGATCAGATGGTAGGACGCGGCAGGGGAAAGTACCGTTACCGTGAGCATTTACAGAAAGAAGCGGAAAAAATTCTTCTTGATATGATAAATAAATATCTTCCTAAAATGACTGTAAAATATATTTCGTAATAGGCTTAAAGAAAATAAAAATTTCAGCACTGACGTGACAGGATTTATTTTTACAGTGAAATAAATACCGCCGTAGGCTTTTGCCTATGGCGGTATTGTGGTTTTTTACGATATATGATATAATGATCATACTATCAATGATCGGGAGCTAGCTGTGAATTATAACGATTTTATATAAAGCATGAAGCTTTACGAAGCGGCAGGTAAAGATATTTGCCGTGACATCATCTGTTATTGACATATTAACAGTTTTATTTTAATATAAGAATATATCAATTTTATATCGGAGATGATTTTTATGAAAAGGCTTATGTCTGTGTTCACTGCCGTGGCAGTGTTTATGTCGCTCACAGTGTGTGTTTTTGCAACAGCAGAAAATAAACCTGTTTTGGATTTTGAACTTAATACAGAATCAATGCTGGTTGCCAATCTTGACACAGATGAAGTGTATTTCTCTCAGAATGCAGATGTCAAGAGGGTGATGGCATCCACTACGAAGATCATGACCTATATCGTTATAGCGGAAACAGTTGATGATCTTGAAAACACTATGATAACGATAGAGCAGAAGCCGATAGATGACGTTTCGGGACAAGGAGCATCTATGGCGGGATTTCAGAATCATATCGGCGAGAGCTATTCGGTGCTGGATGTTCTTTACGGTATGATGCTTCCGTCTGGTTGTGATGCCGCTGAGGTACTTGCATATTATGCAGGCGGCGGAGATGTTATTAAGTTTGTAGATATGATGAACGCTAAGGCGAATGAGCTTGGCTGTGAGAATACACACTTTAACGATCCTCACGGATTGTCGGACGAGAATCATTACACCACGGCTGAGGATCTGTATAAAATAACAAAATATGCGCTTAAGATGCCGTATTTTACAGAGGTTGTAAGTGAGGAGTTTTATACTTTACCGGGAGATACATATCCGATAGTAAATACAAACTATCTGATAGATGACATAAGCGGCGGACTCTACTATTACAGATATGCGACCGGCATCAAGACAGGCTACACCTCGCTTGCGGGAAGGTGTCTTGTGTCAACAGCGAAAAAGGGAGATACTAACCTTTGCTGTATCGCCCTTGGCGGTGAGTATGACGAAGAGACGAATTATGTAAACTTTGCCATGCTTGATTCTGCCAGAATGCTTGACTGGGCATTTGCTAATTTTACCGACACCATAGAAGTCACGTTTGACGCTATGTATAAGTCTGTTCAGATAGGCGATAAATCTAAGCTCACCGCAAATATAGGAAAAAGCAATATAAATGAAAAGCCTGAGATAAAATGGTCGTCGTCAGACAAAAATGTCGCTGAGGTCGATCAAAATGGTGTTGTAACGGCTAAATCGTTGGGAAAAGCAGTGATAAAGGCAGAGGTACAGACGGGTGATTTTGCTGTCTGCAATGTATCCTGCGGCTTTTATAACGGTATTGATGTTTCCTCACGGCTGGGCGATTTTGTTGACGGCGTGAAAAATCCAATAGACTGGACTAAGGTAAAGCAAAGCGGAATTGATTTTGCGATAATCAGAGCAGGATGGTTTGACTGGGCGGAAAATTCGTTTCAAAACGACTCTTCATTTGTTGAAAATGTCAGGGGCGCTGTTGACAATGATATAAACATAGGACTTAAATTCGTAGCATATGCTGATACCGCCGATGAAGCAAGGCAAGAGGCTCAATATCTTATAAAGGCAATAGATGAGTCTATACCTGAATATAAGGATAAGCTTACGTTGTCAATATCCTATGATATGGCTACATACTCTCATTATTCTGAACTTACTAAAGATGAGAACACAGCAATAGCTTTAGCTTTTAATGAGGTTATGAAGGAAAACGGATTTGACAGTTACTGCTTTGCCGGAAAAGCTGTGTATAAAAAAATGGATATAGATGCCTTGAAAAATGAAAATATGGGAATATGGTATAGCTACCGGCCATATATACCTGACTTTGACGAGAGTATAACGTTAAATGGCGAGTATGTTCCGGACATATGGCAGTATACGGGAACAGGCGGAATACCCGGGGCTTCTGAAAATATGTTTTCATATCAGGATGTAATATATATGGCCAGTGCTAAGAAGCTTGATCCGCCGGTCGTTCAGGCTGAACAGTCAGAAAATGAAAATGCGGTAGAGATTACATGGAGTATGCCTGAGTATGAGACAGCAGGATTTGCGGTTTACAGGTCAGAGGGTGAAGATGCTGTACCGGAGAAGCTGGCAGATCTTACTGCTGATCAGCTTTCATATACCGACGCCGATGTTGAATTAAATGTAAGCTATACATATTATATCGGGGCAAAGGCGACAGATATCCTTAATAAAGAGTGTGCAATTGAGGTTATGGGAAGCAGCAGTCCTGTCACAGTCGTAGCAAAGCCGGTTAAGCTTATCGGAGACTTAAACGGCGACGGTATTCTGACCACCGCGGATGTAGGAATTATAAACATTTTTGCACAGGGAATACAGGATTATACGCAAGATGATCTTTTGCTTGCCGATGCAAACGGTGACGGCGAAATAACCACCGCAGACGTAGGGATAATCAACGACATCGTAAAAAGTGCAGCGTAAGGAATAAAAAATTCAAAACCCCCTCGGATCATATAAGTCTGCGGGGGTTTGGTCATATGTTATAAGAATAAGCGCTTAAGGCGTTAATTCTTAAGATAATGTTTTTGCGTCTCCTCTGTCTGTGGCGATTTTATAGCCGATCGAATTTATTTTTCGTTCAAGACAGTCTTTGCATTGCGCTGATTCCTCTCCTGTGCATATTTTATTGTCATAAAGCTCGTATTTTTTTCTGGTGCTTACGGGAGAAAGGTTCGGCATCACAACATTTGCACCGCATAAAAGTCCAAGTTCACGCCCCTGTGGGTGAAGAGTGCCAAGGGCAGTCGTTGCCGGAATAAGAGCTTTCGGGAACATAAGACGCAAAACTGAAATAAGCCGGAGCGTAAGGTTTAAGTTTCCGTTTTCAAAGTTTTTAAAAGGTGTATCCTTATGAGATATGAAAGGCCCGATGCCAATCATATCGGGTTTAAGGCTTTGCAAAAATCTAATATCCTCAATAATACATTCCGTCGTCTGAAAGGGACTTCCGACCATAAAGCCGGAGCCGACCTGATAACCTATTTCCTTTAAATCAAAAAGACATCTTTTTCTGTTATCAAGGCTCATTGATCCCGGGTGAAGCTGCTTGTAATGCACCTCGTTTGCGGTTTCGTGCCTAAGAAGATACCTGTCAGCACCGGCGCTGAAGTAATCAATATAGCTTTGCTTTGACCGTTCGCCTATTGAGAGTGTGACCGCACAGTCAGGGTGAGCGGCTTTTATGTTAGAAACGATCTCGCATATGTCTTTATCAGAGTAGCTTAAGTCCTCGCCGCCCTGAAGTACAAAGGTTCTGAAACCAAGCTCATGTCCTTCGCGGCAGCAGCCGTATATTTCTTCCTTTGAAAGCCGGTAACGCTCGCATTTTTTATTATCGGCCCTGATCCCGCAGTAAAAGCAGTTATTTTTACAGAAGTTTGTAAATTCGATAAGACCTCTAAGATAAACGTCTTTTCCGTAAAACTTCTGCCTTACTTTATCTGCTGAGATTTTGAGCTTATCGTCATAAATATCCGTTTCAAGAAGCTCTTTCAGCTCGATGTCACTTAAATCACACTCTGTTTTGAGCTTACCCGCAATTGACATCAAAGCACCCCACTTTCACGATAGTTGCTCCGCCGACAACCGTGTCGCCGTCGTATAGCACAACTGCCTGACCTTTTGTTATCGCTCTTTGTGGTTTGTCAAATTTAACATAAAGCCTTCCGTCAGCAAGCTGGCGCGCCACGGCAGGCTGTTCGACCTGACGGTAACGTACCTTTGCCTTTACTTTTATAGGCTCATCTATTTTTTCAACTGATATAAGGTTTACTTCATCTGCGATGAGTGTGTCAGAGTACAGGTCCTGCTCATTACCAAGCACTACCTCGTTTGTATCGGTGCGTATCTCAGTCACATATAGGGGAGTGGCGTAAGAGATCCCAAGCCCCCTTCGCTGACCTATAGTGTAGTGGGATATGCCTTTATGGCGGCCGAAAATATGTCCGTCAGACGACACAAAGTTTCCGGGCTTTGACATTTTGCCCGTATGCTTTTCTATAAACGAAGCGTAGTCTCCGTCTGGTACAAAGCATATGTCCTGACTGTCTTTTTTTTGAGCATTGACAAATCCGTTTTCCTCGGCGATCTGCCTTACCGTGCTCTTTTCAAGCCCGCCCAGAGGAAAATACACATGACTTAACTGCTCCTGCGTGAGCATATATAAAACATAGCTCTGATCCTTTGACTTGTCGGCGGCTTTTTTTAAGAGATACCTCCCGTTTGATAGATCCTTTTGAACTATTGCATAATGTCCCGTTACGATAAGATCAAAGCCAAGCTCATTCATACGCATAAACATTTTATCAAATTTAAGACTTTTGTTGCATTCAATACATGGGTTTGGAGTTGCTCCGGAAAGATACGATGAAACAAATTTATTTATCACGCATTCTTCAAATTTATCTGAAAAGTTAAAAACATAATAAGGTATGTCAAGGCGCACAGATACACTTCTTGCGTCTTCAACATCAGAAAGAGAACAGCAGCTTTTTTCGCGGCTTATGTTTATATCCTCATTAGAAAAAAGCTTCATAGTGGCGCCTATGCACTCATAGCCCTTTTGTTTTGTCAAAAGCGCTGCAACGGAAGAATCAACGCCGCCGCTCATAGCTATTATAGCTTTTTTGCACATTTATATCACCTTGGTTATTTATCATTTCTCTTATTCTAGCACAATTATTTGATTTTAACAATAGCGTGATCGGTTATTTTGAAAAATGCTTGACAAAGCTGTTTTTGTCTGATAAAATACATAGGTAAATTAAATAGCACATTATGAACGACACATGTTGCGCTTTGCGTGTAAATCTGATTACGGTACGCCATAATCGATTTGCAAAGCGGCATGTGTTTTTCTGTGCAAAAATTAGGAGGGCTCAGTTATGCCAACAAATCATTTTCAGAGAATGCTGTATGCTTTTTTAACAGTATTAGTTACGGTCCACGCTTACGTTTTTTACAGTCTTTACGTAGTAAACGGCTCAGCAATAATGCTTGCCAACAACAAGACAAGTGTGATCGACGCCATAAACACCCAAGGCGGTGTGTATATGTTCGGCAACTATATGCCTATATGGTCGGTTGTGATCATAGAATTTGCTTTTGCATATATTCTTGAAATGACAATCGGAAGTCCGGGATCTTTTAAGCTTGCGAGCAAGGTTTTTGACATCAAGGAAACACACCCGGTTATGTTTGAAACCGCGATCATCTGCGCAACGGTTGCAATTATGTGTCCTGCGATGAGTCTTATTGCGGCTGTGATTTATTATCCGTTTTACTCCGGCTTTAATATAATAACGCTTATTGCAAACTGGTTCAGACTCGTTTGCTTTAACTTTCCGTTTGCGTTTTTTACACAGTTGTTTTTCATTCAGCCGCTTATTCGCACGGTGTTCAGGCTTCTTTTCAAAAAAAAGAATACATAAATTAAAACCGCTTGTTATATGCTCCCATATATGGTATTATATTATAAGCACCGTTAGGGGGGAAAGAAATTGAAAATACAGAATCAGTTAAGCCAATCCGCATATAAATCTGACGGATTCATCAAAAAGTATCAGAAACTAATAAAGGACACAGTGATCCCGTATCAGTACTCGGTTTTAAACGATATGGCGGAGGGCGCTGAAAAAAGCCACGTTGTAAAAAACTTTGAAAACGCGGCAAGTGCGCTGAAGGGTGAAGGAACAGGCGACGGCTTTTACGGACAGGTGTTTCAGGACAGCGACGCTGCTAAATGGATCGAGGCGGCGGCGTATTCACTTGCCGACTTTCCTGACAAAGAGCTTGAGAGGCTTTGTGACGGGCTTATTGACAAGATCGCAGCAGCACAGGATACAGACGGCTATCTGAATACATATTTTACAATAAAAGACCGTGAAAAGCGCTGGACAAATCTGCTGGAGGCGCATGAGCTTTACTGCGCCGGGCATATGATGGAAGCCGCCTGCGCTTATTACGAAACGACCGGCAAGGATAAGCTTTTAAAAACAATGATAAAAAACGCCGAACATATATACAAGGTGTTTATAACAGACGGACATGAAGGCTTTCCCGGTCACCCGGAGGTAGAGCTTGCGCTCTTAAAAATGTATCGGCTGACAGAAAATGAGCACTGCTTAGAGCTTGCAAAGCATTTTATAAACAAAAGAGGAACAGACCCTGACTTTTATAAGAAAGAGGCACGGAACAGAAGCTGGACTGTCTGGGGAAATAATGCAAGCGACAATGACTATCAGCAAAGCGGGGTGCCCGTGCGCAATATGACTGATGCGGTAGGACATGCGGTAAGAGCGGTATATCTTTTCACAGCAATGGCAGACCTTTCTTCTCAGACGAATGACAAGGAGTTATACGATGCCTGCAAGCGGCTATGGGAAAGTATAACCGAAAAGCGAATGTATATAACCGGAGGGATCGGCTCAACAGTACACGGAGAAGCCTTCAGCGTTGATTACGATCTTCCGGGTGACACGGCATACGCTGAGACCTGTGCGTCGGTAGGACTTATATTTTTTGCATCCAGAATGCTTGAAAACGAAATAAATTCAAAGTATGCCGATGTCATGGAGCAGGCGTTTTACAACACCGTGCTGGCCGGAATACAGCTTGACGGCAAGGGGTTTTTCTATGTTAATCCGCTGGAGGTCGTTCCTGGGATCTCAGGTGTTGCAAGTGCATATCGTCACACTCTTACTCAGCGCCCGGGCTGGTATGCCTGCGCGTGTTGTCCGCCTAACGCCGCAAGGCTTATCTCATCGTTTGGAAAATATGCCTATGGCGAAAATGATGAAACTGCGTTTTGTCATATGTTTGCATCGGGAGAGGTGCGGTTTAAAAACGGAATACATCTTGTCTGTAAGACAGATTATCCTTACGGGTTTACTGTGCGATATGAGGTAAAAAAAGGCGGTGCGCTGGCGATAAGAATACCCGGATGGAGCAGAAACTATAACTTAAAAGTCAATGGAAAAGATACTTTGCCTCAGACGCAGAGCGGATATGTATATCTTGATGTCAGCGACGGTGATCATGTTACCTTGACCCTTGACTCTGAACCCAGGTTTGTTTGGGCATCGCCAAGAGTCCCGCGGCTTACCGGAAAGGTATGTCTTTTAAGAGGACCGCTCGTCTATTGCTTTGAGGGTGTGGATAATGATGGAGATGTGCTTTCTCTTGCGCTTAAAAGAGGGGGCGAGGTAAAAGCGTTGAGGTCTGATGATGAGGTGTTAAAAGATGTGGTAAAACTATCTGTAAAAGCTGTAAGGATAAAAAACTCAGGATATCTTTACAGTGATACTGTGCCGGATGAAACAGACGCAACAGCCATAGCAATACCCTATTACTCATGGGGGAACAGGGGCGAAAATCAGATGCGGGTGTGGCTTGAAGAGGTAAAATAAATATATCCGAGCAGGGCTTTTTTTAAAGCTCTGCTCATATTTGTATAAGGGGGGATGTTTATTGACAAAACGCCGGTAATAGGGTAAAATATTTAATAACGGGAAAACTTGAATCGGGTATGATTTTTATAAAGCAGGCTTTGGGGAGTTGATGGAATGAGTGTTAAGAAAGAGGTTTGCCGTAAGGTCTTGACAGGCGAGCGTGCTTTGTTTCAAAGCAGAAATCTTAGAATATACGACACCGTATTTGCAGACGGTGAATCGCCGCTTAAAGAAAGCAGTGATATAGAGCTTATTGACAGTATGTTTAAATGGAAATATCCGTTGTGGTATTGTGAGAATATAAAGGTAAAAAACTGCACCTGGTTTGAGGGTGCCAGGGCGGGGGTCTGGTATACCGATAATATCAGCATAGCTGATTCAAATATCGATGCGCCGAAAAACTTTCGACGCTGCAAGGCGGTAACGCTTAAAAACGTGTCAATTCCGAACGCGGCGGAAACCTTGTGGAGCTGTGACGGCGTTGATATAGAAAGCGTAACCGCAAAGGGAGATTACTTTGCGATGAACAGTCAGAATATGACGGTCAGTGATTTCAATCTTTACGGAAACTATCCTTTTGACGGGGCGAAGAACGTAGTCGTCAGAAACTCGAAGCTTTTGTCTAAGGACGCTTTCTGGAACAGTGAAAACATAACGGTGTACGATTCGTTCATATCAGGAGAATATCTTGGCTGGAACGCAAAAAACCTTACGTTTATAAATTGTACTGTTGAGAGCCTTCAGGGGCTGTGCTACATAGACAACCTTGTAATGAAAAACTGCAAGCTTATAAATACCACCCTTGCGTTTGAATATTCTACCGTTGACGCAGATATTTCGGGAACGGTAGACAGTGTGCTTAACCCGTCGGGAGGAATAATACGAGCAGATAAGATCACAAAGCTTATAATTCAAAAGGACAAGGTAGACCCTGACAAAACAAAGATCATTTGCAGACAGGAGAGTGTGGATGATAATTGTGAATGTAAAATTTCCTGCACAAAAAAGTCGGTAGGATAAGGCGCGACCGCAGATATATGTTCCCGTCTCTTATACGGGCGAGCTTACTGTTTGTCTTTTATAACAATACTTTTCCTGCTGAAACACTGAAGAGCTGACGGCTTGGTCGCTTTTTAAACGACGGGTCAATGCTTTAAATTTACGGAGGGCTTTAATGAAATACGATTTTGACACCTGTGTTGACAGAAGAAATACAAACTCTCTTAAGTGGGATGTAAAGGATAATGAGCTGCCTATGTGGGTAGCTGATATGGACTTTCAGACCGCTCCTGAGGTGCGCGAGGAGATAATAAAAAGAGCTGAGCACGGAGTTTTCGGATATTCGGTTGTTTCCGAAGAATGGTACGACGCATATGTAAACTGGTGGAAAAAAAGGCATGGCCTTAAGATGGATAGAGATTCACTTATCTTCTGTACGGGGGTTATTCCGGCAATATCCAGCATCGTGAGAAAGCTTACCACACCGGCGGAGAAAGTTCTGATACAGACGCCTGTATACAATATATTTTTTAACTGTATTTTAAACAACGGCAGGGAGGTTATAGAAAGCCCGCTTATGTATGACGGAAGTGAGTACTCGGTGGACTTTTGTGATCTTGAAAAAAAGCTTTCAGATCCTCAGACTTCGCTTATGATACTATGCAATCCGCACAATCCGGTAGGTAAAATCTGGGATAAAGAAACGCTTAGCAGGATAGGAGAGCTTTGCAAAAAGCACGGAGTTATCGTCATTTCAGACGAGATCCACTGTGATATAACCGACCCCGGGTGCGGATATATACCGTTTGCATCGGTCAGCGACGTGTGCCGGGAAATAAGTATTACCTTAATAGCTCCTACAAAAGCTTTTAACCTTGCGGGAATTCAGACGTCAGCGGTATTTGCGTCAAACGCATTTTTGAGACACAAGATATATCGCGGTCTTAATACAGATGAGGTCGCAGAGCCAAACGCTTTTGCTGTGAATGCGGCAGTGGCTGCGTTTACAAGGGGCGGTGAATGGCTTGATGAGTTAAGGGAATATATATATAAAAACAAAAAGATCACTTCTGAATTTTTAATCAAAGAGCTTAAAGAGGTAAGACTTGTGCCTTCAAAAGCGACATATCTTTTGTGGCTTGACTGCTCTTTATTTTCAGATGATTCCGACGAGCTCGCCGAGTTTATACGTTCGAAAACAGGTCTTTACCTTTCGTCGGGAAGTGTATACGGTTTAGGCTCAAAAAGCTTTTTGCGTTTAAATATTGCTTGTCCTAAAGACAGGCTTGTTGACGGGCTATTAAGGCTTAAGCAGGGCGTCTCAGAGTATATAGAACATAAAAAATTGACCTGAATTTTTATTATCGACAAAAATTTTACAAAAATTCTATTATAAAAATTACCGCTAATAAAAAAATCATCGTTTCACATAATATTTTTGCAACCCGAAATAAAAGAAAAAGGAGTGAAAACGATGAAGGGAATCACAACTGAGCAGGGCAGACAGACTCTTGAGAAGTTCAAGATCGAGGCTGCTAATGAAGTAGGAGTAAACCTCAAGCAGGGATATAACGGCGACCTTACTTCTCGTGAGGCAGGTTCTGTAGGCGGTCAGATGGTTAAGAAGATGATCGACGCATATAAGACAGGTTCAGCTAAGTAGTTAAATCTTAAATAAAGAAAAAATCCGTGCGGATGTTTTATTCTGCACGGATTTTTGCGTTATACAATTGTTTGAATGCTTTATCGTTCTGCTTAAAAGTTTAAAGCTTACGAAATGATAGGCTCGAACCTTACTCTTATATAGGGAAGCTTTTCGATAGTTGTATAAGTGTTTAAAAGGCCGTCGGGAGCGGAAAGATCGTTTTCTCCGCTTGCCGGAGGAGCAAATATTTTAAGCGTCATATCAGCTTCGCCGTCAAGAGGCTTTTCGTAAAACGCAGACATAAGGTCGATAGTTTTGGCCTCAGGAGATTTATAAAACCACTTTCCGTTTATTTCCATCATAAGGTTTGAATCGTCTTCGAAAACGACCTCGCAGAAGGTCGGGTTCTTATCAAAGTGAATTGGCACGGCAAGCCCCTCGGCGTCCTCGCTTCCGCCCCAGCGGAGCGTAGCGGGAAGCGTTACTTCATCGCCCAGCTTCATTTCAGGCATAAAATATTCGTCGTGGATTATCTCCTTGTAGGTTTTCATAACCGGCTGTTCGATTCCAACATCCGGGTTATTTGGATCTTCTATCTCAAGCCCGAGACGACCTCTGTCTCTGAACTGATAGAAGGTAAAGCCTGTGTACCAAAGAGCCTCTTCTCTTTTAACCCTGTCGCAGTAAGCCTTTACCATCTCTGCCTGATCCCAAGGACCGGTAACATCGCCGTCAGCATTGAACTCGCTCATTACCATTGGCTTTGCAACTCCGCCGTTAAGCTCCTTGAACCGCTCATAAGCCGCCTTAGTATAGTCGTATACGTCGTCAACCTTTTCTCTTTTAAAGGTGTTTCCTCCCTTTTCGGCAACGTCATAAGGCCAGCCCCAGTGAAGAGCCATATATTTGTCGATGCTCCATATATCAGTGTCGATGACTGCCTGCTTGAATTCTTCTTCCTTTTCAATTTTTCCTGTGCTCGGATCCTCCACACCGCCTGTGCATAAAATGGTCTGGACGTTAGGAGCGTACTCTTTAAGTATTTTATTAAAGCGGCAGTAAAATTCTGCTATCTCCGCATAAGTTGCTCTTTTTGTGAAAGAGAACCAGTCGCCGGTAGCCTCGTGATTGACTCTAAGCATCATTCTACCAAACGGTTTTAAGTCGTTTGCAATCGCGATAAGATGATCGTCCGTGACATTCGGGTCGATCGTAAGAGTTAAAATTACGTCCTGCCCGTGACGTCTTACATCTCTCATACAGGTAAACGGCTCGCCGTCGGTGTTTCCTTCAAGACCGCCCCTGTACGGAAAGTAATCGTCGTAAGGGTAATCCCACTGAAACGATACGTCTGCGTCTTTCATAACCTCTGAGATCCTGCCCGGCCATTCCTTGTCGAGCGGGTAGTAACAGTACATAAGACTTATCGCTCTGTGAGGTCTTCCCATTTTATGCAGGATATAGTCCTGGTTGACATATTCTCCTCTCTCAGAGCCGTCGCCCAGATCTACCGCACATTTTGCTTTTCCCATATGAATAGAATAAATCTTGTAATCATCCATACAGTGATCCTCCTTATTTTTTAATATTTATGACTGTGTTAATTTTGTAAAAAACAACAGCAAGCTTTTTAAATATCTCAGCGCTTTGCTCTGTCTCCGGAGCCTGATTTGTAAAAATTACAAGCACAAACGGAGATTCAGCAAATACAATTGCGCAGTCGTGAAACTGATTCTCATTTCCCCACGAGCCGAATTCCGAGCCGTATTTTTCGCATACAGTGTATTTTGATTCAAGAGCAGAGCGTATCTGCATATTTACGTCAACGTCATCAGCGCTCATGATTTCTTTTAAAAAAGAGCCGTACCTGCCCGATTTTATGTATTCGTAAACATCGGTGTAGTTTCTAAGCATTTCCGCTGCCGTGCAGTGTGTGAATATCCATCCTGAGCCAAGATAGCAGTTGTTAGTAAGCCGTGTCTGATTGGCATTGTACTGAGAATATCCGTAATAGTTGTTTAAAAGAAAATACGCAGTATTGTCGCTGTAGGAAACAGCTCTTTTCATAAGCTCCTTTGTACTTATACCCGTCCCGTTTGAAAGACCGGCAGTATAACCCGTATCTCCTTCCCAGGCAGACCATTTATTTATTATCTGATCAAGGTTTACGTCGCTTTCAAGAAGAGATTTAACATAAGGGACTTTTATGGTAGAACAGGTCATAAAGTCCCTATGCTGATTGAAATTTATCTCAGCACCGGTGTTCATATTTTTATATGAAAAAGCAAGCGAAAAGTCCGCGCCGTTTATTATATCCTGAAGCTCATCTAAAAATCCGTTAAAGTCGGGCATTGAAATAACGCTGTCAAATCCTGAAATAGAAAACGAATAGCTGTATTGGTCATTATTGACCTTTGTCGGTTTATTTTCTTTTGTGACGACATCAGTCAGAGTAGCTTTTGTCGCAGTAGTGGTCTGAGCGGTGGCCGCGTTGCCGGAAGAATTTGTGTCCGAAGATGACGAAACGCGATCGGCGCTGCTTTCGGCGGATGCCGACGAGTCTGACGAAGCCTTTGAGGCGTCACCGGTCGAAGAACAACCGCAAAGGATAAGCGCCGCCAAAGTGGTACAAAATAATCGTTTTGTATAAAGCATTAAGGTTACCTCGCTATAAGGGAACAGCACACAAAAGGTTGTCGTCGGCATTTCATCAGATAGTATTGCCGTTTTGAGCTGCTGAGAGCCTACCCAAAGCTTTAGAGTGCTGCTATAATTTTACCAGTTTTACCTTATGTTGTCAAGGACTTTGAGTTTTATTCCGGAGTCAGACAGCAAACGACAATAACATTTTACGGATTAAATTTCAGTTTAGAACAATAATAGCTTTTGGTTCTTTGATTACCATGTTCATTGATGTCTGAAGCGTTGATGCGGATACCCTTAACAGGCTTCGTCCGCCGTTTCCGTAATAAGGGTCGGCATAGTAAAAATACAAGGTGCCGTTTATGTACTCATATCCGCACACAACTACATAATGAGTCCCTGAAGAATAATGTGTCACTATTGATGACGTATATTGAACTACAACTATTGCGCGGTGGCCGCCGTCGATCTGTTTTTTTAATATAGAAGAGCAATCGCTGCCGTAGATGTTTTTTGCGCTGTACTTTCCGTTGGAATACTTTCTTATAAGCTCTAAAAGCTTTGGCGCGGTCATGCCTCCGCCTGTTCTTAAGCTTCCCTGATCGTTCAAGGCGTTTTTCTCGCTGAAAAGGATAAGGTCGTCCTTGTTGTAGCTTTCATTTTTCTCGCTGTTTATAAGTATGCTTACAGCGGCAGGACCGCATGCTGAATATCCGGCTATATTGTCGCCAAACTGCCCGATAGCCGCTGTATTTAACATTTTTGCGCCGGACTGAACCGACACACTGTTTTTGTTTATCAAAACCTCACCGTAGCGGAATTTTAATATCGCATAAGATGGATATTTTGAACTGAAATACCCGCTGTAAAATGATCCCGCCTCAACGCTGCCGATATTGCGATAGCTTTTGTCGTATATTGTCGATTTTGTTTTAATGTAAAACAGCGTGCCGAAAGGAGACGGCTTTGTTTTATAAGTAAATATAGTTGGTTCAGAAAAATAAGTTCTGCCGTTTATTCTTTTGTATGTATACGCCTTAAGATAATATGTCGTGTCGGCTTTGAGATAGTCAAATCTCAGCGATGAACCGCCCTGTGTCATATATTCGCCTTTAAAGTCCTTGTTGTCGGCGATCCACATTCTGTAACCCTCGGCGCCGTTTACTTTGTTAAATTCAATTCTCAGAGCGTTTGTAACGCTGTTTGATCTGCTAAAGTCAGGCGTAGGCCGGTCGATTATCTTTGTTTTGTATGTAAATATCGTAGGCTCAGAAAAATAAGTTTTACCGTTTATTCTTTTGTATGTATATGCCTTAAGATAATATGTCGTGTCAGCTTTGAGATAGTCAAACCTCAGCGATGATCCGCCCTGTGTCATATATTCGCCCTTAAAGTCCTTGTTGTCAGCGATCCACATTCTGTAACCCTCGGCGCCGTTTACTTTGTTAAATTCTATTCTCAGAGCGTTCGCAACGCTGTTTGATCTGTTAAAGTCAGGCGTAGGCCGGTCGATTATCTTTGTTTTGTATGTAAATATCGTAGGCTCAGAAAAATAAGTTTTACCGTTTATTCTTTTGTATGTATATGCCTTAAGATAATATGTCGTGTCAGCTTTGAGATAGTCAAACCTCAGCGATGATCCGCCCTGTGTCATATATTCGCCCTTAAAGTCCTTGTTGTCAGCGATCCACATTCTGTAACCCTCGGCGCCGTTTACTTTGTTAAATTCTATTCTCAGAGCGTTCGCAACGCTGTTTGATCTGTCAAAGTCAGGCGTAGGACTGTCTATCACCTTAGTGTTAAAAGTAAAAAACAGTGGCTCAGAATAATAAGTATTTTCACCGATGGTTTTGTAGGCGACTGCCTTTAGATAATATGTTGTGCTTGACAAAAGTCCGCTGACGCTTAAAGTTTTCTCTCCCTGTACGGTTATGTCAGAAGAAAAGTCAGCGCTGTCTGAAACCCAAAGGCTGAAGCCGTCCGCCTGCGATTCTTTAAAAGTTACGGTTATTGAATCTGAGGTCGAGCTTATGCCGTCTGTCTCTGGAGCGGGGATAATATCGGCATCATTGTTGTCATCGTCCGTCTGAGCGTATGTGGTGTAAAATGTATAAGCGTCATTGTCTGTATCATAGGCGCTTGCAGAAAAGGCACAGAAAGCAATACTTAATGTAAATATAGAAACCAGCGCAAGAGATATTCTGAACAAGCGGTTAAACGAGTTTTTATGTATCATTTATATTCTCCGTTCTTTTTGTTAATTACAAAAACAATTATACATCTAATATAATACTAAGTCAAGAAACATAGATTTTCAAATTATTTTACCGGAGTTATGAACTCATATGATTGATTTTTTGAAAAAGTTGTTGTATAATCAGAAAAGACTAAATTAAGGAGAGCTTGTTATGGTAGTAATTGAAATGGAAAACGAGAAGAAAATAACGATCGAGCTTTATCCTCAGATCGCGCCGATCACGGTTGAGAATTTTTTAAAGCTGGTTAAAGAAGGCTTTTATGACGGACTTATTTTTCACAGAGTAATTCCCGGCTTTATGATCCAGGGCGGTGATCCTGAAGGTACCGGAATGGGAGGCGCCAAGGATAAGATCAAGGGTGAATTTTTGTCAAACGGAATAAGGAACGATCTTAAGCACACAAGGGGAGTTATATCAATGGCAAGAAGTTCTATGCCTGACTCTGCGTCGAGCCAGTTTTTCATTATGCACAGTGATGCTCCTCATCTTGACGGTAATTATGCGGCTTTCGGAAAAGTCGTTGACGGAATGGACGTAGTTGACGAAATAGCGGCAGTTGATTGCGATTTCAGAGATAAACCGCTTAAGGCTCAGAGAATGAAGAGAGTTTACATTAAGGACTGATTTGATGATATTAAAAAACGCGAAGATCTTTACAATGGATAAAGGCCTTAAGATAATACAGAACGGCTGTATAGAGATAAGCGGCGGAAAGATCGCTTCAGTGACAGAGGATACCGCAAAAGACGGAATAGACCTTAACGGAGCGTGTGTTTATCCGGGCTTTATAGATTCTCATACGCATCTGGGGCTATTTACGAGCGGCGTGGGAATAGAGGGTGAGGATTTTAACGAAGACTCAGACCCGGTAACACCTCAGCTTAATACGGTTGACGCCATATACCCGCTTGATTCCTCATTTAAAGATGCCGTATCTGCGGGCGTGACTTCCGCCGTTGTATCTCCGGGAAGTACAAATACAGTAGCGGGAACGATCTGTGCTGTTAAAACGAGCGGTATTAGAATCGAGGATATGCTTATAAAGAATGTGGGAATGAAGTTTTCACTCGGCGAAAACCCGAAGATGACCTATCTTGACAAGGAATCTTCACCTGTAACAAGAATGGCGATAGCGGCGCTTATCAGAGAGGCGCTTACCAAGGCGAGGAGATATATGCGCCAAAAGTCGGAGGCAAAAGGCATTGAGGATGAGCCGGAGTACGACGCTAAATGCGAAGCGCTTATTCCGCTTTTGAAAAAGGAAATCAAGGCGCATTTTCACTGTCACAGAGCGGACGACATTTTTACGGCGCTGAGATTATCGAGGGAGTTTGACCTTGACTGTGTTTTGATCCATTGCACAGAGGGGCATCTTATAGCTGATAAGCTTAGGCAGGAAAATGCCGAGTGTATAGTAGGTCCTTTGTTATGCGACCGTTCAAAGCCTGAGCTTGCCAATTTAAGCGAGAAAAATCCTGGGATATTAAGCGGCATGGGCATAAAGACAGCGGTCTGCACCGATCACAGCGAGGTGCCGGTCCAGTATCTTCCGATAAGCGTGGGAATGGCTGTCAAAAACGGCATGAGCTTTATTGACGGACTTAAAAGTATTACCTGTACCGCCGCTGAAATTGCGGGAATATCTGACAGAGTGGGAAGCATTGAAAAGGGCAAGGACGCAGATCTTGTAGTATTTGAGGAAAACCCTTTTGAGATAATGTCCGGCCCCAGACTTGTGATTATTGACGGGAGAATAGTTTATGAGAGAGATAAATGCTCAGGAGATTGAAAATACGATTGCAAAGCTTTGCATAAAAGCGAATCTGTTTTTGCCGAAAAGCCTTGAAGAGCTTATAAAGACTTGCTCCGGCTGTGAGAGATCGGAGACCGGTAAAAGCGTTTTTGTTGATCTTTTGGATAATATATCCGCTGCAAAAAGTGAAAACATACCGATATGTCAGGATACGGGAATGGCTGTCGTTTTTGCAGAGATCGGACAGGATGTTCACATCGTCGGCGGATTTGAGGAGGCCGTAAACAATGGAGTGGCAAAGGGCTATACTGAGGGGCTTTTGAGAAAGAGCGTCGTATCGGACCCGCTTGAGAGGGTGAATACGAATGATAATACGCCTGCGGTACTCCACACAAGAATAGTGCCGGGCGATAAAATAAAGCTCACAGTCGCACCAAAGGGATTTGGCAGCGAAAATATGTCTGCGCTTAAAATGATGACCCCGTCTGCTACTGAGGATGAGATCATCGCCTATGTTACTGAAACCGTTTCCCGTGCAGGAAGCAACCCCTGTCCGCCGATAGTGGTCGGCGTTGGAATCGGCGGCGACTTTGAATACTGTGCATATCTTGCAAAAAAGGCGCTCATAAGAGATGTGAGTGTAAAAAATCCTAAAAAGCGATATGCAGAGCTTGAGAGGAGAATGCTTGAAAGCATAAACTCGCTTGGCATAGGTCCTCAGGGCTTCGGCGGAACCGTCACGGCGATGGCGGTCAACATCGAGGAATCGGCAACGCATATTGCGGGACTTCCCGTGTCGGTCAACATCGGCTGCCATGTTACAAGACATGCAAGTGAGATAATTTAGCTTATTATGAAGCATATTATATAATAATGTAGAAAGCAACAGGTTCTTCGTCTGGGAAAGGGCAAGAGCCTGTCTTTTTATTTATATGCAAAAAAAATTTAGTAAAAACGCTTGACAAATAATTTTTATTATTATATAATAGTATACTGTATCATAATGGAGTTTTGTACCTTTTTAAACGCAAAATCAAGGTAAAAAGGAAGTGAAAACCGAACGGTTTTGATCCATTGCTGGTTTTAAAATGTCATTCACGAAATGGTACGCCCAATGTATTTTTAGTATTGAGGAGTGATTGAACCTATGGTAAATGTCAAGGACGTAAAGCTTGGCAAGACAACGCGTAAGAGTTTCGCAAAAATCAATGAAGTATTGGAAATGCCCAACCTAATTGAGGTGCAGAAAAACTCGTACAACTGGTTTTTAACTGAAGGCTTGAAAGAGGTTTTCAGAGATGTTTCCACTATCTCTGATTATAACGGAACTCTGGAACTAAGCTTTGTAGGTTATCGTTTTGACGACAAGCCTAAGTATACGGTAGCTGAGTGTAAGGAGCGCGACGTTACTTATGCAAAGCCGCTTAGGGTGACCGCAAGACTTAATAACACCGAAACGGGTGAGATCAAGGAAAGCGAAGTCTATATGGGAGACTTCCCAATAATGACAGACAGCGGAACCTTCGTTATAAACGGAGCTGAGCGTGTTATCGTTTCACAGCTTGTCCGTTCACCCGGAGTTTATTACGCAAGCGACAAGGACAAAACCGGAAAGGATCTTTTCCGCTCAACCGTTATCCCAAACAGGGGAGCATGGCTTGAGTACGAGATGGATTCCAACGACATTGTATATGTAAGAATAGATAAGAACAGAAAGATACCGCTGACTACGTTTATCCGTGCTATCGGTATCGGAACCAACGCAGAGATAGCGGAAGTTTTCGGTGATGACGAGAGAATACGTCAGACCATAGAGCAGAAGGACGCTACCGCTAACAGAGAGGAAGCGCTTTTGGAGGTATACAAAAAGCTCCGTCCGGGAGAGCCCCCCACGGTAGACAGCGCGGTAACCCACTTAAACAATCTGTTCTTTGATGCAAAGAGATATGATCTTTCGAGATTCGGAAGATATAAATATAATAAGAAGCTTGGTCTTGCAGCAAGGCTGGCGGGACACATACTCACACGCCCTGTTGTAAATCCCATGACGGGAGAGATCATGGCTGAACCGGGAGTTACCGTTTCAAACGAGCTGGCAGCAGAGATCGAGCAGGCAGGCGTCAACACAGCATATGTCACCGTTGAGGTCAAGGAGGTTCTGACTATTGAGGGTGAAACCACCACAAAGACAGAGGAGAGGGAAGTAAAGATAATCTCCAACGGCATGGTGGATATAAAGGGATATGTTGATTTTGACTGCTCAGAATACGGCGTAAACGAGCTTGTTTCCTTTAATGTTTTAAGGGAGATCTTAGAAGCAGCCGACGGCGACGAGGAGGAGCTTAAGGCTCTTATCAAGCAAAGAGCAGATGAGCTTGTTCCTAAGCACATTACTGTTGACGATATAATCGCGACAATTTCATATTTTCTTAATTTGTGTGAGACTGTCGGCACTGTTGACGACATCGACCATCTCGGAAACAGAAGAATAAGAAGTGTAGGAGAGCTTTTACAGAATCAGTTTCGTATCGGATTCACGAGAATGGAAAGGGTTATCCGCGAGAGAATGAATCTTCAGACCCAGGATATTGAAGAGATAACTCCATCTGCACTTATAAATATAAGACCGATAACCGCGGCTATAAAGGAGTTTTTCGGTTCGTCACCTCTTTCTCAGTTTATGGATCAGAACAATCCTCTTGCTGAGCTTACGCATAAGAGAAGGCTTTCCGCTCTTGGCCCGGGAGGACTTTCAAGAGACCGTGCCGGATTCGAGGTAAGAGACGTTCACTATTCACACTATGGAAGAATGTGTCCTATCGAGACGCCTGAAGGCCCTAACATCGGACTTATCTCATACCTTGCGTCATTTGCAAGGATAAATGAGTACGGCTTTATCGAGGCGCCTTACAGAAAGGTAAACAAGGAAACCGGCGTAGTGACCGATGAGGTCGTATATATGACCGCCGACGTTGAGGATAACTATATAGTAGCTCAGGCAAACGAGCCGCTGACAGAGGATCACAAATTTGCAAGGGCAAAGGTAAACGGCAGACACCGTGACCAGATATCGGAATTTGACGCGTCTCAGGTCGACTTTATGGACGTTTCACCTAAGATGGTAGTTTCTGTTGCGACCGCGCTCATTCCTTTCCTTGAAAATGACGATGCGAACCGCGCCCTTATGGGTTCTAACATGCAGCGTCAGGCAGTTCCGCTTCTCAAGACAGAAGCGCCTATCGTCGGAACGGGAATGGAGTATAAGGCTTGCCTTGACTCGGGAGTAGCAGTGGTTTCAGACGCCCCGGGAGTAGTTGAGAAGGTAAGCGCCGATGAGATAGTCGTAAAGGAGAAGGGCGGAAAGCTTCATTCTTATCCGCTTACGAAGTTTAAGCGTTCAAATGCCGGAACCTGTACGAATCAGAGACCTATCGTTGAAGTCGGTGAAAAGATAACGGAGCATCAGATAATAGCAGACGGCCCTGCTACTGCTGACGGTGAGCTTGCTCTCGGCAAAAACGCGCTTATAGGATTTATGACCTGGGAGGGTTATAACTATGAGGACGCCGTTTTGCTCAACGAAAACCTTGTAAAAGAGGACAGATATACGTCTATCCACATAGAGGAATACGAGATCGAGGCGAGAGATACAAAGCTCGGCCCAGAGGAGATCACACGTGATATTCCTAACGTAGGAGAGGACGCGCTCAAAGACCTTGATGAAAACGGAATAATCAGAATAGGCGCAGAGGTGCGCTCGGGCGATATACTGGTAGGAAAAGTAACTCCCAAGGGCGAGACCGAGCTTACAGCTGAGGAAAGGCTTTTAAGAGCGATCTTCGGTGAAAAGGCAAGAGAGGTAAGGGACAATTCGCTTAAGGTTCCTCATGGAGAGTCAGGAGTTATCATAGACGTAAAGATATTCACGCGGGAAAACTGCGATGAGCTGAGCCCGGGAGTAAATAAGCTTGTAAGGTGTTATATCGCACAGAAGAGAAAGATCTCGGTCGGCGACAAAATGGCGGGACGCCACGGAAACAAGGGTGTTGTTTCAAGAATTCTTCCGCAGGAGGATATGCCGTTCCTTGAGGACGGAACACCGCTTGATATCGTGCTTAATCCTTTGGGTGTTCCTTCACGTATGAACATCGGTCAGGTGCTTGAGGTTCATCTGGGTATGGCTGCAAAGGCACTGGGCTGGAAGATAATGACGCCGGTATTTGACGGCGCTCACGAAAAGGATATAAGAGACTGCTTTGAAGAAGCGAATCTTCCTGTTGACGGAAAGACGACTCTTTACGACGGCAGAACCGGAGAGAAGTTTGACAACCGGGTAACGGTAGGATATATGTACTATCTTAAGCTTCACCACCTTGTTGACGATAAGATACACGCTCGTTCGGTAGGCCCCTATGCGCTGGTAACTCAGCAGCCGCTGGGAGGCAAAGCGCAGTTTGGCGGACAGAGATTCGGAGAGATGGAGGTTTGGGCTTTAGAGGCTTACGGAGCGGCATATACGCTTCAGGAGATACTCACAGTCAAGTCTGACGACACGGTCGGAAGAGTAAAGACCTATGAGGCAATAGTAAAGGGACAGAATGTTCCTAAGCCGGGAATACCCGAATCCTTCAAGGTGCTTGTCAAGGAGCTTCAGTCGCTGTGTCTTGACGTTAAGGTAATGGGAACCGACGGTAAAGAGATCGACTTAAAACAGACCTTTGATGACGATGACGACTTTACTCCGCAGCCCGCTATTGATGATATGGAAATGACTATTGACGAAAGCGAGCTTGAGGACGGCTTTTTTGAAGAGGACGAGGACGGAGAGATGAGTGAAATAAGCTTGGGCGACGAACTGGAAGATTCCGATTTGTTTATCGACGAGGAGGAATAACGGCAGAAGTCAAAAGCTTATCAAACTCACAAAACAAGGAAGAAGGGTCGAATATTGGAATTTAATACATTTGCATCAATAAAAATCGGTCTTGCGTCGCCTGAACAGATAAGAGCGTGGTCATACGGCGCGGTTGAAAGACCTGAAACCATAAATTACAGAACTCAGAAGCCTGAGAAGGACGGGCTCTACTGTGAAAAGATCTTCGGACCGTCAAAGGACTGGGAATGTCATTGCGGAAAGTACAAGAAAATCAGATTTAAAGGCAAGATCTGCGAGAGATGCGGTGTTGAGGTAACCAGAGCAAAGGTAAGACGTGAAAGAATGGGTCATATCGAGCTTGCCGCTCCCGTATCTCATATCTGGTACTTCAAGGGAACGCCTTCGAGGATCGGGCAGATGCTTGAGGTTTCTCAAAAAAGACTAGAAGAGGTTTTGTACTTTACAAAATATATTGTAATTGATCCGGGCGATACCGAACTTGAAAAGTGTCAGCTTCTCTCTGAAAAGGACTACACCGATATGAGGGAGAAGTATGAGGACGGATTTAAGGCGGGAATGGGCGCAGAGGCTATCAAGGAGCTTTTGAGTGAGATAGACCTTGATGCACTTTCCGCGTCGTTAAAAGACGAGCTTAAGGATCTGCCTGCCGGACAGAAGAGAATAAAGCTTTTAAAAAGGCTTGAGATAGTTGACGCATTCAGAACATCGGGAAACCGTCCTGAGTGGATGATTCTTGATGTAGTTCCGGTAATTCCTCCGGATTTAAGACCTATGGTAATGCTTGACGGAGGCAGATATGCGACAAGCGATCTTAACGATCTTTACAGGCGTGTTATAAACAGAAACAACAGACTTAAGAGAATGCTTGAGCTTGACGCTCCCGACATAATTGTCAGAAACGAAAAGAGAATGCTTCAGGAGGCTGTTGACGCGCTTATCGACAACGGCAGACACGGAAGGCCCGTAACAGGTCCTAACAACAGAGCGTTCAAGTCTCTTTCGGATATGCTCAAGGGTAAGCAGGGACGATTCAGACAGAACCTTCTGGGAAAGCGTGTTGACTACTCGGGACGTTCGGTTATCGTAGTAGGTCCTGAGCTAAAGATGTACCAGTGCGGACTTCCAAAGGAGATGGCTCTTGAGCTGTTTAAGCCTTTTGTAATGAAACGTCTGGTAGACACAAACCCGTCAATAAATATAAAGAGCGCAAGAAAAATGGTAGAGCGTGCCCGCCCCGAGGTCTGGGACGCACTTGAAAATGTCATTAAGGGACACCCGGTACTGTTAAACCGTGCGCCTACACTTCACCGTCTGGGAATCCAGGCGTTCGAGCCGGTTCTGGTTGAGGGCAGAGCGCTTAAACTTCACCCGCTTGTATGTACGGCTTACAACGCAGACTTTGACGGAGACCAGATGGCAGTCCATGTACCGCTTTCTTCTGAGGCTCAGGCAGAGGCGAGATTTTTGATGCTTGCGGCGAACAACCTGTTAAAGCCATCGGACGGAAAGCCTGTTGCGGTTCCTACACAGGATATGATACTCGGTTCTTATTATCTTACAATGGATAAGGACGGAGAGCCGGGAGAGGGCAAGGTATTTAAGGATGCCGATGAAGCGTTGATGGCATACGACTCGGGATATGTTTCACTTCACGCAAAAATAAAGGTAAGGGTATCAAAGACGATAGGCTCAAAGGTGGTTTCAAAGGTTATCGACGCCACTGTCGGAAGACTTATCTTTAACAGCATAATCCCGCAGGATCTTGGATTTGTTGACAGGACTAATTCGGAAAAGCAGTTTGATCTTGAGATCACTCAGAAAGCTGACAAAAAGCTGCTTTCAATGATATTTGACAGATGTATCCACCTTCACGGAACAGCAAAGACCTCCGAGGTACTTGACAACGTAAAGGCGCTTGGATATAAGTATTCGACCAAATCCGCTATAACCGTTGCGGTGTGCGATGCAACCATACCTGAGGCTAAAAAGCAGATCATAGAGGCTGCTGACGAGAAGATAAACAAGATAGATAAGCAGTTTAAGAGAGGATACATTTCCGCGGAGGAAAAATCCAAGAAGTTTATCGAGATATGGAACCAGGCTACCGACGAGGTTACCGATGCTTTGAAGGCGGGGCTTGATCCGTACAACCCGATAAATATGATGGCTGACTCCGGAGCAAGAGGTAGTATCAATCAGATAAGACAGCTTGCCGGAATGAGAGGACTTATCGCTAACACATCGGGTTCAACTATTGAGATGCCTATCAAGGCTAACTACCGTGAGGGACTTAATATCCTTGAGTATTTCATCTCGTCAAGAGGTGCAAGAAAGGGACTTGCCGACACCGCATTAAGAACGGCTGACTCCGGTTACCTTACAAGACGTCTTGTAGACGTATCGCAGGAGGTAATTATCCGTCAGGACGACTGCGGAGCAAATGACGGACTTGAGGTATTTGAGATAAGAAACGGCAACGAGGTAATAGAGCCGCTATCTGAAAGACTTGTCGGAAGATTTTTGGTAGAAGACCTTGTCGACAAGGCGACCGGAGAGATAGTTATCCCTAAGACGCGTCTTATGTCAGAAGCCGATGCGAAGAGAGCGGTAGAGGTAATGAACTCAAACGGCGACAAGAAGATCAAGATACGCTCGGTTCTTCACTGCAAGGCAAGAGACGGCGTATGCGCTAAGTGCTACGGTGCAAACCTTGCAAACGGCAGAGTTATCTCGGTAGGAGAGGCTGTGGGAATCATCTCTGCACAGTCGATAGGTGAGCCGGGTACTCAGCTTACAATGAGAACCTTCCACACAGGAGGAATCGCAAACGCTGAGGACATCACTCAGGGTCTTCCGAGAGTTGAGGAGCTGTTTGAATCAAGAAAGCCGAAGGGAGCGGCGATCATATCCAGGATTGCAGGTACGGTTAAGATCGAAGACGTCAAAAAGACAAAGCAAATCACCGTTACAAGCACCGACATAGATAATCCTGAAAAGGAGATATATACCATTCCTTACGGTTATAAGATACGCGTTCGTGACTCAGAACAGATCGAAATGGGCGAGCCGCTTACGGAGGGCTCAATAAACCCGTCTGACATTCTTGCCGTAAACGGAGTGCAGGCTGTTCAGAATTATATCATCACAGAGGTTCAGAAGACCTACCGCCTGCAGGGTGTTGACATCAACGACAAGCACATAGAGGTCATTGTGCGTCAGATGATGAGAAAGGTAAAGGTCGAGGATCCGGGAAGCAGTTATCTGCTTCCGGGCGCACTTATGAATAAAAGCGATATCGAGAGCATCAATTCCGAGATACAGCAGCAGATAAATGAGGGCGATACGGATGCGAGACTAGTAACCTATGTTCCTGTTTTGCAGGGTATTACCAAGGCGGCGTCTAATTCCGATTCATTCCTGTCGGCAGCGTCCTTCCAGGAGACTACAAAGGCTCTTACGGACGCTGCTATCAGAGGAAAAGTCGATAAGCTTGTCGGACTTAAGGAAAATGTTATCATCGGTAAGCTCATTCCTGCCGGAACCGGTATGGACGTTTACAACAACGTGCAGATCATAAAGAATGAAACGTCTGTCGAGCACCAGACAGCAAACGCTTAAAATTTGCGTATGAGGGAGCGCTTTGCGCTCCTTTTTGTTTTGTAAATAATGATAAGTTTACAAAAAATTTACAATTATTTTTTTGTTATCGTTGACAAAGATGTAATTTATCTGTATAATTATTTGTATGCGTGATAATATGTTATGCAGAGTTTTTTTAGGAAAGGAGAGAGGATATGCCTACCTTTAACCAGTTGGTACGCAAGGGAAGAGACGTGCTTTCTACCAAATCCACGGCACCTGCGCTTCAGAAGAGCTTTAACGCTTTGAAAAAGCAGCCGATCGATCAGAGCTGTCCACAGAAGCGTGGAGTTTGCACGGCAGTAAGAACAGCTACGCCTAAAAAGCCTAACTCGGCAATGAGAAAGATCGCCAGAGTAAAGCTTACAAACGGTCAGGAAGTAACCGCCTATATTCCGGGTGAAGGACACAACCTTCAGGAGCACAGCGTTGTAATGATCCGCGGAGGAAGAGTTAAGGATCTTCCGGGTGTGCGTTACCACATTATAAGAGGAACGCTTGACGCACAGGGCGTTGCCAACAGAATGCAGGCGCGTTCAAAGTACGGTGCCAAGAGACCTAAGGGCTCAAAGTAAATTTAATGCTTTGACCAAATTTAAGTAGAACTCAGATAAACCACAGTCATGTGGAGTATTTAATATAGATTAAGTACCTCTGCATTGGACTGACGGAGCTATGGCTGCGGCCATAGAGCGAGTACCTATGATATCATTATGTGAAGGAGGGAATTAAAGTGCCAAGAAGAGGTAAAGTTGCTAAGAGAGATGTTCTCTTAGACCCGGTATATAAGTCAAAGCTTGTAACAAGACTTATCAACAACATTATGCTTGACGGTAAGAAGGGAGTTGCCCAGAAGATCGTTTACGGCGCATTTGGAATCGTTGAGGAAAAGACGGGAAAGCCTGCTCTTGAGGCGTTTGAAGAAGCGCTTGAGAACATTATGCCTAACCTTGAGGTAAAGGCTCGCCGTGTCGGCGGTGCGACATATCAGGTTCCTATGGAGGTTCGTCCTGACAGACGTCAGACTCTGGGACTCAGATGGCTTACAAAGTATTCAAGAGACAGACACGAATCAACGATGAAAGAAAAGCTTGCAGGAGAGATAATGGATGCTCTCAACGGCGTCGGAGGCGCCTGCAAGAAGAGAGATGATACTCACAAAATGGCAGAGGCAAACAAGGCTTTTGCACACTATCGCTGGTAATTATAAGTATAGGAGGAAATTATGCCAAGAGATTGTTCACTGCAAGATACCAGAAACATCGGTATCATGGCTCATATTGACGCAGGTAAAACGACCACTACCGAGCGTATTCTGTTCTATACAGGTATTACCCACAAGATCGGTGAGGTTCACGAGGGTGCTGCTACCATGGACTGGATGGAGCAGGAGCAGGAGAGAGGTATCACGATCACATCTGCTGCAACTACTGCATTCTGGAAGAACCACAGAATCAACATCATCGACACACCTGGACACGTTGACTTTACGGTTGAGGTCGAGAGATCACTCAGAGTTCTCGACGGCTCCGTAACGGTGTTGTGTGCAAAGGGCGGAGTTGAGCCGCAGACGGAAACCGTTTGGAGACAGGCTGACAAGTACAAGGTTCCGAGAATGGTTTACGTCAACAAAATGGATATTATGGGAGCGGATTTCTACAATGTTTTGAAGATGCTCCACGACAGACTTAAAACTAACGCTGTTCCGATTCAGCTTCCTATAGGTTCTGAGGCGGATTTCAAGGGAGTTATCGACCTTCTTGAGATGAAAGCGTACGTTTATTATGATGACCTCGGCAAGGACATCAGAGTTGAGGAGATCCCCGACGATATGAAGGATAAGGCTGAGGAATACAGAGAAGCTCTTATGGAGCACGTAGCTGAGCAGGACGAGGAGATAATGGAGAAGTATTTCGGCGGTGAGGAGATAACCATCGACGAGATAAAGAAGTGCATAAGAAAATCTACTATCGCAAACACAATGGTTCCTGTCTGCTGCGGAACGTCCTATAAAAACAAGGGCGTTCAGAAGCTGCTTGACGCAATAGTTGATTATATGCCTTCTCCGCTTGACGTTCCGCACATCAAGGGAATAAACCCGGAAACGGACGAGGAGGAGGAGAGACCTTCGTCAGACTCAGAGCCGTTTGCGGCGCTTGCGTTTAAAATCGCAACAGATCCGTTTGTTGGAAAGCTTTGCTATTTCAGAGTTTATTCCGGAGTTTTGACAAAGGGCTCCGCTGTTTACAATGCGTCTAAGGATGACCGTGAGAGAATCGGAAGAATCCTTCAGATGCACTCAAATGAGAGAAAGGATATCGATGAGGTTTATGCGGGAGATATAGCCGCTGCGGTAGGACTTAAAAACACTACCACAGGAGATACTCTCTGCGATGAAAAGCATCCGATAATACTTGAATCTATGGAATTCCCTGAGCCTGTTATCCAGCTCGCTATTGAGCCGAAGACAAAAGCAGGACAGGAGAAGATGGGCATTGCGCTTTCAAAGCTTGCGGAAGAGGACCCGACCTTTAAGACCTATACCGATGAGGAAACCGGTCAGACCATCATTGCCGGAATGGGAGAGCTTCATCTTGAGATTATAGTTGACAGACTTCTCCGTGAATTCAAGGTTGAGGCAAACGTCGGAGCACCGCAGGTTGCATATAAGGAAACCATCAGGACTAATGCGGATGTCGATCACAAGTATGCAAGACAGTCCGGTGGTAAAGGACAGTACGGACACGTTAAGATCCAGGTTGAGCCTAACGAGAGCGGAAAGGGATATGAGTTTACAAACGCTATCGTCGGCGGAGCAATTCCGAAGGAATACATTCCTGCTGTTGACGCCGGTATAAAGGGCGCAATGGAAGCGGGAGTTCTGGCAGGATATCCTGTTGTTGACGTCAAGGTAAGGCTTTACGACGGATCGTATCACGAGGTCGACTCGTCAGAAATGGCGTTTAAGATCGCCGGATCAATGGCATTTAAAGAGGCTATGAGAAAGGCAAACCCTGTAATACTTGAGCCTATAATGAAGGTTACTGTAATTGTGCCTGAGGAGCATATGGGTACTGCGATAGGCGACCTCAACTCACGCCGCGGACAGATTCAGGGACAGGAGATCAGAATGGGTACTGCACAGGTAGAAGCGCTTGTTCCGCTTTCTGAAATGTTCGGATACTCAAACGACCTTCGTTCAAAGACGCAGGGAAGAGGACAGTATTCTATGGAACCGCACAGCTATATTGAGGTTCCGAAATCAATAGCTGAAAAGATTATGTCAAACAGAAGCAAGGATTAAGGCGGAAAACTGTGAAATTCTCTGCATAAAAATTGAAAAAATACTTGCTTTTTTTACAAATGTTTGTTATAATGTTTTTCAATAAGGGGTTATACCCCGTTTCATAATTCATTTTTAGGAATAATTTATTCAAAGGGAGGAAATTCCAAATGGCAAAGGAAAAATTTGAAAGAACCAAACCACATGTTAACATTGGTACGATCGGACACGTTGACCACGGTAAAACAACTCTTACAGCAGCAATCACAAAGGCTCTTGCTCTTAAGGGTCAGGCTAAGTATGAGGCTTATGACATGATCGATAAGGCTCCTGAGGAGAGAGAGCGTGGTATCACTATCAACACAGCTCACGTTGAGTATGAGACTGATAAGCGTCACTATGCTCACGTTGACTGCCCGGGACACGCTGACTATGTTAAGAACATGATCACAGGTGCTGCTCAGATGGACGGAGCAATTCTTGTTGTTGCATCTTCAGACGGCCCTATGGCTCAGACAAGAGAGCACTTGCTGCTTGCTCGTCAGGTTGGCGTTCCTTACATCGTAGTATTTATGAATAAGGCTGACCAGGTTGACGACGAGGAGCTCCTCGAACTCGTTGAAATGGACATCAGAGAGCTTCTTAACTCCTATGATTTCCCTGGCGACGATACACCGATCATCAAGGGTTCTGCACTTGCAGCTCTTGAGGCTCCGGATGATCTTAGCGATCCGGCTTACAAGCCGATCCTTGATCTTATGGATGCTGTTGACGAGTATATTCCTACTCCTGACAGAGCTTCAGACCTTCCGTTCCTTATGCCTGTTGAGGACGTATTCACCATCACAGGTCGTGGAACAGTTGCTACAGGTAGAGTAGAAAGAGGACAGCTCAAGACAGGCGACGAGGTTGAGATCATCGGTCTTACCGAGGAGAGAGCTAAGACTGTCGTAACAGGTATCGAGATGTTCAGAAAGATCCTTGACTATGCTGAGGCCGGAGATAACATCGGCGCACTTTTAAGAGGTGTTCAGAGAGACGAGATCGAAAGAGGACAGGTTCTCTGTAAGCCGGGTTCTATCCATCCGCTTACAAAGTTCACAGGTCAGGTTTACGTTCTTAAGAAGGAAGAGGGCGGAAGACACACTCCGTTCTTCAACAACTACAGACCGCAGTTCTATTTCAGAACAACTGACGTTACCGGTGTGATCACACTTCCTGCTGACAAGGAGATGTGTATGCCTGGTGATAACGTAGTTATGGATGTTGAGCTTATCACACCTATCGCTATCGAAGTTGGACTTCGTTTCGCTATCCGTGAGGGCGGAAGAACGGTAGGTTCAGGCGTTGTAACTGCAACTAAGGACTAATCTTTGATTTTGTTGAGCCGAGGGATTTTTTCCCTCGGCTTTTTTTGTTGCCTCTCCTACTAATAGCGCAAAATCCGAAAAAAATGTACGAAAACGTGCATTATAAATAAAATATCTTATGTTGTGTAACGAAATGTTTACAATGTTCATAGCTTGTTAATACTTGACAGCCTTCTTTCAAGGATCAACTTACAGTTGAACGCGCTCAACAAATAAGTTATTTACAAAACCTTGGATTTTTGTTTTAATATTATTGTAGAAATCAGCTCATACCAAGAGAAATGGGGAGAAAATAAGAAAATGAAGAAAGAGAAAAAGAAAAACACAAAAAACCGCTTTATCGGTGCTAATATGCTTTATACATACAAGGCTGTCTGGAAAAGCAAAAAACTGTTTGTTATCTCAACATTTCTTGTTTCCATAGCAATAGCTCTACAAGGGTATATTTGGGAGTTTGCTGTCAAGTTTATAATAGACGATGTTGAGGCGGGCGCACCTCTTGAGAAGCTGTGGCTTACCGTGGCAATAGCGGGAATAGTAACGGTTATTTCTTTTATAATCGTTGAAATCTATCAGCAGTACGGCAATGCTGTGTTACAGTATGTTCTGTTTCAGTTCAGACGCAAGTATCAGCGCAAGTTTATGAAAATGGATTATGAAAAGCTTGAAGCCCCCGCTATGCTCGATATGGCTGAAAGAGCCGAAAAGGGCTGTAGCTGGGGCGGAGGATTGATAGGCGCTTTTTTAATATCACAGCCGTTTATGTCCAATCTCATAAATTTTATTATCGCTGCGGTAATTATCGCAACGCTGAATCCGTGGCTTTTGTTGGTGTTTTTGGCAACGGGTGTGCTTAAAGCTGTAATGCAGATAAGGACAAAGACCGAGGACAAGAGAGAATGCTGGGACAAAATGGCGCCGTTTTACAGAAAACTCAGGTATTTAGGACAGGTGCAAAGTGATTTTTCCTTTGCAAAGGATGTCCGGCTTTTCGGTATGCGAGGCTTTTTAAAGAATAAGCACGAGGGGATAAACAGACTGGCGCACGCTTTGTTTCTTACGCACAAAAACCGCTGGTTAAAGTGGGAGATGAAAAACTATGTTGTATCATTCTTTGAGCATATAATACAGTACGGGTACCTTGTGTATTCGTTTATTTACGGAGAACTTGAGATAGGAAACTTTGTTCTGTATGCGTCTGTTATGGGAAACTATTCCGGAAGCGTAAGGTATATATTTGACAACATTGCCGAGATAAAATACCGCTCAATGGAGATAGACGACTACCGCGCTTTTGTGGACGAGGAGGAGCTCTCTGACATAAAGAAAAAAGACTTTCTGCCCTTACCCAAAACGGATAAGTACAAAATTGAGTTTAAAAATGTGTCCTTTAAGTATAAGGGCGCAAAGGTCTATGCGCTTAGGAACATAAACCTCACGCTTGAGACGGGAAAAAGCCTTGCCGTTGTCGGCTTAAACGGTGCGGGAAAAACGACATTTATAAAGCTTCTATGCCGCCTTTACGATGTTACAGAGGGTGAGATACTGTTAAACGGAGTTAATGTGCTTAGCTACGACAGAGAGGAGTACTTCAAGCTGTTTTCGCCGGTGTTTCAGAATGTCGAGCTGTTTGCTCTTACCTTGGGAGAAAATACGGCTATGAAGCCGTATGCTCAGGTTGACGAGAAAAAAGCGACAGATGCGATTTGTGATTCCGGGCTTGATAATAAGCTAAACGGGCTCCCGAACAAGCTTAAAACGCAGGTGCTCAAGAACATATACGATGACGGAACGGACTTTTCCGGCGGTGAGCGCCAGAAGCTTGCGCTTTCCCGCGCACTTTACAAGGACGCTCCTATTATGCTGCTTGACGAGCCGACGGCGGCGCTCGACCCTATTGCCGAGTACGAGCTTTACAAGTCGTTTGACAGGATAGTCGGCGGAAAAATGGCTGTTTACATATCTCACAGGCTGTCCTCAACACGCTTTTGCGACTCTATCGCAATGTTTCAGGACGGAGAGCTTATAGAAGAGGGTACTCACACAGAGCTTTTAAGAAAAGGCTCAGAATATGCAAAGCTGTTTGAGGTTCAGGCACAGTATTATAAGGAGCGGGAAGAAAGAGCCGCAGACGGCATCGAGGAGGTGAGCGCCAATGTCGGGTAAGGTAAAGGAAAACGGCACAAGCTTTAAGACAATGGCGCTAAGCGTTAAGTATTTTTACAAAATAATCTTTAAGAAATTCAAAAGCTATATCGTATACAATCTCCTGTCAGCGGTTTTTCAGGCGGCGGCGCCGATTGTGATGATATTTCTTCCAAAGCTCTTGATAGATGAGTTTTTAGGCGGAAGGGATTATGTAAGAATGGCTTTGATAACTCTTGTTTTAGTGTCGGCTTATGTGATCTTAAATGCCGCGGATTCGTTTTGCACTCAGCAGTATCAGAAGGTGGTAGACAGGTTTAACAGGTATTTTGAAGAGCGCCACAAGCAAAAATGCGCCGAGATGGATTTTGAAAAGACGGAAGATCCGGAGATTATGGACCTTTCACAAAAGGCGCTTAACGGGCTTAATTGGTACGGCGGTGTTGACGCTTTTATGAGAAGAGTCTCGACAATAATATCGGGTGTCTTGCAGTTAGTTACCACAGGAGCGATACTTTTTACAAGCTCTGTATGGGTGATAGCAATAATCGTTGTAACGATAATACTAAACTTCTTTTTGACAAAGCTGAGATCTAAGCTTGAGTTTGATCTGAACGGCGGAAAGGATATACTTGACAGAAAGATAGATTACAATTTCTGGCAGACATATGATTTTAAATACGGAAAGGATATTCGCCTTTACTCGGCTTCAAAAATGCTTGATGAAAACTGCCGCGAGCTTAATGATGAGTATTACAACCTTGAGCTTAAGTACAGGAAAAGAATAATGGGCGCAGGCTGTCTTATAAGCATTGTAAACGTATTTAAGCATGCCGGTATGTACGGAGTCCTCGGAGTTATGGCAATAAAAAAGCTTATTACGCTAGGTAACTTTTCGATGTATACTTCCTCTGCGGTGACTATCTCAGATGCTCTTCAGAATATTGTTTCGGAGTTCAGCTGGATGATAGTGACATCTAATTATCTTTATAACTATGTGCGGTTTATGGGCATAAACACGGATACTGCTTTTGGAAACGACCCTGTCGATTTTGAAAAGGAGCATACCATTGAGTTTAGAAATGTCTGGTTTAAGTACCCGAGGGCAAGTGATTATGTGCTAAAGGGCGTAAACATCAAGCTTAATAAGGGTGAAAAGCTGTCAATAGTCGGATTGAACGGCACGGGTAAAACTACCTTTATAAAGCTGCTTTGTCGCCTCTATAAAGTTAACAAGGGAGAGATACTCATTGACGGCAGGAATATAAACAGCTATGATTTTGACGAATACTCAAAGCTGTTTTCGGTAGTCTTTCAGGATTACAAGCTGTTTGCGTTTTCATTTAAGGAAAATATTGCTGTCGACGAAAACCCTGACGAGGAAAGAGTTATGAGCATATCCAAAAAGGTAGGACTTGAGAAAAAGATCGAGGATATGCCGAACGGAATGGATACGATCATGTTTAAAAACTTTGACGAATCGGGCGTTGAGCCGTCGGGAGGAGAACAGCAGAAGATGAGTATAGCTCGAGCGCTATATAAGGACGCTCCGATAGTTATTCTTGACGAGCCGACGGCGGCGCTTGACCCGATTGCCGAATATGAGATATACAGGCAGTTTAATGATCTGGTAGAAGGTAAGACTGCGGTGTATATTTCACACAGGCTTTCCTCCTGTAAGTTCTGTGACAATATAGCGGTGTTCAAGGACGGAATTATAAAGGAATACGGCAGTCACGATGAGCTTTTGAGAATAAGCGGCGGCGAGTACAGAAGAATGTTTGACGCACAGGCAAAGTATTATATCAATACCGACGCAGTATAGTTATAATATAAAGATATAGAACAGTTTTTAAGCGGACTTATTAGTTTTTAAAGCTATTAGTCCGCTTACTTAATATTGTCTCTTTTGCTTTAATAAGCATATAACTAAAGTGATAGAAAGTATACTTGAGCGATAAAATTCTGTGAGACGATAAACGATTCAAATCACGTATCGGGCAAATGGCGCCGGGAATGTAAAAAAACGAAGTTTACACTTGCTTTTATAAAATATTTGTGATATTATAGAATATGCTTTTAAGATAGTCATAAATTAAGTCAAGGAGCTGTAAAAGGATATGGCTGATCTTCTACACCGAAGAAAATCGTTTTCGTCATTTCAGATAATAATATTCGGATTTGCCGGATTGATAATTCTTGGAACACTTCTGCTTATGCTTCCGTTTGCGACACGTTCCGGAGACAGCGCCTCATTTTCTGACGCGGCGTTCACTTCCACGTCAGCGGCGTGCGTGACCGGGCTTGTCATTCAGGATACCGCATCATACTGGTCGCCATTCGGGCAGTTTATAATAATGATGCTCATACAGATAGGCGGTCTGGGGGTCATAACGGTGGCGGCTGCTATCTTTATGATAACAAAAAGAAGGATAACTCTAATGCAGCGAAGCACCATGCAGGAGGCAATCTCAGCTCCGAAGGTCGGGGGAATAGTGAGATTCACCGGCTTTATAATAAAGGCGGCTGTCATAATTGAGCTTTGCGGGGCAGCGCTTATGTCTCCGGTGTTTATACGCGACTTCGGCGTTTTAAAGGGAATATGGTTTTCAGTATTTCACTCAGTATCTGCCTTTTGCAATGCGGGATTTGATCTTATGGGAGCACGCGCTCCGTTTTCATCGCTGACATCTTACAGCACTGAGCCGCTTATAAATTTGACTGTTATGATGCTCATTGTAATTGGCGGCATCGGTTTTTTAACGTGGGATGATATAATCAAAAACAGATTTCATATAAGAAGATACAGAATGCAGAGCAAGGTTATCCTTTGCACAACTGTGGTGTTGATAGTCTTGCCGGCGCTTTATTTTTTCTTCAGCGAATTCAGCTCTCTTCCCATGAAGGACAGGATATGGAGCTCTATATTCCAGTCGATTACACCGAGGACCGCCGGATTCAACACGGTCGATCTAAGGCTTGTGTCTGATGCGGGCCTGGGTGTAATGATGGCGCTGATGCTGGTGGGCGGCTCGCCCGGGTCTACCGCCGGAGGAATGAAGACGACCACCTTTGCGGTCTTGTTTATGACGGCATTGGCGGTATTTCGCAGAAAAGAACATACAAACTGCTTTGGAAGGCGCTTAAGCGACAACACGTTGAGGAACGCGTCTGCAATATTCCTGCTTTACGTGGTGCTGTTTTTGTTGGGAGCGATGCTGATAAGCGGTATCGAGGATCTTCCGCTGACACCGTGCCTGTTTGAAACGGCATCGGCAGTCGGAACGGTAGGTCTTTCCCTCGGAATAACTCACGAGCTTGGGTTGCTTTCAAGGCTGATACTGATGGCACTGATGTTTTTCGGAAGAGTAGGCGGGCTTACGCTGATCTTTGCAGCGGTTTCTGGAACAAGGAAAAACGTATCGCTGCTTCCGGAGGAAAGAATAACAGTAGGGTAAAAGGAGAAACTTTGTATGAAAACGATACTATTGATAGGACTCGGAAGATTCGGAAGGCACATCGCTCGTAATCTAAGAGAGCTCAGGCATCAGGTTATGGCGATTGATATAAAGGAAGATCGTGTTGAGGATACACTTCCGTATGTTACAAACGCGCAGATCGGCGACAGCACAAATAAGGCGTTTTTGGATTCGTTGGGAGTGCGCAATTTTGACCTTTGTATAGTGGCGATAGGAAAGGATTTTCAGAGTTCGCTTGAAACCACCTCTCTTCTTAAGGAGCTTGGAGCAAAGTTTGTGGTATCGAGGGCTTCGAGAGATGTTCAGGCAAAATTTCTATCAAGAAACGGTGCGGATCAGGTAGTATATCCTGAAAAGCAGCTTGCTAAATGGGTTGCCATAAGATATAGCTCCGATCACATTCTCGATTATATACAGCTTGACGAAGAACACGCGATACTTGAGGTCGATGTTCCGCAGGATTGGGTGGGAAAGACTGTCGATCAGATCGATATAAGAAGAAAGTATAACATAAATATTCTTGCCGTAAAGAAAGACGGAAAGATGAGCATAAGCTTTACTCCCGACACGGTTTTGTCTGATCAGTACACGCTTCTGGTGCTTGGCGAGTATAAAGTAATGCAGAAATGCTTTCACACATAAAGATTAAATAAACGTTTACAATGCAGTATCCGGATGAAAATTCGGGTGCTGTTTTGATTTGCAAAAATACACATATTAGATAAGCAAAAAAACGCGTGATTTGTAATAATCGTAAAATATATGCAAAAAATAATTTTTTAGTTATATTGCATAAAAACATTGCTTGACAATTATGCAATATTACAGTATAATTATTTTGTTTGAAAGATTTAAGGACCGTTTTACTCGGGTTTAACGGTATGATAATAAATGGAGGTAATCTAAATGGCAACAGAAAACACTTTAGCAAAGGCTGAAGAGAAAAAGCCTGCGGTCAGGAAGACTGCGGCAAAGAAAAAGACGAGCGAGCTTAAGCCGATAAAGCCGACGGTAAAGCTTCCTATCACCGAAAAGGAGTTTGAGGAAAAGCTTATAGACATACTGTCAGCAGATTACAGAACCACTCCTGACAAGGCATCTGATAAGCAGATCTATGAAGCGGTATCAACGATAGTGGTGCAGCTTCTCAAGGAAAAGAGAAGACATTTTGTAAACAAGATACACTCCGAGGGCAAAAAGCAGGTATACTATTTGTCAATGGAGTTTTTGATGGGTCGTTCTTTAAAGACTAATCTGTATAACCTTATGCTTAACGACACGGTTAAGAGGATCTTAGATAAATACGGAATAAGCATTGACGGAATTTACGAGTGCGAGCCTGACGCAGGCCTTGGCAACGGCGGACTAGGACGTCTTGCGGCGTGCTATCTCGACGGACTTGCGACGGATGGATATTCTGGAATGGGATATTCAATCTGCTATGAGTTCGGTATTTTCAAGCAGCAGTTAGAGAACGGATGGCAGACAGAGCTTCCGGATAACTGGCTGCCCGGGGGAAAATCGTGGCTTGTGGAAAATTACGACAGAGCTATCGAGGTGCATTTTGACGGTGAGCTAAATGAAT
Organism: uncultured Clostridia bacterium; assembly: GCA_947631455.1. Lineage (GTDB taxonomy): Bacteria > Bacillota > Clostridia > Oscillospirales > Ruminococcaceae > UMGS1601. Next base: position 265,203 of record CANRLH010000002.1, read on the forward strand.
ATTGGGACGATCAGTATCATTGTGTAAACCATATAAATTATACGACAGTAAATGCGGTTCCGGTTGATATGTATGTCGCGGGATACGACAGTGAAGCAGTTTCAATGCTGAGACTTTGGAGAGCGGTAACTCCTTCGTTTGATATGAATATGTTCAATAAGGGCGATTATTCAAAGGCGCTTGGACAAAACATTATGGCTCAGGCTATTTCAAAGGTCCTGTATCCAAACGATAATCATGCCGAGGGTAAGTCTTTAAGACTTCGCCAGCAGTATTTTATGTGCGCTGCGTCTGTTGGAGATATCGTTGACAAGCACATGAGAACCTACGGTACGCTTGATAATCTTCACGAAAAGGTAGCGATACATGTAAACGATACCCACCCGACACTGGCGATCGCAGAGCTTATGAGAATACTGCTTGACGACTGCGGCTATTCGTGGAACAAGGCATGGCATATCGTGACGAACACGTTTGCTTATACAAATCATACAGTCATGGCGGAAGCGCTTGAAAAGTGGGACTGTAACCTTGTAAGGCAGGTTATTCCGAGAATCTTCTCGATAATCGTTGAGATAAACAACCGCTACTGCAAGGATCTTTTTGAAAGGACCGGCGACGAACAGAGAGTATCGAGAATGTCGATCATACAGAACAATCAGGTGAAGATGGCGAACCTCTGCGTTCACGCATCACACTCCGTAAACGGAGTGGCGAAGATTCACTCTGAGATAATCAAGCAGGACGTTTTCCACGACGAATACATTGACACACCTAATAAATTCAAGAATGTAACAAACGGAATAGCATTCCGCAGATGGCTTTTGCAGTCAAATCCGGGGCTTACGAATCTTCTGAGAGAAAAGATAGGAAACGAGTTTTTGAAGGACGCGTCTCACCTTGCAAAGTTCAATATGTTTAAGGACGATACCGAAACACTTGAGCGTCTTGCGGCTATCAAGAAGGAGAACAAGGTTAAGTTTGCAAAATACGTAAAAAACCGTTACGGAACGGTACTTAACACCGATTCCATCTTCGATGTGCAGGTAAAGCGTCTGCACGAATATAAGCGTCAGCACCTTAATGCGCTTAACATTCTGGCTCAGTACAACAATCTTCTTCAGAACCCGGATGCCGACTTCACTCCGAAGACATACATCTTTGCAGCAAAGGCGGCTCCCGGATACTATCTTGCAAAGCAGATAATAAAGCTTATCTGGTCGATAGGCGAGGAGCTTAAGAAAAATCCGAAGATAAACGAGAAGCTCTCGGTCGTATTCCTGGAGGACTACTGTGTATCGCTATCTGAGATACTTATGCCGGCCAGTGAGATTTCAGAGCAGATTTCGCTTGCGGGAACAGAGGCATCCGGAACCGGTAATATGAAGCAGATGTTAAACGGAGCGATAACGCTTGGTACTATGGACGGAGCTAATGTTGAGATACACGGAGCGGTAGGCGATGAGAACATCATCACCTTCGGTATGAGCGCTGAGGATGTAGTTTCAAGAAAGTCAGGCTATAACCCTGAGAAGTACTATAACGAAAACGGAATTATCCGTGCGGCTGTTGACAGAATGACGGGCGGAGTAAACGGAAACTCGTTTGAAGAGATAGCAAATTCCTTAAAGCACAGCGACCCGTATATGGTGCTTGCTGACTTTGATTCATACGCAATAGCACAGGCATACTCAAGCGAGGTATATAAGGATCAGAAGAAGTGGCAGCAGATGAGCCTTGCAAACATTGCTGGTGCGGGAATATTCTCGGCAGACCGTTCGGTTGAGGATTACGCGAGAGACATCTGGGGACTTAAAAAGTAAAGATCAATATTATTATAAAGAGAGACGAAAATCGTCTCTTTTTATTTACACTTATTTAATTATTCTATAAATAATTTTGTTGACATTTAACAATATTTAATGTATAATTAAAGAGCAAACAGACAATATGTCAAAAATTATTTAGGAGGAAATAAAATGAACAAGAAATCTTTACTCAAAAGACTTCTCAGCGGCATCATTGCGGCAGCGGTAACGGCTTCACTTGCATTTACCGGTTCGGTTTTTGCAGCGAATACTGCCGGTGAGGGTGCTTCTTTTGAAGACTTAAGCCAGAACGAAATAGTTGAAGCTATGGCTCCCGCTTGGAATCTAGGAAATCAGCTTGAGGCGGTGAGCGGAAATAAGGCTTCGGAAACCGCATGGGGAAACCCGGTTATCACTCAAGAAACACTTAAAATGGTAAAGGACGCAGGCTTTAAAGCTGTAAGAATCCCTGTGTCTTACTTTGCAAGAATAGGAGCTGCTCCTAATTACACCATTGAAGCTGATTGGCTTAAGAGAATCAAAGAAGTAGTTGATATGGCAATGGCTGAGGGTCTTTATGCTATAATCAATATGCATGGAGACGGATACACCTCAATGGTAAATAACGGCGCGTGGCTTTTGTGCAACGCTCCGGCAGATGAGCAGCCTGCGATCAAGGCAAAGTATGAAGCCTGCTGGAAGCAGATCGCAACCACATTTAAGGATTACGACGAACACCTTATCTTTGAGTCTATGAACGAGGAGTTTGACGGAGGATATAGCGGTCCTCAGCTTGAATACTATCAGAACATAAACGCTTACAACCAGATTTTTGTAGATACTGTTCGTAAGACAAGCGAAAACAACTCAAAGCGCTGGCTGCTTGTTCCGGGCTGGAATACAGATATAGGCTATACAACAGGAAATTACGGCTTTGAGATACCGACAGATACAAATAGAGCGTCTTCTATCCCCGCGGATGAGCAGAGGATCATGATCTCCGTTCACTACTACAATCCTTGGGATTTCTGCGGTGAAGGTAAATTTAATAAAATCGAGTGGGGAACCGAGGCTGAAGTAAAGACTCTTCAGGATCTGTTTACAAACTGCTACAATAAGTTTGTTGCTAAAGGCTATCCGGTTATTATAGGAGAAACAGGAGCGGTTGATCAGGATAATCTTGACAGCAGGGTTAAGTTTTATTCTGAAGTTTGCAAGGCGGCAAGAAGCAGGGGAATGGTTCCTGTTGTATGGGACAATAACGGACATGGCACCGGCCCTGATAAGTTCGGTCTGTTTAACAGAAGCACATTCGAGGTAACACAGCCTGAGATAATCGACGCTATTATGAAGGCGTATGAGGGAGATCCTCTTCCGTTTGTACCGTCGGTTCCATATACAAAGGACGACGCACTTGGCATTATTTACTCAACCAAAAAGAAGGACGCGACGCTGCTTGCAGCAGGTACGGCAGGTGATGACCTTGCAGGAGCGACTCAGGTGAAGGTTACATTTGACTGTGCGCCTGATGTATCGTTTAATCAGTATGCAAATTTAAATATCATTACAGATGATAAGGGCAATGAAGTTTCCATTCCGGGCGACAGCGACGTAGTAGGAGCTTTGGGACTTACCGTTACTGCTGATCTTAAGTCTGCGCTTAAGAGCGGGGACAAGTATTCTATCTCGGCATATACATCGTCATGGACAGATGCTTCTGATTATGTATTCCTTGTAGGAAAGCTTGAATTCCTCGATGCAAACGGAAATGTTCTTAAGACAATTGACAAGAACTCTCTTCCTGTCGGCATAATGGGTGACCTTAACGGCGACGGAGAAGTCACAACGGCAGATGTAGGTATAATCAACTCTTACGCAAAGCATGTTGCAGAACCGACCGGTGATGAGCTGCGTCTTGCTGATATGGACGGCAGCGGCGATATATCAACTGCGGATGTCGGAATCGCAAACAGCATAGCTGTAAAAGGAGCTAAAGGATAAATCACACAGAATAAGGGTCCCTGCGGTTTTTAAAAGCTGCAGGGGCTTTTTGATGTTACAGACATTTTATTGACAAACAACGGAGCATTAAGTATAATTTATAAAACGGCGTATTTAGTGTTAGTAAGCAAAATGGGGTGATAATATCAAAAACAATGTAATAGCAGTGATAGCTGCGGGCGGAAGAGGAACAAGAATGGGCGCTGACATTCCGAAGCAGTACATAAAAATAGGCGGGAAGCCCGTGGTGGTACATACTTTGATGAAGTTTCTGCCGCTTGATTTTGACAGGATTTTGCTGCTTGTGTCAAAAGACAGCGTGTCTTTTGCAAAAAATCTGCTCAAGGAATATTCTGTCAGCGGAGTGGACGTGATCCCGGGCGGGAAAACGAGAAATGATACTATACTGAATGCCGTGCGCTTTCTGCGCGGTAATGATGAGCTTGATGAAAGCACAGTTTTAGTAACTCACGACAGTGTCAGACCGTTTGTTAGCGAGAGGGTTATTCTTGAAAGTATAAAGACATGCCGGGAAAAGGGAATATGCACTGCGGCGATAAAAGCTACCGATACGATAGTCAGGGGCAGCGGGCAGGTCACAGAGCTTTTTGACAGAAGCGAAATGCTTCAGGTACAAACCCCTCAGACTTTTAACGCAATGCGGTTTGAAAGTCTCTATGCCTCTCTTGACGATGACCGGAAGCTGTTAGCGACCGATTGCACGCGGCTTTTTTCACTCGCGGGAGATGCTGTGTATATTGTTGAGGGCGATAAGGAGAACATAAAGCTTACATATAAAAGCGACCTCGCATTTGCGGAGGGGTATCTTAACAGCAGTGAAGGACAGACGCAATAAGAATAATGGATAATTTTAACTATAAGCACCTTTTTTGGTGCTTATTTTTTTTGCACTCTGTTTATGACTAAATTATGAATATTGTAAATATTCTATGACTAAACTTAGGATATTTTATTTATAATGTACGTTTGCGTGCAATTTTAGCCCCAAAAGTGCCTATAAGTGAAGGGCGTTTTTAAAATGCACTTTCAAAAACTTTTCCGTCACAGACAAGCGGGTACAGTCTGTTCGGAAAAGAGTACCCGACCGAAACAAAATCAAAGGAGGAATTTAATTGCGGAATTTTTCAGTCAGGCGTGTTTTAAAGACCGACGCCAAGGACATTGCGAAGTATGGGCTTTATAAGATAATAGCCTCGTCGCAAAAAGACCTTGCAGCCATATCGGCGGCAAACGAGATACCCGGAAATTCAGCTGAGCTTTTTAATCTCGCTGAGATCAAGAGAACGGACAAGTCCTGCGATGTCAAGAGCTTTGACAAGCTTAAGGCGATCGAGCTTATGATAGAGCTTGCGCGCCTTGAGCGAGAGGAGTCAGACAGCGGCGAGAGCTTTTTTAAAAACTTTATGCAGTCCTGCGAAAAGCTCGGAGAACAAAGCATTGAGTCGGAGGATGTGGATGGCTCTTGAACGGAATGTCTGATAAGCAGCTGACGGTAATGCGATGGTGGACTACCGACAAGCTCGGCAAAAAGGACGGCATAATCTGCGACGGAGCAGTGAGGTCCGGAAAGACATATGCTATGTCTCACTCGTTTGTGATGTGGTCGATGTCGAACTTCTCATACAGAGATTTTGCCTTTTGCGGAAAGACTATAACATCGCTTAGGAGAAATGTGATAGAGCCGTTGAAGCTCAGCCTTGCCAATGACGGGTTCGGCGTAAGAGATGTGAAATCGAAAAACTACCTTGATATACGCAGGGGCGGATTCAGAAACCGCTACTATCTCTTCGGCGGAAAGGACGAAGGCTCTGCGGCGCTGATACAGGGAATGACCTTAGCGGGCGTTATGTTTGACGAGGTGGCGCTGATGCCGAGAAGCTTTGTCGAACAGGCGGTAGCCAGATGTTCTCCTGAGGGCTCAAAGCTTTGGTTCAACTGCAATCCCGACAATCCGTATCACTGGTTCAAGCGCGAATGGATAGACAAGGTAAAGGAAAAGAATCTTTATTATTTGAGGTTTACTTTAGACGACAACCCAAGCCTCTCAAAGTCGATAGTAAACAGATATAAGACGCTTTTCAGCGGAGCATTTTACGAGCGATTTGTACTCGGAAGATGGTCAGGCACATACGGCTTTGTGTATCCCGACTTTAAATCCGCAGTCACGCAAGAGCCGGTCACGGAGTGCGAAAAGTATGTGGTATCCTGCGATTACGGAACGGTAAACCCCAGTTCGTTCGGACTTTGGGGAAAGAACCGGGACGGCGTTTGGATAAGGATAAAGGAGTACTATTACGATTCCGCAAGGGAAGGGCTTCAGAAGACCGATGAAGAGCACTACCGCGCACTTGCGGCATTGCTTGGTGACATAACCCCGGAATGTGTGATAATAGACCCCTCTGCCGCATCGTTTATTGAATGTATAAACCGCCACGGTACATACAAGACCGTAAGAGCGAAAAACGATGTCATTTCCGGAATAAGACAGGTAAGCGACGCCATAAAACTTGGAAAAATAAAAATACACGTTTCCTGCGAGGACACCATACGGGAATCTACACTTTATCGCTGGGATGAAAAAAGCGGCAAAGACGCGCCTTTAAAGGAAAACGACCACGCAATGGATGACATCAGGTATTTTGTTTCGACTTATCTGTCAGCACATACAGAAGACTTTTTCTGTATGTCGCTTGACAGGAAATAAACAGAAGGGAGTGTTATAAATCAGATTCGGAAAATTAGGTAAAAAGGAAGCTTCAGCACTGCCGGCAGCATTTTCAGACCGCTATCAGTCAAGCACTACGGCACTCAGCCCCGTAAGCCGCTTTGAATATGAGCTGTATGAGGCTCTGCGAGCAAATGTGCCGATAATCGACGCGTGCGTTCTGAAGGTCGTAAGGCTTACCGGCGGATTCAGGCTGATTGCGCAGAACGAAAAATATCAGGCAGAGCTGGAGCACTTTCAAAGCACAGTTCCGGTAGGACTCAGCGGTGTATCACTCAACGAGTTTATCGACATACATCTTGACTCTATGCTTACATACGGCAGGGGGATCGGCGAGATCCTCATATCAGACGGAAGCGTCGTTGGGCTTTACAATGCAGATCCCACACTATTCAGGGTAGCAAGAGGTGAAAACCCATGCGACAGGCGATTTTATGCAAGGGGAATAAGCGAGGACGTTTTGATAGAAAATCCCGACAGAGTGATTTTTTCCTGCGTAAACCCGAATCCCAAGAATCCGTTTGGCGTTTCGGTATTCAGAGGGCTTCCCGCTCTTGCCGGGGTGCTAATGAAGATATACCGATCAATAGGTCAGAACTTTGAAAGGGTAGGAAACATACGCTATGCTGTCACGTATAAGCCGCAAAGCGATTCAGATTCCGCTTTTGCAAAGGAACGCGCAACCCAGATAGCAAATGCTTGGGCAGACGGAATGTCGTCTACTCGAAGTGGCTGTGTAAAGGATTTTGTAGCGGTAGGCGATGTGGATATAAAGGTTATAGGCGCTGATAATCAGGTGCTTGATACGGAGATACCCGTGCGCCAGCTTATAGAGCAGATGATATCAAAGCTCTCCGTTCCGCCGTTTTTGCTGGGGCTTAACTGGAGCTCGACCGAGCGTATGAGCACTCAGCAGTGTGATATTTTGACAAGCGAGCTTGAGTATTACAGGCGTATTCTGACTCCCGTCATATTAAAGATCGCAAACACATATCTGCGTTCGATTGGCGCAGACTGCGAGGCTGACGTTGAGTGGAGCGCGATAAACCTTCTGGACGAGACGGAGCTTGCAAAGGCAAGGCTTTACAACGCTCAGGCAAAGCAGATCGAAATTCAAAATGAAAAGGAGGAGCAAATTGGATAAATTTACACTTGACGAACAGGAGCTTGAGAAAATAAACAAGCTGACCAGACGGAATTTTAACGAGCAGGAACTTTACGCCTTTCCTATAATCCTGTGCGACAATGAGATAGACCGTGACGGTGAAAGGTTTTCCATATCCGCTCTGAATGCGCTTAAAAAGCTCATTATCGGCAAGACGGGGATATTCGATCACAACCCGAAAGGACAGAATCAGACAGCAAGGGTTTATGACGCCAAGGTTGTGTCTGACCCGGCCGTCAAAACAAACTCCGGCGAAGAATATACGATGCTTGTAGGATATGCCTATATGGTCCGCACGGACAAAAATTCCGACCTTATCAAAGAGATAGAGGCCGGGATAAAGAAGGAAGTATCCGTAAGCTGCGCCGTGAAAAAGCGGATATGCAGTATATGCGGTCGTGACAAGCAGTCGAAAGGTTGTTCTCATCAGCCGGGAAGGTTATATAACTCAAAGCTTTGCTCGGTAATACTCGACGGAGTTTACGATGCGTATGAGTTTTCCTTCGTAGCAGTTCCGGCGCAGCCGAAGGCAGGCGTCACAAAGACCTATGGCAGTACGATAGGAAATGAATTGCAAGCGACAGCAAAGGAAGACGAAACGGTGCGTGCGCTTTCTGAGCGCCTTAAAAGAGATACTGCCGCTGCTGTTATGATGGAGATGCCATCAGTGCCGAGGACAATAATACTTAAATTCTGCGAAAGGCTCTCGATTGATGAGCTTGAGGAGACTTTGAGTGAGATAACAAAAAAACGCCGCAGCATTCAGTTCCTTGACGATATGATCAAGGACAAAAAAATAAGCGGCACAACAGAAAATTTTAAAATGTAAAGGAGATTATTTTATGTATCACGACATTAAACTTGAAAAAACACTTTATAACATTTCGGGAAAGAGCTTTACACAGGCGCTCGCTGAGCTCGATCCTGACGATGAGTACAAGGGAACCGAGCTTGAAGGGCTTGACGCTTATGAAAGACAGCTTAAGAGATTTGACATCAAGGTAAAAGGCAAAAACTGCGATACGGTAGATAAGTTTTTCGCGGCAGCAGATTCAGCCATACTGTTCCCGGAATTTGTAAGACGTCAGGTGCTTCAGGGCTTTAACGAGACCTTTACCCTGGGTCAGTATGCAGCGTCATCGGCGATGATTGACGACATCTGTTTCAGCTCTCTTTCCGTAACGGTAAACACCGGCAGCAATACGGTTTCAGAGGGGCAAAGCATGCCTACTATCACTGTGAGAACAAACAAAACCTCCTCTGCCGTAAAGGTCGGAAGAGCAATGGAAATCACCTATGAAGTGCTCAGGAAAAAGAGAATAGACACCTTTGCAGTGATATTAAAGCAGCTTGGCGTGACTATTGCAAGAAGCGCAAACGATCAGCTTGTTCAGACGGTCAGCGCTTCTACTTCAAACAATGTGGATACCACTGAAAGCAAGTTTAATTACGGCACGCTTGTCGAACTCTGGAAGAAGATGGAGGGCTTTGACATGGACACAATGCTGTGTTCAAAGGAGAATTTCGGAAAGATATTGCAGTTTGACGAGATGAAAAACCTTGTTGCAACCGGTATCTCTGCGGAAAACTCAACAATTGTTACTCCGTTCGGCGTGACTATCAAGGCTGTTCCGGGAATGACGGCTAAGCAGATCGTAGGACTATCAAGCAAGTACGCTTACGAGATCGTTTACGGCTCGGATATGGTCGTTGACATAGGAAAGCTCATCAGCACTCAGTACGACCAGATAGGTTCGTCTATCATTCTCGGAATATCGAGATTTAACAACCTTGCGGTAAATGTATTAAACATCTCAGCAGATGCAGTTTAACTGCGGATAAGGAGAGCAAATGGATATTGAGAAAATTGTAACGCTGTTTTTAAAGCTTACAACACTTTCCGAATCCTCCCGCGAGCAGGTTATCTATCTGATAAACAACGCATACTCCTGTGTGAGCCAAAGGCTTTTAAAGCCTGCGGCTCAGTACACACAGGATGAGATCGCAAGACTTGAATATGCAGCCGGCTGTATTGCGTTTTACGACTATACTGCGGTTGAGCTCGCGCGGGAAAGAGTTTATCTTTCAAAGACGGGAAGATTTGTCGCGGAAAGCGAAGCCTCTCCGAGGCTGAAAGCGGCTGCGCTTTTAAAAAAAGGTGCGTTGAACGCTATAAAAGACCTCGTTTGCGACGATGGGTTTTTGTTCGTAAACGTATAGGGTGAAGGTTTATGATTTTAGACATAATAAACGTCATTTTTTATCTTGTCAGCCAACAGGGTTTCGCGGTGTTTAAGGCATACGGCAGCATGACCGAAAAACAAAGACAATCAAGCAAATTCTGCACCGTTTTGCCGTTGAAGGTCAAAAATACTTCAAGGGCGGCAAAAAGTAACGGAGATATGGTAACAGAGTATGAGGTTGAGGTTTTAACTTCTCTGTATTTTAACAAAAACACAAGTATTGAGGAAATTTACGAGACCAGTGATACGGTTGTCAAGGTTATCGAAAGCTTTGACCAAGTAAACGCGAAGAATATCACATTGAAAGACATAAGATTTGACGCGGCTGAACAAAAGCTTGTCAGGGATATGATAATAACGGTATCATTCTTGCAGGAGGAATAGAATATGGATATGAAAAAATACAGCATTCAGGCGTCTGTTTTGGGAATAAAGCTTATCTGTGACGAGATGGTAATTAAAAGAGATGTATCGGTTGCACAGATACAGACGGCTGCTAACGGGGTCATATTCGAAAAGCAGGGAATCAAAAGGCGGATTATTTTACTTAAAGGCAAGGCAATTTGCAATGACTATATCGCACTGCAAAGCTGCCTTGAAAACGGCCTGAAGTCAAAGACTACCGTAATTATTAACTATGTCCAGTACCAAAATGCCGAGATATACAGCTACTCAATTAAACTGAAAGAGGGTGAAAAGCTTGCAGAGGTCTCTGTGGAGCTTTATATGAGCGATGAATAACAGTATTCTGGTTTATTTTTATGAGGCCGATAACGGAAAATTTTTCGGCAGCTACAATACGATCTCTATGAGCTTCGTCAAGGAACGCTATACGCCATATTCCGCCGTAAGACTCAATATTATAAGCGAAACCTCTGTTCCGAATCTCTGCGAGATCAGGGTATCTATTGATAATAAGGTGATACATCAGGGCGTAGCAGACAGAATGGAGTCGCGAAAAACTTCCGACGGACTTTATCACATAAGCCTGTACTCAAGAGGGTATACTGCGGCGCTCGGCGTTAACCAGCCTGTTCCGAGAATAAACAGCAACGTGAATTTAAACGACATCATCACCGCAAACAACATTTCTCTTCCGCACATTTCATGCGAGCAAGATACCAAAACGGTGAACTACGTTTACATTCTTGACAAGGACACGCTGTGGGACGCAATAGTAGCCTATACGATTAAGGCTTATAACAACTATCCGTACATTCGCGGCTCAAACACTGTTATGGCAAGTCCTTTTGCAGAGCCTGTAAGCTTTGAATATTCAAGCAGTGTTACGGAGCTTATCAGCGGAGTTAATCTTTCAAACCTTATTTCTCAGATAAATATGAAGGACTATGACGGAAATTACAGCACTTATGAGCTTGAAAATGCTTACGCCATAGACAGAAATATTGTCAGACAGAATAAAATAAACATTGACGAGCAATGGCTCGCTGAGCCGCAGACGGCTTTGAAAAAGCGGATATTCTATTCAAACCGTGCCGCCAGATATAAGGCTGTAAAGGTTTATGGCTATGGCGGCGAGGACCTTTTTGACAAAATGACCGTGATCTCACCGGACTCTGACGAAATCAAAGCCAGGGATATTCACAAAATAGAGATAACCGCCGACAAGAGAGGCGTGTTTACTAAGCTTTATACCTATTACGACAGCTATTCGGGCGATATTGCATAATATGCTTTATAACGACTGAAACAATTATCTGCTGACTTATCTTTACTGTGACAAAGCGAAGTTTTTTCTATCTTCGCTTTGTCTTTTTTCACCAAATTTTCATTTTATTTTGCCCTTTTAACGCTTGACAGACATTGGCAATAATGATAAAATTTTCTGTGTACGTATTAACGGCTTTGCAAAGGGTAATTACATCTTACGCTTACATAAAAGAAGTTTTGAAATCCCACGGCGAATTCATTGCCGCCCCCCTTTTAATAAGGAGACTGCGGGGTTTGAAAGGAAATAGATTATTTAAGGGCAACGGCCCACTTTTTAGTATTTGAAAGGATGATTTTTATGCTGGAGCTTAAAGGCATTTTCAAGGACTATCCCACGGGGGTCGACACTGTTCACGCCCTTAAAGGGATCGACCTTAAATTCAGGGAAAGCGAATTTGTCTCAGTTTTAGGTCCGTCAGGTTGCGGCAAAACAACTATGCTTAATATCATAGGCGGGCTGGATCAGTACACTAAGGGCGATCTCATAATAAACGGAAAGTCTACAAAGGATTTTAAGGACAGGGACTGGGATACTTATAGGAACCATTCGATAGGCTTTGTATTTCAAAGCTATAACCTCATACCTCATCAGACGGTATTGCAAAATGTTGAACTGGCGCTTACTCTTTCCGGCGTTTCAAAGACTGAGCGTAAAAAACGCGCAAAAGAAGCCCTTGAGATGGTGGGGCTTAGTACGCAGTTAAATAAAAAGCCCAGCGAGATGTCCGGCGGTCAGATGCAGCGCGTCGCCATCGCAAGGGCAATAGTTAATAATCCCGAGATAGTTTTGGCCGACGAGCCGACAGGTGCGCTTGATACCGAAACGAGCGTTCAGGTAATGGATATTCTCAAGGAGATAGCCAAGGACAGACTTGTAATAATGGTTACCCACAATCCGGATCTCGCCAACAAATATTCAACAAGAATTATCAATATGCTGGACGGTGTGATAACCGGAGATTCAGCACCCATTTCAGATGAGGAGAGTGAAGCCGAAAGGCAAAAGGATTTACAAAAAAGCGAAATAAATAAAAAAACCAAAAAGCCTTCCATGTCGTTTGCGACCTCGTTCGGGCTTTCATTAAAAAACCTGTTTACCAAAAAGGGAAGAACGGCTCTGACATCTTTTGCAGGAAGTATAGGCATTATCGGAATTGCCCTGATACTCGCGGTTTCTCAGGGTACGACTTCGTATATAGACACCTTGCAGGAGGATACGCTTTCTTCGTATCCGCTGACTATTGAAGATCAGAATATAAACCTTTCATCTGTGATGCAGACGTTTATGAATCTTAGCAAGTCAGAGCAAAAACATCAAAACGACGCCGTTTACAAAAAGGCTATGATTTACGATATGGTAAACTCTCTTAACAACCTTGAGGCGGAGGAGAATGACCTTAAGTCCTTCAAGAAGTTTATCGAGGAGGAAAGGGAAAAGACCGACGGCAAGCTGGGACTTGATACGGCTATAAGCGGAGTTCAGTATTCGTATGACCTTGATATGAACGTGTATACCAAAAATCTCGACGGCACCGTGATCAAAAGCGATACACAGGAGCTTATTCAGGGCTTTATCAACGAGTATATGGGAATAGATATGTCGTCTGTTACTCAGATGAGCCAAAGCTCTTCTACCAGCGGTGTTGTGTCTATGATGACATCAATGTCGCCTATGACTTCGTCTTCTAACAGAATGTGGCAGGAGATGCTTCCAGGGGATAACGGAAAAATCATCAGCCCAATCATTGAAAAGCAGTACGATGTGGTTTACGGATCGTGGCCGAACAGCTATGACGAGATAGTTTTGGTGCTGGACGAAAATAACGAGCTTGACGATCTGACGCTTTATGCTCTGGGTCTTGAAAAAGAGGAGGAAATAGACGCTATTATGAACGCGGCTATGACCGGAGGAGAGATCGACGCGGACTCAAAAAGCTGGTCTTATGATGAAATCTGCGATTTGACTTACAGAGTGGCTCTGAACGCCAACAGGTATACCTATGACGAGGCAACCGGAACATTCAGCGATTTAAGCCTTACAGACGCGGGGCTTAAGTATATCTATGACAACGGGATCGACCTGAAGGTCACGGGAATCGTTAAACCCAATGAAGATACCGAGCAGGGTATGCTTAACTGCGCGATAGCATATACAAGCGCGCTTACCGAGCATATTATCAAAAATTCCAAGGATCTGCCTGCGGTAAAGGCACAGCTTGAGAACACTGACACGGATATCTTTACCGGAAAACCTTTTAAGGAAAACACGGGCGAGCTTACCGACGACCAAAAGCTAACAGAGCTTAAAGCGTATCTGTCATCTCTTGACGAAAGCTCAAAGGCTGAGGCTTATATCAAGATAATGGGGATCCCGACCGACGAGCAGGTGAACGAAATGGTCGCTCAGGCTATGACTGACATGACCAGAGAAAAGATAGAGGAGGCTATGACACAGGCGCTTACATCTCAGATGAGTATGAGCGAGAACGATGTTAAAAGCTATATCAGCAAAATGCAGGACGATGAGCTTCAGGGGATTTATATGCAGATGGTGTCACAGCAGGTGAAAAGCCAGTACGCTAAACAGATAAGCGATCAGCTTTCCGCTCAAAGCCCCAGCGAGCTTGCCAAGTCTCTTGACACTGCGCTTGACGGATATTCAAAGGAACAGGCGGCTGTGTATTATGACAGCATTATGGAGTTTTCTGACTCTACCTATGAGGATAATCTCAGAAAGCTCGGTGTCATCGATATAGACTCTCCTTCAGCCATAAATCTGTATTCGGCTTCATTTGAGGACAAGGACACGATCGAAGCCGCTATTTCTGAATATAACAAGGATGTCGATGAGGTTTCTCAGATAAAATACACCGACTATATCGGACTGATGATGTCTTCGATTACGTCTATCATTAACGCTATTACCTACGTTTTAATAGCATTCGTTGCGGTGTCTTTGATAGTTTCTTCTATCATGATAGGCGTTATTACGCTGATATCCGTTCAGGAGAGAACAAAGGAAATAGGAATCCTGCGCGCAATAGGCGCTTCAAAGAAAAACATATCGGGTATGTTTAACGCCGAAACAGTTATCATCGGCTTTACTTCAGGCGCTTTGGGAGTGCTGATAACCTATCTTTTGTGTATCCCTATAAACATTGTTCTGCATAAGCTTACGGATATAAACAGCCTGAGCGCTATGCTGCCTGTTCCTGCGGCGATAATTCTTATAGTGATAAGTATTCTGCTGACACTCGTTGCCGGAATAATACCGTCAAGAAGCGCGGCTAAAAAGGATCCTGTTGTGGCGCTTAGAACCGAGTAGAAGCCAAAAAATATAAAAGCTTAGGCAAGATGTCTTGTGTTAAACGGCAGACAGGGCATCTTGCTTTTTGATGTATGAGTTTATAGCGGTTGCAATATTGCCGTGTTTGTGATAAAATTAAAGAAACTTCATTCGGAGATGACTGATATATGAACCACATTATTTCAAAGCTTTTAATATACGCGCCTGATGAGGGCTCGGTTTTAGCAGAGCTTTCAAAGATATTTAAGGACTACGAGGATGGCACGGCATGTAAGGACTCGCTTATCACCCGCACATATGCTCAGATAAGACGTATTTTAAAGATCGCTACCGACTTCGGATTTGACAAAAACCTTTGGCAGAACTATCTTACTTTTTTGCTGATCACAAATGAAAATCCTTTTAGCATTACCTGTGAAAAAACCGGCGCTAAGGACGGCAGCGTGAACGACTTTGCAATAAGCGACTGTTCCGCGTTCAAAGAGCTTTTTGACTATGACTTCTCACAGTTTGAAAAGTCGCTTAAAATTGACTGCTTCTTTAAAATCACAAACTACAAAGCTATTGTAAAAAAAGAGCTTATGTATAACAAAAGCGTCAGCGAAAAGGTTTTGTCATTAAGTGAAAGCCTTTCTAAAACTGCAAACGGCAGAGAATTTTTTGTTAAATTGACTGACTTTTACAAGGCTTATGGCGTTGGAATGTTCGGACTCAACAAGGCGTTCAGGATAAAGAGCCGCGCCGATGAAATTGAGTTTTTGCCTATAAACAACATGGAGCAGGTCGTGCTTGATGACCTTGTGGGGTATGAGTATCAGAAGGAAATGCTTGTTAAGAACACGCTTGCCTTTGCTGAAGGCAGAAGTGCAAACAATGTGCTGCTTTATGGCGACAGCGGTACGGGAAAATCGACCAGCATAAAGGCCATTGTCAACGAGTTTTATCCGATGGGCCTTAGAATGATTGAAATTTACAAGCACCAGTTTAAGGATCTGTCAAGCGTTATTGCCGCAGTGAAAAAACGAAACTATAGATTTATAATTTATATGGACGACCTCTCTTTTGAGGAATATGAAACGGAATATAAATTCTTAAAGGCTGTAATAGAGGGAGGAGTTGAGACAAGACCAGACAACATTCTCATTTACGCAACCTCAAACAGAAGACACCTCATCAAGGAAACATGGAACGACCGAAACGATATGGAGCACAGCGGAGGAATTCATCGCTCAGACACCGTTGAAGAAAAGCTCTCGTTAGTAAACCGCTTTGGCGTTAAGATAAACTATTCAAAGCCCTCAAGAGCGGAGTATCACGATATTGTTATATCATTGGCGAAAAGAAACGGCATTGACATAGACGCTGATGAGCTTGTCAAGGCTGCCGACAGATGGGAGATAAGCCACGGCGGCATTTCCGGCAGAACCGCTCAACAGTTTATAAATGATATTCTGTCTGATAAGCAATAGCTTAACAGAAAAAACTCACTGTGCTATAAGCTTAGTTTTTGGCAGGAATGTAAAACGGCGCATTAAAAATTGCGCCGTTTAGTTGTTTTTTAAGTTAAAGCTCCATTCCTAATGAAAGTGCTGCGTATGCTGTTTCAAGAGTAAGGTCATATAAAAACCTGACGCCTGTATCACGAAGCTGCTTTGTGGTTTCGTAAATGTCATTGCCGCTTTTGAGCGAGGCGGCATAAACGGTTTTGCCGTTTTCTGCTGCCCTTTCACACAGCTTTTTCACGCACTTATAATCGGAAGTTCCTCCGTGATAGAGCTCAATAAGTACACAGTCGGCGGAGCTTAAATCGACAAAGCTGTAATCCGCACCGACATAGCTTTTTAAGACGATCACTTTTTTAGTAAAGCCTGTGTACTCTTTCAGGATTATGGGCTTTGATGGGATAGAGTTAAAATCGCTGCCGAGAATCTGTGACTGCGTTATCTGATAACCCTTGTGCAATACGGCGCTGCTGCCCGGATTTTTATATGGAACGAATACGCCCGTATGTTTTTTGCTCAGGGCCGCATCTGCCGCGGTTTTCATATTTATAAGACCGTTTGCTGATTTGTCACCGAGGACCTTGTCAGAAGATATAACGAATATCGGCACGCTTATTCTCCCCAAAACTACTGACAGCATATTTGCAAAGTATGCCAGAGTATCGCTTCCGTGGGCGATAAAAACCGCGTCATAACGCGAAAGCGCTTTGCCTTTTAAGATGCCCACGATCTTATCCCAGTCGCTAAAGGTCATATTTTCACTCAGCATGTTAAACGCGTATTCGCATTCAAACGACATTTTACCCTCGTATTCTGGATATGTGCTCACAAACGCATTTACTATGCGGCTGTCGGTTCCTACCTGATGAGAAGCAGGGGAAATGCTTCCTAAGCTAACCGCAGAGGATATGGTGCCGCCGGTAAAAAGCATAAATATTTTTATCATAACGTTTCCTTTCGTTTGGGTTTGATTACTATTCCAGTTTATCAAACGAGTGTAAAAAAGTCAAACTATTTCTGACGAAAATGTAATTTATTCCTTTACAATGCAGTTTTTTTATGATATACTTTACTATGTGATTTTTTTCACACTTTAAACATGGAGGAATAAATAATGGTCAAAGCTATTGTAGGCGCTAACTGGGGCGACGAGGGCAAGGGCAAGATGACGGATATGCTGGCCTGCGACGCCGACGTTGTAATAAGATTTCAGGGCGGTGCGAATGCCGGTCACACTATCGTGAACGATTACGGAAAATTTGCACTTCATACGCTGCCGAGTGGAGTGTTCAACTCAAATACCGTAAACATTATCGGCAACGGAGTCGCGCTCAATATCCCCGTTTTCTTTAACGAGCTTAAAGAGGTCGTTGGCAGGGGTGTGCCGCAGCCGAAGATTTTGATTTCCGACCGCTGTCAGATGGTTATGCCTTATCATATCGCATTCGACGAGTATGAGGAGGAAAGACTCGGAAAATCTTCATTCGGTTCGACTAAATCGGGAATAGCGCCGTTTTATTCGGATAAATACGCAAAGATAGGCTTTCAGGTCCAGGAGCTTTTTGACGAGGAATCTTTAAAAGCACACCTTGAAAGAATAGCTCCACAGAAAAATGTCATTTTAAAGCACCTTTACAACAAGCCGGAGCTTGACATCAGCGCTCTTATGGAAACTTTAAGAGAATACAGAAAAATGGTCGAGCCTTATGTTTGCGATGTGTCTTTGTACCTTGACAATGCAATAAAAGAGGGTAAGGATATTCTGCTTGAGGGACAGCTTGGAACGCTTAAGGATCCGGATCACGGAATTTATCCTATGGTGACCTCGTCCTCAACTCTCGCAGCATATGGAGCGATCGGTGCCGGAATACCACCGTACGAGATCAAAAAGGTGATCACTGTCTGCAAGGCTTATTCATCTGCGGTCGGCGCCGGAGCGTTTGTTTCTGAGATCTTCGGCGAGGAAGCGGATGAGCTAAGACGCCGCGGCGGCGATGGGGGAGAGTATGGCGCAACCACAGGAAGACCCAGAAGAATGGGCTGGTTCGACTGTGTGGCGTCAAAGTACGGATGCAGACTTCAGGGCACTACCGATGTTGCTTTTACGGTGCTTGATGTTTTGGGATACCTTGAAAAAATCCCCGTGTGCGTAGGATATGAGATCGACGGTGAGGTAACGACCGATTTCCCGACTACCGTAAAGCTTGAAAGGGCAAAGCCCGTTTATGAGATACTAGACGGCTGGATGTGCGATATAAGAGGTATCAAGAAGTATGAGGAGCTTCCGGAAAACTGCCGCAAATACATAGAGTTTTGCGAAAGTCACATCGGATATCCGATAACCTATGTTTCAAACGGACCAAAGAGAAGCGACATAATCAAAAGATAAATGCAAAACTGCTTTGCTTAAACGCGCAAGGCAGTTTTTCTTGACATATCGTTTTTGGGGGAGTAAAATATTCTTAGAGCAAATTTGAGGGGTGTAGGATATGCCTGTAAATAATACAAAAAAACCTGCGGCGAAAACTTCGGCAGGGAAAAACACTTCGGCGAGAAGATCTGTGCCGACCGCTAAAAAGCCTTCGAACAAACCGGCACAAAGACAAACGCCGCAAAGAACCGCTTCGGCAAAGAAGGGCGAGCCTATAGTTTTAGCAAGGGCAAGCAAAAACGAGAGCTGGAAGCCGCTCGCAAAAGCTCAGCCTAAACCGGCGACCTCGGTAAGAAGCCGTCAGGCGGGAAACAATCAAAAAGGTAATTTAAAACCTAAGTCCAAAAATAAAAAGAAGGATAGTATGACTGACACTAAGCTTATAAAGATAACGGTGGGCTGTATATTTGCGGCAATTTTTCTGATTGCTGTACTGGTGTTTTTGTTTAATGCGTTTGAGTTAAAGCTGTGGTAATAAAAAAGACTGGCACTGTTCCAGTCTTTTTGTTTTCAGCACTTATTATCATAAGAGCTTTATTTTTTTTGAAAGCTCAAGAACCTTTTTTGCGGCTTCTGTAACCATATCGTCGGTTACAAGTCCGAATGACTTATTATCCGAAGCGACAAAGTTTTCGCTAACGATAAGGTCACGGCAGCGATCTGCATCATCGGCAGATACCGTGAGAGAGCAGTCTGCTTTGGCGTCCTTCAAAATAGGTCTTATCTCGTTTTTCCAGACATCTGTTTTTGCTGAAACAGAATCGTAAAAGCTCAGCTCATTCCACTTTTTTGTGTTGAGCTCATTATCCGCTATACCCTTGTCGGACATTTTCTTAAAAAGCAGCGGCTGTGCCGTAAGGTCCCAAGCTATATCGGTAAGGATATGAACTAAATACCCGCAGAAGTAATCGTAACAGACTGAAAGAAGCTCACTGTTCTCTTCCTTATAGACGGCTACATTATTTATCCACTTCTGATAGTCGGTATCTCTTAAATGTGCTTTGTACCTGACTTCCTTAGACGCTTTTCCGTCAAGGTTTACTGAGTCAGGAGCCACACAACCCAGATAAAATTTCCCGATGTCAGATATGTTAAACGCATCTTTTAAAGAGTGTGCTACCAAAAGATGTACCATACTTGAGGGCATTTACTTATCCTCCAGATCCTTAAGCGCATTCATCTCATCCTTGTTTACAGAGATTTTTGAATCCTTTAATACCTTTACGTCGTCCTTTGAATAGGTGTTCACAGCCTCAGTATCTGTGTTCTTTACCCTTAAACGCCCGGTGAGCAGATTTACATCTTCGACCACGCCGTTTCCGTCAGGAGTCTTTACCAACGCTCCGACCTTTGGCGTCACCTTCAAAAGTTCCTCATAGCTGTCCTGCTCATACTTCAAGCAACACATAAGTCTGCCGCAGGTGCCGCTTATTTTTGTCGGGTTGAGCGAAAGACTCTGCTCTTTTGCCATTTTTATAGACACCGGCTGGAAGTCGCCCAAAAACGACTTGCAGCAAAACGGCCTTCCGCAGATCCCCAGTCCTCCTAAAAGCTTTGCTTCATCACGAACGCCTATCTGCCTAAGTTCTATTCTCGTTTTAAAAACGCTTGCCAGATCCTTTACAAGCTCTCTGAAATCTACTCTGCTGTCAGATGTAAAGTAAAATAATATCTTGCTGTTGTCAAATGTGTACTCAACATCGATAAGATTCATATTAAGACCGTGCTTTGCGATCTTTTCTTCACATATCTTAAAAGCTTCGCGCTCTCTTTCCTCCTTTGTGTCTATTGCCTTGAGGTCCTGAGCGGTCGCCGCTCTGATAACGCTCTTTAACGGAGAGCTAAGCTCCTCATCAGGAATAACTTTTTTGTCGATCACTACTTCTCCGCATTCGATTCCGCGAGTGGTCTCAACTATCACCTTGTCTCCGACAGACAGTTCCAATCCGTTTGGCGAGAAGTAATAAACCTTTCCTGCACTTTTAAATCTGACTCCGATTATTTCAGCCATTTATTTTCACCGTTTCCTTTATATTTATTATAATTTTACGCCATATCGCTCCGCTTTATTGAAGCTTTGACGTTTCAGCCGCGAGCACCGCAGTCAAAACGCTTAAATTTGCATAGCTTTGTATTTTTTCTTTTGCGTCAATAAGAGTTTCACAAACAGAAACTATTCTTGAAGCGGGAGCTATTCCTGAAATTTTTCCTGCGCCCTCATTATATGCGCAAAGACACGGCTTGGCACCGCTTGCGATCTCAACGGCGCTTGACAATATCTCTAAAAGTATGTCGATCACGCTCTGAGCCATTTCACGGTCTGTTATCTGTGAGTATGCTTTTAACAACTCGTATTCGTTTTTCTGACAGACAGCGTCAGTTATGCTGCGCGCGATCTGTACTGAGTCGAAAACGTCTTCGCCCCTTAAAAAATCAAGCTGCTTGCCTATGTTCCCCGGAAATGCCGACTGAGCTTCCTGAGCCTTTTGGCTGTCAAAGCCGTTATTCATTACGGCTTTTTTAGCATCCTCAGGCGAGACGCGCGACATCTCAAACGAAAAGACACGCGACAGTATCGTTTCCAAAACGCTTTGTTTGTTATCCGCTGTGAGAATGAATACCGATTCTCCCGGCGGTTCTTCAAAAACCTTTAAAAGCGCGTTCTGACATTCAGCGTTGAGCTTTTGCGCGTCATTTATTATGTATATCTTCCGCCCCGATTCGTTAGGGGAAATGTAGGCGTCTGACACTATCGGACGTATGTCCTCCCTGACCCTGTAAAGACCTGCCTTTGAGGACGGCACAACATATGTTACGTCGGGGTGATTGCCGTGAAGTATCATTCGGCAGCTTCTGCACTGAGAGCATGGCGAGCCTGTGCGCTTTTCGCAGTTGAGCGACGCGGCGATATATTTTGCCATTTCGCTTTTGCCGAGTCCGCTTTCACCGTATATAAGTATTGACGGGATCATTCTGTCCTTTGTGATCATAGACGAAAGCTTGTCCTTAACATATTCATTGCCGTAAATTTTAAAGCAGTCCATAATTAAGTCCTCTCGTGCGTGAAATCAAAAGAAGTTTACCCTATCTAATTTATTTTACCACACTTACGGTGAAAATTCCATACCTTTTTAGAATTTTTAACGAATTTTCGTCAATAACTTCTCCGCTGACTATTATCGGTACACACGGCGGGCAGACAGTTTTGGTATCTGAACATATTCTTCCGATAGCATTCTCGGTCGGTATGTCCTCACTATTTGCGAAAAAAGCCTTTGATATGCTCATTTTTGCTTTCAGCGGTGTTAATGTAAAATCAAATTTACGACTGTTAGCTTTGCCCAAAAAACGCGCTGTTGATTTAAACGCCGCAAAAATCCTGTCGAAATCCTCGTCTGTGTTCATTGTCGAAAGCATAAGCACCACTGCGCTTTTGTCAGCATATTCTGATTTGATTCCGTTTTGCTCAAGGCATTTTACCAAGTCCTCAGACGATATGCCCGAACGCGCAGTATCTACCGTTATTTTAAAAGGCTCTTTTGAAATGTCTACAAACCCGAGAGAATGCAAATAACGCTTTAAAGCATCAGTCTTTTGTTCCGCTTTTACAAAGCTTTCTTTTCCGCACGATAAATAATTATTGACCGAATCAAGCGACGCCATTATAAGATATGAGGGAGATGTGGTCGCAAACACGCTCATAACGCTTTTTGAAAGCTCTGAAAACTTCTGTAAGGTATCTTTTGATATGTGAAGATACGCACCGCCTGTCAAAACCGGCAGGGTTTTATGTGCCGAGTCACAGCACATATCCGCACCCAGGGTAATAGGGTGGTTATCTTTTTTTGTGAATTTAAGATACGCTCCGTGAGCGTTATCTATTAAAAGATATGCCTTGTGCTTTTTGCAGACGGCAGATATCGCCCCGATGTCAAGCATGTTTCCAAGATAGTCGGGGCTTGTTAGGTATACCGCTTTACATCCTGTGGCGGCCAAGGCTTTGTCAATGTCTTCGGCTGTATATTCACCGACGCTTATATCGGAAAGCTTGCCGTTCGGATAAAGCCAGCATACCTCTGTTCCGAGCAGGGCGCAGGCATTTATAAACGAAATATGTGAGTTTCTTGCCGACAGGAGTTTATTTATCCCGACCTTCTTCAAAAGCGCCACCATCGTCTTTATGCAAAGTGAGGAGCCCTCTGTTGAGTAAAGGGTTTTAGCTGTATCAAAAAGTACGGCCGCGTTTTCCTCGCTCTTTGCTATTATCCCGCTTGGAGAGAACAGAAAATCAGCGCCGTCTATTTCGGTTATGTCGTAATCGGTGGGCACGGATATTTTTCCCTTGTGACCGGGCATATGCAGCCGCACAGCGTTTTTTTCTGTATAGCTGCGTAAAAAATCAACTATCGGAGTGTTCATAAAAGCTCCTTCCAAGCCTCATCTTCAGATGTATTTCAGCAGACGGAATATGTTTTTCTTCGCTCTGGCGATCGTTCGGGATACCGTGGAGGGGTTTACATTGTATCTTTCGGCTATCTGCTTAGGCTTCATTTTGTATTTATAATATAAAATGATATAGCTTTTTTGGGTTTTTGTCAAATCGTTGTTTATTACCTGATATAACGCCCCGGCAAGGCGCGTGTTTTTGTTTTTATCCCCACCGTCATTGCTGAAAGCATCTTCGCAGCTTGTTATGTAATCAAGAGGCAGATATACTCTTCTCATCGCTCGAATCTCCAAGACCTGACAAAGAAATCTCATTAAGCTCTTCCTCTGTAAGATATTTCTTTATATATTTTGCGTCACGGATAAGCTCACAATACTCCTCAGTGAGTACCTCTATTCTTTTGGTCATACTTCTGATCTCGTCAACGTCATTTAAAAATGCTCTCTGCTTCTTAAGCTTTTCAATATAATTATCAAGCTTTTTTGCGTCTTTCAGGTATTCTGAATACAGATTTTTCAATTAAATTCCTTTCCTTTCAATTTTTTGGCCGTTTGGTGTTTTTTACGTAATAAAACATATGTTCTTTACAAGTATTATGATACCATATCTTGGAAAATTGTCAAGTGGTTTTAAAAATTTTTTTGTGTTGTGGGAATTTTTTTGTACAAAGACTATTGACAAGCCCTTTTTTATCTGCTATAATATTCCTGTTCCTCTATTTTAGGGGATCTTAAATTGACGTATTTATCATATGTCTTGTAAATTTAATTGTATTTATGGGGTCAGTTATGGAAAAAGAGAAGCTTGACCGTATTTCCGAGCTTGCAAGGCTCAGCAAAGAGAGAGAACTGAGCGACGCGGAAAAGAAAGAACAGAAGATATTGAGAGACGAATACAGAAAAGGCTTTGTAAGAAACCTTGAAAGTCAGCTTGAAAACACTAGGATCTTAAATCCGGACGGTACTATAACAAATGTTAAGGATCTGAAAAAGCGCCGAAGCTGATTTTGTTATTTGTCTTAAGCTTACATAGCCTAATCTTAACAAAGCGATGCTTTATGAAAGGTTAGGGTTTTTTATTATGGCGGGAATGTCAAAGCAAAAGCAAAAGCTCTTGATATTAAAAGAGCTTCTTGAAACTGAGACCGATGAGAACCATTCGCTTACGGTGGCTCAGATAATAAGCAGGCTCGAGAGTATGGGCCTGAAGGCTGAAAGAAAAACCGTCTATGACGACATTGCTACTCTTCAGGATTTCGGCGTCGATGTTGAATGTCAGAAAGACGGCCATTCAAATGCGTATTCGATCGCATCAAGAGATTTTGAGCTCGAAGAGCTTTATGTCCTGGTCGACGCTGTTTCTTCATGCAGATTTTTGACTATCAAAAAGTCAAACGAGCTTATCGACAAGATAAAGAAGCTTACCTCAAAGTATTTGTCTGACGGGCTTAAAAGAAGCATTTACATAGAAAACAGACCCAGAAGTTCGAATGAAACCGTCTATTATAACATAAACTATATTCACAGAGCGCTGAGTGAAAAAAAGAAATTACGCTTTAAATATTTTACATATAATGATCGCTGCAAAGAGGTCTTTAAACACAACGCCGGTTTCTATACGGTCTCACCGCTGCATCTTGTCTGGGAAAATGACAACTATTACTTTATAGCTCACAGCGCGGACGATGAGGAAAGTAATATCAAAACCTATCGTGTTGACAGAATGAAAGAGGTAAAGGTTTTGGATGAGGACATTGACAGCCTTTCTGGCGACGAGATCCAGTTCGCAAAAAGCTTAAGAGCTACTTTTTCAATGTACGGCGGAACAGAGGAGGAGGTAACTCTTTCTGTGACACCGAATGTTTTTAACGCTATTATTGACAAGTTTGGCAAGGGGGTCCATTTTTATCCCTATAAAGACGGCTGCTATACCGTTAAGCTTACGGTGAACGTGAGTCCGACCTTCTGGGGATGGCTGTTCGGTTTTGGTCAGGACGCTAAGGTTATAGCGCCGAAATCTGTTGTAAATGAGGCGAAAACTCAGATTAAAATGCTGAGCGGAAATTATGATAAGTAAGCTTAAACAGCATATTACGGGAACTTTTAATTACCGAAGCAAGCTTTTGCTTCGGTTTTTGAAATGGATAATTATAAGCCTGTTTATCGGCGCGGTCATGAGCGTTGTGGGCTTTTTCTTTAGTATAATGCTTAGCTCTGTTACCGACTTTAGACAGAGCCACACGTTTGTGATCTATTTTCTGCCGCTTGCAGGGCTGTTTATTGTTTTTTGCTACAAAACTCTTGGTTTTTATCACGACAAGGGAACAAATCTGGTTTTGCTTGCTGTAAGAAATAACGAGAAAATGACGCTTAAAACTATGCTGCTCATTTTCTCAAGCACCATTATTACTCATCTTTTCGGCGGTTCTGCCGGACGCGAGGGCGCGGCACTTCAGATAGGCGGCTCTTTCGGCGCTTCTGTAGGAAGATTTCTGCGGCTTGATGAAAAGGATATGCGCATTATCACTATGTGCGGAATGAGTGCGGGCTTTTCATCAATATTCGGGACTCCGATAACTAGCGCCGTATTTTCTATGGAGGTAACAAGCGTCGGGATTATGCACTATTCTGCGCTTGTTCCAAGCGTGCTCTCAGCAGTTGTCGCTCACAGCCTGACCTCTTTTTACGGCGCGGGCTCAGAGGGCTTTTCTGTTACGGGGATACCGGACACCGACATCTTAAGCATTTTAAAGGTGGTTGTTTTAGCGGCTTTATGCGCCGTTATCGCCGAGGTTTTTGTCATAACGCTTAAGGCGTTTCATCATATTTTCCAAAGAATCGCTCCTAACAAGTTTGTAAGAATTATCATAGGATCTGTCGTTCTTATCATACTTACGCTGATTGTCGGCAGCCAGACCTATAACGGAGCGGGTGTTGATGTTATCAACCGCGCGTTTTCACAAAAAACTGAGTGGCAGGTGTTTTTACTAAAGCTTCTTTTTACAGCGGTGACTCTGGGCTGCGGCTTTAAGGGCGGAGAGATCGTTCCTGCATTTTTTGTCGGCTCGGCATTCGGAAACCTTATTTCTCCGATACTGGGACTTAATTATTCTTTCGGGGCATCAGTCGGACTTATCGGCGTTTTCTGCGGAGTTACCAACTGTCCGCTTGCTTCACTTTTTATGAGCGTGGAGCTGTTCGGCATTAAAGGGATAGTGCTTTACGCGCTGGTTTGTGCGGTGTCATATATGCTTTCAGGCTACAGGGGACTTTATAATTCGCAGAAGATCGTATATTCAAAGACAAAGACAGAGTTTATTGACAAGAGGATAAACGAATAGGTTTTCGGGGAACTGCAAGCGAGCGGTTCCTCTTTTGCTTTGTTGGTATTTTCTCTTGAAAATATAGGAAAACAGTGGTAATATATATTACGGGGTGGTATTATGACTGACATTCAAAGGCTTAATAAAATGATAAACGAATCAAAGAGTATAGTTTTTTTCGGCGGTGCAGGAGTATCTACCGAAAGCGGTGTGCCCGATTTCAGAAGCGCCGACGGACTATATAACCAAAAGTACGATTATCCCCCTGAGACAATGCTCTCACACACTTTTTTTGTAAGACATCCGGAGGAGTTTTTCAAATTCTATAAAGACAAGATGCTTATTGACGGTGTTGAGCCTAATGCTGCTCACTATAAGCTCGCAGAGCTCGAACAGGCGGGTAAACTATCGGCTGTTATAACCCAGAACATCGACGGGCTGCACCAGAAAGCCGGAAGCAAAAACGTATTTGAGCTGCACGGCTCTGTTTATAGAAATTACTGTGAGATATGCAAAGAGCCGCACAGTATGGAGTTTGTTAAAAACAGCGACGGTGTGCCGAAATGTAAAAGGTGCGGCGGCGTGGTCAAGCCGGATGTTGTGCTTTATGAGGAGGGTCTTGACGATAAAACGGTATCAGGTGCCGTAAACGCAATTATGCAGGCGGATATGCTTATTATCGGCGGTACCAGCCTTGCGGTTTATCCGGCGGCAGGACTGGTTACATATTTTAACGGAAGGTATCTGGTGCTTATAAACAAAGACCAGACCCAAATGGATTTAAACTGTGATCTCGCGATCAGAGGGAAAATAGGCGAGGTAATGTCAAAAATTCATCTTGATGGAGAGGACAATATATGAAAATAATGGCGGTGGACTACGGCGATGCGAGAACCGGAATAGCGGTATGTGACAGGACGGAGTTCCTGGCGTCGCCGGTCGGGACGATAGAGGAAAGGCACTTTGAGACGCTTGTACTTAAGGTCGCACACATTGCCGCAGAGTATGAGGTCAAAGAGATAGTCGTCGGGCTTCCTTTGAATATGAACGGGAGCTTTGGCCCGAGGGCTCAGGCTTGTAAAGAATTTGCCGACGCTTTGAATCAGGCTACTGATATCCCAGTGAATATGTGGGACGAGCGCTCAACGACTGTTTCGGCGCATGGTATCTTAAATGAGGCCAATGTACGAGGTAAAAAGCGCAAGGCTGTTGTTGATTCTGTTGCGGCTACGATAATCCTTGAAAGCTATCTTGAATTCAGACGAAAGAAAAAGGAAAGGGGAGAGTAAATTATGCCGGCTATGTTCGGGCCTGCGGGCAACAGCGAAAGCTTTTTTCAAAAATACAAATCTTCTACCGACGCTCCTGCTTTTTTAAAGGAGATGGGACTTGATTCATACGAATATCAGTGCGGCAGGGGCGTTAAAATCACTGATAAAACTGCCAAGACGCTTTTTGAAAACGCCCAAAAGTGCGGCATTTCGCTTTCTTTGCACGCGCCATACTTTATATCTCTATCAAGTGTTGAGCCTGATAAGCGCGACAACAGCATAAACTATATACTTCAAAGCTGTGACGCCGCAAGGAGAATAGGCGCTGAAAGAATAGTGATTCACTCCGGCTCTTGCGCTAAAATCTCAAGGCAGGAGGCACTTGAACTTGCAGAGGATACCATTTTAAGAGCTAGGAAGATGGCTGTTGAGAACGGTTTTGACGATATAGTGTTTTGCATTGAAACAATGGGAAAGGTGAATCAGCTGGGCACTTTAGACGAGGTGCTTAAGCTTTGCAGTCTCGACGATACCTTTTTGCCGTGCGTTGATTTCGGGCATCTTAATGCAAGAGATTTCGGCGCAATAAAGGGCATGGAAGAGTATGAGGACATTTTAAACAGAATGGAAAACAAGCTTGGAGCAGACCGGCTTAAAATATTTCACAGCCATTTTTCAAAGATAATGTATACCGTTCCGGGCGGCGAGAAAAAGCATCTTACATTTGATGACGCACAGGGCTTCGGTCCCGACTATGAGCCGCTAATGGAGCTTGTTTATAAAAAGAATCTTTCACCTGTTTTTATCTGTGAGAGCGCCGGAACTCAGGCTGAGGACGCACTGAAGATGAAAAAGTGCTATCTTTCTTACGGTGACTGATGTGAGTATGTACGCAGTTGTGATTTATTTTGACATATTAAGCGAAAACACATTACTGACTAGCGATACTTAAGAGACATAAGCAATACTTTCGGCGGCAAAAGAGATGTATTTGCAAAAAAAATTTTTGTTTTAAACAGGAGCTATTTATGAATAATGTACTTGTTATACATGGACCCAATCTGAATCTTTTGGGAGAGCGGGAACCGGGAATTTACGGAAACGACGATTTTGATAGTATAAACAATGAGATCATCAGCCAAGCTAAACATAAGGGCATTTTAAAATGCGAGATCTTTCAGTCCAACCACGAGGGCGCCATTATCGACAAGCTGCACGACGCAAGAAAGAACTTTGACGGGATCGTTTTAAACGCGGGCGCATATACTCATTACAGCTACGCTATAAGGGATGCGATTGCGGCGATAAAAATTCCCGTGGTGGAGGTCCACTTAAGCGATATTCATGCGCGCGAGGGCTTTCGGGCGGTAAGTGTTATCAAGGATGTCTGCATAGCGCAGATATCGGGCTACGGAAAGAATAGCTATTTTATGGGGCTTGACGCGCTAATAGAATATGAGGAGAGTAAAAATTGAACGGTATCATAAGGCTTCAGGAGTCACTGAACGAGGGCGAATGCGCTCTGTTTACCGATGAGGTGAACAGAAGATACTTTACAAAGATGAAGTCGTCCGCCGGAGCGGTAATAATTTTTAAGCAGGCGGCTTACCTGATAATTGATTTCAGATATTACGAAAAAGCGAAAAAACAGGTGACCGACTGTGAGGTCATTGAGCAAAACAGGCTTTATCACCAGATAAATGAGCTAATAAAAAAACACGGTGCAGGCAGGGTGTTGGTTGATGAAAGCTCTGTAACGCTCTCTGAGTTTTTCTCGCTTAAGGAAAATCTTAAGGCCGGAGTCGTTCAAAAAAGCGGGCTTTGCAAAACGGTCTGCGCGCTTCGTGAAGTAAAGAGTGAGGACGAAAAGGAAAAAATCATTAAAGCTCAGAGGATCGCTGAGAGAGCTTATAATGAGCTTTTGAATTTCATAAGCTTAGGAAAAAGCGAAAGAGAGATCGCTCTTGAGCTCAACAGGCTTATGTTTTGCTTCGGTGCGGAGGACATATCGTTTGAGACCATTGCGCTTGGCGGGAAAAATACTTCGGTTCCTCATGGAACGCCTGGCGAGTATAAGCTTAAGTCGGGCGATCTTTTGTTGCTTGACTTCGGTGCGGTTTATGACGGCTATCACAGCGATATGACGAGGACGCTTGCAGTCGGCGAGATAGATGATAAAAAAGCGACTGCTTATAACACCGTTTTGTCTGCGCAATCAGCGGCTATCGATAAGATAAGAAGCTCTGTCAAATGCTCTGATATCGACAAGGCGGCGAGAGATATTATTGATGGCGCAGGGTTTGAAGGACGTTTCGGTCACTCGTTCGGACACGGAGTGGGTCTTGAAATCCATGAGTCTCCAAACGTATCTCAAAACAACGAAACACGCCTTAAAAGCGGTATGGTAATAACCGCAGAACCGGGAGTTTATTTTGAGGACGAGTTCGGTATTCGCATTGAGGATTTCGGTATGGTGACTGAGTCCGGCTTTGATAATTTTACGAATACAGATAAAAATTTGACAATAATCAAATAATTTTTTAAAAAGCACTTGAAATATTTATTGATTTATAGTAAAATTAAAAAGGCATGAATTATTACACAGACATTTAATTTTTTGGAGGTATATACTTATGGTAACTGCCGGTGATTTCAGAAACGGTATGACTTTTGAAGAGGACGGAAATGTAATGCAGATAATTGAGTTTCAGCACGTTAAACCGGGAAAGGGCGCTGCTTTCGTAAGAGCGAAGGTGAGAAACGTAATTTCCGGTTCTGTTGTTGAAAAAACATATAATCCGTCTGCAAAGTTCCCGACAGCTTTTGTTGAGAGAAAGGATATGGAGTATTCTTATACTGACGGCGATCTTTACTACTTTATGGATCCCGAGACGTACGAGCAGGTTCCGATAAGCCCTTCTGAGCTTGACGACAACTTCAAGTTCGTTAAAGAGCAGATGATATGCAAGGTGCTTTCATATAAGGGAAAGGTTTTCGGCGTTGAGCCTCCGAACTTTGTTGAGCTGGAGGTTACTCAGACTGATCCGGGATTTAAGGGCGATACTGCTACGAATGCTACTAAGCCTGCTGTTTTGGAGACGGGCGCTGAGATAAAGGTTCCGCTCTTTATTGAAGAGGGCGATCGCATCAGGATCGATACAAGAACAGGCGAGTATATGGAAAGAGCGTAAGCTAAGGAGCGCAGCTAAGCGTATCTTTCTGCTTGTCATGTAATTAAACCCTAACTTAATATTTTTGTTTCAGGGCGTGGTGAAAGTCCACACCGGTGGTTATAGTCCACGAGCAGGTCGATAATACTTGCCGATTTGGTGAAATTCCAAAACCGACGGTACAGTCCGGATGGGAGAAACAACATTGCACAGTTTGGATATTGTTTTATTCTGATTGTGTTCGGTGCATTTTTATGCAGGT
The DNA here is from genome assembly GCA_947631455.1 of uncultured Clostridia bacterium. Lineage (GTDB taxonomy): Bacteria > Bacillota > Clostridia > Oscillospirales > Ruminococcaceae > UMGS1601. Next base: position 296,609 of record CANRLH010000002.1, read on the forward strand.
TACGTCTCTGAGTTTTACTCGGAGACGTTTTTATTTGCTGTTTCTTTCAATGAATACTTTAATTTGTTAAACAGTATTGAATTGGAGGATTTGTTATGTCAAATGTAAAAGTGTCAAATACAAGGAGACTTGTTGTCATTGCAATGCTAAGTGCAATTGCAATAGTCGTGTATTATTTGGATTTTAACGTACCGCTTATGCCGGCGTTCATAAAGCTCGATTTATCAAACGTAATATCTTTGATCGCGGCATTTGCTTTAGGTCCGGCTTCAGGCGTTTCAGTATGTCTTATAAAAAACCTGGTGCATCTTATTATTAAGGGATTGAGCACTACATACGGTATAGGAGATATCTTTGATTTTGTAACAAGCGCCGTTTTCGCACTTGTTGCGGGACTTATTTACCTGAGAATGAAGAATAAAAAAGGCGCTGTTTTAAGCTGCTTTGCCGCAACCTTAGCATACACTTTAATAAGCTTTCCGCTTAATTTATATATAGTATATCCGATTTATGCTGTTGCTTTCGGCGGAATGGATGCGATCATTGGAATGTATAAGGAGATTTTGCCCGGCGTAGACAGTCTGTTCGGTGCGTTGGTGATTTTTAATCTGCCGTTTACGCTTATAAAGGGAATACTCTGTTCGGCTGTGACAATTATTATTTATAAGCCTCTTTCACCTGTTATCAAGGGACGAAAGTAGTATATATCTTGCGCTCCAAATAAAAAGCACTTCAGGCTATTAAATCCTGAAGTGCTCTTTTACATTTTCGTTAGTGAATAAAGTTATTTTCTTAAAGCAGCTCTTAATTCTTCCGCCTTATCTGTCTGTTCCCACTTAACGCCAAGATCCTCTCTGCCCATATGCCCGTATGCCGCAAGCGGTCTGTACTGAGGCTTCCTTAAATCAAGCGTTTCTATGATCGCAGATGGGCGAAGGTCAAAAACCTCTCTTACTGCATTGGCTATTTTGCTGCTTTCTTCTGTTGAAGTGCCAAAGGTGTTTATATCGACCATTACTGAAACGGGAGACGCGACCCCTATCGCATAAGCAAGCTGTACCTCGCATTTTCTTGCAAGAGACGCGGCAACGATATTCTTTGCAACATATCTTGCCATGTATGCAGCAGAGCGGTCTACCTTTGTTGGGTCTTTTCCGGAAAATGCTCCGCCTCCGTGACGGCCCATTCCGCCGTAGGTGTCAACTATTATCTTTCGTCCGGTAAGTCCGGAGTCACCCATGGGACCGCCAACAACAAATCTGCCTGTCGGGTTTACGAAGTAGTTTGTATTTTTGTCAAGGAACTTATCGGGAATGATATCCTTGATAACGTACTTTAAAATATCCTCTCTGATTTTTGAAAGAGACACATCCTCTGAGTGCTGAGCGGAAATGACTACTGTGTCTACACGCACGGGCCTGCCGGACGCGTCATACTCAACGCTCACCTGACTTTTTCCATCGGGACGAAGATACGGCAAGACGTCTGTCTTTCTGACCTGCGTAAGACGCTTTGCAAGCTTGTGTGCAAGGCTTATCGGAAGAGGCATAAGCTCTGGCGTTTCATCACAGGCGTAGCCGAACATCATTCCCTGATCTCCTGCACCTATGTCGTTTAAGTCATTGTCTCTTCCCTCATAGGCGTTGTCAACACCCATAGCTATATCCGGCGACTGCTTGTCTATTGTTGTGAAAACTGCACAGGTATTTGCATTAAAGCCGAAGCTGTCATCGGTATATCCGATCTCCGCCACTGTTTTTCGAACAACTGCCGGTATGTCTATCTGAGCTTTGGTGGAGATCTCACCCATACACATAATCATTCCGGTAGTTGCAACCGTTTCGCAGGCGACCCGCGAATATGGGTCTCTCCTTAACAGCTCATCAAGCACCGCATCTGACACCGCGTCACAAATTTTATCGGGATGTCCCTCTGTCACTGACTCTGATGTGAAAATATATTTTGACATTTTTACATTCTCCTTTTTACTAAAGCAAGCAAAATCGGCATTTCCCGCAAAGAGAAATGCCGAAAAATTTCAGTATGAGACCTCATCTTTCGGAAAATTCCGCAGGATTTAGCACCTTATAATAAATAGGTTGCCGGGCTTCAAAGGACCTGATTCCTCCACCGCTCGTGATAAGGTTGCCGGTAATTTCCGGCGACATTTTATATAATAGCATATAAGCATAAGCTTGTCAATACAAAATAATACAAATAATTTACCGCGTAATAAAAAATTGCGGTTTTTGGTTGACAACTAAATGTTTTTAGTGTATAATATTTAACTGTAAGTTTGCTGCTATGGCTCAGGAGGTAGAGCACTTCCTTGGTAAGGAAGAGGTCACCGGTTCAAATCCGGTTAGCAGCTCCAGCGTATTCCGGTCGGAAACAATGCATTTGTGCGGTTTCCGGCTTTTTTTATTTACAAATGACGCAGATTTTCTATACTTGAGACATAAGGCTAGATGAATGACAGCAGCGCAATCATAAGTCTCAAGTGAAAGGCATAAAATGTGTTATCAATACTTTAACGGAGGCAGTTATGAAAAAAACAAAAATAACAGACCTACTTATTTTTATCGTAGGAACAGAGTTAGTTGGTGTATTATCGGGTATCATTGCGGGAGGTTCATTCTCTTTTTACAAGGAAATCGTTAGACCGCCATTTTCTCCGCCGGGCTGGATATTTCCTATTGTATGGATAATTCTATATGCGCTTATGGGAATATCGGCATATTTTATCTATACCTCAAAGGCGACTGTAAGGCAAAAGAATTTTGCGCTTGCTGTGTACGCAATCCAGCTTGTTGTGAACTTTTTATGGAGCATTGTGTTTTTCAGACTTGAAATGGTCGGACTTTCTGTCATTATTATTCTTTTGTTACTGTTGCTTATAGTTGTTATGATATGCGTTTTTTACAGAATCCGTCCTGTTGCCGCTTATCTTAATATCCCTTATTTGCTTTGGACAGCATTTGCATCGTACTTAAATATCGGCGTGCTGATTTTAAACTGAGCAGTTAAAGAAGCAAGTAATAAATTTGCGGCTAGACCGCAAATCATTGCTCATTTTTTTTAGCTGTTCTATAAATCTCAGCCAATCATAGTCATTGGTTTTATTATCCTTTGCTGTTCGCAGAGCTTCAATAACAATATCGTGCTGATTAATGTACTCTGCAATATCAGGGCTCACGGTATTATTTGCTTTAGCATATAGATCAAATAATGTGTCAGTTTCATCTGTGCTTAGCATTAGAATTCTTGTTATTTGCTCTAACAGTTCAATGCTCGGATTAATCCTTGTACCACTTTCTAACTGACTTACATAAACAGTAGACGTTAAGCGTTTTAGCTAACTCTTGCAAATTCATAGAACGTCGTTTTCGTTTTTCGGATATGAACTGACTGAATCTGTTTCTGTTGTTCATATGTAATTGTAAGTAATTATTAGATATTACTGTACAACCACCTTAAACGGTGATATGTGCGCACCATAATACAGGCTATTTCTCTTTGATGAGACATACTCACCTTTAAACAGATGTCTATATTTATTAAAGTCCTCCTGTTTTATAATTTGTAGCTTACCAACTTCACATTCGTCAATACCAAACAGCGAACAAACTTCTTTTTTATATTTACTTGCTATATTTTTTTTATCAGTTCTAATTAAAAAATATACGCCGGGCTTTTTATCTTTAAACCTTTCATGATAGTCGTTGGGTATATGATCATTTTTTCTGAGTTCAATCTGTTTCTCAACTGATTTTTCTACATGGACATCATTCGGAAAATAAGTTCGTATAAAACCGTCCCATATTTTAATATACTTGTCGTAATCAATCATATATTGTGGCGTATTACTGTTAATCATCATTGAATTATGGCAAGAAAAAGCAAATGAGTAGTAATCCAATTCTCCATTAGATTCATCCACAAATACACAATCAAGTTTATTATTTTTAAAGTATTCATATTTCAGCTTATTGAAGTCTTTCTTTTTTTCTGACGAAAGCTCTTTTAAAAAAGAATAGGAGTTAAAAAAAGCAATATCTAAAAAAACATCAATTATTATCATCTCTGTAAAAAAACTATCAAAAGATATTTTGGCATTCATATTATATTCTGACTTCTCCATCTTTAATGCCCCAGAGACTCTAAAGCAATCGACGATATGCGAAATATTGGCAAAGTAGTTATTCAGTTGTTCACTTACTTGTAACATAACAATCCCTGTTTGAATATTGGAGATATTGCGGAAGATTATTCGAGTTAGGTCAGTAATATTTGATAGAATGCCGATTGAAAAATATGGAATATTTCTTGCAACTTTCAAGTTAAGATTTTGTATTACAAAATTCAACTTATTCGCAATATCAGTTATTTTATCTGAGATTTCTTTATTAGGACTAAAAAACTTATCATCTAAATATATCAGTCTTATAATTTGATCCGTGGTGTATTCCTTTAAATAATTCACATTATTTGGTCTTATCATGATAATATTCCTCCTATTGTTTGTATCGTTGTTATAATATCATTATAGTTTATTTGTCGAACATCAATTTTCTCGCAGAGGTTTTTCAGTAATGTTGTATGCAGTTTATCGACATTAGCTCCAACTACAACACCTTCAATAGCTTTACCAACTTTTTTTAAACTTGCCATTTCACTGCCTTCATCTACTACAGTTATTAGTCGGCATTCGTATTCATTTTCCCAATCAGATAGTTTGTAAAGTAAGTCATATTTCATAAATTGATATTGGTCAGAAATCATTTTATTTATTGCAGACTCTTTGTATTTTTCAATCAATTTATCGATATCATCAAGTTCTTTTTGAGCTATTAAGTAGGGAGTATACAAAGGACTATATGTAACATTATCAAAATAATAATTTATCAGGTTTTTTTGTACTATTTTTATTACTTCCGACTTGTTTAAAATAAAGCAAACTCCCTTACTGTTATCTGCATATTGTGTCCACATTCTTGGAAGAGCAAATCCGCGTCCAATAACATTTGCTGTTTTCATATCACTTGAAAGAGAATCTCTCATTTCAATATATTGCTTTTTGTCTTCTTCTGTTTTAAATTTAGTATCCATTGAAAAACATAGTATTCTGATACGTTCTCTCACCCTATTTAGGTAATTCCTAATACGTTCTTCTTTATTTAAAACATCACAGAAATTACTATAGTCGTAATCCTTAAATGCGATTTTGACCTTTTGTTCAAATATGTCATTTGTTTTACTTGGAGCCGAAAACAACAGTTCATTATTATACAAAATACTGTACGCCTTTTCCATGGATGTATAATGATACAAATATTTATCTGTACCTATTTCATCCAACGGTTTCCATACCTCAAATCCCATTCTACCGCCTCCTTACATCTTGATACATTCTATCGACATTGTACATCCTGTCTCTATAAAAAGGACTTGTTTTCATGCTAATTATATTACTGAAAGTGATTATTTTCAAGTGTTTTGGCGTAACGTGCAACAAAAAGACGTGAAATACATAATAATTATAAGACTTGACCTTCTGTGTTTTTTATGGTAATATAAAAAAGGTTTAGGATAGCCTAAACCTTTATGCAATATTTACTTTTGATTAAAGTTGTTTAAATCAACAGCCATTAACTTTAATATTTGAGCTAGCGTTTCCTTATTTGCTCTAGAAGCTTTTTCCATGATTTCCACAGCATCTCCTATTGATATACCCTTGTTGAGTTTAGTATCTATAAATTTTGTATAATCACTTTTATTCTTACAACGACACAAAATATAATCTGCCGATACATTGTAGAAATCTGCAAGTTGTATTACTACTTCTATTGGAGGTAAGGTAATCCCCATTTCATAATGTGAGATTGTGCCGACTGACATGTGAAGATAATCAGCTATGTCCCTTTGTTTTAATCCCTTGTTTTCTCTTAATTGAGCTAGAAGAGCCGTAATTGCGTTTATGCGTGTAATATCAACAAAACTCTTTTCGTTTTTTGGCATATCACTCACCATCCAAATATAATAATAATTCAATTATACTACAAATATTTTTATCCTAGTGAAAATTATATAAATTATATATTTTTTGCAGAAAAAAGTCGAGGAATTATAGTCACACTATAATTCTGTATAGTAAAAATATAAAAGAAGGTCTTGATTTTGCGTTTGGCGCTTTGTGATGATAATAGCATCTTCTTGAAAGATCTGCATCAGTTAATATTATCGGAATTTAAATATAGGAATATAAAAGTTGATATAACAGATTACACCAAAGGAAATGTTATGATTTATCATCATAAGCTAAAACCCTTTGACGCTATTTTCCTTGATATAGATATGCCGAAAACATCGGGATTCTATATTGCAAGAGAATTTGTAGAGTTAGATAAGAATTGTCAATTGATTTTTGTTACAGCTCATTCCGAACTGATATATGACAGCTTTCTTTTTAGGCCGCTGAATTTCATTACTAAAACAGATGAAGATAGTCTTAAAGAAAGATTGAGCATTGTTATTGATCAGTTATTAGAACATTTTAAGCAGGAAACTAAAATCGTCCTTGAAGATAAGAAACATGGGAGAACTGCTGTTTTTTTAAGGGATGTGATATATATCGCCAGTAATAATCACCACGTTTCATATTATGTAGTTAATAGCAGAGAGCCAATTATTGTTCGTGATAGTATAAGTAATTTAGAGGGAAGCTATGCAGATCATAATTTTGTTAGGATACATAAAAAATACCTTGTCAATCTGTCGCATGTATTTAACATAAGCCTTACGAAAGAGGTAGTCATATTTAAGCAGAAATTTGACTTGCCTATGAGCCGGAATTACAAGGAGAAGGTCGATAACAAGTTGACAGAATATTTAAGGAAGACAAGATGATCGATTTAATGTGGAATGCTATAGAGATTAGCGTAAACATCTATCAAGGCTTTATATGTGCATATTTTGTTCTGAAATTCTTATCCCCTAAGCCCACAACTAATATTAAGTTGTATTATCTGTTATCAGGAGGACTACACGCTCTGCTTATTACGGTGCTGAATTACTTAACTGTATTCGAGGGCTTTGCGAGTGTTTTGTACATACTGGAACTTTTAGTTTTTGCCGTTTGGATGCTAAATGGAAACATAGTCAAAAAGATCATAGCTTCAATAATTCCGCTTTTAACAGGATTTCTAATAAGCACAATATGTCTGAACTTTTTTTCCTCAATAAATCATATGAGTATAGAGGAATTAGTAATTGGTGAAGGATATATTAGAGCTATAACACTTTTTTCTATCCAATCCCTTTACTTTATCTGCTTTAAAATCATACTTAAACTGTTTGCAACTGACAATGATAAATTTGACTTATCTGAATGGAAAGTCGTTATTTCTATAACAGTTGTTTCAATAATCATGATTGCATTGTTACATACGATTGCCATATACAACATAGATGATCATCAGCGTATTTATATAAATTTAGCTATACTGATTCTTTTAACACTAGATATTCTGACTTATTATCTTATCGGATCATTGATAAAGAAAAACTCGCTACAACATGAGTTAGATTTACTAAGACTGACGGATCATTATCACAAAAGATATTTGGAAAACGCTAACCTACAAAACGAGTCAATTAGAAAAATCCGTCACGATCTGGATAATACGCTATCTGCTACATATAAACTGCTGAGTGACGGTGATATTGATGCAGCTATGACACTTGTATCCCAAAACCGCAAGCTCTTAAAACATACTGAAACATATATCTCATCAAACAATAGAATTGTAAACGCAGTTATAAACTCAAAGTTCGCATCTGCTTCGGCTATGGGGATACAGGTATCTTGTCTGTCCGTGAACGATTTTGATGGAATAGATGAAATTGACTTGTGTAATTTGCTAAGCAATACATTGGATAATGCAATTGTCGCTTGTCTTAAAAACATAGGAATGCAAAAATGGATAACTGTAGATATATACTCTGATAACGACATGTACACATTCACGATTAAAAATTCTATTGAGCAGTCAGTCTTGGATAGCAACCCTGAACTAAAAACTACCAAGCATCACAAATCCGGACACGGTTATGGCACACAGATTATCAAGGACATCGCCAATAAATATAATGGAAGATATGATTTTTACGAACAAGGCAATATGTTTTGCTGTAAAATAATACTACAATCTAACACATCAAGTTCGAGTTGAAATGCTCGGACTTTTTTATTTGATGGAATAAATTTGTATTTCACGTCAAAAAGTTACACGTCACGTCAAAACACTTGACATCAGAAAAATTCTGTTGTAAGATAGCTAAAAATGAAAGGGAAAACCAAAAATGACATGGGTTGCAGATTACCTTTTAAGGTTTATGGTCAACAGGAATGCAATAGAAAATGAAAAGGATGTTCTTGATTTTTATAAGTACGGAATAGAGATAACTGTTTCTACTATTCTAAGTATGGTTTTGATCATGCTGTTGGGTTTGATTATACATGCCTTCATATACTCACTAGCTTTTCTTATTACATTTGTTATTATCCGTTCCCTGGCTAATTATGGTGCCGCTGTATTTACAGAATATGATCCAAATTATATCGAACTTAAGGTTTGGATTGAGAAGGCCAATAATGGTAATAACCTAACTAACAAAGTATCTGTACCTACTAAACTCAATTCGGTAATAAAGATGAAATTCAAAGATGTTTCCAAGGCTTATCATAACTCTACTAAGTTGAATGTAGATCAGGTAAGTAATATTGGCGGAATAGTCGCAGTTACTGGCACTTGGACTCCAGACTATAGTAGTTACAAGTAATTATGAGTCATAACACAAATTACAGCAAAGTTTTACGCTTTTGCTGTAATTTGCGTTTATGGTTTTATTTTAATACATACAGATAATAGGGAGTGCCCATTTATGAATAGATATATATTCAGTCAAATAAAAAAAACTATTATAAATAAAAGATTTATTATTCTTATTATTGCAATTACGGCAACAATTTTTATTTGCGAGTTTGAAAGCTATTCGTTCGAATATCAGTTTTTAGATTTTTTTCTTATGGGAGTTTATGATGATACGACAGCGATTATATCATTGGTTTTCCCTTTGATATGTACTATTCCATATGCATTATCATATTATAATGATGCTAATTCAGGATATGGAGAGCTAATTCTATTAAAGACTAGCAAAACAAAGTATAGCGTTTCAAAATATATAGTTAATTTTATCTGTTCAGGATTATCTTTGATGATACCAATTTTAATATATTACATATTTTGCATTATTTTCTGCGGAACAAGCGTTGACAATGACTACATTACTACCTATAATACTTTTTTGCCTGAGGTTAGAATTAACTATCCGTTCCTATATGGATTTATATTTGTTATAAATTCTTTTTTGTGTGGTGCTATGTTTTCTTCAATTGCTCTTGCGGTAGCATCTTGGATCAATAATAAATACATTATATTTTTGTCGCCTTTTATTTTTTATGTGGCAACCCAATTTTTAGCGCCGGTAAGCTATTATTTATCCTCGGATAGATTGTATAAGCTTAATACAGCCATGATGGAGTATTCTAAACTGTCAAGCATATTGATATATGACTTTATTCTTCTCATAGGTGCATTTACTATATTTATAATTGGGAACCATTATCGTTTTAATGACAGAAAGGGATGATATATTGAAACATGACACAAATGTCATTATGAGGAATGCTATAATCGCATTAATTATAATTGCTGTGACAGGAAATATATATTTATCAAGTTTTACAGGAACTGAGCTATCGGATTTATTTAATATGATATTCAATAATAGAGTCATGTTGATTTGTATCTTCCCATTGCTTGCCATAATCATGTCAGTAGGTGTTTTTCAAATAAATGATTATACGAGAATCTGCATTATTAAATATAATAGTAAGCTATCTTGGTTTGTTTATAAGATATTTGAACTTTTTTCTCTATCGCTTATTTTAGTTATTGAATTAATTGTGATTAATTCAACTAATGGATTATTTATAGGGTTAGGAACGCGTGATTTGTTTAGTGGCCTAGTATTTTCCATAGAAAAACTTTTTCTATATTTCTTTGGTATATATAGCATAATGCTGTGTGTGTTTTCTATTACAATTAATGCGTTGATATCATATTTAACTGTTATATTTGTCTCGTTAATTTTTGATAGTATATATCGTGATCGTTTAATACAGCTATATTATATAACTTTTGCTGGTAACTTTCGCTCTGAACTGATAGGAAGCGATCACTTGAAACTAGCAAATGTTTTATATTGGTTGTTAATAATATGTATATGCTGTATTGTAGGATACTTCATATTTAAACATCGTGATATTTCTAAGCGAGGTCAGAAACATGAATAGGAACATAAAGACTGTTCTTCAAGTGTTATTACTGCTTATTGTATTTCCCTTTGCCATAGGATTCTTATACATACTGTTTCAATTTTATTGCTCAACGGCTCCTTCGCAGGATATAGATGTATCTTTTAAATACTTTCTGTCAGGGTATGAAAGGATAGATTATCGTTTCATAAGCTGGGCACTGATGAACCTCCCTATAATATTATACTATTCATCAAAAATAATCAGTAAGATTGAAGCCAAGTATATATACATATTACTAAAAAAAGAAAAACTATTGAATGTATTCCTAGAAGATATACTTATGGCAGTGATTTCAGTTATTTGCTATTATACAATATTCTTTATCTCATCTTATATATTTACATGGTTGTTTATGAGCTTTTTTAAGAAAGAAATATCACGACCGTTTCAAACTGCTCAACTCCCACTATATGAAATATTTGTACGAATCGCTTCACAAGCTTTTATGCTGATAATCATCATACTGATGATATATTTAATCGCAAAAGATATAAAGCCGTCTTTTACTGCACCGATAGCTCTTTATGCCTGTGCCAGTATATTTCGTATCAAACTTCATTATGATATCCCTTTTACTGCCGGAAACATTGTATTGCTTGAGCGTTCATATGTAGATGCTTCGTATATTTCTCTATTACTGCAGATCCTTCTGCTCTTATTTGCCTGCACATTATGTTTTATTATCAATAAAGACAGCATTATTTTATATAAAAATGATGTCGCATAGTTTGATCTAAAAACATAATACTTGTATGAATTATTATGGAAAGGAGAGCTTTTGCAAATCAAAAGCGTAGTTGTTAAAATGGAAAACGTAGTAGAGGTAGTTAATGCTAATAAATCATTTAAAAATCAGAATGTATTTGAAAATGTTAATCTTAATGTAATGCAAGGAGAGATATGCGGTATTGTAGGTGCGAATGCCTCGGGAAAAAGTGTTCTCTTTAAGTGTATAACTGGACTTATGAGTCTTGATTCAGGCACAATAAAGGTATGGGACAAAAACATATCTAACGGACGTTTTGCAAAAGATATCGGGGTTATATTAGATTGCACAGGATTTCTTAACAATTTCTCTGCCTATGATAATCTTGACATGATTGCGACAATAAATAAGATCGCATCTCATGAAAGAATAAACGAAGTATTGAGAATGGTTGGTCTTGAAGGTGCAGGTAAAAAGAAAGTCAAAAAGTTTTCTCTTGGCATGAAGCAAAAACTTGCTATTGCACAAGCTATTATGGAAAAGCCTAAATTTCTTCTTCTGGACGAGCCAATGAATGGACTGGATAGTGAAAGTGTTAAATACTTCAGAGAATTATTCCTCAAAATGCGTGATGAAGACGGTGTTACAATTTTGTTGACAAGCCATATAGCTGAAGATATAGACACATTGTGCGATAGAGTTTATAGAATAGCAGATGGCAAGTTGCATAAAGCAAAATAAACTTGCCAGATTTGCTGATTGGATAATGAAATGGAAAAAATAAAATATATAATAATTTACGCAAGAAAATATAAAGGCAGTTTTATTATTTCTGAACTCTGTATAATTATTCTATATGCTATTTCTCTTATCTTGCCATGGAATCTTACGCGACTTGTAGACAGGGTGATATATGGTGAGGAGTACTCTATCCTTGCTAATGTTATCTTAGTTTATGTTACTTTGTTTTTAATTTCCACAGCAACTAATCTGTTTTATGCATATATATGGCAAACCTTAAACAACAAGTATATAGTAAACATTAAAACAGATATGTACGAAAGTTTATTACGTTCAAAGGCAAAATATCTGTCCGATATTAATACCGGTGACGCCGTAGCACGTGTTGAATGGGAAAGTGATCAGTTTATCCATGTGATACAGAGAAATGTTTTTCATTTCATTAATTCTGCTGTTATGTGCATTGCTATACTGATAATAATCTTCACGACAAGCATTGTCATGGGAATAATAGCAATAACATCGGTAGTTCTCCCTTTTCTTATAACTAAAATGTTAAGCAAGAAAACGGAAAAGCTGACACATGAAAACAGACATAGTATAGGAATACTGGCAGGAAAAGTGTTTGAACTTTTTTCGGGATTTCGGGAAATAAAGCTTTTTGGAGCTCAGCTATGGGCAGAAGAACAAGTAATAAAACCTCTTGAAAAAGTGGTTGATACTTCAAACAAACAAAGCATCATAGCTCTGTCAGTGCAGAAAGCGGTGGCAGGAATCAATACATTATGCTCAATTGCTTTGTACGGTTATAGTGCATATCTTGTTGTAAGTGGAAATCTTACTATTGGAGTTTTCCTTGCAGCAGTACAGTATGTGTTCCTGTTAAACTACAAATTCGAGTGGATTTTAACAATATACAACGATTGGCATTGGCGAAAAGTCAGTATAGAGAGATGCTGTGAGATACTGACTTGTGAAACTGAAGATACTGACGGCAAGGAAATTAATAGCATTGATTCAATTGAATTTAATAATGTTACTTTTGCTTATGATAATGATCCTGTGCTTTCAAATATTTCATTTAAAATATGCAAAGGAGAAAACATAGGGCTAGTTGGAGTTAGCGGCGTAGGCAAAACTACTCTTATTTCACTTATAACAAAGTTGTATGAACCACAAAGCGGAAATATATTTATAAATGATATAAACATAAAAGAATTAAATACTTATAAGCTGAGAAAGATGATAGGAATTGTTTCACAAGATGTAAGGATGTTTAATGATACAGTAAGATACAATCTTACATTTGGTCAACAGGTATCCGAAGATGTAATTAACAATGCACTCGAAAAATCTAAAATCGCAAAAACAATAAATCAACTACCGAATGGCGTAGATACTATGATTAGTAGTATAGGACTGTCAGGCGGACAAATGCAACGCATTATGATTGCAAGAATGCTTATTAACAATGCCGATATGTACATATGTGATGAGGCGACTTCTGCACTAGATGTGGATACTGAGTTAGAAGTGGCTTCAGAAATTAATAAAATAATGCATGGAAAAATCGGAATAACTATTTCTCATAGGTATCAATCGCTTGCTAACTGCGATAAGATTATTGTTCTTAAAGACGGAAAGATAAATGCCGTAGGCACCAATGAGGAATTGATGAGCAATAACAATGAATATCACACTCTTTTTGGAGGTGCTGTTCATGCTTAAATTGAAAGAAATAAGGGCATCTTTGTGCAGTTATATAGACTCAGAAAAAACAACGATAAGAATATTGTTGCTTTTAAACTTTCTTGCTTTCCCTCTTACGTTTGTTTTTCCAAAACTGTATCAGCTCTTGCTTGATGATATAATGGCTGACAAACAGCTTCACAAGCTTTGGATTGTATCAATTGGGTTTCTCATACTTTTTGTCATTCAGACTTTACTTTCATATTTGAAACAGAAATATGAAAACAAGGTCAATAAATCTTTTAATATGAATGTCAGAAGAGATGTGTGGCATAATCTGTTGAGCATGGATTTTAGGCAACAGGAAGGCTTTTATGTTGGAGATGTAAAACAGAGAGTAGTCGATGATACCGATAAAGTAGGCAATTTTATTAAAGATCAGATAGTGGATCGTTACTATAACTATTTCATGGTTATAGGTGCTACCGTTCTAATTCTTATTATCAGTCCCATAATGGAATTGATCTGCGCTGCATTTCTCCCTTTTCTTCTGTTTATAAATGATTATATTGGCAGAAAGTCAAGTGAAGTGAACGGCGAGATCCGGCAGGTCAGTGATGAGTATTATGGATTTGCATATGATAGCTTGCAGTTTTGGCGAGAAGTTAAGCTGCAAAATGCAGAACAAAGCTTTATAGATAAGTTTACAGGCTATAGAAATACTTTTGCCAAACTTGGGATGAAATCGATCAAGTATTGGGGATATGGTGAGGTATTTAATGACTTTAAAATTAATTATTTGAACAAAGTATTAATTTATCTGTTAGGAGTTGCATTCATAATCAATGGTAAACTGACAGTTGGAACACTAGTTATGTTTGCTGAGTATTATGGCTATTGTTTCAATGCTCTAAATGCAATAATAACAAAGAATATTGATATAAAAAAGAACAATCCATTTTATTCAAGAATAATTGATGTCCTTAAAATGGAGCAGCCTGTTGAAGGTAATGCAGATGTTAATATTGACGGCAGCCTATCTATAGAAAGCATTAGTTTTTCTTATGGTGATAATCAGATCATCAAGAATTACTCGTTTGAAATAAATAGCGGTGACAGGGTTGCTGTTATAGGTGAAAGTGGCTGCGGTAAGACAACGCTATTCAAGCTAATACTCGGAATGTTAGAGGCTGATGAAGGTAATATTAAATATTCACACATGCAGCTCACAGACATCTCAAAACCGTGTTTGTATAGACAGATCAGTTCTGTAATGCAGGATTCATATTTCTTTAATCTCTCAATAAAAGATAATCTAGCTATAGCAGCACCTTCGGCAAGCAAATGTCAGATAGAAAAAGCATGTAAAACAGCATGCATTTATGATTTTATTATCTCATTGCCGGATGGTTATGATACACTTATAGGAGAAAATGGCGTAAAGCTATCTGGTGGACAAAAGCAACGTCTTGCGATAGCACGATCATTATTAAGAGAACCCAAGATTTTATTTCTTGATGAGGCTACCAGCGCCCTTGATGAGGAAAACGAAAAGAGAATAATGGAAAATCTGACAGAGAAGTACCCAAGTATTACCATTATTCTGATTTCACATAAGCCATCGATTATTGCTTTAATGGATAAGAAAATAAGCTTAAGTAAGGAAAGGATATATAACTATGAATAATCAGTATGAAAAAGAGCAAACGGTAATTCTTGAACTATGTAAAATATGTGACGATAACAAGGAAAAGCTTGCGGAGCTTATTGTTCCTGAACTTGACTATCCATATATTCTTGGACATCTTATGTTCAATAGAATAGCGCCACTCGCTTATGTCAAGCTAAAAGAATATGATTTTCTGAAGGGAATTAACAGAGAATTCGTTAACACTCTTAAAAGCAGTTATATAGCATCAGGTATCGCAGCTAATGGATTTATGTCCTTTTTGTCATCCCTAAGTTATATGCTTGATAATGAAACAAAGCCTTTTGCTTTGCTTAAAGGCAGTTATCTTTCAAGTCTTTATCCAAAAGGGACTAGAACTTCCAACGATGTTGATTTGCTCATCAACAAAGAAGATATCTCATACTTCGTGGACAAGTTCAAAGCTAATGGCTATGAACAGGGTTTTATCAGAGGTGGAGAATTTGTAGCTGCCACTCGTAAGGACATAATTGAATCATGCCTTAATAACGGAGAAACAGTTCCATTAATTAAGGAAAGTGAGTTTACGGCCTTCAAGTATTATGAAGTGGACTTAAATTTCTCTCTTGACTACAAAGCTAAGCAAGAAAGTGATATTGTTGCGGTATTTCTCAAAAACAGAAAAAATCTTATAAATACATATAATCATAGTTTACCGACACTGTCTCATGTGGATTTCTTTATTTATCTATGTTTACATCTTTACAAAGAGGCTACAGTTTATGACTGGGTGAAACGAGAAAGAGATCTGACATTATATAAATTTGTTGATATATATCTGTTCCTCAAAAAGTTTGGCAATGAAGAATTCTTGGGTAAACTGAAAGAAAAGATTGTAGAGTATGGCTTTGAAAAAGAATGCTTCTATGCTATAACTAACACTTGCAGGCTTTTTAATATATCTGGTAAGGCAATTACTGACATGATTTCAAACATTTCTCCTGCTGATCTGTGTTATATGAATAGGATTATTTATCCTTCTGAAAAGAAAGTATTTGCCTATGATATACCTTTCAATGAATGGTGCTTTCTTAATAATCGAAAGGATTATCTGCATGAGGTTGAAGTTTAAGGATAATGTCTATTCGGGCAGATTAATTACATTCTGTGGACTTGATGGCAGCGGAAAAACTACAATGATCAACTTGCTAGAAAAATATCTACTTTCAAAAAGCTATAAGTGTGTTATAGTAAAACAACCTTCTGCGGATATACGTAATAATCCGCTGTTCCGTGCCAGTGTAGATCAGCCATATAGCGATAAAATCAATTATCGTGCAGTTTCAATGCTTTGTGTTGCTGATAAGCTACAGCATTCAACTAAAGTTATAGAGCCTTTGATGAAAGATGGATGTATTGTAATTTCTGACAGGTATTTTTACTCTAGTCTTGCTAATCTTGAGGCGTACGGATTTCAAAATGAAAAATGGATCTATGAAATTTCTGAACAAATCGTAAAACCTGATGCAGCATTTTTTTTGAGAGTAAACCCTCAAACTGCTATAGAAAGAGTGCGCAAACGTGAAAATGAGCGCAATAGATTTATCAGTAAGGACATACAAGAGAAATTGGCAAAGGTATATTTTAATATTGCCACAGCAAATAACGGAACTCTTGTTGATTGCGAAAACCGTATAGATGATAGCTTTGACATGGTAAGGCAAATAATAGATGGAGTGATTTTTTGAATAATAAAGTGCTAGGGTTCTCATGTGTCGAGAATCATGTGATCGAATTTCTCCAAACAAGGTGTAACAACATAGGATTGCTGTACTATGATTGTTTTATGCCTCTTGATAAGATATATACCTTAGCTCAGCAAGAGTCATTTGAGTTTTTTTCAGGCATTAAGCGTATTCAGGATGTTTTAAAAGAAAATGGTTTGCTGGAGATTAATTTATATCACAGCTCGTTGGGAGATTTCAAAAAACACATTAGGTCAACAGATGAGGACACGCAGATTCTAATGATGGTGGGAGCAGCTAACACGCAAAGACTTTTCTTTGCTCGAGGTTTAAGAGAAGATCATTATGTAGATATTAGGCGCACAGAAGGAAAATACGTTCTCACAAATGATATACCTCATAAGGCTATTAAAATGACTGAGGACGAAATGCACAACATATATATGGGTAATTATCTTGAGATTAGATATAAGAAATTCTATAACGATGATCATCTTAGAAGCCTCTCTGCACAAAGACAATTTCTTCAAGACAATTTATTTGGAAGTATTTTAATATCAGTGTCAGAGGACAAAAATTTTCTGACCATTTTTAGGAATGCGCTTGTTATTATGAAAACGCTCCGTGAAAGACTCTGTGAATACTTGACTGCGTATGGCAAAGACATTGACGTTTCAGAAGAAATAAAAGAAATAGGAAAACTTATGGCTCTTGCTGAATACTTACATATAAGAAAAATATCTGATAAGCATAAATTTGCGGATATGATCCAGAAGCTCAATCAGATTGACAAAAGAATTTTCAAGAAGGTGGAGGGCGTGTGAAATGACAGAAAAAATAAACTCAATTATAAGTGAGTTAAGCTATTATGAGGGAGCTATAACCGGTGATCTTTTTCTTGCAGATGATCTAGGTATAGATAGTTTGCGTTTGGTTGAGCTGATTTCAGAATTGGAAGACAGTTTTAGTATTACATTTAATGAAAGCGATCTTGATCCCGACTTAATCAAAACAGTAGAAGATGTTTATGAACTAACCGAAAAATATTTGAAATGAGCAAATAAAATGTTATACGAATATATAAAAAAGAGAATGAGTGAATATCCCGACCAAACAATATCAGATGGAAGGGAAACTCTTACATATTCTGAGTTGCTCAATAAAGCTGAGCATATGGGTAAAAATCTTACCAATAATCTGTATGCACTACTGTGCGGATCGGATCTGAAAACGGCTATAGGGTTGCTGGCATGCTTGTCTGTGAATAAAACTGCTGTTCCGCTTTCTTCAAAATACGGGATCAACCATTATGAGAAAATACTAAAATATATACAGCCGGATGGGATTATTACTGATGATGAGATACGAACTATAAATCCCTCTTGCTGTATAGATTTAGCCGATACAGCAGTGGTAATGTGTAGCTCAGGAACAACAGGAGTTCCTAAAGGCATAATGCTTTCGGAAAGCAATCTTTTATCAAATTTAATGGATATTGAAAAATATATGCCTATTGATAACAGCGACTACATGCTTATCTCACGCCCCATATATCATTGTGCTGTTATGACTTCTGAACTTCTGTATGGTCTGATTCGTGGTGCGAAAATATTATTTTATTGTGAAACCTTAAATCCTAAGAGAATGTATAGAATTATTGAGGATGAACGAATCACTGTAACAAGTGCAACTCCAACAATTTTTTACTACCTTAGTAAGCACATTAACTCGTCAAAACTTGATTGTAGTTTAAAAACTATTGCAATAAGTGGTGAATGCATGACAGAAATTGTTGCTAATGAGATAATAAAGGCTATGCCTGAGACTAAAAAGTTCAATGTTTACGGTTTAACTGAAGCTAGTCCAAGAGTGTCATATTTACCATATTATTTATTTGACAAATTTCCTACATCCGTAGGTGTTCCGCTAGAGTCAGTGGAGATCAAAATTGAAAAAAGTGAATTACTTGTTAAAGGTAAAAATGTTATGCAGGGATATTATAAGAACTACACACTATCCCGAAAAACTATAGAAGATGATTGGCTGCATACAGGAGATGTTGCAGAAATTATAAATGGTCTTTTATATATAAAGTGCCGTTAGGATAACATGATCATTCGCGCTGGAATGAACATCTATCCGCAAGATATTGAAAACGCTATAAAAACAGATGACAGAGTTTTTGAAGCGATGGCATATGGCAAAAAGGATAAGAACGTCGGCGAAAAGATTATTCTAGAAGTAGTTGGGAAAGAATTGTCTGTTGCGGAAGTTTTTAAAATATGCAGAGCAAAGCTACCTAGCTTTCAATATCCTGATTCTATCAAAATCGTTAGTAAGCTTGAGCACACAGCTTCAGGTAAGATAGTAAGAAAGAGAAATGTAAATGCTTGAACATGAGTATAAATACACGATCACTAAAGAGAGTTTGGACGAAATAGCTGAAGGATTGAAAAAAAGAGATGACGTAGTTTCTATAAAGCGTGGGGTCCAAATTAATTATTATTATGATACTCAAGATTTAGATTTCCAATCTGAGGGTACAACTATTCGCATTCGCCAAAAAGAGAATGGAATACAATTACAGATCAAGAAAAAGAACTATTACGGATTTCATAAAAATTTAGAAACTGTAAGTGAGGTAACTGTTATACCTTCAACCATGACTATTGACAACAAAATAGTAGAGCTTAAGGGGCATCTTGTAACAGATAGAACACGACATGTATTTGCTGATGGTGTCAAAGTGGATTTAGATATCAATTTCTATTGTAGCATGGTTGATTATGAGATGGAAATTGAGTTGCCATCAGACATAGAAAATATCGAAAATATTATAAACCCTGAATGGAGATTACAGCCTGCTCAAAATGGAAAGGCAACTAGATTTTATTATGCAAAACAGAGCAACCAGTAAGCATGAAACTATTAATCAGATATATTCAGCATTAGCCAGTGTTCTTTATATAGACAATTTTTTTCCTCTTGACCTAAATGTCAACCTTGAAGAGTTGGGGTTAGACAGCATTAATTTTGTAAATCTGATTATTGTGCTTGAAGATTTATTTAATGTTCAAATACCAGAGGATAGACTTGTCTACAGAAATTTTATAACTGTTGAAAAAATATATGAAACACTCGGGGAGTTAATGGATAATGAAAAGTGTTGAGACAATGAATTCTTTTAATGGCGAAAGATTATTAGTAAAGGAGTATATTGTTTTAAATAGAGATGAGAGAAATACTAGAGTATTTGATTTGTTTAAAACGCAAATTCCTGATTATATTTCTAAGAGAGTTGAGAATCTACGAATAGATAATCTTGAAGCAGTCTCAGTTTTCAATCGGGAGGGCTTTACATATTTCAACAGTATTATCGGAGAGCAACAGAAATTATTATATGTATACACGAATATTTTATGTGACCAGGTAAGAAAAGCAGTAATTACATTTAATGTTTCCGGCAATGGAAAGGTATGGCTAAATGACAAGTGTGTCTACGTTTTTACAAATGAATGCTATTGGTCAAGTAGAATTATTGAGATTGATGTGAATGAGGGATTGAATACTATTATAGCAGAGTTAGATACTAATGATGCGGAAAACGTATTTAATATAATGATTACAGATTTTCAATACGAAGTAAGCGATGATATGTTTGCATTAGAAAACACAGAGCTGCGCATATTACCAACAAGCTGTATAGTGTGGCTTTCTGATAGTGATTATTTACCTTACGAGAAGTCTTTTAACTTTAAACTACTACAAAGTTGTGATAAATTTGAACCTTCCTTTGAAATAGAAATATATGATTGGACCTTTAGCTGTATTGATCGCATAAACGGCACTTTCAATGATATTATAACTATTGAGATAAATAAATACCGTATTCCAGACGAACCATTTGGTATCAAAAACATTATGGTGAAGTGCATTCTTAGGGCTGCAACAGGCGGTAATGTTTTTTCAACCGAGAAAATAGTGTATATTTCTGATCTAACTAATGCAGTGGCTACCATAACTAGGAAAGCTGAGAATCTGTCTAAAAGTCAGCCAGAAATGGTTTCGTATAATCTACAAGGTAAAATCGGGCGAATAAATAACTCCTATAAATATAATGAGCATGCACGTTTATATTGGAGCCTTAGAGAATTAAACAGTATGATTCTTGATATAGAGAACAATAAAGTAGAAAACAATTTTTTTCAAAGACCTGGCAATCACGATTTCTATGTTTTTTCCAAATTAGATAACAGTTATGTTAACATTAAAGCACATGTGCCAAAATCATATAATGGCAAAAGTAAAACACCTGTAATTTTTGCTCTTGCTACCTCAAAAGAGGGGTATTTTACCCAGCGTATGGATTTCAACAAACTTGACGAAGATTGTTTGTGCTTTGATATAAGCGGCAGGGGATATACCTCTGGTAGTTATATTGGAGAAGCTTCAACAATGGAGCTTATTAATTGGGTTTTAGATAACTACTCAATTGCAAGAGCTCGAATATATCTTCTGGGTTACTCAAATGGTGGATTTGCAGTATGGTCTATTGCACAAAATCATCCTGATATGTTTGCAGCAATTTTCCCTCTTGCCGGTCTTGGCAATAGTTATCAGGATAATAATCTAAATAATTGTCAGGTGTATCAAATAATTTCTCCCAGCGATTATCTCTATGGTAAAATTAAAGATCGTATAGAGATTTGGGAAAAAAGCCAAAACCACACATTATTTGTATTGCCCAATATGTTACATGTTGGCTTGTCCCATCATTTAACTAATGTTGCCATTATAAATCAAATGATTAAAGATCATAACGAGACTACCATTTCTAAAATAGACTTTACAACATGCCGTATAAGACACAATAAATCAGCTTATGTTGAGATTTTAAATATAGGCAACGAGAATATATATGCGAACTTATGCGCTGATATACAAGAAAATAATATAAAGATACAATGCAAGAATACCGATATGTTTTCTATATCAATACCTCATAAAATTAATGAGAAACCTCTTATTATTGATATAGAAGGAGAAGTTTTCAACATCTCGGATTATACCAGAGCAAAACTATACTTTCAAAAGATAAATAGTTGGAATTGTGTTGATGAAGTGCACCTTTCTGATTGTACAAAAGGCACTGGAATGCTCGATGTATATTGTGGATCTGCAAGAATTATTATTGATAATAAATCTAGCGAAAATATGTTAAAAGCAGCCGAGCAGCTCTCAAGACCATCATCTAATGGTATGAACCCAGAAATCGATGTAGAATATCCGATTTATGCTTGTGACGATGTCCCTGATGACATATATGATCATAACATAATTTTTCTTCATAATATAGTTAATTGTAGAAACAATGTTTTTAAGTCAACATATAAACATATGAAAATTAAATATGACAATAACGGATTTACATATAAAGGTGCTAGATATGATGGGGACTATGTATATATGCAAATCATACCACGAAAAGATGCGACCAACAAGTCTATATTGCTGATACTAACCAATAATGATGATTTGTTTGTAAAAAGTATTCTGCTTAGAAAAGTAGTTATACCTTCGTATTATTCAGGTCTCCATCCTTATTGGAATAAACAGGGCTTGATTTATTACAAAAATAAATTTATGGTGGTGTAAAAAGATGTTTAAAAAAATACTTGCTATATTATCGGCAATTATGGTTATGATTTCAACAACAGGATGTTCCAACAATACAAATCCGTCAAACTCTTCGCCCAAAAACAGTCAAGTTACTGACAGTAATTTGGAGGAGGTAGAAGATTATAAGTACACTAAATTTATTGATTTAGACACTCCGTATACAATGTGTTTTCAAAATACAGACGGTACATATACTATGTACATATTTGCGGCTCCAGTTCAGTATTTTGACGGTGAGATGTATCAGCCAATAGATAATTCAATTGTCCCATCAGAAAAAATTGGATTTGCATATGAAAACAAGGCAAATTCTATCAAAGCCTATCTTCCTGAAAAAATATCAGATGGATTTGTAATTGAGAATAGTGATTTTAGCTTTAGATTTTACATTGATATCGATGAAAGTAAATTTGAGCCTGGACAAGTAGTAGAGTATACAAATATTTATAATCAACTAATTGAAGCAGTTTGCTACAAAAGTAACAATATGTCGTTATATTTCTATTTTTCAAATGCCGGAATTGAAATGGAAACTGTTTTCGAAAACGGAATGTCTGAGGCTCCCCCGATTATAATTGATTACAATAATGATTATGCTAGATCAAGAGAAAATCTAAAAAATGGATATATTGTTCTTAGGCGAGGTAATGATTTCAACGACATTGATGCTTTGATTTATTCTCCTATTGCATTGAATAATGATGAAGAATATACTATTAATCTAACTCCAGCAATTATAGATATGGAACAAGGAATACACGAAATCAAGTATGAATTTGAAAATGAAGTTTATAAAACTAATCAATCTATAGTCTTATATACAAGTAATATGCCTGATTCATGTGCATATTCAACCTTTTCTCGTAATCAATATTTATCCCGTTTTTCGTTTCTTGGAAATAGCGACCAATTTGGCAAAGCACTTTTATACATACGATATAGACTTGACTATTTTTTAAAACTAAATCCTGACAATGTTATAGATACTAGCTATAACATTGTTCCCATTAGCAAAAATTATGAAATAGATAGATTTATATTGCAGGAAAACCTAGATCAATGGTCGAGTACTGGCCTAACATGGATAAACAGAAATAAAGAATTCTCATCACTCCATTATTTTTGCGCACAATTAGAAAATGGTTACATTTCCTTTGATATTACTGAATATGCAAAAAAGTGTTTCGCTGACGAAACATGGATGACCGAATCATATGGGATAACTTTAGAATATAATGGGGATATGCAGATTATAGCGTCTTCTGATAATCCTGTGTTTATTCCTTACCTAGAAATAAATTTATCTGATTTGCCTAATGGGTTTATACCGATGGATGATATAAATCTTCCGCAGGAATAAAGCCAGTTTTATAAGGGAGGTGCAATAAAGAATAAATGTGTCAGCATCGTTGAAATATAATACAGTAAAGTTAAGCAGGTGCTTTGCTGTATTTAGGTAAACCTGCACGATAAGGAGTTTTGTATGAAAAAGACATCTATACTCATAGAATATTTATCAATTAAGAGAATTAAGCTTTTAAGTTTACTTCTAATAATATTCATAGTATTTTCTTTGACGGGTTTTGCACCAGTATCAAGTGTAAATATTAGTATTGAAAATATAACAGTTTTGGGAGAAAAGATGAGCATTGAGGATTACAAAAAATTATATGGCCGACCTGTGCCAGAAAGAATAAAAAAGGACGACTTAAATTCTTATCAAGATATTAGTATACATATAAATTCTATTAATATAGTTGATGATACTATTAAATTTGATTATAAATTAGAAAACTATCAAGATACAAATACGGGGGTACTATATAATAGTAGTCGTAATCTTAATAATATTGTTGCGGTATTTGATGATAGTTCCAAATACAAAGTTTTGTTTTTTGAAATAAATAAGGGTAATCAAGAGATCAATTTATTATATAATAACGCATTAAACAATAAACCTCATATTAAAATATATCTATCTGATTCTAAAAAAAATATATATTTATTTGAAACTGAATTACCGGAGCAGTTTTCAAGTATAACAGTTCAAAATTCTGAACACTGTGATATATATAAAGATTATCTTTGGTATGTAAATATTTTAGATGGTTATAAGTCTGAAGTTGTCAATGCACGTGATGAAATTAATAAGACTAGCAGTTTAAACATTGAAAACAATATAGATTCCAATGAGATAATTAAGCAAAATATATCTATTGCTGCCAATAAGCCTTATACTCCAAAAAATTCTGATGTTTCTGTTTTAGCAACATCTAAATCTACTGAACCAATCATGTGGGGTGCAAAAACGATATATGAAATGACGGTAACTAATGGTGTTGATCAGACAACATATAAGTTTTATCCGTATGGCTATATAAGAGGTTCTAATGTTTCAAATGTTGGGAATAGCACATGGTGGGGTTCTTTAGAAGTGTCAGAGAGTACTGCTACTAAAATGATTGGTAGCCCATCCAAGCCAACCATTACATACGGTATTAATCGTTTTGGTGCACGAAATGTAAAAATTAGCATCGTTTGTGGGAATAAAACTATGATGATTCGATCGTTTATTGATGGTAAAACAAAAACGTTAAATGGCAAACAGAAAACTACTGGACAAAAGATTACAGCTAAAGTTTTGAAAAAAGCATTTTCGTCTATCCCTTATGGTAAAACTGCTAGTGAAATATTAAGCTGGCTGTCATTAATAAAAACCCCTGTTTCAAATGAAGTAACTTTGGGGAGCAATGGAATTTCATTGAATAGTACTTACACCTCAGCGGCAAAATTAGAAGTCGATTCAGATTATGTATTTAATAAATTTACTGAAATGTCTGGGGGAGGGCATAAGATTATTATGCAGGTTGATCTTACACGAACAACCAATTCTTCTAGTGTGACAACTGGTGCTGTGAGAATCAATTATGATGTTTATACGAATTTGTACAATTATTATGATAATCATCAAGTCCAGAAGTCATTTCGATATTCAAATGTGAGTTACAAATGAGGATTATAATTATTAATATATGTGGAGATTATATAAGATGAAATTATTTGAAAGATGCAGATCTCTTTGTAAAATTCTGATCGTTTTGTGTATACTGATGGGAATAGCTCTTGGTGTCAGCCTGTTTTCCATATTAGGCGACATATCTTTAGTTGATAGCAGTACAAACCGTTCGCTTTTCTTATTTGCAATTGTTGGCTGCTTTTGGTTGCTGCTCATTCTTGTTGTGATTGTTCTTAATTGTATTATTAGAGATGCAGAAGAAGATTTCAAAACTATAATGGAAATCAAAAAGCAAGTTGAGTGACTTAATGATATGGCATTTATAGACGTAATATATTATAATTTTTCTGTTTAATGATCTCACCTATAGGATATTTAAAAAGCTAATCCTTGAGTAAAGCTTAAAGGAAAACGAATAGGCACAATAAACATTTAATAATCAATAAAAGGAGTAAAGTTATGAGAAATTTAATTAAAAAGGTAGTCGCAATAGGAACTGCTATTATACTAACAACATGTATGTATCTTTCATACAGTGTAAATGCAGCAAACATAGTAAATAAAGGTGTATATTACTCTGAGAGTGGTGAGGCTAATGAAACACATTGGCGCTTTTATGTTAATAAATCAGAATCAAATAAAGAATTACGCGCTAAGTCATCAATGTCAATACATGAAACTCCATATCAAAGATATGGTAATATGTCTGTCGCAAGAATGAATTACAGGGATAATTCTATAGACGAATTTGATGACAACGATGCTTATTATTCAGGTGGGCTTTATAGTCTGTATAATGGAGTTAAAAGAATATATAGCAGTCGTTATTATTATCATCATGCTGTATATACTAAACCAAGCATCGAGAATAATTTCTATATTGATATAATTGTAAAGGATTATAAATAACTATGAGTTACATACTTAAAAATATAAAAACTACAGTTAGAAGTACTCCTCTAATATGCATTCTGTTTTTAGTTTGTGAAGTAGTTTCTATTTTAGTAATTCTATTTTCGCAAGGCGTATATAATAATTATCAAATTAAGACAAACATTGATGAAATTCCCGAGAACCATCAATATGGAATGATTACTTTTGGAAAAGTAATAAATAAAGAAGAAATACCTGAACTTAATATTACGAATTATAATGCGTCAGGCTATACTACAGTTGGCGAATTTAAAAAAGTCTTAAATATTCTAAGCGAAGATGTAAAAGAATCTTTTTCGGGATTTTATGCTGATTATTATATTGGAGGGTATTGGAGCATGATGCGCATAGAGTATCAACCTGATCTAAAAGGATATGGATTATCGAAAACTTTTGTAAACTCTACTCCTTTGGCTTGTGGAAGAATGATCTCTCAAGAAGAGGAAATAGCAGGAGATTTGGTTTGTGTTGTTCCTTACTCTTACAATGGCAGAGATGCTTTAAACCAAACTATTGATATTAGTAATAAAACATACACGATAATTGGTGTAAAAGATGAATATAATGGAGGAACCAACACTTATGATATTCCTTTTGCGTCAATAAGCGATGACATCACGATTAGATATATTGATTTAAACGCTGATATGACGATAACTACACAAACATGGCGCAAAATAGTTGAGGCTTTTACTAAGGTATACGGCGATGACGTAAACTTTCCAGAGTTTGAAACAGCCGATGTAACGGAAATTACATTTTACAAATCCGTAATGCTTATCGCCATTGCTCTTTCTGTTTTGTGTTCTATAAATCTTGCAATTCTTTTTCGGTATATACTTAACACAAGGCGCAAAACTCTCGCTGTTTTTTGCTTGGTAGGATGTACTAAGCGAAAGGCAAAACTTATGTATTTATCTGAAATTACCGGCATTTCTACTATCATATTTGTGATATGTTCACTTATTTATCAATTTCTTATTATGCCAAATCTTACATTCGCATTTGAGCATATTCAGAAGGTGTATTCGTTTGAAGCGTATCTGTATATCTTTCTGGCGTTTATTATAACTCTGATAGTTGTTATTGAGATTATGGTAACTCGTTTTATCAAAAAAACACCTGTTTTAATGCTAAGGAAAGAGGGCGCTTAAATGATAAAGCTTGCTTTAAAAGAATTTCAAAGACGTATTTTTACGAATATATTTACAGCTTTACAGCTCGGAATTATAATTGCAATTTTAATTTCTGTTGTTTCAGCGTTACAGTCAAGATTTGTTTTGTATACACCTGTTAAAGACATGATCGAGAAAAATGGTGCATACGTATATGTCAATTTCAAAGATTTATTTACGGAAGAAGAAATAAACGAAGAATTTAAAGGAATAGACGATATATTGTGCTCTTATATACCAGATGCATTTTTTCAGGACTTTGCGACGGATAGAACGTATACTAATATAAAAAATTTGTCATATAAAGAAAGTCTGATTGAAAGCTACCGACCAAAACTTAAGGAAGGCAAATGGCTTTCAGACGTAGACCTATCGGATGATATAATCTATACCGTTGTATACGACTGTAAAAACGAGTATAATGTGGGTGACACATTCGAAATGGAGCATTTTTACTATTTGCCAGAGGACACTGACTTTTCTAATCCTGTTATAGAAAAGTTTCCCGTTAAAATTATAGGAATAATTAACGATGATTCACTTGTGTTCGGGTTAAGCGGAGGACTTTCAGAGGTAGATGATTATCGAAATTTATACGGAACTGTTAAAGACGAGAACTACAGTTTTGTTTCTATTTTTAGTAAAAGTCAACTCGAGAGTAAAGGTATCACTTGCGGTCCAAGAGGAACTGCACTTATTACATATTCAGATAATTTAAGTGACGAAGATTGTAAAATACTGACGTCGAATATAACGAAACAAAGTGCAACTATAGATATGGAAACATTTAGGGAACGAAGTATCGGTTATGTATATAACCAGTTGTTTAAGATGATACCTCTTCTTATTTGCGTAGCTATGTTGGTGGTGGTTAGTACTGTTTCAATTTCAGCACTTAATGTTAAGGGGAGCCTTAAAGCCTACTCAATTTTTTATGTATGCGGTTCAGATCGAACGCAATGCTTGAACATATGCCTTATAAACAGTATATTAACAGCCCTAATGGGAGTGGCCATTGCAGTAATATTAATGAATATCGGAAGTGTTTTCGGTATTTTAGAAGAAACCGTAATTGAAACGAGTGCTTCAGGAATACTTGCGTGTATTGTTGCGCTTATGCTGCAAATAGCTTGTTCAATGATTATGCCCATTATACTTATGAATAAATGTTCTCTGAAAGAGAATTTAACAGAAAACGAGTAATTAGGAGTAAATTAAAATGATTAAACTTGATGGCATCGTAAAAATCTACAACCCTAAAAAAGCGAACGAGTTCGAAGCACTTCACGGAGTTTCGGCAGAAATCAAAGACGGTGAAATGGTTGCGGTAATAGGCAAATCAGGAGCAGGGAAGTCAACTCTCTTGCATATTCTTGCCTGTATCGACAGCTATGAGGGCGGAGAATATTATATTGACGACACGCTTGTGAAGAAGCTCAGCGAAAAAAAGTATGCACAGATACGTAATGAGAAAATCGGAATGGTAATGCAGGATTTTGCGCTTGTTGAGGATTTTTCGGCGATAGACAATGTGATGATACCGCTTAACTTTGCAAAGAAGAAGGTAAAGGACAAAAAGAAAAAAGCACTAGAAGCGCTTGAAGCCGTAGGAATGGGGGAGCTTGCAAAGAAGCCGTGCAACAAGCTGTCCGGCGGGCAGAAGCAGAGAGTGGCAATAGCTCGAGCGATAGTAAACAATCCCAGTATGATACTTGCCGATGAGCCGACGGGAGCGCTTGATACAAAGACTTCCGCAGAGATAATGGAGCTTTTCCATGATCTTAACGAACGCGGTCGTACTGTTATAATTGTCACGCACGACCCGAAGGTCGCAGAGCAATGTGACAGGGTTATTGAAATAAGCGACGGAGAGATAGTGTCGGCGTAAATCAAATACGCATACACGACTTTTATTCACTCATATGCTTCGTTTCCGGCAAATGAAGGAGTAAACATTCAAGAAGTTGCGAGAAGGCTAGGACACTCTAAAATTGAGATGACTTGGAATAGATATGCTCATCTTTATCCACGGGAGAGTGACAGGATATGTGCTCCTCTGTCAAGATTCCGGACAACAGAAAGTGCAAAAACGGTGAATGCTCAAAGTTTGAATACCGACTCACGGATGAGATGATCATCAATGCAATACTGAATGTTATTAACACAGTTATCTCTGATCCTACACTGATACATTCAGACAAAGAGGTAAGCAGTTACAAGCCAAGTCTTAATGTTATCCTTCAGCAGAACGAGATAGATCAAATGATTGATTCACAGTAGATAGACTATGATTGTGTAAAAGCTGAGATCATCAAGCTGGCTCAGGTCAAGTATGACTGTTGCAGATTCAGTGACAGTAATCACCCACCCAAAAGGACAACCATTTTACGATTGATGAATTTCCACACAATTCTGCGGAAGTAAGAGGTTTC
>CANRLH010000003.1:0-267500 GCA_947631455.1 uncultured Clostridia bacterium
TTATCATTTAATCCATGATAATTTATAGTTATCTGTAGTTGAAATCTAATGGAATATGTATTTATAAAAATAGCAATGCTATTTTGAATTTTTGTAATCAATCAATTTTATATCAATAACATTACTGATTTAGGACTCATATAAAAATTTGTGAGTCCTTATTCTATCAAAAACCCCATTACCGAAAAGTGAAATGCACCCAAAAGGAGTGCCAAACAAAAGGTACACAGGAGAATTTAAGCAAAAGGTTATAGAAACAATGAAGTGGGAAGGATTAAGCTATCGGGAAGCGGTAAGGAAATATGAAATTCCTGACCACAAACTTACCACTTTCATTGACCTTGACTGTCCGTGGCGACCTTCCTATGTCGGACGGATTTTGCGGACACTTTTAATGAAGGATGTAATATTTCAGAATGTGTCGTTGGCTGAGACGAAGCGAATTACAGTCTTGCGGTAGATTTTCTCACATTTGTATGCTATAATACTTTGCGTTGAGGTAACAAATCGGCGATTAATTCCGGATTTTTCGTTAGTCTATACTATAGAGAGTGGAGCACAAATATCTTATGAATTGTAAAGAAGCAACTACAATATTTGAAAACATTACAAAAAAGAGTGTCGTTCAAATAGAGCGGTGCGGCGTTGGTATTGCTAACTATGTTTTCTCCGTCTTCACTGCTGCTGAAAAGTTTATTCTCAGATGCAGTAAAGAAGAGGATGCCTATAAAGACACCGTTTATTGGCTTAGCAAGTTATCTGTATGCGAAATTCCAATACCTATTGTGTTATCGAAAGGAACCTATAGAGACTATTCATATTTTATTCTTTCATATATTCCTGGGGACGATATTGGAAATATCTACAATGAATTAAATGACAGTGAGAAAAAACAAATTGCCAAAGAGGTCGTTAAGATACAGCAAAGGGTATCAAGGATCGATATATCAACAGATACGGAGTGGACATGGAACAGCTTTATTGATGAACTGTTGAATCGTGCAGAAGAGAGAATAAAAAGAAAACACTACTTTGACACTGACAAAATACATATTATAAAAAAATTGCAACAAGAAATAAAGGAATATTTGGATGCGGTTCAGCCAATACCATATTTGGATGATATCAGCACAAAAAATTTATTGATTTATAATGGAAAAGTATCTGGGGTAATAGATATTGATTGGATAGGTTTAGGCGATATGCTTACCTTTGTTGCGCTAACTAAGGTTGCATTACTCAATATGGATTTGGATACCAAGTATATTGATTATCTGTTAGATGAAATTCACCTTAACACGATAGAGTACAAAGCGTTTGTATTCTATTGTCTGCTTTATTGTGTTGACTTCATGGGAGAAAGAGGTATGCAATTCCTTGATAAAAAAATTCCAGTAAATGAGAGTATAATCCAGAAGTTAAATGATATATTTAACATTCTTATGGAAGAATGGAACGAATGCTGTAAACGGCAAATTCCCGTTTAATCGCTAAATAAAACCGGCACAATATCAATAGTTGTTTAAAAAAAGAAAAAATGAAAAAATACATGCAAGCAGCTACCGACAGGTGGCTGCTTGTGTGTTATAGTGGTGTTAGTGAGAAAAAATATGTAAAATACGATTTCTGAAGCGTTTAAAATTTTTGTAACCGTAAGCGTTTCTTTTAAGGACTTTAATTTTGTCGTTACAGCCTTCTGTGAGACAGTTTGTAACCCGGTTAAGAAAATTAATTAATAATGCCAGTATACCTATTACGCATTGTTTTGGCGCATCTTTTATAACTTCGTTCTTTTCGTGTAAACTTCTTAAATAACTTGTTAGGTAATGTCCGTACCGTTCAGGTGAAATATCTATAGTTATTTTGTTTACATGGCAGATTAATATATTGATGTTTTTTCATAATATGAGTATAGAGCATATTGGTTCCTCCGTTCAATGGCTTGTATCATTTCCATTTTAACGGATTTTTACCAAATATGCTCTACTTTTTTCTATCTTTTTTCGTAGCTCTGCATGGTTACACCAACTTTTAGTATATAGCTAATAAAACAAAAACGCCGGAAACAATGACTTTGCATCATTTCCGACGATAAGCTTCTGGTGCCGCTAACCGGACTTGAACCGGTACGCTGTTGCCAGCGAGGGATTTTAAGTCCCTTGTGTCTGCCTATTCCACCACAGCGGCATAATTTTACTGAAATATTATACTACAATTCATGTTTTTTGTCAAGAATTTATTGCAGTAATTGTGCAGAATTACAAAAAAAAGCTTGCCAGTATAAAAAATAAGGGCGATTTTTACAAAGTATTTTTACAAATAAGTTTTTTTCTTGAAAATAATTAATAATTATGGTATCATATATAGTAAAGTTTAAAAGTAATATGTGGTAATTATAGGCAAATACCTTTATATATCTGCGGGAGAGTGAAAAATGTCAAAATTAAAGGATAATCCGCTCAGACCGTTTCTTAAAAAGCTTTTATTTAAAATGTCAGTACTGCTTGTTATAACGTATATAATAACAGCTTTAATAAGCTTCAGCTTTGATGTCAAAATGATCGCGGGGCTGCTTGTAGGGTACGCTTTCATGATAGCTTCAAACTTTTTTATGGCTGACTGTATGTATTACGGCGTTATGTTGAATAGACTTCATGCGAAAAAAATAATCGTCGGAAGCTATTTTCTCAGATACATTCTGCTGTTTTTGATATGCGTTTTTGGATATAAGTTTGTTGGGATCAATCCGTTCGGTGTACTTATACCGCAGTTTTATCCAAGAATAGCAATGACTTTTGACAATCTGTTTAAAAAAGGAGTGAAGAACAATGCCGATTCAGCAGATAAGCACGGCAGCGCTTGATATTCACGGCCCGAAGATCGTATTCACTATCCCCGGGATCAACTGGAAAATAACCGAGACCGTTGTTGTAGGCTGGATAGTTATTGCATTTATACTTGCTCTGTGCATTTTTCTGACCAGAAATCTTAAGAAGACGCCCAGTACCAAGCGTCAGGTAATAGCAGAGTATATTGTAAGCTCTGTAAATAATCTGGTAAAACAGAATATGGGCTCAAAGTATATGAGGTATGCTCCGTATATAGCTACGCTGATAAGCTATGCCGCTCTGGGAAGCCTTGTGAGCCTCATCGGACTCCGTTCGATAACCGCAGACGTCAATACTACCCTTACATGGGGAGCTATGACGTTTATTTTGATAACTTATGAAAAATTCAGAGCAAACGGCTTTTTAGGATATTTCAAGTCTTATACGCAGCCGGTTCCGGTAATAACCCCGATCAATATAATAAGTGAGGTGGCGACTCCTGTATCCATGGCGTTCCGTCTTTTCGGAAATATAGCCGGAGGAATGGTAATAACGGGAATAATTTATATGGCTCTTGCCGCTGCGTCGTCGGCGCTTCACTTAAGCTTTGCAATCGGTCCGTTTTCGATAAATGTGCTTCAGGTTGGAATCCCAGCCGTTTTAAGCGTATATTTTGACCTGTTTGCAGGATGTATTCAGGCGTATATATTTGCAACGCTTACAATGGTAAACGTGGCGCAGGATTAGGTAAGTTTTGACATTTTAGGAGGATATTATGACAGCTGAGGGTTTGATTTATGCGTGCTCCGCGATCGGAGCGGGTGCGGCAATGATTGCGGGGATAGGTCCCGGAATCGGAGTGAGCTATGCTGTTGGAAGTGCGGTTGACGCCTGCACGAGATATCCGGAAAGCTCCGGAGACTGTTTGAGGACAATGTTTATAGGTGCGGCGATCAGTGAGAGTATGGGTGTCTTTTCGCTTATTGTGGCATTGCTTTTAATGTTTGCAAATCCGTTTGTTGATTTGCTTTAATGCGGTATTGGCAGAGTTGTTCTGTTTAATAAAGGATATTTTTTATTGGAGGATAAAACTATGGATATGGAACTTTTGGCAAAAGCAATTGTAATGGGTGCATCGGCAATAGGTGCAGGTCTTGCGATGATCGCAGGTATAGGCCCCGGAATCGGTGAAGGCTTTGCTGTAGGTAAGGCTATTGAGTCTATGGCAAGACAGCCCGAGGCATCCGGTGACTGCACAAGAACGATGTTTATCGGATGTGCTATCGCTGAGTCGACCGGTATTTATGCGTTCGTTGTTGCGCTGCTTTTGATGTTTGCAAATCCTTTTATTGGTGAGCTTTAATTTCTTAGTAAACCATTAAACACTAAAACCGGGAGGTAAAAATGGCAAGTATTATTTTAGCTGAAACTCCTTTTTTCTCTATTGATTATCAAACAATAATCCCCGTACTTTGTAATACGCTTATTTTATTTTTGTCGTTAAAGCATTTTCTGTTTAAGCCTGTAAACAGAGTCCTTGATGCTCGCAGGCAGGAGGTCGAGGACGTTTACGCCAACGCGCATGAGGCTGAGAGCAGCGCCAAAAAGCTGGAAGCTGAGTACAGCGCAAAAATGGCCGGTGTAAAGGAAGAGTCGGCGAGAATTTTACAGACCGCCACTGCAAAGGCTAATACCCGCAGCGACGAGATCATAAGTGATGCTAAAAATCAGGCGAAGGGTATTATAAGCCGTGCTAATGAGGAAATTGAGACCGAGAAAAAGAGAGCGGTAAATGAAATAAAAACTGAGATCACAGGCATCGTGTTCAACGTAGCCGAAAAAGTGGTGAATAAAAATATTTCTTCTGCCGATAATGAAAAGTTCATTGAAGAGTTCATTGACAATGTAGGTGAGCTGTAATGAACGGTTCATATGTTAACAATTATGCAGAGGCATTGTTTGAGCTTTCCTGTGAACAGGACTGCCTTGAACAAACCTTTGGTGAGCTTGGTGCGCTTGCTGAGGTTTTCAGACTGAATCCCGACCTTGTAAAATTTTTTAATCTGCCAACGGTTGAGTGGCAGGAAAAGGAACAGGTCATAAAGGAAACTCTCAAGGACAGGCTGAGTGTTCTTACGTATAATTTTTTAAGCGTTGTTGCGCTTAAGGGAAGAAGCGGCGGATTCTGTGAGATATATTCTGCTTTTAAGGAACTGTATAATAAAAAGATGAACATTTTAGAGGTAACAGTTTCAACTTCAGAACCGTTGTCGGAAAGACTCAGAGAAAAGCTTACACAAAAGCTTTGTTTGGTTTCCGGAAAAACGATTAAACTTAACGAAAAGACGGATAAAAGCATATTAGGCGGAATAGTCCTTTCCTATAATAATACTGTTTTGAGCGGAAGCATTAAGGACAGGCTTGATAAGCTAAAAGCGCAAATAGATTCTATTGTAGTATAGAATTTAGAAAGGTATGGTAAAGTACTTATGAATTTACGTCCTGATGAAATTACGGGTATTTTAAAGGAGAAAATCAAAAATTATAAGGCAGAACTGTCTCTTGACGATGTCGGAACAGTTGTTACTGTCGGTGACGGTATATCAAAGATTCACGGACTTGAAAAATGCATGGCCGGCGAGCTTTTGGAGTTTGAGGGCGGAGTTATGGGAATGGCTCAGAACCTTGAGGAGGAGTTTGTCGGTGCTGTTTTATTGGGCGATGACGACAATATAAAAGAGGGAAGTCAGGTAAAGAGAACCGGAAAAATCGTATCTGTACCTGTCGGCAGTGAACTCCTGGGCAGAGTAGTAAACGCTCTGGGAGAGCCTATTGATGGCAAGGGACAGATCTTTACGACTGAGACACGTCCGATTGAGTCACCGGCGTTTGGAATCATTACCAGAAAATCAGTAAACAGACCGCTTCAGACTGGAATTAAGGCAATAGATTCTATGATTCCTATTGGCAGGGGACAGAGAGAGCTTATAATAGGCGATCGCCAGACGGGTAAAACCACGATCGCTCTGGATACTATTATAAATCAAAGCGATAAGGACTGTATTTGTATATACGTTGCGATAGGTCAGAAAAACTCAACCGTTGCAAACGTGGTCGAAACTCTTGAGCGTGCGGGAGCAATGAATTACACTATCGTTGTATCTGCTTCTGCAAGTGAGAAAGCGCCTTTACAGTATATGGCGCCGTATTCCGGCTGCGCAATGGCTGAATACTTCATGCTTCAGGGCAAGGATGTACTTATAATATACGACGATCTTTCAAAGCACGCAGTGGCATACAGAACAATGTCTTTGCTTTTGCAGCGTCCGACTGGCCGTGAGGCTTATCCGGGTGACGTTTTCTACCTGCACTCAAGACTTTTAGAGCGTGCCTGCAACTTGAATGAAGAATATGGCGGAGGCTCGATAACCGCGCTTCCTATTATAGAAACTCAGGCGGGAGATGTTTCCGCTTACATCCCCACAAACGTGATCTCGATCACTGATGGACAGATATTTTTGGAATCTGAGCTTTTCTTCTCGGGAATCCGACCGGCGGTAAACCCTGGTATTTCAGTATCCCGTGTTGGAGGATCTGCTCAGATAAAGGCGATGAAGAAAGTATCAGGTTCCTTAAAGCTTATGTATTCTCAGTACAGAGAG
Source organism: uncultured Clostridia bacterium (assembly GCA_947631455.1). Lineage (GTDB taxonomy): Bacteria > Bacillota > Clostridia > Oscillospirales > Ruminococcaceae > UMGS1601. The sequence continues at coordinate 6,491 of CANRLH010000003.1, forward strand.
CTTCAGTCGTTCGCGCAGTTCGGCTCTGATCTTGATAAGGATACAAAGGAAAGACTTGAGCAAGGCGAGAGGATAGTTGAAGTTCTTAAGCAGGGAAAGAGCTCACCTTTAAGTGTTGAGGATCAGGTCATTATCATATATGCCGTTACAAACGGTTATCTTAAGGAGATTCCGGTATCGGCAGTTTTAGATTTTCAGTCGGCATTGTTCAGTCATATCCACTATTCACACCCGGAAATCGCGGAGTCTATTGTTAAAACCAAGGATCTGACTGAGGAAAATGAAAAAGAGCTTATTAAAGTTTTAGAGGATTTTGTTGAGAAATACAAGAAAGAATCACTTTCATAAGGGAGGTGTCTCCTAAGTGGCATCAGCCAACATAAAAGACGTAAAGCGTCGCATCAGAAGCGTTGAAAGCACTATGCAGATAACAAAGGCTATGGAGCTTGTAGCTTCTTCTAAGCTTAGGCGTGCAAAGGAAAGAGCAGAACAGTCTCAGCCGTACTTTAATACTTTGTACGAAACGATAAAAAGAATTTCAAAGGACAGTGCTTTTAAGGGCATTTCAAAAAGTCTGAAGGAAAGACACGCTCTTATGATTGTCATTGCAGGAGACAGGGGCCTTGCCGGCGGATTTAATCACAATGTTCTTAAAATGGCTGTTGAGAAGATAAAGGCCTTAGAGTCTGATGGCTACAAGGTATCTGTCATGCCGGTAGGTAAAAAGGCTGTCGAGTATTTTCACAGATATAACTATCCGGTCTTCAGAGAATATCAGCAGGTTGCAGAGACTATTACGGCATTTGATTGCATTGAGCTTAGTGAAGAACTCGTTTTGAAGTATACAAGAGGAGAGTTTGGCATAATAGAACTTTGCTACACCACATTTGTAAACACTCTGTCTCAGTTGCCTAAATCGGTTCGGATACTGCCGCTGAGCATCGACGAGGAGACAAACGATACTAAAGAAGATAGCAGCGGTGATTCTGATACTAACCGCAAAAAGTATTCAGCTTCTGTTTTATATGATCCATCTCCGGAAGAGGTTTTTGAACTTTTGCTTCCTAAATACTTTGCTGGAATTTATTTCGGAGCTGTGGCCGATTCTTATGCAGCGGAACAGGCAGCAAGGCGCACCGCTATGGAATCCGCCAGCGACAACGCACAGGAAATGATTGATAATTTATCTCTGCTATATAACAGAGCAAGACAGGCGCAGATAACTCAGGAGCTTACTGAGATAGTGTCAGGCTCTATTAAAAACAGCGATTAGAAAGGGTGACATAAACCTATGAGCGAAAAAAACACCGGAAGTATCGTGCAGATAGTCGGCGCAGTTGTTGACATAAAGTTTTCTGCAAACAGTCTTCCAAATCTACTCAACGCAATTGAGATCGACAATAACGGAACCAGAATCGTTGTCGAGGTTGCACAGCATATCGGAGACGACACCGTCAGATGTATTGCTATGAGTTCTACCGACGGACTTGTCAGGGGAATGAGCGCTGTTGACACGGGCGGGCCAATAAAGGTGCCAGTTGGAAAGCAGACGCTCTCAAGAATGTTCAACCTGCTGGGGGAGCCTGTTGATAACAAGCCCGCACCTCAAACCGACGAGGAGTGGGAGATCCACAGAGACGCACCTTCTTTTGATGAACAGATGGCTACAAGTGATGTTTTGGAGACGGGAATAAAGGTTGTCGATCTCATCGCACCGTACTTAAAGGGCGGAAAGATAGGGCTTTTCGGCGGCGCAGGAGTTGGTAAGACGGTTCTTATTATGGAGCTTATCAACAATATCGCTAAAGAACACGGCGGCATTTCAGTGTTTACAGGAGTCGGAGAAAGAACCCGTGAGGGTAACGACCTTTACAACGAAATGATTGAATCGGGGGTTATCGACAAGACCGTTCTTGTTTACGGTCAGATGAACGAGCCGCCCGGAGCAAGAATGAGAGTTGGACTTTCGGGACTTACGATGGCTGAGTATTTCAGAGATGTTGAAGGGCAGGATGTTCTGTTGTTTATAGATAACATATTCCGTTTCACACAGGCGGGTTCAGAGGTTTCTGCGCTTTTGGGAAGAATGCCTTCGGCGGTTGGTTATCAGCCAACTCTGGCAACTGAAATGGGAGCCTTGCAGGAGAGGATAACCTCAACATCAAAGGGATCTATAACGTCTGTTCAGGCGGTTTATGTTCCTGCCGATGACCTTACGGACCCGGCACCTGCCACGACCTTTGCGCACCTTGACGCTACGACGGTGCTTTCGCGTAATATTGCTTCTTTGGGAATATATCCCGCCGTTGACCCGCTTGAGTCAAACTCGAGAATACTTGACCCAGAAATCGTCGGCAAGGAGCATTATGAGGTCGCAAGAAGCGTTCAGTCGATCTTGCAGAGATACAAAGAGCTTCAGGACATAATTGCAATTATGGGTATGGATGAGCTTTCTGAGGAGGATAAACTTACCGTAAGCAGGGCAAGAAAGGTTCAGAGATTTTTGTCACAGCCTTTCTCTGTTGCGGAACAGTTTACAGGTATGCAGGGAAAATACGTGCCTATTAGCGAGACCATAAGAGGATTTAAGGAAATCATTGAGGGCAAGCACGATGATCTGCCCGAATCGGCATTTCTGTTTGTCGGAACCATCGACGAGGCTGTTGAAAAAGCAAAGGGCTTAAAGTAGGTGAAGCTTAAATGAATTCATATAAGCTTAAAATAATCACCCCGGAAAAGACTTTCTTTGACGGAATGGTGACTCAGATTGTTGTGAGAACATCAGAGGGTAACGCCGGATTTCTGGCAGGGCATATTGACTATGTATCGAATATAGTAAGCGGTCCGCTCAAGGTGAGAGTCGGTGAGGAAAAAGTATATAAGACAGCAGCTGTTTCAGACGGCATAATAATAGTTTCAGGCGGTGATATTACTATTTTGCCCGAGTCAGCCGAGTGGTCTGATGAAATAGACCTTGAACGTGCCGAAAGGGCAAAAAAAGCGGCTGAGGAAAGAATTAAAGCGTCCAAAAAATCTGACAGTGAGTTTGACATGGCGCAGATAAAGCTAAAGCGTGCGCTAACAAGAATTTCCGTATACAATCAGACTCATACTCAAAACTGAGAAATAATTAAAGCGGAGTAGGTTTTCTGCTCCGCTTTTTTGCTTTGTGTTGTCTTTTTGACTTTCTGTACTTTTAGATGATTTGTTGCCTTGGCATTGGTGTTCCATATTTCCTTTATAATTCCATGATAACCCCCAAATGCATATTGAACTGGCGGCAGGCGATCGGACTGGCAGTAAGCCCGATTATCGTATATTCAGCACAGTATTTTGAGATCATTCTAGCTGTGCTTTAGTACGAGGGAAAAGACATAATCGTCCATCACGAATCCGCTGCCGATATCAGTAACTTCACTTCTTATTATTTTCATACCCATCTTCTTGTAACCCGCAATAGCACGGTGATTTTGCTTGTTGACCGTAAGCCAGATACTGTTTAAGCCTTTTTCTTTTGCATAGCCCTTTAAAAAGTCAAAGGTTTTTTTAAGATAGCCTTTTCCTCTTTCTTCCTTTATCAGATATAACTTTGACAGAAAAAGAGTGTTGTCGCTTTTCGGACATATAGCGGTAAATCCGATATTTTTGCCGTTGTCACGAAGATAGTAATATTCGTATCCGTCCTTCATTGAAGCGGCAATTGCGACCGGGGACAGAAATTTTTCAAGCATATACTCAATTTGTTCAATAGTCAGAAGTTCTGAAAATGCTTCGTGCCATATATCACTTGCAAAGGATGCAAGCTCTGCGATCTCATCACCTGTTTTTACAAGTTTTTGATCCATATGTATCACCTCAAAATAATTATAAAACTTAAATCCATGCTTGTCAATATTTGTGTTTTTACACTTGAAAAAACAGTCAAAGTATTATATAATTAAAATATATTATTTTAGGAGGACGAATCATATGGAAATGATGGACACTATCGGTTATGTTAAAAAGTATGATGCCGAAGTCGGAGAGGCTATGGATAAGGAGCTTGCACGCCAGAGAAGAAATCTTGAGCTTATTGCAAGTGAAAATATAGTTTCGGGCGCCGTTATGGCCGCTATGGGAAGTGTTTTGACAAACAAGTATGCTGAGGGTTATCCCTCAAAGCGTTATTACGGCGGCTGTGAGTGCGTAGATGTAGTTGAAAATATTGCTATTGACCGTGCGTGTAAGCTTTTCGGAGCAAAGTATGCAAATGTTCAGCCGCACTCAGGAGCTCAGGCGAACACAGCGGTTTACTTTGCGCTGGTAAACCCCGGAGATACTATTATGGGAATGAGTCTTGCTCACGGCGGACACTTGACTCATGGAAGTCCCGTAAATATTTCCGGAAAATACTTTAATTTTGTTTCTTATGAGCTTGGTGACGATGAAAGAATTAACTATGATGAAATAGAAAGAAAGGCTAAGGAGTGCAAGCCAAAGCTTATAGTTGCCGGAGCAAGCGCGTATCCGCGGATCATAGATTTTGCAAGGATAGGTGAAATCGCAAAGGAAGTCGGCGCATACTTTATGGTGGATATGGCTCATATCGCGGGGCTTGTTGCTGCGGGTGAGCATCCTTCTCCTGTGGGTATCGCAGATGTTGTAACTACAACAACTCACAAGACCTTAAGAGGCCCAAGAGGAGGACTTATCTTAACAAACGACGAGGAGCTTGCAAAGAAGATAAACAAGGCTATATTCCCGGGAACACAGGGAGGGCCGCTTGAGCACGTTATCGCAGGTAAGGCTGTGTGCTTTGGCGAAGCGTTGAAGCCTGAGTTCAAGGCATATCAGCATCAGGTAGTTTTAAATGCCAAGGCTCTTGCCGAGGGGCTAGTAAAGAGAGGCTTCAGACTGGTGTCAGGAGGAACGGATAATCACCTTATACTTGTAGATCTCCAGCCGTTTAACATAACGGGTAAGGAGCTTGAGCACAAACTTGATGAGGTCTTTATAACGGCAAATAAAAATGCAATTCCAAATGATCCGCAAAGTCCGTTTATCACAAGCGGTATCAGAGTCGGAACTCCTGCCGTGACGACAAGAGGATTAAAGGAAGAGGATATGGATATCATTGCAGAGTGTATTTATCTTGCGGCTACTGACTTTGAAAACAAGGCTGATGAGATAAAAGAAAAGGTTTCTGCACTATGTGCTAAATATCCGATTTATTGATTCTGATTTATGAAAGGAGCCTGAACCGATATGCACAAGCCTTTGGCGGACAGGATAAGGCCTTATGAGCTTGACGATGTTGTCGGTCAGGCTCATCTTTTAGGTAAGGACAAGCCGCTTCGAAGAATTATAGAAAGCGGTAGTATTCCTAATATGATCTTTTACGGTCCGTCCGGAACGGGAAAGACGACTGTTGCGCGGATAATTGCGGACAATACAAATCTTAAAATGTATAAGCTTAACGGAACCAGCGCTTCAGTATCCGACATTAAGGAAATAATTGCCTCTACCGATACTTTTGAGGGCTATAACGGAATACTTCTTTACCTAGATGAGATACAGTATTTAAACAAAAAGCAACAGCAGTCACTGCTTGAATATATAGAGAACGGCAAGATAACGCTAATAGCATCAACAACTGAAAACCCATACTTCTATGTGTTCGGAGCGGTAATTAGCCGGTCCACTGTTTTTGAGTTTAAGCCTGTTTCATGGGAGGAAACGGTGCCCGCAATCAAGCGAGCTTTTCAGATACTGGCTGACGAAAACAAGGTTAAGCTTTCTCTTGATAAGGGTGTTGTCGAGCATATTGCAAAAGGATGCGGCGGAGATGTGAGAAAGTCTCTTAACACGGTCGAGCTTTGCTTTTTGTCAGCGGATAAGGCAGAAAATAAGCTGTTTGTTTCAATGGAAAACGCAAGACTGCTTACACAAAAAAGCAATATGCGCTATGACAAGGCAGGGGATGAGCATTACGATATTCTCTCGGCGTTTCAAAAGTCGATAAGGGGAAGCGATGAAAACGCAGCGCTTCACTACGCAGCCCGACTTATGGAGGCGGGAGATCTGCCATCGCTTTGCAGGCGGCTTCTGGTCGTTGCGGCTGAGGATATAGGTCTTGCTTATCCTATGGGAATAGTCGTTGCAAAGTCAGCGGTTGACGCCGCCTTGCAGCTCGGGCTTCCTGAGGCGAGAATACCCTTGGCCGAGGCTATAATATTGCTTTGCACTGCGCCAAAATCCAACAGTGCCATTATGGCGGTTGATTCTGCTATTTCAGATGTTAAAGCGGGGCTTTCGGGAAGTATTCCCAGACAGCTTCAGAACAAGCATTTAGACGGCGCTGACGTTAAGGTAAAGGGACAGCATTATCTATATCCGCACAGCTTTGAAAATCACTGGGTAGACCAGCAGTATCTCCCGGACAGTTTGAAAGACAGGGTGTATTACGAGTTCGGCGACAATAAGCAGGAGCAGACTGCACTGGAGTATAGAAAGAGAATTAAAGGCGAATAGGATAACTGTAATAATTTTATGAATTTATCATAAAGTAAAAGCATAAAGGAGTGTTAAAAAAGCTGTTACGTTTGTAACAGCTTTTTAAAATGTAGTTATAATTTTTCGTGAAGATTCCTTTGTCGAATATTCCCACTCGCTGATGTTTCCCGACGTTATGTAATAATCAAGCGTTTTGTCTACCTCGGCATCATCAAACACATCCACTATAATGAGCTTTACCTTCATTTTCTCAGGGATTATCGACTTTATGTATACGGATGTCTTCTGACCTACGCTTACGTTATCACGGCTTTCAGCGAGTCCGGCAAGATTCGGTTTAAGCTCAATAAATATACCATAGCTTTCAATAGAGCGAACTATTCCTCCGACTGTCTGACCGGGCTTAAATAACCTGGCGTTTTCGTCCCAGGTTCCCAAAAGCTCTTTGTGAGAGAGAAAAATTCTGTCATCCTCCTGAGCTTTAACAACTACCGTTATATCCTGACCGTTATAAAATCTGTCTTTTGGGTGAGATATTCTGGAAACTGATATTGCGTCTATGGGAATAAGCGAAGCTATTCCGCAGCATATGTCAACAAAGCAGCCAAACTGTTCTAAGTGTGTGACTCTTGCGGGAATTATGTCACCGGGCATCAGCTTGCTTATATAGTTTTCTCTGGCTTCAAGCTGTGCCTCACGCCTTGAAAGAATTGCGGTGGTTTCGCCGCCTGTCTCCTCAATTGACAAAACCTTAAAACACACGGGCTTATTCACTCTTGACAACAGAGCGATGTCTCTTGTTGTTCCGTCGTCTATGCCGATTGCTCCCTCAAATCTGGGTATAACACCTCTACAACAGGGAAGATCAACGATGAGATTGTGGTCTGTATCACAAAGTATAGCTTTAGCCTCTAATATCATGCCGTCCTTTTTAGCGTCACTGAGACTGCTAAGGCTTCTTATAGCCTGTTTATTTGAACTCTGTGCAATAAGCTTGCCTTCAGGATAATACTTGTTCATTTTTGCCTCCTTAAGTGTCTTTGAATCTCTTTTTAACTATATTCGCAACAAAGGAGGAATATTCTGCCTAAAAAGTATTTGCCTTTTAGCTTTTGATATGTTATAATTGAATCCGTAGGTTATTTAGCAAAATAAATATCATCATTTTTTGGAGGATATTATGGATGTCAGACCTAACGATATACTTGTGATGAAGAAAAAACACCCGTGCGGGGATAATAAAATGCTGGTGTTGCGCTCCGGAATGGATTTTAAGCTGCGCTGTGTCGGCTGTGGAAGAGAATTTATGATCCCCAGATCAAAGGCGGAAAAAAATATAAAGAATATACTGCGCTAGCTTAAGTTAAGGAGATTATTTATGTTTGAAAGGCTCAAAGAGCTCGAGGAAAAGTACGAGCAGATCAATAACGATTTAATGGACCCTGAAATCATTTCGGATAATAAGCGTTATGCATCATTGATGAAGGAGTATAAAAATCTTACGCCGATAATTGAAAAGTTTCGTGAGTACAATAAGGCAAAGGACGCTTTTGATGAGGCAAGTGAGCTTTTAGAGGCAGGCGGTCTTGAAAAGGATTTCAAAGAAATGGTCCAGATGCAGCTTGAGGAATCAAAAGAACAGACGGCAAAGTGTGAGGAAGAGCTTAAAATAATGCTTTTGCCTAAAGATCCCAACGACGATAAGAATGTAATTATTGAAATTAGAGGCGGAGCAGGCGGAGAGGAAGCGTCTTTATTTGCGAACTCGCTTTATAGAATGTATACTATGTATGCAGATTCAAAGGGATGGAAGCATGAGGTTATGAACGCCAATGAAACAGAGCTTGGCGGTTATAAGGAAATATCCTTCAGCGTTGAGGGGGAGGGTGCATATTCGCGACTTAAGTACGAGAGCGGTGTTCACCGTGTTCAGCGTGTGCCTGAAACTGAGTCACAGGGAAGGGTTCACACTTCTACCGTTACGGTAGCGGTTTTGCCTGAGGCGGAAGAGGTCGAGTTTGAAATAAACGAAGCGACCGATCTTAAAATAGATGTGTTCAGAGCAAGCGGCGCCGGAGGTCAGCATATAAATAAAACTGAGTCTGCGGTGCGTATAACTTATCTTCCCACAGGGCTTGTTGTTGAATGTCAGGACGAAAGAAGTCAGTTTAAAAATAAGGAGAGAGCGCTTAAAATCCTTCGCTCTAAGCTATATGAGGAGCAGCTTCGTGCGCAGGAAAATGAGATCGCAGCCCAGAGAAGATCACAGGTAGGAACGGGTGATAGATCTGAGCGTATACGGACTTACAACTTCCCTGAGGGTAGAATAAGCGACCACAGAATCGGGCTTACGATATACAGACTTGAGCAGTTTTTGAACGGTAATCTGGATGAGGTTATCGATGCTCTCGCAACGGCTGATCAGGCGGCAAAGCTGTCGGCTCAGGCAGAGTAAAGGAGAGCATTTTATGTTTGATACAAAGCTGCTTTGTCCCACGCGTGAAAACATTTCCTATTGTGCTGAGCTTATAAAAAACGGTGATGTGGTCGGAATGCCTACCGAGACGGTTTACGGGCTTGCGGCGGACGCCTTTAACGAGGCTGCTGTAAAAAAAATCTTTGAAGCAAAGGGCAGACCTGCTGATAATCCGCTTATTGTCCACATTTCAGATATCAGTATGCTAAAAACTCTTAGCAGCGATGTGCCTTCGCTTGCGTATGATCTTGCCTGGCGGTTCTGGCCGGGGCCTCTTACAATGGTACTGCCCAAGGCTGATAAGATCCCTCTTATCACAAGCGGCGGACTTGACACTGTGGGAATACGAATGCCCAAAAGCACTTTAGCGAGGGAGCTTATAGACGCGTGCGAAGTGCCGCTTGCGGCGCCCTCTGCAAATCTTTCGGGAAGCCCAAGCCCAACTTCGGCAATGCACGTTTTTAACGATTTAAACGGTCTTATCCCTGCGATTTTAGACGGCGGTGAGTGTGAGGTCGGCATAGAATCCACGGTTATTTCGTTTGAGCAAAGCGGTGTGCGTATTTTGCGTCCGGGAATTATCACAAAAGAAGACCTTATGGCGGTATCCAGCACTGTGCTTATTGATGAAGGAGTTTTAAGCGAGGTAAGTAAAGACCAAAAGGCTGCGTCGCCTGGCATGAAGTATAAGCATTATTCGCCAAAGGCAAGAGTTGTGCTCGTTGACGGATCTTTAGACAAATTTTTAGATTACGCAAAATCACACGCCGATGAGAATACCTATCTTATGTGCTTTGACGGTGATGAGATCCCAGATGATTTTAATGCGGTTTTTTATGGAAAGCATTCTTTCGAGCAGGCAAAGAGACTGTTTAAGGTTTTAAGAGAGCTTGACGACTTAAACGCAAAGACCGTTTTTGCAAGAGTTCCTGAAAAAAGCGGCGCAGGTCTTGCGGTATATAACAGAATACTTCGTGCGGCTGCGTTTGATATAATAAGGGTTGGTGAATGATAATGCCTGCTTTAGTCGGACTTACCGGACAAAGCGGAGCCGGAAAAAGTACCGTTTCTGATATATGGAGAGATAGCGGAGTAAGCGTTATCGACTGTGACAGGGTCGCAAAAAAGGTTACTGAGGACAATAGTGACTGCAATAAGGAGCTTAGTAAGCTTTTCCCTGAGTGCTTTGATGAACGGCTTCACCTTGACAGGCGGAAAATGGCGGACATAGTGTTTTCCGATAAGCAAAGGTTAAAGGAACAAAACGACATAATTTTTAAGTATATTACAAAGTGTATAGATGATATTTTAAAAAGCTATGATAAAAGCTTTATCGTGCTTGATGCGCCAACGCTTTTTGAAAGCGGCATTTATAAGCGCTGCAGGTTAATTGTCAGCGTTTTGGCTGACGAAGAAAAGAGATTTGAAAGGATCATCGCTCGTGATAAGATATCTGCGGATAGTGTAAAACTGCGCTTTTCGTCACAACAAGACAACAGTTTTTTTATAAAAAACAGTGATATAATAATTACAAATCACGGCGATTTTTCTGAGCTTAAAAGTAAGGCTTTGAATGCTCTTGAGCAAATTAAGGAGATAATTTATGGCAAAAGCTAAGAGAAGAATAAAACCTCTGGGCTGGCTTGTGATTTTTATACTTACGGCATCTGTTCTGTTTGGAATAATATACTCGGTGGCAAAGTTTATGCCGCTGATTTCTAAGAAGTATTTTTATCAGCGACACTATAAGGAATATGTCGAGAAATACAGTGAAGAATATAACTTAGACCCGCTTTATGTATACACTGTAATAAAGGTGGAAAGCAACTTCAATCCTGATGCTCAGTCATCAGCGGGAGCGAGTGGGCTAATGCAGATAATGCCAATTTCTTTTGAAGAGGTCAGTGTAAAGCTCGGCGAGCAGGACAGCGTGTCATATGAAGATATGAAAGACCCCGACTGTAATATAAAATACGGTTGTTTTATTCTTAGACAGCTTTTGGACGAGTTTGGGGATTGGCGTATCGCCTCAGCCGCATTTAACGGAGGCATAGGAAACGTACAGTCTTGGCTTAACGATGGGGTTATTTCTTCTGAGAATTTTGACTTAGAGGAAATACCGATCGATGAAACGAGACATTACGTCAGAAAAATTGCAAACACCTATGAGTCATACATAAATCTATACGAAGGAGAATACTGAAAATGAGTTCAAAAAAAGAAGCAAAGGCTCTTAAGGAGGAGCTTTTTACGAAGAAAAAGAACGCCTGTCTGGTGCTTTCGGATAAGGATATAAAGGCGGCAGACGATTTTTGCGAGGACTATAAAAAGTTTCTTGATGATGCCAAAACAGAGCGTGAAGCTGTAAAGACTGCCGTCTTACTTGCAAAGAAAAACGGATTTAAGGAGTTTAAGTTTTCAAAAAAGCTCAAGCCGGGCGATAAGGTATATACTGTAAACCGTGATAAGGCTGTTTTGCTTGCTGTTATCGGAACTGACGATATTTCAGAGGGCGTAAGAATTTCAGCAGCGCATATTGACAGCCCGAGAGTTGATTTAAAGCAGAATCCTATCTATGAAGACGGTGAGCTTGCGCTGTTTAAAACCCACTACTATGGCGGAATTAAAAAGTATCAGTGGACAACTGTTCCGCTTTCGCTTCACGGAGTGGTATTTTTAAAGAGCGGCAAGAAGGTCGAGATCGTTGTAGGTGAAAGCGAGGACGACCCGATTTTTTGCATAACCGATCTGCTTCCGCACCTTGCGCAGAGTCAGATGAAGAGAACGCCTCCGGAACTTATTAAAGGTGAAGAACTCAACATTCTTATCGGCTCTCGTCCTTTCAAGGATGATAAAGAGTCCGAAAAGGTAAAGCTTAACATAATGAAGCTTTTAAACGATAAGTACGGAATTGAGGAGGACGATTTTGTCTCGGCGGAACTTGAGGCTGTTCCTGCCTACAAGGCTAAAGACCTGGGCTTTGACAGAAGCATGGTAGGAGCTTACGGGCAGGATGACCGTGTATGCGCTTATACGGCTTTAAAGGCGATACTTGATATTGAAAATCCAAAGAAAACCGCCGTTACCGTGCTTACGGATAAAGAGGAAACGGGAAGTGACGGCAACACCGGTTTAAACAGTGCATATCTCTCGTATTTTTTAAGCGATCTTGCAGAAAATCTCGGAGGAGTACCAAGGCACGTTATATCGGCGTCTGAGTGTCTGTCAGCAGACGTAAACGCCGCGGTAGATCCGACATTTCCTGACGTAACTGAGGCTAAAAACGCGTCTAAGATAAACTACGGAGTAGTCGTTACAAAGTTTACAGGCTCAAGAGGAAAAGCCGGTACAAGCGACGCTTCCGCGGAATACGTTTTCAGAGTAAGAGATCTTCTTGACAAAAACGGAGTTGTATGGCAGACCGGAGAACTTGGCAAGGTCGATCTCGGCGGCGGAGGAACGGTCGCACAGTATATAGCAAACCTCAATATAGATGTTATCGACGTAGGCGTACCAATTCTATCAATGCACGCGCCGTTTGAGGTCGCATCAAAGGTAGACACCTATATGGCATACAGGGCGTTTAAGGTGTTTTTTGAAGATTAACTGAATATTTTTTACACAAAGCTGCTGCATATATCCTTGGGATATGTGCAGTGGCTTTTTTATATTGACAATAAATATGTTTACCTATATTATGAAATTACAGCAGGCTTTAATAATTTGCATCAAAAGCCTTGCCAGTAATCCATATATGGGGGAATTTTTAATGTCTGAAATCAAATTAAAACAAAGTCTCGTAAAATCCTTTGAGCAGCATCTTTATGAGGAAGAGAAGAGCAGTGTGACCATTGACAATTACACCCGTCATGTCAGAGAATTCATTGCTTATGCGGGGGAGGCACCGCTTACTAAGGATCTTACGGTTGAATATAAAAATACACTTATTAATAGTGAAAGGTACGAGATCGGAAGCATAAATACAATACTTGCATCAATTAACAGCTTTTGTCGCTATCTTGGATGTTATGACTGCACGGTAAAGATTTTAAGAATGCAAAAAAAGACTTACCGCGACGAGGAGAAGGAGCTGACAAAGTCAGAGTACTTGAAATTGTTAAATGCGGCAAATGATCAGCCCCGACTAAAGCTTATCGTTGAGACAATATGCGCAACGGGAATAAGAGTATCAGAACTAAAATATTTTACGGTAGAATCAATAAAAAGCAACGAAATAGTTGTCAGCTGTAAAAACAAAACACGAACAATACTTGTACCGGGAAAGCTGAAAAACAAGCTGTTAAAATACATAAAAACTAACGGTATCAAATCCGGAGTGATATTTCGTACAAGCCGGGGAAATCCTGTAAACCGCAGCAACATATGGCTGTCAATGAAAAAGCTGTGTAAGGATGCCGGCGTAAATCCATCAAAGGTATTTCCCCACAATCTGCGCAGACTTTTTGCTCGAACATTTTACGGAATCGAAAGAGATATTGTAAAGCTGGCGGATATTTTAGGGCATAGCAGCATTAACACCACAAGAATTTATATTATGACAACGTATACTGAGCATTTAAGACGAATTGAACGTATGGGACTTGTGACGTAAAAAAACAAAAAACGACATTATTTACATAATGTCGTGAAGCACATATTTCTCAACTCTAAATCCTAATAAATTTTATCAAACATTTTAATAAAAGTCAAGTCTTTTTCATTGAAAATTGAGTTAAAATTTTATAATCTGTTAAAAAGAACTTTTTCTTGTAAAAATATGCATAACAAATTAGTCCTCATTACATTTTTTTACTATATTTTGTGTGAGGGCTTTGTTCTCGTGTCCGTTATACGGGCACTTTTTTTATTTTTTAAAATACCTATATTAAAATATCGTATTTAAATACATCTTCACGACATTATGTAAATAATGAATATTTGACCTATCTGCACTCTGAATCCAAATTGTTTGTGTAACGTTTATGAGAGAGGTGAGTGCGGTGTTTAAACTGTTTGAACACAATCAGGCTGCTTATGATTCTGTTGTTGAGATGCTGTCTCAGACAGGCAAGGCAGCGGTTATTCACCCCACCGGCACGGGCAAATCCTTCATAGGCTTTAAGCTGTGTGAGGACAATTTGGATAAAACCGTATGTTGGCTTTCACCGTCAGAGTATATATTTAAAACCCAGCTTGAAAATCTTAAGGCTTCGGGCGGAAAATCTCCCGATAATATAAAATTTTTTACTTATGCAAAGCTTATGCAGATGTCACAAAGCGAACTTCATGAGATTAAGCCCGCATATATAATTCTTGACGAGTTTCACCGCTGCGGAGCTGATATGTGGGGCAAGGGCGTTAACAAGCTTCTGACTATGTATAACAAGGCTTTTGTTTTAGGACTTTCGGCTACTTCGATCCGCTATCTGGATAATCAGAGAGATATGGCTGACGAACTTTTTGACGGCTGCATAGCTTCTGAAATGACACTTTCTGAAGCTATTGTCCGTGGAATTCTCAGCACACCAAAATACGTTTTGTCAGTATTTTCATATCAAAAGGATCTGGAAAGATTTGAGGCGCGTATAAAGCGCTCAAGAAATAAAGCGGTCGCAAATGAAGCGGAAAAATATCTTGAAGCATTAAAACGTGCTCTTGAAATGTCAGAGGGCTTGGATGAGGTATTTTTTAAGCATATGACCGACCGTACCGGCAAATACATTGTGTTCTGCGCAAGCAGGGAGCATATGGAGGAGATGATTGGCAAGGCCTATGAGTGGTTTAAAAAAGTCGATCTAAATCCTCACATATACTCTGTGTATTCTGATGACCCAAGGGCGGGCATTTCGTTTGATGCCTTTAAAAATGACAGCGACAATGATCATCTCAGGCTTTTATACTGTATTGACGCTCTTAACGAAGGCATACACGTAGAAGGCGTCAGCGGTGTAATCCTTTTAAGACCTACAGTTTCTCCAATTATTTTCAAACAGCAAATAGGTCGGGCGCTATCAGCGAGCAAGGATAAAAAGCCTGTTATCTTTGATATTGTAAATAATATCAGCGGCCTGTACAGCATTTCAACACTTCAGGATGAAATGCGTGAAATTGTCCGTTATTATCAATATCTCGGAGAGGATCACCGTATCGTGAATGATTCTTTTGAGATTTTTGATGAGGTTGAAGAGGCTCGTCGCCTTTTTGACGAGCTTGAGGAAGTCCTGTCTGCATCGTGGGACGCGATGTTTGCAGAGGCAAAGCGCTACTTTGATGAATATGGTGACCTTTTGCCGCAGCAGAGCTATGTTACGCAAAACGGAGCAAGACTTGGTCAGTGGATAGTGACACAGCGAAACAACTATCGTAAGGGATCAGGTATTTCTCCTGCACGGGTAAAGAAGCTTGAATCTATTGGCATGAGCTGGCTTACGCTTCACGAGCGCATGTGGGAGGATGGCTTTAAGCTCGCAGAGAGCTACTATGAAAAATACGGTAATTTGGATGTTTCACCTCAAAATTCTTCAAGGCTCTCTTTTTGGCTAATAAGACAGAGACAGAAATACCGCAAGGGGCAGCTTACCGAAGAACAGTTTAAGCGCCTGTCGCAGCTTGGAATGGTGTGGGAGTCTGAAGATTCGTGGAATGCAAAATTTGCTGAGGCAAAGAAATATTTTGAGAATAACGGAAATCTGGATATACCCTCAACGTATACGACCGATGATGGAATCGCACTTGGCGCATGGTACAGAAGCGTTAAGGATCAGTATCGTACAGGTACTCTTTCAGATGAACGCATACAAAAGCTTGAGTCTATCGGAATGAAATGGACTTCGGTTACAGACAGAAACTGGCAGAATTATTTTAACTTGGCCAGAGATTATTTTAAAACTTACGGGAATTTGAATGTTCATGCCGGATATACTGCATCCAATGGCGCTAAACTTGGCGTTTGGATCTCCACTCAGAGAAACAGATACAAAAACGGGAAGCTTTCTGATGAGCAAATAGCGATGCTTGAATCAATTGGTATGTCATGGCAGCGTTTTTTTAGCAAATGGGACGAAGCATACGGTTATGCAGAGGAATATTACGCTGAGCACAAGGATATAAACCCGGCTGCGGGGTTTATTACAAATGACGGTTTTACGCTTGGCGCGTGGATAGCATCTCAGCGAAGAAAATTTAGCGCAGGAAAGCTCAGCAGAGGCAAAATTGAAAGATTAAACAAGCTTAACATGATATGGAATCCGACTGATGCCAGATGGAAAGAGGGATATGAGCATGCTGTTCAATATAGCTGTGCGCATGGAAATCTCAATATTCCATTAACATTTATTTGCGATGACGGATATATGCTTGGATCTTGGATAGCGAATCAGCGGACACGACACAGAACAGGCAAGTTGTCAGAAGATAGGATAAAACTGCTTGATAGTCTTGGAATGATCTGGAGTGTACAGACAGAAAAGTGGAATTCAGGTTACGATCACGCATTGCAATACTGTGTTGACGGAGGGGGAGTACCTATTCCGAAAAGTTATATATCCGGTGACGGATATCCGTTGGGTGAGTGGATCCGCTCACAGGAGAGAAGCTATAAAAAGGGAGTGTTGGATATCGGCAAGGTACAAAAGCTGGCGGAGATAGGCATTGAATTTGAGACATAAGTCATAAAGAATAGGTAATTTGTAACAGATAGTATGTTATAAGTTGGTTGTAAAAAAGAAAGGAACTGATGACAAGGTGTCTAAAGAAATTACAGCAGTTGTTCAGAACGATGCAGTATCGGTTGAGCAGGCAGTTTTGGATGGGACTTTAGTTACAGATATAGTTAATAATGCTTTACTTAAGCCCCGCGAGTATATTAGTTTTAAGAAAAAGCCGGTATATGATTTTTTTAAGAGAGTATTTGACATTGTTGTTTCGTTGATATGTCTTACCGTCGGACTTCCGATTTACATAATAATTGCCGCTGTAATAATGATAGACGATTTTGGAAATCCGCTGTTTATACAGGAACGTGTCGGTAAGAAAGGCAAAATATTCAGAATGATTAAGTTCAGAACGATGTATGTGCATTCTGACAGTATGAAGGAAAATTTAATGTCACAAAACGAATATGAGAGCGTTCATTTTAAAATACATAATGATCCTAGAATCACGAGAGTTGGTCGGTTTTTGCGCAAGACCTCATTAGATGAGATCACACAAGCTGTCAACCTGCTGACAGGCTCTATGACAATAATAGGTCCCAGACCATTTGTAAAGTCGGAACAGGATCAGTTGTCACAGGACAGGCTTTGTGTAAAACCCGGGTTATCAGGTTACTGGCAGATAACGGACACAACGCAAATGACAAAAGAAGAACAGTTGGAGCTTGATTATAAATACATAAGAGAAAGATCATTCAAGACAGATATTTCAATTATTATCAAAACGGTTATGGTGGTTATTAGACATAAAAACTACTGATTTTAGCTGTTAGATGGGAGAAACGAAATGAAGGATGTGGAGATATTTGTTCCGGGTAGGCTTTGCTTGTTTGGAGAGCATTCTGATTGGGCTGGTAGATATACGTTAAACAATCCAGATGTTCTGGCAGGAAAAGCAATAGTTACGGGAATAAATCTTGGCATATATGCCAATGCACGCACTCATGACAAATTCTCGATAATTTCCATAGATGAAAGTGGAAATACCGTTTCATTTTCGTGCGAAATGAAGTTGGACGTTTTAAAAATGCACGCAAAGCAGAGCCATTTTTTTTGTTATGCATGCGGAGTAGCTGCATATATGCTTGAGCATTACAAAATAGGCGGTGTGTCAATTAAAATAGACAAGGTAACTTTGCCTATAAAAAAGGGTTTGTCGTCAAGCGCGGCTATCTGCGTTTTAACTGCAAGGGCGTTTAATGAGCTTTATCATCTTCACATGAGTGTAAACGGTGAGATGAATGCTGCTTATAGAGGCGAACTTCTGACAAATTCGCGATGCGGCAGGTTGGATCAGGCCTGTGCATATGGGATACAGCCTGTTTGCTTGGAGTTTTCAGGCGATGAGATTTCTACAGAAATATTGAAGGTCGGCAAAGATCTGTTCTGGGTTTTTGCTGATTTGAAATCAAAGAAAAATACAAAAAAAATTTTGTCAGACTTAAACCGTTCTTATCCATTTCCGCAGACCGAACAGGATATAAAGGTCCATGAGGCTCTGGGTAAGGATAATCATGAGATTATATCAAAGGTGATCAAGGCTTTGGAAATTGGAGACGCTCAGGAAATCGGTCTTCTGATGACAGAGTCTCAAAGAATTTTTGATGAAAAGATAGCACCAAACTGTTCTTCTGAATTAACAGCTCCTAAATTGCATTTCGTGCTGAATGACGACACAATAAAAAAGTATTCATATGGCGGAAAAGGCGTTGGTTCACAGGGGGACGGAACTATTCAGTTTATTGCAAAAGACCTTGAGTCACAGCACAAGTTGATAGATTATTTAAACGATAAATTAGGATTAAATGCGTATGCGTTTACTTTGCCCTCAAGCAGCAAAGTGTCAAAGGCAATTATTCCTGTTGCAGGATTTGGAACAAGAATGTATCCGGAAACAAGGTTTGTAAAAAAAGAGTTTTTGCCTGTAGTAGACAGTAACGGTTTTGCAAAGCCGGTAATTATGTATCTGCTTGAAGAAATAGAGGCTTCCGGAATAGAAGAAATTATATTGATAGTAGGTAAGGACGAGATTGAGCAATTTCAGGAAATCTTTAAACCGTTGAGCGAGGAACACCTGAGCAAGCTTCCCCAGAGGGTCCAGGATTATGAAAAGCTGATCGCACGCATCAGTTCAAAAATTAAGTACGCCGTTCAGGAAGAGCGCCGAGGATTCGGACATGCAGTGTATCAGGCTAAGAAGTTTATTGGTAATGAGCCTGCATTGCTTATGCTCGGCGACTTCATATACAAAAGCAATCTTAATATAAGCTGCACAAAGCAAACGCTTAATGCTTATAGAAAATCCGGCGGAAAACTGATAGTGTCCATTAGGGAGACACCTATTGATGACGTTGTTCATTACGGAGTGCTTTTCGGTAAATTTGACACTTATAGAAAGTATCTTATGAATGTTACTGAGATGGTCGAAAAGCCGAGTGTTGAATATGCTGTGGACAACCTGGGAGTTAAAACGGTAGGTAATAATGCTAAGTACTACAGTACATTCGGTCAATATGTGCTGACACCTGATGTTTTTGACTATCTGGAAGAGGATATCAAAGAGCATGACAATAAAAAGGACGATTCAGAAATCCAGCTGACATCAGCGTTGGTCAAGGCGTTGAACAACAAAGGAATGGTTGGAGTTTTAGTAGACGGAACAAGCTATGATGTCGGTATTCCGAAAGCATACAAAAAGACGATAAGTGAATATGGTAAATAAATTACACGGGGCAACGGGCCTAAAAGAGGTTTTGTTATGGCAATTTTGATCTGCGGCGGAGCAGGGTATATAGGAAGTCATATCAATAAATTATTGTCAAATAGCGGATATGACACTATTGTTTACGACAATCTAATTTACGGTCACAGAGAATCTGTAAAATGGGGTAAGTTTATCAATGCAGATTTAGCGGATACTGAGGCTTTGGATAAGGTTTTTTCAGAAAATGATATTGATGCAGTTTTTCATTTTGCAGCATTTGCATATGTTGGCGAAAGCGTTGAAGAGCCATCAAAATATTATGTAAATAATGTGTGCAACACAATTAATTTACTTGAAGCAATGCGAAAGTATGGCTGTGATAAAATTGTTTTTTCCTCTACATGTGCTACCTATGGAGTTCCAGAAAAACTGCCGATTACCGAGGATATGCCACAGAATCCTGTTAATCCATACGGCGCAACAAAGCTTATGGTTGAGCGTATTTTTAAAGATTACAACGTGGCGTATGGTTTAAAATTTGTTGTTTTAAGATATTTTAACGCTGCAGGTGCTGATCCAGATATTGAAATAGGTGAGAATCACACTCCTGAAACACATATTATTCCTTTGGTGATAGATGCTGCTTATAATAAGCGTCCTGACATAAAGGTTTACGGATCGAATTACCCGACTCGTGACGGTACATGTATACGTGATTATATTCATGTTACTGACCTTGCTCAGGCACATTTGCTAGCACTTAAGTATCTTGAGCGCGGTGGTAAAAGTGACTTTTTCAATCTTGGAAACGAAAACGGTACATCAGTACTTGAAGTTATTGAGTCAGTAAAAAGAATCACAGGAAAAGATTTTAAGGTTACGCTGACAGACAGACGAGCAGGTGACCCTCCGATGCTTGTGGGAAGCAGCAGAAAAGCCAAAGAAATACTTAGTTGGAAGCCAATATACACTGATATTGATACTATTGTTTCACATGCTGTTAGATGGCATAAAAAACTTAATGGATCAGAAGAGTAAAACGGGAGTTGAAGAAATAGAAATGAATATTGTCTATGCAAGTGATGATAATTATGCGGATATTCTCGGAACGTCAATGCTTTCTTTGTTAGAAAACAACAAAGAAAGCGAGAGTATAGATGTGTATATTCTTGATGATGGTATAAAGGCTGACAACAAAAAAAAATTGCTGTCAATAGCAGAAAAGTATAACCGCAAATTGATTTTTGTTTCTATACCAAATCTCCATGCACTTGCGGGAGTAGAAATCCATACAAATGAGAGATGGTCGCTGAGTACATTTTCGCGTCTTTTCCTTGAAGGACTTCTACCCCAAGAAGTCGAACAGGTAATTTATCTTGACTGTGATATTCTAGTAAATTCTTCGTTGGAGGAGATGTATAACACAGACTTAGGAGATTACTATTGCGGTGGGGTTGCCGATTGTCTGAGCGATGGTCACAAGGCTAATGTTGGTCTTTCTTCGGACGACTATTATATAAATGCAGGTGTAATGCTAATTTCACTTAAAAACTGGCGGAAGGCAAAGCTATGCGAAAAATTTATTTCATTTTTGAACAAATACGGTGGAAATACACCTTATGTTGATCAGGGAGTCATTAACGGAATAATAGGAAAGAATATTATGCCGTTAAGCCTTAAATATGATGTTTATACTGCTATATTTGATTTTTCTTACAATGATCTTATAAAGTATCGTAAACCATCTAAATATTATTCAGAGAAAGAGGTATATGATGCTAAAGAAAATCCAGTAATTATACATTTTACAACGAGTTTCTTATCTCTTCGTCCGTGGATCGAAAATTGCAATCACCCATATGTCTCAGAGTGGCTTAGGTATAAGGCAATGTCACCATGGGCAGATGCTCCTTTAAGAAAGGACAATCGTTCAAAAATTAAGAAGTTAGCAATTGGTATTTATAAATTGTTGCCAAATAGTGTGGCTGTTTGTTTAGCAGGTTTTTTACATGCCAATATCGTGCCAATGATCAGGGGATGGAAAAGAAAGTGATGGTTTTTAAGATTATATATCATATTAGGTCAGCTATATATGAAATAATATTAAAAATAATTTATAGGTCAAGGTTTAAGATCGGTAAACAGGTTACATGGAGAAAAGGATTTTCGTTGATGATTTCCGATACCGGTAAAGTAATAATCGGTGATAATTGTTTTTTTAATAATTACTGCTCAATAAATTGCATGGAGTCAGTAGTAATTGGAGCAGGGGTTATTATGGGTGAAAATGTTAAGATATATGATCATAATCATATATATTCAGATGCATATGTGCCTATAAAAAATCAGGGTTATACAAAAGCTCCGGTTAAAATAGGTAATCATTGTTGGATTGGGAGTAATGTAACAATATTAAAGGGCATTAGCATTGGAAACAATGTTGTTGTCGGTGCAAACTGTTTGATTTATAAAGATATTCCGGACAACAGCGTTGTAATGTCAAGCGAAAAGTTAATTTATAAAATGTAACATAATGCAGAAGAAAAAAGTGAGTAATTTCTAGAACTAGACAATTATGTTTTTGATTTTTTAAGGTGTTTTAAAATATGGTAAGTAAAACAATTGTTCAAAACAACGTGAAAAAATGCGGATTTAAAAGCTTAGTAGAAAACTTGCCTTTTGCAAATAGGCTCATTCTTATTAGTATTATTCCGCTTAGTATTTTTGTCAAAATAGTTCAGTACAATTTTTTACCTTCAAAGTATTTTTTTGACAGCGGTAGAATATTGAGACTGATGTCTAATAGAGGGGTTAATGCAATAAGTTTTTCAGGAGACGCATTTAATAATTCTGCTTTGTTATTTAAAAATATAAATTTTTTTAACCTAACTATACTTCTTGAATGGAGTATTTTAATAGCATTTATTACAGATATATTTTTATTATATTATTTTCTAAGAAATAAAATCAACAGTAAATTTGAACTAATTGTTACATATAGTTTCTTGGGGCTTTTAAATCTTTATGTGTTTAATTTATCAAAAGAAATTATACAGTTTGTCATATTTACATTTATATGTTTAGTTATTAAGAACGAAAGAATTAAGATGCAAATGAAATATGCACTAATATGTATAATGCTTATACTTGAAAGTGTATTTTTCAGAACTTATTATGTTTTAATGGCAGCATTATTCATATCTATTTCAATAATATTTTATGTGTCTTTTAAATCTGACCGTAAAACAGGATTTAGCAAAATATCGTTCTTAGTGATAATAGCTTTAATTGGTATTTATATATTTCTTATAATTTGTGAGTATTTAATGCCTGAAGAATATCAGGAACTCTTACAGGTAAGAAACCATATGACATTAGGTAGAATAGGTGATGATTCAGCACAAACATTAATTCTAAATTTGATTCCTGATAACGGAAATAAGCTATTATTCATTGTAAATTATTTCATCAATTTTGTTCGTATCTTATTTCCTGTTGAGTTAATAGTTAAAGGAGTTTATTACTGGATTTTTATTGGTTTTCAGTTGTTATGCACATACTGTTTATTTAAAAAATTAAAGTATTATAAAATTCTTTCGGTGAAAGAAAAAATGTGCTTATGCTTGATACTTGCATATTATGTTACCGGTGTTTTTTTTGAGCCCGATTTTGGATCTTTTGTAAGGCATGAAGCTGCTACTGCGCCAATATGGTTTGCGTTAGTAAATGGCATAAGAGAATTTTGAAATATAATGGATGGATATATAAAATGATACCTAAAATTATACACTATTGCTGGTTTGGCAATAACCCTTTGCCTGAGTTTGCACGTAAGTGTATTGAAAGTTGGAAAAAATATTGTCCCGGATATAAAATTATTGAGTGGAATGAAAAAAATTTTGACATAAATTGTATACCATTTGTAAAACAGGCTTATGAAGCTAAAAAGTGGGCTTTTGTAACTGATTATGCTCGCTTAAAAATAGTATACGATAATGGTGGCGTTTATTTTGATACAGATGTTGAATTAATAAAAGGAATTGATGATTTAGTTAAATTAGACGCTTTTTTAGGAACAGAAGAAGACGAATTAATAAATACCGGATTAGGATTTGGTGCTAAAAAAAATCATCCTATGATAAAGGAATTAATGGAGGATTATCATTGTAGAATTTTTAACTTTACGGATAAGAACCTTTATGAATTAGCTTGTCCTATCTTAACAACTCAAATTTTTGAAAAATACGGATATGTTAAAAATAATTTATTTCAAGTTATTAAAGGTGTGGCTGTTTTTCCTAAAGAATTTTTTGCCCCTATGAGCTGCCAAACATATGAATTGAATATTACCAACAATACATACTCAATACATCACTATACTGCAAGTTGGAAACCGTTAAAATATAATTACTTAAGAAAGGCTATCAAGTTATCAACAAGGATATTAGGCAAAAATAACACATTGAAGCTAAAGGAAATAGTGAAGTCAATTCTAAACAAAAATGAATGATTAGATAATGTTTTAATTATTATTATTTGTGTTCTTTTAGAGTAGCAGAATTTAGTAATTCGTACGTAAGTAAAAAATACAAATGAGATTTAATAATTTTCTGAGACGATAAGAAAAGTAAGATATTATCAATTGTCACAGGTCATTAATTTAACTTGTTTTTTGTGTGATATAACTATCTTAAAATGGTTATTAACGTTGCAAATATTTGTTATTAAAATAGGATTTATGGAGAGAAAATATGACAAGTGATTTTAAAAGAAAATCTAGTACTTTCAAAAAATTGTTTTATATTTTGCGCGAAAGCTTGTGTTTACATACGATTAACAAAAATAGAGTATTGTTTTATAGCTTCGACGGTATGTATAATGATAATCCAAAATATATCTCGGAAGAATTACATGCGCAGCGTCCCGAAGTTGAGATTGTTTGGGTACATTCATCCAAATGCCACGATAAATTACCTGACTATGTGAACTGTGTAGAATCCAAAACAAGTGCTTATTACAAAGCAATTTTTAGTGCAAATGTTGTTGTGGATAATTATACTGGGCTCAGGGCTGGTTTTTCAAGTAAAATAAATTTGTTACGAAGGCTAATATGTGTTTTATATAGTCGCAGGTTCAAAGGGCAGTATAATATATCAACTTGGCATGGAACACCCTTAAAACACTTAGATTTGGATCAACCAGGTATTAATCGTAAAAGAATAAAATATTATTCTGGTTCAGATTATTTTATTGCAGGTTGTGAGCATACAAAGAAAGCGTTGATAAGTGGGTTTAGCCTGAATGTGCCTTTTAAACTATACGGCACACCAAGAAATGATATTCTTTTTAGAATGGACATAGATACAAAAAAAATCAAAAAAAAATTATCACTTCCGTGTAATCAAAAAATTGTTCTGTTTGCACCAACATTTCGAGAAAATGTAGAAATGAGTGGAGTATCACAGATGAGTAGTTTAAATTTTGCTAAATTGATTGAATCATTGAAAATGAAATTTGGTGGACTATGGTGTTTTGTTGTAAGAGTACATCACAGCGTAATGCAGAAAATCAATACGGCTGAATTAATACAAAAGTATAGAGGTGTGCAGATCGTCGATGGTAATATTGGCGATGATATGGCGGAATATCTGGCCTGCACCGATGTTTTGATTACTGATTACTCTGGTTCATTATTTGATTTTGCTCTGACTAAGCGACCATGTTTTCTGTATGCTCCTGACAGGGAACAGTATGAAAAGGTAGAAAGAGGTTTTTATATGGATTATGATGCGTTGCCATTTCCTAAATCGTACACCGCTGAGGAATTGGTAAAAAATATTGCATCGTTTGATGAAATCAGGTATGGGCAGAAAGTGGAAAAATTTCTTGAGGATATTGGCAATGCAGAAGATGGACATGCTTCAAAGAGAGTGGTACATGATATACTTCGTTTCTTGGATACGTGTATGAAATAGAAGAAATATATTAAGATATCTAACGTTGCTTTTAGAGAAGTTTATCAATAAAATTTTAACAAATGATAAGATATTAATTATTTTTAATAGAACCATTACTATCTATCAGGAACAAATTAGTATGTTGAGAAATTACTTTATAAGAAGAGAAAATGGAGGAGATCGAAAAATGAGTGGAGATAAATGTTTCATTGTTGTTCCGGGAAATGGGTTTCCTAAGTATACGTATGAGGATATACATAAAGATGATAGAGTGCAGTTTTTAAACAGTACAACCGTAAGATGTCCCAGAAGTAAATTCCTTTCAACGTTGAAAAAACTGCACTGTAGCACGAAAATTAACCAGATTGTAAATCTTCCACTAAAACGGCTGATATGGGGATTTTCATTAGATAAAATTGATTGGGATCCGAATAAGCAGTATTATGTATTACTAATAGGACCAAAACCAATGACTGCAAAGTATATGAACGAATTAAAAAAGAAACATAACATTAAATATGTGATAATGACAGCGGTTCCTTTAGGAGAAAATACTGAGTTAGGATACAATAAATATTTGCTCGACTTTATATCTGCAGTCGATATAGATTATCTGTTTTCTTCTGATGTGGGGAATGTCGAAAAATACGGTTTTACATTTAATTATTGTCCATATTCAGTGTTCAATAAAAAAACAGATCAGATTGAGTATGATCTGTATTTCGCGGCAACCCCTAAAAAAAGAATAGATAATTGTTTGAAGCTATATGAAGATTCACTCAAAAATGGCGTAAATGCAAGGTTTAGATTAACAAATGTGGTAAGTGTAAAACAAAAAGATTATGGAGAAGGAGTAATATATAATAAATATATAGAATATCCAAGCTTAATAGACGAAGTGCTTAAAAGCAATTGTATTCTCGAAATAGTTAAAGTTGGGCAAAGGTGCAACACTCTTCGCTATTATGAGGCTGTCTGCTATAACAAAAAGCTACTTACAACAAATAAAAATGTTGTAAACCTGCCATTTTATGATCCAAGGTATATGAAGGTTTTTGAAAAACCAGAGGATATAGACTGGGAGTGGGTAAAAAAACGCGAACCGATTGATTATCATTACGACGGAAGATTCTCACCAACTCACCTTATAGATAAAATAATAGAGCTTGAAGAAGAAAAAAAGAAAGAAGGCAGAGGATTTGCCGAGGAGTAGGCTTATAGATTTCTTTAAAAACATATCGTACACGTTCACATCAAATATATTGTCGATGTTAATATCTGCGATAATAATACTTGTTGTTCCCAAATTCATAAATGTAGAGCAATACGGGTATTATCAGCTATATGTTTTCTATACCGGATATGTTGGAGTGTTGGCTTTTGGATGGTATGAAGGGATTTATCTGCGAGAGGGCGGAAAGTATTACAAAGACTTGGATAAGCCGTTATACTCCACACAATTTCGTTTATTAGGGCTATGTGAAGTTTTCATTTATTTACTTATATTTATCTGCTCACTGTTTATTGTAGATGATAAAAACAAACATTTTGTAATCGGTTGCACCTGCATAGTTGCAGTTTTTATGTGTTTAAGGTGGTTCATAACATTTATACTTCAAGCAACAGGGAGGATAAAAGAATTCGCTATAGTTACTATTTCCGAGAAAATTATTTTAGTAATACTGGCTATATTGCTGATATTAACAGGCTACAGACAATTTCATTTACTAATATGTTCAAATGTCTTAGCTGTATTTGTATCGCTGTGTATTGGCATCTGGTACTGCAAGGATCTGTTTTTTTCAAGTTGTATAAGTATAAAAAATACAGTTGGAGAGATAAAGGAAAACATCTCAGCAGGCTCTAAGCTTTTAATGTCAGGACTAAGTAGCTTGCTTATCATTGGCGTAGTCAGATTCGAAATAGAGCGTCACTGGGATATATCAACCTTCGGAAAAGTATCACTTTCATTAAGTATTTCCAATATGGTGGTTACAGCGATAAACGCAATATCAGTGGTAATGTATCCAACGCTTAGAAGAACAAGCCAAGAGAGATTACCGGAAATATACAGTGTAATGCGAATAATACTTATGGGACTGATATTCGGTGTACTTACGATGTATTATCCGATGATGAAAATACTATCGGCGTGGCTTCCTCAGTATTCCGAGAGCTTAAGATATGCGGCAATTCTGTTTCCTGTATGCGCATATGAGAGCAAGGTATCAATGCTTGTAAATACATACTACAAAAGCCTCAGGATGGAAAACGTTTTGATGAAATGCAATATGGCTTCATTGGCGTTAAGCGTTGTATGTACACTTATCTCAACAGTGGTGCTTAACAGCGTAACAATGGCGATACTATCAATACTTTTTGTACTGATATTCCGTTGTGTGATATGTGAGTTGTTTCTTTCAAAAAGAATACCCATTCACGTAACAAAAGATATTATCATCGAAATATTAATGACGATAGCATTCATAATAAGCAACTGGTTCTTTGGTTTTTGGGGAATGCTTGCATACATTCTTATGTATTTAGGATATCTGTACATAAAGAAAGTGGATATAAAAGAAGCAATAAATTTTGTAAGATCAATGAGGTGATAAAATGCCCCAGAACAGCAGGAAGTATCTGCTAAAAAGGATAGCGGAAAAGAACCGGGAAATAAAAGTGGAAATGAAAAAAACAGAACTGTCTGATTGTGGCAATTGGTACTATGATGAAAGCAAGGGAGAGATACGAAATTACGACGGCAGCTTTTTTCAGATAAAGGGCATACAAAAATATGAAGGCGGACAAGCTGTTATGGAGCAGCCGGTAATTATACAGAATGAAATAGGATACTTAGGGATCATACGCAAAAAGATAAGCGGAGAAATGCATTACTTGATGCAGTATAAGATTGAGCCGGGAAATATAAATAAGATACAGATATCACCGACAATTCAGGCAACTAAGTCTAATTTCACACAAAAACACGGTGGTAGAAAGCCAGCATATCTTGAATACTTTGTAAATGCGGAAAAATATAAAATAATCGTTGACCAGATACAGTCTGAGCAATCATCAAGATTTCTTGCCAAGAGAAATCGGAATATAATCATAGAAATTGACGAGGATATAGAAGTCCTGCCAAGCCATGACTGGATGACGTTAAAGCAGATAAAGGAGCTTATGCGATATGACAATCTGGTCAATATGGATACGAGGACAGTTATTTCCTGCCTACCGCTTTGTGATGAGGAGTACTTAAGTGAGATCACCGATGACAGCTTTAAACGGTCGGTGACTGGTGATGGTAAAAACAGATTGCCTGAAATATATCGGTACATAAATAATTACAAGATGTTTGAAGATACCGAAAAGAGGCTAGTTCCGCTGTATTCTCTGAAAAGCTGGGAAATGAAAAACGGTGAATTTGTATGTAAGGAACCTTACAGCTTCAAAGTGGTATTCTGCGATATTGAAATTGAGGGCAGAGAGGTAAAGCATTGGACACAGCCGCTTTTTGAAGCATCTGGGATAGCGACCTTTGGACTTATGACAAGAATACATAAGGACGCATATGAATTTCTTGTAAGGGCAACGCCGGAGATCGGCTGTTTTGACAAGATAGAACTCGGTCCTACTGTTCAACGAGAGTATGTTCATAACCATAAGCTCAATGAAGTGGACAGGCTTTTTGATGATAAGCTAAAAAGAAAAGAAGGGGTAGTGTTTGACACACTTTTGTCAGAAGAAGGCGGAAGGTTTTATCACGAGCAAAACAGAAATGTCATAATGAGAATAAGCGAAGAAGACTTAACTAAGCTGCCGGAGGGATATTTCTGGGTCGACTATAAGACGCTAAATATGTTGGTTCAGGTAAATAACTGTTTAAACATTCAGCTTAGAAATCTGCTTTCGGTATTGGAGTGGTGAGATTGGAAAAGCTAAGAATCGGAATAATCTGCCCGTCAGAAATAGCTTTCAGGCGTTTTATGCCGGCAATACAAAAATGCGACGGAGCGAAATACATAGGAGTTGCGCACGCAAGCGCAAAAGAGTGGTTCGGAGATAAAGAGGCGGACAGCACGGTAATAGATAACGAGGCAAAGAAGGCTCAGAGCTTTGAAGACGAATATGGCGGAAAGGTATTTTCGAGCTATGGGGAGTTACTTGAATCTTCAGAGATAAATGCGGTTTACTTGCCGTTGCCGCCAGCACTGCATTTTAAGTGGGCAAAAAAAGCTCTTGAGAACGGAAAGCATATATTTCTTGAAAAGCCGTCAACTACCAGTGCCGGTGACACAAGAGATCTTTTGGAGATAGCAAGAGAAAAGGGGCTTGCAGTGCATGAAAACTATATGTTTCAGTTTCATAATCAGATAGAAGAGATACAGGATATAGTAAAAGGCGGGAGGATAGGCGATGTAAGACTTTATCGAATAGCGTTCGGATTTCCGCAACGTCAGAAAAATGATTTCAGATACAATAAGGAGCTTGGCGGCGGAGCGCTGCTAGACTGCGGAGGTTACACCATAAAGCTTGCGTCAATGCTTCTGGGAAAGACAGCACAGCTTAAATATTCTAATCTTAATTATACAGATGAGTTTGATGTTGATATCTACGGCAGTGTTGCAATGGTAAATGACAAAGGAGTTACAGCACAGCTGTCATTCGGAATGGATAACAGCTATAAATGTGAGCTTGAGGTATGGGGAAGTAAAGGGTTTATTCGCACTGGAAGGATACTGACAGCGCCGGACGGCTTTGAGCCTGTTGCTGAGGTAACAGTGGGGAACGAAACAGAAATTATAAAGCTATCGGCAGACGATACATTTAAAAAGTCAATAGAAAAGTTCTGCCGGTGTGTAAATGATAAAGAGCAGAGAGAAGAAAATTACAAGGCTATATTAAGACAGGCTGAGCTTGTCGAAGAGGCGAGAGGAGAATAAAAATGGCTAACTTAAAAATAACGGAGCTTGAGCTTTCTGGAGTAAAGATAATTGAACCTACATACTTTGAAGATTATAGAGGGTATTATTGTGAAACCTATTCTTCAAGGACTATGAGCGAATATGGACTTGACGTTAAGTTCGTTCAGGATAATCACAGCTTGTCATTAAAGAAAGGAATAATCAGAGGTATACATTTTCAAAATAATCCAAAGCCACAGCTGAAGCTCGTTCGCTGCACAAGGGGCAGGGTTATGGATTATGCTGTTGATTTGAGAAGTGATTCTCCTACATACAAAAAGTGGGTAGCGGTAGAGCTTTCAGCTGAGAACAGGAAACAGATATGGATACCGTCCGGATTTGGTCATGCGTTTATTACTCTTGAGGATAACTGTGAGGTACAGTATAAGGTAGACGAATGGTATTATCCGGAGCTGGACAGAGCTATAGCGTGGAACGATCCTGAAATCGCGATAGATTGGGGAACCGATTCACCGATAATATCTGTAAAGGATACCAAAGCACCGACACTTGCAGAAAGTGACGTAAATTTTACAGTAAAGGAAAACGGATAATGAAAAAAGCAATAGTGACGGGAGCAGGAGGATTTATCGGCGGAGCGCTGACAAAAGTGCTCTCTGAAGATAATCTTGTTTATGCGATTTTATTTAGTGATAAAGAGAAGCTATCTCTATTTAAATCTCCGAACATAATTCCGATAGTAGGGGATTTAAACGATTGGGAGATGATTGCAAAACAGATAGATGCAAGCGAAGAAATAGATATTTTTTATCATCTTGCATGGGGAGGTATTTCCTCTGCGGCATATAAAGACATAGAGATTCAAAAAGAAAATATCACTATGTCTATCAACAGCGCAAAGCTTGCTAAATTACTTGGATGTAAAAAGTTTGTGTTTGCGGGAACGAATCAAGAATATCTAATGTCACAATCTTTACTTGACAATACAGTTACTAATGCAAGCGTTTATGGTATATGTAAAATGTGCGCAAGAAACGTTTGTCAGGTTATGTTAAAGGATGTAATGGAGTTTAATTCAACAGCTTTCACAAATGTATTTGGAGTTGGAGATTTTTCAAAAAGGACGGCGAATTTTTTCATAAGCAAACTAATGTCAGGAGAATCACTAAATCTTGTAGAAGGAAATAACAAATATGACTGGATATATATTGATGATGCTGTAGAAGGACTGATAGCAGTTGGAAATAAAGGAATAAACGGTAAGCAGTATTATATAGGGTCAAGGGTAATTCCAACATTCAAGGAAATACTTAATAAAGTAAGGGATATAATTTTT
The DNA here is from genome assembly GCA_947631455.1 of uncultured Clostridia bacterium. GTDB lineage: Bacteria > Bacillota > Clostridia > Oscillospirales > Ruminococcaceae > UMGS1601. Next base: position 38,096 of record CANRLH010000003.1, read on the forward strand.
CCGGAAGCAATACTTAATTTTGGTGCATATAACGATGATACATATACAGACTATTCAAAATTTGACCTTGACGCCCTCTATAACGACACCGGCTTTGAATGTAAGGCAGACTTTAAGGAAAGTGTTTTAAAGACAGCAAAGTGGATAAAAGAAAACTTATGAAATGAGGAATAATATGGGCAGAATTATTGTAGTCGGAACAGGCTTTTCGGGAAGTATTTTAGCCAGAAAGATAGCAGAAGAGTGCAATAGAAAGGTTGAAGTAATTGAAAAGCGTCCGCACATCGGCGGAAATATGTTTGATGAGTATGATGAAAACGGAATACTTATCCAAAAATACGGACCGCACTTTCTGAACACAAATAAATATTTTATCATTGAGTTTTTAAAGCAGTACGGAGAACTCTTTCCGCACTGCACAAAGCTTTTAAGCTATCTGGACGGTGAATATATACGGTTGCCGTTTAATTTTGAGTCGGTTCAACAGTTACTTGGAGCCAAAGCATCCGAAAGCCTTATAAACAAGCTGCGTGCTGCTTTTTACGGGCGGGATAGAGTGCCGGTTTTGGAGCTTGTTGATCATGAAGACAAAGAGATAAGAGAATTTGGCACACTTCTTTTTGAAAAAGCTTTCAAAACCTATACATCTAAGATGTGGGGTATAGGTGTTGACGAAATCGATAAATACGTTCTTGACAGGGTTCCGATGGCAATGAATTATGACGAACGGTACTTGAATAAGGACTTTCAGTATCTGCCGGTAAATGGATTTACAGAGATATTTAAAAATATGCTTGATCATCCGAATATAGATGTTAGTCTGAATACCGATGCGCTTGAACATATAAAGTTTGATAATGAAACTCACACGGTAATGTATGATGGAAAAAAGGTTGATCTGTTGGTGTTCACCGGACCAATTGATGAGTTATTCAGCTACAAATACGGTAGTCTTCCATATAGGTCACTTGAGATTCGTTACGAGTATTTTAACAACGACAGTGTGCTTCCTGCTGAGATAATTTCTTTTCCTCAGGCAAAAGGCAAAACTCGCAGTACAGAATATCGTAAGCTAATGTATAGTGACAAGAATGTAAGCGGCAGTGTCGTAGCGACAGAATACCCTATGTGGTACGATAAAAACTCAGATACCGGCAATATACCATATTACCCTGTGGTAACAGAGGACAGTAACGAGATATATGCCAAATATGTAAAAGAAGCGGAGCAATACGGAAACATTGTGCTGTGCGGAAGGTTAGCGGAATTTAAATATTACAATATGGACATTTGTATAGAGCACGCATTAGAAAAATTTGAAGCGATAAGAGAGCGTCTGGAGGAACAAAAGTGAAGGGTATAATACTGGCAGGAGGAAAAGGAACAAGACTATATCCGAATACAATAGCAGTATCAAAACAGCTTTTGCCGATATATGATAAGCCGCTGATATATTATCCGTTATCAGTGCTTTTGCTTGCGAATATAAAGGAAATTCTGCTGATTTCAACACCTGATGACATAGGAAATTATGAGAAGCTTTTGGGAGACGGAAGCAGGATAGGCGTGCATATAGAGTATAAGGTACAGGACAAGCCCAGGGGACTTGCCGATGCGTTTATACTTGGCGCTGATTTTATCGGTTCAGACAGTGTTTGTCTTGTTCTTGGAGACAATGTGTTTTACGGACAGTATTTTTCAACAATTTTGTCACAGGCAAGACAGCAGGCGGAAGAATACGGCGCGGCGATATTCGGCTATCCCGTAAAAAATCCAAAGGAGTTCGGAGTAGTTGAGTTTGATGAAAACAATAGGGTTATATCTATTGAAGAAAAGCCTAAAAAGCCTAAATCCAATTATGCGGTTCCCGGACTGTATTTTTACAATAATGAAGTAGTTGATATAGCAAAAAGCGTAAAACCATCAAAGCGTGGAGAGATAGAGATAACTTCGATAAACAACAGCTATCTTGAGAAAGGCAAATTGCATGTTACCCTTATGGGTAGGGGAATGGCGTGGCTAGATACAGGCTCGCCCAAGGGAATGCATAAGGCAAGCGGCTTTGTCAAGACCATTCAGGAGATGCAGGGCTTTTACATATCGTGTATAGAAGAAATAGCGTGGAGAAGAGGCTATATATCTACCGAGCAATTAAAAATAATAGGCGAAGAGTTAAAAATGACCGACTACGGAAAATATATCATATCTCTAACGGAGGAAAATCAATGACCATAATCGTCACCGGAGGAGCCGGATTTATAGGAAGTAACTTTATATTTCATATGTTAAAAAAGCATCCTAGCTACCGTATAGTTTGTCTTGACAAGCTGACATATGCGGGAAATCTTTCAACGCTTGAATCGGTAATGAATAATACAAACTTTCGATTTGTAAAGCTGGATATATGCGACAGAGAGGGAGTATACAAGCTTTTTGAAGAAGAGCATCCGGATATAGTGGTAAACTTTGCCGCAGAAAGCCACGTTGACCGCTCTATTGAAAACCCGGAGGTGTTTTTGCAGACGAATATCCTTGGCACACAAGTTCTTATGGATGCCTGCAGGAAGTACGGAATCACAAGATATCATCAGGTTTCAACAGATGAAGTATACGGAGATCTTCCGCTTGACAGTCCGGGTATGTTTTTCACAGAGGAGACGCCTATCCATACAAGCTCACCGTACAGCGCATCAAAGGCAAGCGCTGATTTGCTGGTTCTTGCGTATCACAGGACATACGGGCTACCAGTAACAATAAGCCGATGCTCAAACAACTATGGGCCTTATCATTTTCCTGAAAAGCTGATACCGCTTATGATAGCGAATGCCTTAAATGACAAGCCTCTTCCGGTATATGGAAAGGGAGAGAATGTGAGAGACTGGCTTTATGTTGAAGACCACTGCAAGGCGATAGATCTGATAATCCACAAGGGACGAGTGGGTGAGATTTACAATGTCGGCGGACACAACGAGATGAGAAATATTGACATTGTAAAGCTTATCTGCAAGGAGCTCAACAAGCCCGAGAGCCTTATAACATATGTCACAGACAGAAAGGGACACGATCTGAGATACGCGATAGACCCGACAAAGATTCATAATGAACTTGGCTGGCTGCCTGAGACAAAGTTTGAGGACGGAATAAAGAAAACTATACGGTGGTATCTAGACAACCGCGATTGGTGGGAGGATATCATATCGGGTGAGTATGTGAGTTATTACAGAAAACTGTATGGAGATATGTAAAGCTATAATGTATTATCTGAAAGGAACTATCTTATGAAATCCCTAATTTTAAATTCAGGAACAGGAAGCCGTATGGGCGTGCTGACAACTGAGCATCCAAAGTGTATGACGGAAATCACATCAAAAGAAACAATACTTAGCCGTCAGTTAAAACAGCTGTGTGATGTGGGAATAAATGAAGTAGTTATCACCACAGGAAAGTTTGACAGCGTTCTGGTGAATTACTGCAACAGTCTTAATTTACCTATACATATCACCTTTGTAAATAATGCGTTGTATGAAGAAACGAACTATATATATTCGATTTATTGTGCCAGAGAATACTTAGATGATGATGTAATACTGATGCATGGAGATCTGGTATTTGAAAACGAAGTGCTTGATAAGGTGATGGTCAGTGAAGATAGCTGTATGACAGTTAGTGCTTCCGTGCCGCTTCCGGAAAAGGATTTTAAGGCAGTGGTTAAGGATGGTAGAATATCAAAGGTTGGTATTGAGTTTTTTAATGATGCTGTAGCTGCTCAGCCTTTGTATAAGTTGAAACACGACGACTGGAAGGTATGGCTTGATAAAATATGTGATTATTGTGAGTCCGGTAATACAAAATGCTATGCTGAAAATGCACTTAATGAGATCACAGATAAATGCAAAATATATCCTTTGGACATAAAGGAGTTGCTTTGCAGCGAGATTGATACTCCAGAGGATCTGGCAGTGGTTTCCTCTAAGGTAAAGGAGATAGAAAACCGACTGGTATATATGTGCTTTTCTACAGATATTCTTCACAGCGGTCATATTTCGATAATTAAAAAAGCAGCGCGCCTCGGTAAGCTTATCATAGGCGTTTTGTCAGATGAGGCAGTGGTGAGCTACAAAAGGTTTCCGTTGTTACCGTTTTCAGAACGCAAAACGATGTTTGAGAATATAAGCGGCGTGTATAAGGTTGTGGAGCAGAAAACATTGAGTTATCGTGAAAATATCGAGAAATTTCATCCTTACTGCGTAGTTCATGGCGATGACTGGAGGACAAGCTTTCAAAAGCCGATAAGAGACGAAGTGGTCTCTGTGTTAGCGAAATATGGGGGAAGGCTTGTTGAATTTCCATATTCAAACGATGAGAAATATAAAGAGATGGAAAAGCGCGCAAGGGCCGATTTGTCAACATCTGACGTAAGACGGTCAAGACTTAAGAAAACGATTTCCATGAAAGGTACTGTAACAGCAATAGAGGCACACAGCGGCTTAACAGGCCTTATAGCAGAAAATACGGTAGTTTATCAGGATGGTAAAGCAAGACAGTTTGATGCAATGTGGATAAGCTCACTGTGTGATTCTACTGCGAAAGGAAAGCCGGATATAGAGCTTGTGGATATGACGTCAAGGTTCAGAACCATAGACGATATAATGGAGGTTACGACAAAACCGATTATTTTTGACGGTGATACAGGCGGACTTACAGAGCACTTTGTATATACTGTAAGAACACTTGAGCGTATGGGCGTGTCAATGGTGATAATAGAGGATAAAACGGGACTTAAAAAGAATTCACTGTTTGGCACTGAAGTAAAACAAACACAGGCAGATATACCAGAGTTTTGCGAAAAGATCATGGCAGGGAAAAAGGCGCAAAAGACCAAGGACTTTATGATATGTGCAAGAATAGAGAGTTTGATTCTTGAAAAAGGCATGGACGATGCGCTGAAAAGAGCATTTGCATTTGTGAAAGCGGGAGCAGATGCAATAATGATACATAGCAGAAAGAAGGATCCTTCGGAGATTTTTGAATTTGTAGAAAAATTCCGTAATGAGGATAGAATAACGCCGGTGGTAGTGGTTCCAACATCGTTTAACACTGTAACGGAAGAGGAATTTAAGGAACGAGGAGTTAATGTTGTCATTTATGCTAATCAGCTTACCAGAACGGGATTTCCTGCAATGCAAAATGCAGCAAAAATGATTCTTGAAAATCACAGAGCTAAAGAATGTGACGATATATGTATGCCATTTAAGGATATCATTCGATTGATTCCGGAGGAATGATTGATGAGTCAAAAAATCTTAAGAGGATTAGAGTCCATAAAATCAGTAATTGAAGGCAAAAAATTTCTGCTGGTCAGAGATGAAGCATATGATCATTTGAAGATAAAGGAATTTTTTGATGTTATTCCTCATTTGGAGTTTTCTGAGATCACTCCAAATCCATTGTATGAGCAAGTATGCAAAGGAATAGAGCTTTTCAATCGTGAACAATGTGAACAGATTGTTGCTGTCGGCGGAGGGAGCACTATAGATGTTGCCAAGTGCATTAAGCTTTATTGTAAGATGGACAGCAGTATAAATTTTCTAAAGCAAAAAGCATTTGATTCCGGTGTTCAGCTGATCGCAATACCAACTACAGCGGGAACGGGAAGTGAATCAACGCAGCATGCTGTGATTTACTATGATGGGGTAAAGCAGTCTGTTTCACATAAGAGTATAGTGCCTGATTTTGCTGTTTTGGAACCGTCAGTTTTAGAGACTCTGCCTGTTTATCAAAAGAAATGTACGATGCTGGATGCTTTGTGTCAGGCCATTGAGTCTTTCTGGTCGGTTAATTCAACGGATGAAAGCAAAAAGTATTCACAGAAAGCTATTATAGCTATTAAAGAGAATTGGATAGGATACATATTTGAAAACATGCCGGAGGCTAATGAAAAAATTATGGAAGCTGCAAATCTTGCAGGACGTGCTATAAATATTACTGCAACCACAGCTCCACATGCAATGAGCTACAAGCTCACGAGCCTTTATGGTATTCCACACGGTCATGCTGTTGCGGTGTGTTTGCCTGAGGTGTGGGAATATATATCGAAGCATATAGATGATTGTATAGATATAAGAGGAGCACAATATCTAAAGGATACAATGGCTCAACTTGCCAAAATTATTGATATTGATTTTTATAAGGAAATGATGAAAAAGATGGAAATAATTTCTCCTTGCACAAATGACAAGGAGAACGACCTTGATATTCTTACACAGGCAGTTAATCCTGTGAGGTTAAAAAACAACCCGGTGGCTTTGGATGCGGAAGTATTGAAGGGTATGTACAGGAGGATTTTAAGATAATGAAAGCGGAGGAATTTGCAGAAATCATAGGTGCTGATTTTTATACAGGCGTACCAGATTCTCAACTCAAAGCTCTATGCGATTATTTAATGAATACTTATGGGATTGATGCTAACCATCATTTGATAGCAGCGAATGAAGGCAATGCTGTAGCAATAGCAGCAGGTTATCATCTGGCGACGGGAAAAACACCTGTAGTTTATATGCAAAACAGCGGTGAGGGAAATATCATAAATCCTGTCGCGTCACTTCTCAACGAAAAGGTTTACGGCATACCGATGATTTTCATAATCGGATGGAGAGGAGAACCGGGAGTTCACGATGAACCACAGCATATCTACCAGGGCGAAGTAACGCTAAAGCTTCTTGAGGATATGGACATCGCCTACTTTGTCATCTCAAAGGAAATGACCGATAACGAGCTTGCTGAAAAGATGGCAGGATTCGTAGAAATTCTCGCAAAGGGAAAGCAGGTTGCGTTTGTCGTAAAAAAAGGTGCATTGGAGTTTGACGGCAAGGTCAAGTATGAAAACAACAATAGTATGATTAGAGAGGAAATAATAAAGCACATTGTAGAGTTTACCGGCGATGACCCTATAATTTCTACCACAGGAAAGGCAAGCAGAGAACTGTTTGAAATTCGTGAAGCCAATGGACAGAGTCACAAATATGATTTTTTAACTGTTGGCTCAATGGGTCACAGTTCTTCAATTGCGCTGGGAGTGGCGGTAAATAAACCTGATGCTAAGGTTTGGTGCATTGACGGCGATGGTGCAGTTCTTATGCACATGGGGGCAATGGCTGTTTTGGGAGCAAATTCACCGAAGAACATGATCCACATTGTTATTAACAATAGCTCGCACGAGACAGTCGGCGGTATGCCGACGGTTGCGGGAAAAATTGATCTTGTCAAAATTGCAAAGGCTTGCGGTTATCCTAGTGCGGTATGCGTGGAGACCTTTGATGCTTTAGATGAGGAGCTTAAATCGGCAAAGGCACGAAATCAACTAAGTTTTATTGAAGTAAAGTGCGCTATCGGAGCAAGAGCAGATTTGGGTAGACCTACTACGACTGCTTTGGAGAACAAGGAAAAGTTTATGGAGTATCTGTGCAGTTTACAGTGATAGGTGCGATAAACAAAAGTTTGAACTAGATATGATAAGGTAATATTATTAAGTATAGATTAGGATTTTAATAAAATGAACAAAACAGATAATCACAATCAAATCAGCCTTTGAAGTCATCGCTGACCTCAAAGGCTGTGTTATTTCAGTCTAAACACACCCGGTTTTACTGAAGTGACCCCAAAAAGTTAGACAAAGTTTTGGTTCAATGTCAATAGTTGGGGTAAAAGTTAAAATGAAAAATGTATGAGAGCAGCTGCCGACAGGTGGCTGCTTGTGTGTTATAGTGGTGTTAGTGTGAAAAAATATGTAAAATACGGTTTCTGAAACGTTTAAAATTTTTGTAACCGTAAGGGTTTCTCTTGAGGACTTTAATTTTGTTGTTACAGCCTTCTGTGAAACCGTTAGTAACAGGTGAAGAAAATGAATTAATAATACCGGCATACCAATTACGCATTGTTTTGGCGTATCTTTCAAATTGCGGTATACCACAGTTCTCGGCATTTTCTATCCATTCTTTCATAGATTTTTTTGCATATTGAGGATTCTTAAAACTGAGTATCTTTAAAAACTCTTCTTTGTACCAATATGCTCTGCTTATGTTTACCGAGTAATAAAGCATAACATTAACTTCCTGTTTCTGCTCTTCATCTAAACTATCAAAACGCTTTATGAGCAGAGATTTAGATCTCTTAAAATATTTTCTAAGTTCTTGACATAGTTTTTTCTGTTCTTCTTTTCTGATGATATTACGTTGGTGCTATCATTGTTGCTGAAATCGGTGACTTTTCTCGCTTTGACAGTCCCGACAAAATTATTTTTTTATTGGTTGCTCGTTTTCTACATATCAATCAGGTCAACTGTATTCCTCTCAAGCTAAAATGAAAAAACAGGGTTCTATATATCATTGCTGGAATTTAATCAATGATACTAAGTAAGCTTACAATTGGAAACAAATTTTGCTGCATATCTTTAGAAGAAGAGTTACGAATTTATGACTACTATGTTGTTTTATCTCATACGGTAAAGTAACTTGTTAGGCTTTTATATTATCTGAAGTCACTGGTGTGATATACGTATCTTAGTCTTACAATAATAATACTTTTTTTCAAGGTATCCTCTGGATGTCTGCTTTGCTATATCTGTTTTTCTTATTTTATAAGTCTTTTTAGGACTTGACTTTTTATAGTTAGTCTCCTAGTATAAACACAGACTTTTAGTTTTTTGTGTGTCTATTCTAAGGGTATTATATCAGTTTAGATCCTTTTTTGTTGTATAAACGACTGGTTTTGACATTATTCTTAATGCAGCAAAATTTCATGTTAAAATTTAATTGTTTTTAACTTTCATATAAAGGTTTTTATGTTAGCAAGTGTAATGTCATAGAGCGAAATGTAGTAGAAAAACATCTATTGAAGATAAAATAGAAAAAGTTGAACTCTTCTGCCCGCCAACTATAAAATGGCCTAAACATCGCGTTTATGCCGTTTTTCTGTGCATTTATTAAATATGACATGCGTTATGTTTTAAATTTGTACTCGCAATGAAAGCGTCAATTTTCGTATTTGGTTTCAACTTATATGTAACGGTTTTATATCAAAAAAAGCATCAAATAATATGATTTGAAAATAGAATTAAACTATGTAAAAGATACTTATCAAAAGTAATTAAGAAACAAATTAAATAACAGAAATAATAGTCACCAACTAGACATTAAAATTAAAACATAAAGTTATGATACCAGATAATTATTTGTTTTGCTATTAATTAACAGGTGGTGAATAATTATATGCTCTTGAATACTAATTTGTATAATGAAATCAAAGCAATTTATCAGTATTAATATGGAATGTAATTAATAGATTGTTTATCGAAGATTACGGATGTAACCAAAAAAATTTGAGATATTGGTTGTGGTACATATAATATTGTTTATTTTCTTTTGTTCTTGTATTAGCATTCTGGCAGTATAGTTGGTGTTAATCATGATACAGAAAATGCTTTAGACAGTCCCAATAGTGTTGTGGTTAATAAAAGTAAATTTAATTTCTATATGCTAATATAGCAGGTAGATTATAGCTTTATAATCTAGTCTTAATGATCCGCAGGATATTGTAGGATTTAAAGCGCAAGTAATGATATTCCTAACGATCTATTTTTTGATTATTAATCTTTTTATAATATACTTTTACTTAAATTCATTTGTTCAAATAAAAAATATGTAAATTATTGTAAATTAACGAATTTAATAAAATTATATAAATTTTTATATTATAGAAATACGAAACAAGATGTTAAATATTAAATATATAATTCTAACATTAATCTATAATTATAATAATTTTTTTATTAAAATGGAGGAAGCTAATATATGAATTCGGAAACTTACTATCTTAACATATTAAATAATCGCGGAAATATACTTTATAATTTGCATAACTATCTTAAGACAAATGATGGTAAAGGATATTTAAAAATAATCAAATTATGTTTTAATAAACCATTATTCACTAAACTCATTAATTATCATTCTTTTTACTCGAATGAATTTAATTGTACCATTTGTGACTTAATCAACCTACAACATTTAAGTTTAAAACAAATTGCTTTGTTTTTTTCTGCATTATGTAATATAGAGAAAGAAAACATTAATGGATTCTTATTACTAAAAAAAAGTTTGAATATTATGTGTTAATAAAAAACTATAGTGATGCTTGTGATACTTTAGGAAAAGTATATAAAAAATATGGGATATCTTTATGGTTGATTGATTGTGTTTCAATATTGCAGTCATTTAATAAAGAAATAACCAATTCTTTAGATAAAATATGTAATATAAAAGATAATGATTTTTATTTTAATTTTTTTAGATTAAAAAATAATTTCAGTACCAAGCATAACTACTACCTTAAACAAATGGATGGAATATTTAAGGATGATAGTTCATTGTCAATTTATCTTAAATATATATTGTTTGTGTCCATTCCTGACAATGAAGAAAACTGGAAAAAAATTTTACTTTTATCATCCAAATATTCTATGATAGATATGTATATTTGTTTGACAGATTATTTACAAAGTATTTATTGTAATGGTAAAAAATTAGATTCAAAGAGTCTGATTTGTCAAATTTATTTAAAAGATTTAAATACAAGTAAAATTAATATTACATTTGATCTGTATAATGAGAAAACAGATTATGATTTTAATGATAAAACGGTTTTAGATTTGATAGATGCATTTGAATTATATAAATATGACAAAGTAATAAATTATTTTAATAGTAATGAATTCAAAAGATATGATTCCATTAGCATGTATGTGCTTACATCAATATCATATCTCTTTTTGGATAATGTACCTGAGAGCAAAAGTTCTGTTTTATATAATATAATTTTGGAACTGATGTATGAGATTCTAAAAAGAGATGAAACAGATGCAATATCTGCTATTTATAGACTTGCTACAGTTGCACGAATTCTAAAGAGTTTTGATATACATAAAGGAATATGTGGGTTTCTACTTTTAGTGGCAAATTATCAATTAGGCTATAATATTAACGAAATGTTTTCTACAGTTACCGATATTATAGTTAATCAATACGAAGAAAAATCCAGAAATTATTCCTTAGTTCCATATATAAGCAAGAGAATTAAACTAGATGAGAAAATCATTAATAATTACATTAATTTATATGAAAATAGTAGACTACCCAATTATACAAATAAGTCAAATATTTATTGCAAAGAAGGTTATATTTCTCTACTTTTTGAGAAACTGATTCAAGAAAACGATATTGATGAAGCAACAGCACTCTTTGTTAATGCTTACACAGAAAACAAACTTCTAGTTTATGTGATTGATGTTAGTGCAATAATCAAAAATATTAAAAATAAGTATACAAATCGAACTCCTTTAACACTGGAAGAATTATGTTACGTTTTTATTGATATAAATATGAAAGAGTTTAGAGAAGACTGTTTACTTGATTTATTTGATGACTTTAAAGGTCTATCTCCACTTGAAATTGTTAAACAAATTAATTCTTCAGATGGTGTAATAAAGTATTTCTTATATAAAATATGCAATACAAATAGGCTTTCTACGATATATCAATTGTTTATATCTGGAGAAGCTGCAGAAGATTATAGAATAAAAATATGTAATTACTTATTAAATAATACTGATTTCTCAGATAAAAAGCTCATAATGGATGAAATTGAAGATATAACAAAACGTAGAACACTATCAAAGAAAATAAAAAAAATCGATGAAAGTAAATTGATAATTAATGCAGATTCTTTAAAAGCAAAATGCAATGATTATATAGCGGAAAAAATAGATTTATTCAATAATACAATTCAATATACACAAATTAAAATGGATGTAGATAGTTCTGGTAATAACATAGTTAATGTATATGACAATCATCGTGAAATTCTTGAAAGTATATACAATATATATTGCAAAGAATTTTGTTTCGGAAATTCAGGGCTTGATATATCGTTAAGCACCCGAGTTAGGCATGGTACACTTAAAAACCAGTTATTAAAAGTGTTTTCGGATAATGAATTGGTGTTTAACGGACATGGAAGTAATGAATATTTTGATAATTTTTTTAAAACAAATAGTATTGATAAAAATGCATCTATAGTTTTCGGGGAGTTCTACTTAAATATAAATAAGATTCTTGATTATTTTGTCAAAAACATATTAAAAGTGTTTATTGATACGCCAATTGAAGGTGCTATATTTAACTATGCATACGATTGTAATGAATATAATAAAATATTTGGAAGCATAAATCAGAGCGATAAAATTTCTTCCGATGAGGTTATTATGCTTATTAATCATTACATCATCGAAAAAACCAATGGTTATTTAAATATAATACGTAATGAAAAGATAAAATCCTTAGGAGATGAATTGTTAAAAGAATTGGATAACTTATCAGATAGAATAATTAAATATCAAATGGATAAAGAATTAGAAAAAGATTTAAGAAGAAAAATTGTTACATGTAAAACTGAGATTCAAAATGAATTGAAAAGTATAAAAAATTGGTTTGTTTTATCAGAATATAATAATTGGGATTCATTTACCTTTGAGGAATTAATTCAAACGAGTATTGAAATTGACAAGAGTCTATTCTCTGGGTTTGAGAAGGTTAAAATAAATATTGATCAACAAAATAAAATATATCTAAAAGGAAATTATTTTAGAGAATTTGTTGATGTAGTTTTAATTATCTTTAATAATGCAATTATTCATTCCGATTATAAAGATTCTCTTTCTGATTTAGAAATCACCTGCACTTTTACAGAAGATACAAATAATTATTATTTATCTTTTTCTAATAATCTAAACGATAGTATAGACGTTAATGAATTGGATAAAATAATAAATAGGATAAATAATGATTATAAAAGTAAAAAATATCTTCAGTTAAATGTAAGACAAGAAGGAGGAATGGGATTATATAAAGTAATGCATATAATTTTTTCTATTATGCAACAAGGGAATTCGTTTTATATATATAGAAATGACAACATATTTAGTATTGAATTACATTTAAAAAAGGAGATATCTGCATGATAAATAAATTATTAATTGTGGATGATGACAACTATAAAACAATGAACATTAAGAAGTTAATTGCTAATGTTAATAATAATATTGAAATTATTATGGAAAAAGCGTTAAATCCAGGGCTGAGAAGAATACGTTCAGAAGGATTTGATATTGTTATTTTAGATATGAGTTTACCGCTTTTTGATGTTTCAGAATCCTCAAACTTTAATGCGTTTGGCGGTATCTCTTTTTTGAAGGAAATGAGAAGAAGGCGGATAACTATACCTACTATTATAGTTACACAATATGAAATTTTTGGAGAGGGAAAATCACAAAAAACTTCAGAAACGATTGATAAGCAGTGTAAGGATGAATTTGAAAATTATAGAGGAATTATAATATACTCATCAGGTAACAACAAGTGGAAGGAACAGTTGGTGAAAAAGATAGGAGTAATATAAAATGGTAAGTATTTTATTTGTAGATGACAATCTTGACCGTATTAGAAGTATAAAATCCACTCTTCCAGAAGACAAGGTTAAAATTGAATATGTTACAACCAAGAATGAAGCTTTAAGTAAATTTGTTAACAAGATTTATGATCTAGCAATTATTGATATAATGCTTCCCGATAATCTTGATGCACAGAATCCAAACCAAAAAGCTGGGATTGAATTAATACAGTCTTTTGATAGAAGGGGAACAAACCCTCCCAATTATATTATCGGAGTAACATCGGATGAGGAAACATTTTCTGAATATGAAGAGTTTTTTAATAATAGGTTATTTCCTATTATTAAATGGAGTCCTACAGATAATTTTGCTTGGAAAGATAAAATAAAAAACAACATAGAGTATTTGTATTCAGTAAAATATAAGAATAAAAGAAATTTAAATGTTGATATAGCTATAGTTACAGCTGTAGAGGATGAATTTAATGCAGTTAAGAATTGTTATGAAAATTGGGAAGAGTTGAACATAGTTAATGATCCAGGTACATACTTTTTAACATACTCTACAAGTAAAAGAGGTAAAAAATATTCAATAGTATTATCACTTATTCCAGAAATTGGACTAACTTCTGCTTCGAATTTGACTACAAAAATCATTAATAAATTTTCTCCTAAAAAAGTATTTATGGTCGGTATATGTGGTGGTATAAAGGGAATCGTCAAATTGGGTGATTTAATAATAGCAAATACTACTTGGGACTATGGAAGTGGAAAAATTAAACCAGTAAACGGAAAAGATGGACATTATTATGAATTTGAGCCATCTCCACACCAAATATCTATTAATCCAAATTTTACTAATTTAAAATTTTCAACAGATTCTATTATGGAAGAAATTATAAGAAATTGGAATAGCCGACATGTGGACAAGCTTATGTACCCTAAAATTCATATAGGACCAATGCCATCTGGATCCTCAGTTATTTGTGATGAAGCCATATTTAAAGAAATAATTAAGCCTCAACATAGAAAATGTTTAGGACTTGATATGGAAACTTATGGCGTTTATTATGCGTGTACTAACTCATCAAATTCGCCGATAGAATTTCTATCTATAAAGTCAGTTTCAGATTTTGCAGATGAAGAAAAAAATGATGATTATCATGAATTCTGTTGTTACTTAAGTGCGAGTTTTTTGAAAAAATGTATTGACAACGAATTAGTGTAAAATATATTAATTAAATAATGGGTTATTTATCAAATTGATGATGCTTTGCTTATTTAAAATATAAAAATTTGATTTATTAGATCTGTTCAGTTAAATTCAGAACGTACAGCATTATAAGATGAGTGTAGTGATTAGCTAAAGGAAAACGGCTTACACAGTTTGGTACTCTAGCAGGAGCATAAGACATGATAAATTTTTATAATCGGTTATATAACTAAGGAAGAGAAGGGAACAGCATCAATAAATCATAAAAGGAAATATTTATGTTATAAAATTCTCGCAAGCTTCTTGACAATTTAATTTGCTAATATCATTACAAATTTCGACAGTCGTTTTAATGCTGCGTACTGAGGGTTCAAATTTTTCTGCATCTGCCATGTCGCCGCTGACATTGTATTATTCGCGATGACTTTTCTTTTGAAAAGTCATATGCTCACTCACGCTGTCGTTCTTCATCTCCGAAAAAAGTCAAGCTTGCGATACGGTTACGCCATTGTAAACGAGGGCGTAACGCTTCCGCTTGTTTCCAACTTTTTGCGGTTTTGGATCACGGGGTGCGCATGCATACGGTTTTATGCGCTTTTTCACTGTCGTTTTGGGGTCGGCTGCCACGTTCTGAAAATCCGCTTTAGCGCCAAGAAAAGGGTATTTTTTGTCCGTTGTAACTATTTGTAATGGTTACAACTGGTATATGATCAAAAAAAGCTTCAATTTTTAGGAAAAATTTAAGATATAATCATGTTAAAGTTGTAGGAAATTAAAAACAAGATCGAGACACACTGAAAGATACTACCTATAAATCTATGACAAATGATGAATGGACGTAGTTGATTTTGAATCGTCCTCCTAACTTCATGATAATCGTTATTCTGCGCCTTTATTAACAATTCCAATATTACACATTTTATTGCTCTATTCAATAGCACTTTTTATTTTTTTAGCTTTTTCTGTAAGCGACTTCATATTTTTTAAAAGAAATTTGTAAAAGGCTTTGACATCAATATCATTCAAAATATAATAAACTTGACTATTTTTTAATGCAATTTCAAATAAAAGCTCCTTTTCGTCAGCAGTCCACTTTTTATATTTTTGCAATCCACTAATAATTGTATGTGTTGCAGCAAAATTTCCGCTACTATCCAATGCATTGATTAAATCTTTTTTGTTCTTTTCTTCTTCGCTGCTTTGCTTGTCTGTTTCTATACGTTCTATTTGACACTCGTTTTGAATTTTAATTAGAACCTCATTTGCAGCTGTTCTGTCAATTATGGATTTAACAAGAGAATCCAATTCCGTACCATCGGAGTAATCTGCCGGAGCATAGTATTTAATTCTGTTATCACGCATCATTTTATGTACTTTAGTTTTGTCCTTAGTTACTGTGTTGTAAACACCTATTGAATGTCCCCCATAGGAATTTACCAACTTCATGCATGGTATATCTGTATCACTGTCTCCTATATACACTATATTGCGAAAAGGAACGCGAATTTCCTCCGGTTTAAATGACTCATTAACTCCTGGATCGTTCACATCCAAAACACCCTTTTCTATTCTGAATAAGAATTGAGTCTTATTTGTATAGTTAACAACTTGTGCCGGCCACTTTGCTACGCCGCGATCATTATAATAAAATGAACTGGCATATATTTTTTCAAATGCTCCGTTTTTAGCAACTGATGTTCCTTCAATCATTTCTTTGAGTCCCGATGAAATTATATAGTGTTCAACAACAACTCCTTTTTCTGTACCGTAATTACGAATTCGTTCAAACCAATCTTCTACACCAGGAAATAGTTGCACTTTAGATCCGTAGTCTTCTAATGTTTCTTTGTTTAAAATCAGATTGCCCTCTGCCTCTTGAATCATCTTATACATATATGCTAAGTTTTGATCCATGTCATTATTCTCGGCAAGATCGTTGGATTCTGTCCAAAAATCACCTACATCATATCCGACAAATTGAATATAACCTTGTGCTTGCATATCGTCGGGCGACAATGTTTTATCAAAATCATAACAAATAGCTAATACGGGCTTATCACCTTTTGTTTTCCTTTCAAATACATTTTTACTCATTTTTTCACCTCATCCAAGATATCTTACATTAAGCATTTTATGATTCTAATTTTGCTCCATATATCCGTGTAAGAAATATAATAAAATTATTACTGAGAGATAAAATCGATTATCCCTCATATACTTTCAATATAGAGTAAAATATTCTTTTATCACAATAGAATGTACTATAAAACTTAATTTATATGTAAAATGTAAAAAAAAGTAATATTATAGCAAAAAAAGTAATTAGGCAATGCCAATCTGATACAATAAACAAATTAATAAATTGATGTAAAGCTTAAGGACGGAATAAAGAAAACTATACGGTGGTATCTAAACAACCGCGATTGGTGGGAGTATATCATCTCGGGCGAGTATGTGAGATATTATGAGAAAATGTATAAAAACAGATAATCACAATCAAAATCAGCCTTTGAAGTCATAACTGACCTCAAAGGCTGATTTATTACATATCCGCTTACTTAGTCTTTTATCGCCTCTTTAAGAGCCTTGGCAAGCTGATCCGGACAGGATGTTCCACGCCCGTTACAGTTAATACCCTCTAACAGCTTTATGACCTCGCTTACCTTTCGGCCCTTCGTAAGTGATGCCACTCCCTGAGTGTTTCCGTTGCAGCCTCCGGTAAACTTTACCTCTTTGATGGTATCACCGTCTATCTCAACGGTTATTTGTCTGGAACATACGCCTTTTGGTGTGTAATTTATTGTCATAATTAAACCTCCTTGATTCTTGCAACGCCGCTTTTGATAGCAGCCTCCGCCACAGCTTTTGAAACCGCCTTTGGGATCTTTCTGTCAAATGAGTCAGGAAGAATGTAGTCCGCACAAAGCTCGTCGTCTGTGACGCAAGAAGCGATCGCGAACGAAGCCGCAAGCTTCATTTCCTCGTTTATATCCTTTGCTCTTACAGCCAGAGCGCCCTTAAAAATTCCCGGAAAGGCAACGACGTTGTTTATCTGATTCGGAAAATCGCTTCTTCCCGTGCCAACGATAAAAGCGCCAGCCTGTTTAGCTTTATCGGGCATGATCTCCGGAGTAGGATTTGCCATAGCAAAAACAATAGGCTTGTCGTTCATGCTTTTAATCATATCGGCATTTACTAGACCGGGTTTTGAAACACCCACAAAAGCGTCTGCGCCTTTTAGAGCGTCTGCAAGCGAGCCTTTTATGTGATTTTTGTTTGTGATCTTTGATATCTCTTTGTGCGCGTCGCTTAGATTTTCATCGCCCTCGCAGATTATCCCGTTAATGTCTACCATAATAACATTTTCGACCCCGAGAGATATCAGAAATTTTCCTATTGCCGTTCCGGCGGCGCCCGCTCCGTTTATTACAAGAGTTAAATCGCCAAGTTTTTTATCTGCTACTTTACAAGCGTTAATAAGAGCTGCGCCTACGACTATTGCTGTACCGTGCTGATCGTCGTGAAATACGGGAATATCAAGCCGCTCCTTCAGTTTTTTTTCAATTTCAAAGCATCTTGGCGCGGCAATGTCCTCAAGATTTATTCCGCCGAAGCTGTCAGAGATAAGCTCAATGGTTCTGACTATCTCATCGGTGTCTTTGGATTTTATACAAAGCGGAAAAGCGTCAACGTCGGCAAATTCTTTAAAAAGAGCGCACTTGCCCTCCATAACAGGCATGCCCGCAAGACCGCCGATGTCACCAAGCCCCAGAACTGCCGTTCCGTCAGTAATTACCGCTACAAGATTAGCGCGCCGTGTAAGCTCATATGAAAGCTTAGGATCTTCCTTTATTTTTAAGCAAGGCTCGGCTACTCCCGGTGTATAGGCAACGCTCAAAGATTCTCTGTCGTTAATTTTTGCCCTTGAAACTACTTCGATTTTTCCGTTTATCCGCTTGTGAAATTCAAGCGCTTTTTGCATTATGTCCATATTTAAACCTCTATTTCGCAGAGTTTTTACTGATAAGTTCCAGAATTCTGTTTATGTTTTCCTCGTTTGTTGTTTTACTTCCTATGTATGTGGGCTGCATGTTGTAAAGGCCGTGAAAGTCAGAGCCGCCCGTTACTATAAGATCGTATCTTTTTGCGATGTCAATAAGCCGTTGTTCCTGGTTTTTATTTGCTGAAAAATGATAGACCTCAATTCCGTCAAGCTTTCCCTGCTCGGCAAGCTCTTCACAAAGCTCTGTGTTGTCGTAAAGACAGGGATGAGCCATAACTGCGATCCCACGTGAAGAGTGTATAAGGTCGAGAACAAAGTTTACGCTGGGATAACGTCTTATAACAGAGCAGATGCCTTTTTTTCTGTCGAACAGCCTGTCGTTCACCTCGCCGTAAAATTCGGTCGCGTAGCCGTAATTTATCAGAGCTCGCATAATGTGCTGTTTAAAGATGCTCTTGCAGCTTTTGGTGTATTTTAAAACAGCCTCTGTTGTTATCGGGTAGATCGCTTTTACCTTTTCGATCATATCGTTAGCACAAAGCTTTCTTATCTCGCACGATTTCAAACAAAGCCCCTCGAGTCTGTCAGGCTTTTGCGGTGCATAGCAGAGAATGTGAACCTTGCAGTTTCTCTCCTCGTCCCAAGCTGAAAGCTCGACGCCTGGAATGATTTTTACACCGTATCGCTCGCCGAGGATGTGTGCGCGGTTTGATGACGACAGGGTGTCGTGATCGGTTAATGAAAGGTAATCAAGACTCATTCGTTTTGCCTGAATAATAACCTCCTCGATTCCGAGGGAACCGTCTGAGAGGGTAGTGTGGCAATGTAAATCTCCAGTTACACTCATAATAAACTCCTGCGTTACACTAAAAATTGTATACAGATGCTTAACCGCACTCTATATGGTGATAATTATATCACAAATACGAAATAAAATCAACTGTTTATTTTGAGAACAATTTTTCCACAAACCAAGGCATTTTTGACAAAAACTCTTTGCCGTTAAGATATCCGAGTATTCCGCAGTCTTTGGAAAAATCAAATTTTATGCGGTGTGCGCACAAGGCCTGAGTTTTAACGTGATACCTTTTGTTTTCATCATTTCTTCCGTATTTTCCGTCTCCGAGAAGCGGATGTCCGATCGAAGCCATATGCGCTCTTATCTGGTGTGTCCGCCCCGTAATGAGATCTATTTCTACAAGAGACAGTTCGTCCGTTTCCCTGATGACCCTGTATCCTGTAACGATACTTTTAGCATTTTTATTAGGTGAAGACATAATTTTTACAGTATTGCTTTTTTCGTCTTTTAAGAGGAATGCAGATATTTTATCTGATTTTTTTTTGAATTTTCCAAGACACACGCAAAGATATTCTTTCTTTACTTCACGTTTTTTGATCTTTTCGTTTAATATCCTCAGGCTTTCCGCATTTTTAGCGCATATGACAAGGCCCTGAGTGTTCCGGTCTATTCTGTTACAAAGCGCGGGAGCAAAGCTGTTTTCTCCGTCAGGGTCATATTCACGCTTTTCAAAAAGGTATTTTTTTATGCGGTTTATAAGTGTATCGGCAGAGCAGTCGTTGTCCTCGTGAACCACCAGCCCCACTTTTTTGTCAGCGATCAAAATGTTCTCGTCCTCATAAACGATGTCTAAAGACGAAGATGCGCTGAGAAAGTCCGATGCTTTATTTTCGTCAAAGAACTCATCGTTTATGTAAAGGGATAAAACGTCACCTTCACAAAGCTTAGTTTTAATGTCGCATTTTTTACCGTTTAGTTTGATCCGCTTAAGCCGGATATACTTATACATAAGCGAAACGGGAAGTCTTTTGACCGCTTTTGTAAGAAATTTGTCCACCCTTTGACCGGCGTCATTGTTATTTATGATAAACTCTCTCATTAAATACACCTCAGTATTGCTTTTTAACAGTATAACACATTTTTTACAAAATTGCACTTTACTTTAGAGATTTTATGTAGTATGATTTTATGTAGTACAAAAAAGTTTATCCGGAGGTAATATGGAAAGTGAGATCAAGTCGCCGTCAGAAATTCATAAGGGACACCGACAACGGCTGAAGGAACGATTTCTGCAAAAGGGGATAGAAGCGCTTGAGCCGCACGAGGTTCTTGAACTTTTACTGTTTTACACAATACCGCAGAGGAATACTAATGACATAGCTCACGATCTTATAAATAGGTTTGGAAGTCTCACGGCGGTTCTTGATGCGCCGGTAAAATCTCTTTGTGAGGTCAAAAACATCAGCGAAAATGCAGCGGTATTGTTAAAGCTTATACCGCAGATGCTTAGATACTATCAGGTTACGCCTGATGACAAGCTGTCAATGGACAACTATGATTTTGTATTAAAATATTTCAGTTCTCTTTATATTGGAGTTAAAAATGAGGAATTTAGGGTATGCTGTCTTGACAATAATCTTCAGGTAATTTCTTGTAACACGCTTTCAGTAGGCAGCTCGTGCGAAGTTTCGGTAAATGTCAGAATGGTTGCTAAGGCGGCATTTGATGCGAATTCAAATTTTGTAATATTATCTCACAATCACCCGGATACATACCCTAAGCCGTCGAAAGAGGACGTAAAGCTGACTACTGAGATAATTACGGGCTTAAGGCCAATAGGCATACAGGTTCTTGACCACATAATTGTGGGAAAGGGCGAGGTGCTTTCAATGCGCAAGTGCGGAGCAATAAGCGTGCTTGCATAGAGAGTTATTTATGTCATCGAGACTGACAATATATTTTGAGAAAGAAGGTAATTTTATGAAAGATTACAACATCGACACTAAATGCGTACAGGGCGGTTACACACCGGGAAACGGCGAACCGCGCCAGATACCGATAATTCAGTCCACCACGTTTAAGTATGCTACCAGTGAGGAGATGGGCAAGTTATTTGATCTTGAGGCAAGCGGTTATTTTTACACTCGCCTGCAAAACCCCACAAACGATATGGTAGCTGCAAAGATATGCGAGCTTGAGGGTGGTTCTGCCGCAATGCTTACCTCGTCGGGACAAGCGGCTAATTTCTATGCAATATTTAACATTGCCAACTGTGGCGATCATGTTGTAGCAAGCTCTACTATATATGGAGGTACTTACAATCTGTTTCACGTGACCATGAGAAAAATGGGAATTGATTTCACGTTTGTTGATCCCGACTGCACAGAGGAGGAGCTTTTTGCTGCATTCAGACCTAATACAAAGGCTGTCTTTGGAGAAACCATAGCAAACCCCGCACTTACGGTGCTTGATATCGAAAAATTCGCAAAAGCGGCACACAGTCACGGCGTACCGCTCATTGTGGACAACACATTTGCAACGCCTGTCAACTGTCGTCCGTTTGAGTGGGGCTGCGATATTGTTACTCACTCCACCACTAAATATATGGACGGACATGGCGCCGGGGTAGGCGGCTGTATAGTTGACAGCGGAAAATTTGATTGGCTGGCTAATGCAGACAAATTCCCCGGACTGACCACACCGGATGACAGCTATCACGGCGTTACCTATGCTGAAAAATTCGGTCTTGGAGGTGCATTTATCACAAAATGCACAGCACAGCTTATGCGTGATTTCGGTTCTATTCAGTCACCGCAAAATGCTTTTCTTTTAAATCTCGGACTGGAGAGTCTTCACGTGCGTATGCCTCGTCACTGTGAAAACGGTCTGGCGGTTGCAAAATATTTAAAAAATCACCCAAAGATTTCGTTTGTCACATATCCGGGCCTTGAGGGAGATAAATATTATAGTTTAGCTAAAAAATATATGCCGTCCGGCACCTGCGGAGTAGTTTCATTTGGTTTTGCAGGCGGGCGTACCGCAGCAGAGACCTTTATGAAGCATCTCAAGCTTGCGGCAATCGAAACCCATGTGGCTGATGCCAGAACCTGCTGTCTGCACCCTGCGTCGGCGACTCACAGACAGATGAATGACAGTGAGCTTGTAGCTGCCGGGATAACACCGGACCTTGTGCGTATGTCCTGCGGACTGGAAAATTCCGCCGACCTTATTGCCGATATTGAACAGGCGCTTGAACAGATATAACTTTTAGTCTAATGGCGGATTTGCTCAGTTGATTTTTTAATTAAACTTAATGATAACTTTTATTTGATGAGCATTACCATAGTTTTGTTTTTAGAGAGGAGACAATTTATTATTGGATCATTTCAAACTACACGCTCCATATAAGCCTACGGGTGATCAGCCCGAGGCAATAGATGCCCTTGTTAAAGGCATAAACAAAGGGTATAAGGAGCAGACCTTGCTTGGTGTTACCGGCTCTGGAAAAACCTATACAATGGCAAATGTTATAGAAAGGGTGAATAAGCCGACGCTTGTTTTGGCGCACAATAAGATACTTGCGGCACAGCTTTGCTCTGAGTTTAAGGAGTTTTTTCCTGAAAACGCAGTCGAATATTTTGTCTCCTATTATGATTATTACCAGCCGGAGGCGTATATCCCCAGCAAAGACGTGTATATTGAAAAGGACGCTTCTATAAATAACGAGATCGACAAGCTGCGTCACTCTGCCACCTCTGCTCTTGCAGAGAGGAGAGATGTGATAATAGTCGCGTCTGTTTCCTGCATATACTCTCTGGGTGATCCTGAGGAGTACAAGTCTATGGTAGTGTCTATAAGACAGGGAATGGAGCTTTCTCGTGACGCTCTGCTTACAAAGCTTGTGTCATTGCAGTACGAGCGGAATGACATAGCGTTTGAGCGTAATAAGTTCAGAGTTCGGGGTGATGTTGTCGAGATATATCCGGTAAGCTATACCGATAAGGCGATAAGGGTGGAGTTTTTCGGTGATGAGGTCGACAGGATAAGCGAGATCGACATAATAACGGGAGATATAATAAGCACCTTGAGCCATGCGGCGATTTTTCCTGCGTCGCACTATATTGTGGGGCAGGATAAAATGTCGGGCGCGATAGATGAGCTTAAAAGAGAGCTTGATGAGAGAGTAAAGTATTTTACCGACAAAAACCTTCTTATTGAAGCGCAGAGGATAGCCCAGCGCACGAATTATGATATAGAAATGCTTCAGGAAATAGGCTTTTGTTCGGGAATAGAAAACTACTCAAGGGTTCTGGCGGGAAGAGAGCCGGGTGCGGTGCCATATACGCTGCTCGACCATTTTCCGAAAGATTTTTTGCTGTTTATAGATGAATCCCACGTATCGGTTCCTCAGGTAAGGGGAATGTATGCCGGTGACAGAGCGAGAAAGACAACGCTCATTGACTATGGATTCAGACTGCCGTCTGCGGCCGACAACCGACCGCTTAAGTTTGATGAGTTTTACGAGCGGCTCAATCAGATAGTTTTTGTTTCCGCAACACCGGGCGATTTTGAAAGGGAGAGATCAAGGCAGATAGTTGAACAGGTGATCCGTCCGACGGGACTTTTAGACCCCCTTATCGATGTACGACCCACTTCCGGACAAATCGACGACCTTTTGTTTGAAATAAACGGAAGGGTAGAGCATAACGAGCGTGTACTTGTTACAACTCTCACCAAGAAAATGGCTGAGGATCTCACCGAATATCTGAAGGGCTATAATATAAAGGTCAGATATATGCACCACGATATAGACACTATTGAGCGTATGGAGATAATGCGCGATCTTCGCCTGGGTGAGTTTGATGTTCTTGTCGGAATAAACCTTTTAAGAGAAGGACTTGATATTCCGGAGGTTTCGCTTGTTGCGATATTGGATGCGGATAAGGAAGGCTTTTTGAGGAGTGAAAGCTCACTTGTTCAGACGATCGGACGAGCCGCGAGAAATGCAAACGGCAAGGTAATAATGTATGCCGACAGCGTTACGGGTTCTATGGAGAGAGCTATATTTGAGACTGAGCGAAGAAGAAATATTCAGATGAAATATAATGAAGATCACGGTATCACACCAAAGACTATAATAAAGGATATCCGTGATGTTATAGAGATTTCTACAAAGGAAGAGGTCGAGTATACGGCAAGGCAAAAGAGCAAGCTTTCAAAGGCGGATACAGCAAAGCTTGTTGACAAGCTTACACGTCAGATGAAAGAAGCAGCTAAATTGCTTGAATTTGAGCATGCTGCGTTTTTGCGGGATAAGATCGCCGAACTCAAAGGAGAAAAATAAATATAAAAGGGCTTGACAAAAGAACTAATGTTTGTTATAATATAATTAAGAACAATCGTTCACAGAGCTGTTTAGTTAAGTTGAAAAACAAAAGGGAAGTAGAAAATCAATGCAGAAAAATGAGATCGTGATAAAGGGCGCAAGAGAGCATAATCTTAAGAACATAAGTCTTACGCTGCCCCGTGACAAGCTTATCGTCATGACCGGGCTTTCGGGGTCGGGAAAGTCGTCCTTGGCGTTTGATACGATTTTTGCGGATGGTCAGAGGCGATATATGGAGTCGCTTTCGTCCTATGCGAGACAGTTTTTGGGACAGATGGAAAAGCCTGATGTTGACTCTATAACCGGGCTGTCACCGGCGATCTCGATCGACCAGAAAACCACGTCAAAAAATCCCCGGTCGACGGTGGGAACTGTAACTGAAATATACGATTATTTAAGACTATTATATGCAAGAATAGGCATACCGCATTGCCCTGTCTGCGGAAAGGAGATAAGACAGCAGACGGTGGATCAGATAGTTGACAAAATTTCCGAACTGCCCGAGGGGACGAAGATCCAGCTTTTAGCGCCTGTTATAAGAGGGCGGAAGGGCGAGCACCAGAAGGAATTTGAAAGAGCTAAAAAAGCGGGATATGTCCGTGTCCGTGTGGATGGGAGCATATATGATCTTTCTGAGAAAATAACTCTTGAGAAGAATAAAAAGCACAATATTGAGATAGTAGTAGACCGCCTTGTGATAAAGGACGGCATAAAGTCACGTCTTACCGACAGTATTGAAACTATAATGCACATAACAGGCGGACTTGCCGCATGTGACGTTATCGGCGGGGAGGAGATTTTGTTCTCGCAAAACTATGCCTGCCCCGACCATGACTTTTCAATTAGTGAGCTTACTCCGAGAATGTTTTCGTTCAATAATCCATATGGTGCATGTGAGCATTGTACGGGCCTCGGGGTTTTTGAGGTGATAGATCCTGAGCTTATACTTCCCAATAAGGAGTTAAGTATTTTAGAGGGCGCCATAAAGGCAAGCGGATGGAACTCGCTTACTGAGGATTCATTTGCGATGACCTATTTCCGTGCCCTTAATAAGAAGTACGGAATACCGCTTGACAAGCCTATAAAGGAGCTTTCAAAGGAGCATATCAATATTCTTTTGTATGGCAACGACGGCGAAAAGCTTAAGCTTACGAGAAATTCATCAAGCGGCTGGAGCGGAACATTCGAATCCGCCTTTGAGGGAATAATAAACAATCTTCAGCGTCGATATCGCGAGGGCGCAAGCGACTATACCAAAAAGGATATAGAATCGTGTATGTCTGAGGAGGAATGCCCGGTCTGCCATGGCGACAGGCTAAAAAAGGAGATTTTGTATGTTACGGTCGGCGGAATAAACATAGCGGATCTTTGTAAAAAATCAGTGGTTGAGGCGCTTGATTTCTTTAATGATCTTGACAAGACCTTAAGTGAGCGTGAGCTTCTGATAGGAGAGCGCATTATCAAAGAAATAAAGGAAAGACTGGGCTTTTTAAAAAGCGTAGGACTTGAATATCTCACTCTTGCGAGATCCAGCGGAACGCTTTCGGGAGGAGAAAGCCAACGTATACGTCTTGCGACTCAGATAGGTTCATATCTTATGGGAGTTTTATATATCCTTGACGAGCCCTCAATTGGACTTCACCAGCGCGACAACGACAAGCTTATAGCAACGCTTAAAAGGCTCAGAGACCTCGGAAACACCCTGATCGTGGTCGAGCACGACGCAGATACCATGCTTAATGCCGATTACATTGTCGACATCGGCCCGGGAGCGGGTATACATGGCGGAGAGGTAGTGTGTGCCGGACCTGTTGATAAGATAATGAAATGCAAAAAGTCGATAACCGGTCAGTACCTTTCCGGCAAGAAGAAGATACCTGTCCCCGATGAGCGAAGGAAAGGAAACGGCTTGTTTTTGGAGGTTATCGGCGCTAAGCAGAATAATCTGAAGAACATAGATGTAAAGATACCTCTTGCGACCTTTACCTGCGTAACGGGAGTTTCCGGTTCCGGAAAGTCCTCGCTCGTAAACGAGATAATATACAAAGAGCTTGCGGGAAGGCTCAACAGGGCGCGCATACGTCCCGGAAAGTTTGATAAAATGCTGGGACTTGAGAATCTTGATAAGGTGATAAATATCGATCAGTCGCCTATAGGAAGAACGCCTAGGTCTAATCCCGCAACCTATACGGGAGTATTCACCGATATCAGGGAGCTGTTTGCAACGACTAACGACGCTAAGATCAAGGGATACAATGCAGGCAGGTTTTCCTTTAACGTAAAGGGAGGAAGATGTGAGGCCTGTGAGGGCGATGGAATATTAAAGATTGAGATGCACTTTCTGCCGGATATTTACGTCCCGTGCGAGGTGTGCAAGGGCAAGCGCTACAACCGCGAGACGCTTGAGGTGCTTTACAAGGGAAAGAGCATACACGATGTGCTTGAGATGACGGTCGAGGAGGGCTGTGAATTTTTCAAGAATCACCCGAAGATAGCAAGAAAGCTTAAGACGCTGTTTGACGTGGGACTTGGATATATAAAAATAGGTCAGCCGGCGACTACGCTGTCAGGCGGCGAGGCACAGAGGATAAAGCTCGCCGCAGAGCTTTCAAAACGCTCTACCGGCAGAACAATATACATTCTTGACGAGCCTACGACCGGACTTCACACGGCTGACGTGCATATGCTGATAAATGTTTTGCAAAAGCTGTGCGACGGCGGAAATACGGTACTTGTTATCGAGCATAATCTTGACGTTATCAAAACCGCCGACTACATTATTGACATAGGTCCAGAGGGCGGCAACGGCGGCGGAATGATAGTAGCTCAGGGTACGCCGGAAGAGATTTCAAAGTGTAAAAGCTCGTATACTGGACAATATATAAAAAATGTGTTAATATAAAACATATTGATATTTTATTGGGGGCGTTTTATTGAAAAGCTTGAGTTTTAAAGTATCTCTCGGCGGTATTTTGTCGGCGCTCTCGGTAGTTTTGATGTTTATGACCGGGCTTTTGCCGCCGCTTGTCTATGTTTTGCCGGCGATATGCGGAGCAATGCTTCTTATTATCGCGATTGAAGTGAGCAAAAAGTGGGCATATATAACCTATGCAGCTGTCTCAGTACTGACTGCTCTGCTTGTGCCTGACAAGGAAGCGGCGCTCTTATATATTTTCCTTATGGGGTTTTATCCTACATTAAGGCTGAGTTTAAATAAAATTAGTCCGCCTGTCGTTCGCTTTATTCTTAAGCTTTTGATCTATAACGTGCTTATCGTTTTATATTATAACATAACAATAAGGATAATATCCGACTCTTCACTTCAGGAGGATATGACGGATTTCGGAAGATACGGTGTTTATATATTCTGGGCGATAACAAACGTCGTGTTTGTTATTTACGATATTGCTATCGGCAGACTTATGTATATTTACATCGACTGGCTCAGAGCAAAGATACTGAGGCTTTCTGTCAGAAAGGGGGATAAGGGCAATGAACGATAAAAAGGTACGCTCTAAGGAAGAGAAAACAAAGCTCATTACAAAGGGAATCGTTTTCGGTGTTATGATAGCCGTTATGATAGCGGCAACTGTTGCGCTTATTCCTGTGATATCCACTCTCAGAACCGAAGAGGGAATGGACAAGCTGTTAAACTATATATCAGACAAAGGTGCTTTGGGTATACTGATCTATATAGGAATACAAGCTTTGCAGGTGGTTATTCCCCTTATTCCCCCCATTCAGATAATTGGCGGTGTACTTTATGGCTCTATTCTCGGCTCTTTATATTCCTGCATAGGAATTTATCTGGGAATGAGTATTGTTTATGTATTGGTAAGACTTTTCGGTTATCCGATAGTTGAAGCTATGATAGACGGAAAAGATTTAAAGAAGTTTGGCTTTCTTCAAAATTCCTCAAAGGCGGAGCTGATATTTTTTATCCTCTACTTTATTCCCGGAATGCCAAAGGACACGCTTTCATTCGTTGCCCCACTTACCGGGGTTAAGACAAGAAACTATTTTCTGTTTGTTCTGCCTGCAAGATTCCCGCTTATGATATTAGCGGCAGTTTTCGGTTCGGCGGTGAGAAATCAGGAATACACCTTTGCGGTTATTCTTTGCATTATAATGATAGATCTTGCTATACTTGGAATTCTTTTCAGAGATAAGATACTTTCAAGTATAAAGGGCGTAAAGCCTGATGACGACATTATTAAGCACAAAAAAAGCATAAACTGTATGATAAAGACAGGAGTCGTTTTAAGCTTTATATCTGTGTTTTGCATCGTTGCCATATTTGCTATGTCAGGCTTAAGCACATATGAACACGGCATGGCGGAGTTTTTGCAAAATGCTGAGCTCAATTCTTTTAACAAGGTGTTTTATTTTATACTCAATTATGGAAAATACTTCTTTATGTCACTTGTTATCGTGGGAGCCGTTTCAATTCTTTCGGGACTTATCCGTGCGCGCAACTTTGAAAAGCACTTGGAGTCGCTTGGGCTCAAAAGTGCAGACGTGTCTGCTTCCGATAATAGCTTTGTAAAAGATGATGAGGATTAGAGCTTTAATTTTGGATATAATAGGCTGAATTTTGTTTTACTCACAAGCCCTGTGAGAGATTTTGACGTGATTTTTGTCTTAACTATAGCCTGACTTTATACATTTTTCTGGCAAACTTGAAATTTTTTAAAAAAACTCTTGACAAATGATTGATGTTATGCTAAAATAAGTTTCGTTGTCAAGAGTAAACAATCTGCGGGTGTAGTTCAATGGTAGAATCCCAGCCTTCCAAGCTGGTCGTGTGGGTTCGATTCCCATCACCCGCTCCATGCACCATTTCGGTGCAATTTTTTTGTAGTAATGCTTCACCTGCGCCAGTAGCTCAGTTGGATAGAGCAACTGCCTTCTAAGCAGTAGGTCGGGGGTTCGAATCCCTCCTGGCGTGCCAGATACGGTGGGTATAGCGTAGTTGGTTAACGCGTCAGTTTGTGGCACTGAAGACCGTGGGTTCGAATCCCACTACCCACCCCAGCAAGTTTTATCTCTGCTTTTGCCGCCTTTGGTCTGAAACTGAGGGCGGCAGTTTTTGTATGAATCAGGCACGATCTTTGCGCAATGTGTCATTTTTGTCAAGGAGGGTCATAATGGGCAATCTCACCGATATCGGTGTTATAAAGGATATTATAAACCGATATGGATTCAGCTTTTCCAAAAACCTTGGACAGAATTTTCTTATAAATCCTTCTGTTTGTCCAAAAATTGCCGAGTTTGGAAATGCAAACGAAAACTTTGGCATAATCGAGATCGGGACGGGCTTCGGCGTTTTGACGGCAGAGCTTGCAAAAAGAGCTAAAAAGGTTGTGGCTATTGAGATAGATTCAAGGCTTATTCCAGTGCTTGATGAAACGCTTGCGGAATATCATAATGTCAGAATAATAAACAAAGATGTGCTAAAGGTCGATCTTCACCGGCTTATAAGTGATGAGTTTGCCGGACTTTCAGTTGCGGTGTGCGCAAATCTTCCTTATAACCTAACTTCTCCGATTATAATGTATCTTTTAGAGCAGCGGCTTCCTTTAAAATCTATCACCGTTATGGTTCAGAAGGAAGCGGGGCAAAGGCTGTGCGCAAGACTCGGCACAAGAGAGGCAGGTGCTGTCAGTGTTGCGATAAACTATTTTGCTGCACCGAAAATGCTTTTTAATGTCAGCAGAGGAAGCTTTATTCCGAAGCCAAATGTTGATAGCTGCGTGATAAGACTTGATATAAGAGAAAAAACTCCCGAGGGAGTCGAAAACGAGGCTTTCTTTTTTAAAACTGTAAGAGGAGCTTTTTCACAGCGCAGAAAAACTCTTTGCAATTCTGTCTCCGCTGCTTTCGGTATATCAAAAGATATGGTCTCTAAAGTAATTTTAAATGCAGGACTGAACGCAGACATTCGCCCGGAGCAGATGAAGATGGAAGACTTTATACGTTTTTCTAATTTGCTATACAGAAGTAATATATGTCTGTAATACAAGTACAGTTGTTTTTGAACAAAAAGCAAGCGGAAAAATCTGTTAATTTGTTGCATATAACGATTGACGATAATTTATTTTTTTTATATAATATACAAGTGAATAATTTAAAAGGGGACATATAATATGATCAAGGTCGTAAAGTTCGGAGGAAGCAGCCTTGCCGATGCAAATCAGTTTAAGAAGGTATACGATATTATAAAGGCAGAGGGTTCAAGAAGATATGTTGTTCCGTCTGCACCTGGAAAGAGATTTTCTGACGATATAAAGGTAACAGATCTCCTTTACAACTGCTATGACAAGGTATCCAAAGGAGAAGACTTTGCCGAGGCATTTTCTCCCATAAGAAACAGATATAATGAAATAATAGACGAGCTTGGTCTTGATATTTCTCTTGAGGGAGAGTATGCTAAAATCAAAGCTTGCTTTGAGGCGAGAGCCGGCAGGGACTATGCCGCTTCACGCGGGGAATACTTAAACGGCATTATACTTGCTGATTATCTGGGATTTGAATTTATTGATTCAGCCGACGTTATTTTCTTCAACAACAGCGGCGTTTACGACAGTGAAAGCACTGCAGAGGCATTGAAAAAAAGACTTCAGAATGTTGAGTATGCTGTTATTCCCGGCTTTTACGGCTCTATGCCTAACGATACGATAAAGACGTTTTCAAGGGGCGGTTCTGATATCACCGGCTCAATAGTGGCTTCTGCGGTTTCTGCTGACTTGTATGAAAACTGGACTGACGTGTCTGGCTTTTTGATTGCCGACCCTAGAATAATAGAAGACCCCAAACCGATAACGACCATAACATACAAGGAGCTCAGAGAGCTTGCATATATGGGCGCTACCGTCCTGCATGAGGAGGCTATATTCCCGGTCAGAAAAGCGGGAATTCCTATTAGCATAAAAAACACAAATTCTCCTGATGATTACGGAACGATGATAGTTGAGTCTACTTCTCAGAAACCTGAATATACCATTACGGGAATTGCAGGAAAAACAGGATTTGCTGTTGTTAATATCGAAAAAGATATGATGAACTCTGAGTTGGGCTTTGGCAGGAGAGTTTTAGAGGTGTTTGAAAAAAACGGCATATCTTTTGAGCATATGCCTTCCGGAATCGACACTATGAGCGTTATAGTTCACCTTGCGGAATTTGCCCTAAAGGAGCAGGAGATCCTTGCAGGACTTCACAGAAACGTTGATCCCGACTCGGTAGATATAGAGACGGATCTTGCGTTGATCGCGGTCGTCGGCAGAGGTATGAAGGCGACACGCGGTACTGCGGGAAGAATCTTTTCGTCGCTCGCACACAGTCATGTCAATGTAAAGATGATAGACCAGGGCTCAAGCGAGCTTAACATCATCATAGGCGTTGAAGAGAAGGATTTTAAGAAGGCTACTAAAGCAATTTACGATATTTTCGTAACTCAGAGGCTTTGATCGGAAAAAATTTGTAAAAAAGCTTGACAAGTGATAAATCATCTGATATAATACACTTTGGAAAATAAAGCAGAACTCCGTTCTCACCTTAAGCGATCAGGCAAAAAGGTCAATACAGTATTAAGCGGCATATGCCGATATTGTATGAGTGCGGATTTTTCTGCACTCATTTTTTACTATTTTTTGGAGGTGCTTAAACATTAGTAAGGGTGAACTCAGAATCAATGAAGCCATAACAGGCAAGGAGTTTCGTGTTATTGATAACAACGGAAGCCAGCTTGGCATGATGAGCGCATCAGAGGCTTTGGAGATTGCCTATGAAAGGGATTTGGATTTAGTGGAAATTGCTCCGAACGCTGCTCCGCCGGTCTGCAAAATAATGGACTACGGCAAGTATCTTTTCGAGCAGTCCAAAAAGGAGAAAGAAGCCAGAAAAAATCAGAAGATAGTTGACGTCAAAGAGGTCAGAATGTCTTCTACCATCGACACTCACGATTTTGAAACAAAGGTCAATCAGGCAGTAAAGTTTTTAAAATCCGGTGATAAGATAAAGGTTTCTGTCAGATTCCGCAAAAGAGGTATAGCTCATCCGCAGCTCGGTGAAGAGCTTATGAACAGATTCAAGGAAGCTGTTTTCGAGTTCGGAAATGTTGACAAGCCTGCAAAAATGGAAGGCAGAAGCCTAGTTATGTTTGTTCTGCCGAAATCAAGCAAGTAAATTTATTACAAGGAGGATAAATATCATGCCAAAGGTAAAAACACATTCAGGCGCAAAAAAGCGTTTCAGAGTTACCGGTTCAGGTAAGGTAAAGTATCAGCACACAAATAAGAGACACAGACTTACACAGAAGGCTCATAAGAGAAAGAGGATCCTGCGCAACGGCGCTTATTCCGACAGCGCGGATATTAAAAACGTAAAGCAGCTTATCCCTTACAAATAAACGAGAGTAGGGAAACTAATCAGCATTCAAAATTTAGGAGGTAATAACTATGGCTCGTGTTAAGGGAGCAATGATGACTCGTAAGAGAAGAAATAAAACACTGAAGCTCGCTAAGGGTTACTGGGGCGCTAAGAGCAAGCATTTCAAAATGGCAAAAGAAGCCGTTATGAAATCCGGCCAGTATGCTTATATAGGAAGAAGACTCAAGAAAAGAGATTTCAGAAAGCTCTGGATCACAAGAATTTCCGCCGCTTGCAAGTTAAACGGCATAAACTATTCTCAGTTTATGAACGGCGTTAAAAAGGCGGGGATAACACTTAACAGAAAGATGCTGTCTGAA
Source organism: uncultured Clostridia bacterium (assembly GCA_947631455.1). Lineage (GTDB taxonomy): Bacteria > Bacillota > Clostridia > Oscillospirales > Ruminococcaceae > UMGS1601. The sequence goes on from CANRLH010000003.1 coordinate 71,744, forward strand.
ATTGCTATCAACGATCCTGCCGGATTTACGGCAATCGTTGACAAGGCAAAGTCTGCTCTTTAATAGACATTTAACACGCAGAGAGAATTTTTCTACTGCGTGTTTTGTTGTCAATGAGCAACTTTATTATACGGCTTATTTTACATAGCTTCGTGAAATTTTACGTGCAAAGGCGGAGGTCTTATGCTTATTACATCTAAGGATAATCCTAAAATCAAAGAGCTTTCACGCCTTTTGTCCTTTAAAAAGGAGCGCGCGCAAAAGGGCCTTTTTGTAATTGAGGGTATAAGGACTTTTAAAGAGGCTGTAAAAGAAAAAGCGGATATTAAAAGCGTATATTTAACTCAGGAGGCATATGATAAATTTCCTGATGTTTTTTGCAATGATACTTACCCCGACGGTTTTTATATCATAACAGATGAGCTTGCAAGAAGAGTCTCTGACTCTGTTACCCCACAGGGTATTTTTGCTGTTATCTCTGCTGTTGACAGGGATATAAACAGTGTTCTTGACAGCGGCAGGGTATTGGTTCTCAATAATCTTCAGGACCCCGGAAACATAGGGACTTTACTTAGAACTGCTGAAGCTGTCGGAATAAATAGCGTAATTTTGTGCGAAAACTGCTGTGAGCTTTATAATCCCAAGGTTATAAGAAGTACGATGGGCAGTGTGTTCAGACTAAGTATCGCAGTTTGCGACAGCTTTGAAATTGTTGTTAAGGCACTTAAAGCGCACGGCATTAAATCATTTGCTGCGGTTGTTGATAAGGATGCAGACAATATTGAGCAAATTGATTTTGGCGATAGGTGCGCCGCTGTTATCGGAAACGAGGGCAACGGACTTAAGGATGAGCATGTAGGGCTTTGCGACAGACGGCTTACAATTTCAATGAAAGGAAATGCACAGTCGCTTAACGCGTCCGTTGCGGGCACTATCATACTTTGGGAAATGACAAAATAGGTGAATGCTTATGACCGACAGAGAGCTGTGGATTTGGATAACTGCCGCGTTCGGACCTTCAAACACAAGAAAGTGGGAGGTTATGACGGGTTTTTCAGAGATAAGCGAATTCTACACCGCTTTTATGAGGGGAAATGTAAAGGGCTTATCAAAAGAAGAGTCTGACAGAATGCGCAGCATAACGCGTGATAAGATTTCTGACATAATGAATTATTGCAGTAGTAAGGGAATAAATATATACTGCTATGACGACGAGGAGTTTCCAAAGAGACTTAGAGATATTTACAATCCGCCGAGCGTTTTGTTTTGCTATGGCAGGCTTCAGGGTATAGACTCTGAGGTTTTGCTGTCAGTGGCAGGCGCAAGGGAATTGACTGAATACAGCCTGAAAGCGGAGAAGGAGATCGTATCAGATCTTGTAAAATCAGGAGTTGTCATAGTATCCGGGATACAGGTTGGCGCTGACAGGGAAGCTTCTATGGAGGCTATAAACCGAGGAGCCAAGACCTATGCGGTTTTAGGCTGCGGACTGGAATACGAATATCCTAAGGGCAGTAAGGAACTTTACAGAAAGATTTCGGAAAACGGTGCAGTGATAACGGAATATTTTCCTAACCACAAGCCGAGGACAAGAGATTTTCACTATCGAAACAGACTGATTTCGGCGCTAAGCTTAGGTACTTTTATAATTCAGGCCACACCTAAAAGCGGGTCGCTCAGTATTGCTGAGTTTGCGCTGCATCAGGGAAAGGATATTTTTACACTAAGCCCTCATGATATTTTTGAGGACACATACAAGGGTAATATAATGTTATTGCGCGATGGGGCTATACCCGTTTTCGAGGCGCAGGATATTTTAAACGAATACAAAAACAATTATTCTCACCGTCTTACCTTTTCAAAAAGATTTACCGACGAATATTCTCTTTCTAAGAAAAAGCCTTTTGAAAAGGATAGAACAAAGAGTAAGACCGCACCATCTGCAAACTCTTTGCGAGAGAATAAAGAAAATGAGCCAAAGCACGAGTTTTCAGACTTAGGCGAAACGGCTGTGAAAATTATAAATCTTATCAAAAGCGGTACCGACTCGGTGGACGATATTGCAAATTCTTTGGGTGAAGACGTATCTGCCGTAACACTTGAGCTTACAGAGCTTGAAATAATGGGAGCGGTTATATCGCTTCCCGGCAGAAGGTACAAATTAAATTAGGAAATCGCACCATTAAATCTTATGGCGGCAAAATTTTGAAGCGCCGCCCGTACAGGCAAAGGAGAGATAAAAGTGTCTGATTTGATAATAGTTGAGTCTCCGTCTAAAATTAGGACAATAAAAAGATATATCGATAAGGACAGCGATGTGATCGCTTCAAACGGTCACTTGAGAGATCTGCCAAAGTCGAAGCTCGGAGTCGATATTGAGCATAACTTCGAGCCGCATTATATAAACATAAAGGGAAAAGAATCGCTTATCAAAGAGATAAGAAAAAAAGCTAAAAAATACGACAGAGTGCTTCTTGCCGGAGACCCCGACAGAGAGGGCGAGGCTATTTCATGGCATCTGGCACATATTCTTGATCTTGATTTAAACGAAAAGAACCGCGTTACCTTTAATGAAATAACCGAGACGGGCGTTAAAAACGGAATGAAAAATCCGCGCAAAATAGATATGAATCTCGTTGACGCCCAGCAGGCAAGACGTGTTCTTGACAGAATTGTCGGCTATAAGCTATCGCCGTTTTTATGGAGAAAGATCCGCAGAGGACTTTCTGCGGGAAGGGTTCAGTCTGCGGCGGTTAAAATGATTTGCGACAGAGAAAACGAAATAAGAAAGTTTGTTCCAAGTGAATATTGGTCGATAGAAGCGGAGCTTTCTGTTTTAGAAACGGGAAAGTGTTTTTTGGCAAAGCTTGCACTTATCGACGGCGAAAAAGCTGAACTCAAGGATAAATCCGCTGCGGACAAAATATTAAGCCGGCTTGATGGTGCTGAATATATTGTAAACAGCGTTAAAAAAGGAACGACCCGGCGGTCGCCTTCAGCTCCGTTTACTACTTCCACGTTGCAGCAGGAGGCTTCAAAACGTCTTTCATTTCAGACAAGGCGCACAATGATGATTGCACAGGAGCTGTACGAGGGAGTTGAGATTCAGGGACTTGGTCTTACGGGACTTATAACCTACATGAGAACGGACAGTCTGAGAATTTCTGACGAAGCAAGAAAAGCGGCATATGATTATATAAAGAATTGTTACGGCATCGAGTATGTTCCCGAAAAGCCGAATATTTACAAATCAAAAGGCAATGCTCAGGACGCGCATGAGGCGATCCGCCCCACTCATCCGGAACTCACTCCGGCTGAGGTCAAGAAAAGTGGAGTTTCAAACGATCAGTATAAGCTCTATAAGCTTATCTGGGAACGCTTTATGGCAAGCCAGATGTCAAAGTGTGTGTTAAACACCGTATCTGTTGATATTGATGCTAAAGGCTGCACATTCAGGGTTTCGGGATATAGTGTAAAGTTTGATGGATTCACGGTTTTATATGAAGAAATAAAGGACGACGGGGATGATAAAAAAAGCGTTATTCCAATAATCAACAAGGGAGATGCTTTGTGTCTTCATCAGCTTAAATCAAATCAGCATTTCACCCAGCCTCCTGCAAGATATACAGAGGCATCATTGGTAAAAGCGTTTGAAGAATCTGGGATAGGCAGACCTTCAACATATGTGCCGACAATTACTACCATAATTTCAAGAAACTACGTTGAGCGGGACGGAAGACAGCTTAGGCCGACTCAGCTGGGAGAGATAACAAACGAGGTTATGAGCAGTCATTTTGAGCATATCGTTGACCTTAAATTTACCGCGAATATGGAAACAAGCCTTGATGAGGTCGAAAGTGGCAAAAAAGACTGGGTAAAAACTCTTGATGAGTTTTACGGCAGTTTTGAAAAGGATCTCAAGATCGCTGAAAATGAGCTTGACGGCAAGCGTATAAAGGTTCCGGACGAGGCAACCGATGAGGTTTGTGAGATTTGCGGCAAGCCTATGGTGATAAAGATTGGAAAATACGGAAAGTTTATGGCTTGCTCGGGATTTCCGGAATGTACCAATACGAAAGCATTGACAGTTGATACTGGCGGAATATGTCCTTACTGTGGCAAAAAGGTATTAAAGAAAAAATCAAAGCGCAACAGGGTCTATTACGGGTGTGAGAACAACCCCGAATGTAAGTTTATGACATGGGATCTGCCTACTAAAGAAAAGTGTCCTGAATGTGGCTCTACTCTTTTTAACAAAGGCGGAAAGAAGGGTGTTTTGATTTGTCATAAAGAGGGCTGCGGATACTCAAGGGATATGAATGATGAATAGAGTTACTGTTATCGGAGCGGGACTTGCAGGTGTTGAGTCCTGCTATCAGCTTTCCAGGCACGGCATCAAGGTGCGTCTTTATGAGATGAAGCCAGACAAGAAATCCCCGGCGCATAAGTATGACGGCTTTGCAGAGCTTGTGTGCTCTAATTCCCTTAAGGCGATAAGGCTTGAATCAGCTGCGGGAATGCTAAAGGAAGAAATGCGCCTGCTCGGCTCACTTACCATGGAGGCGGCGGCAAAGACGGCTGTATCCGCAGGAGGAGCACTTGCTGTTGACAGAAAGGCTTTTTCTGATTATATTACAAGGCATATCAAGTCTGATAAAAATATTGAGGTGATAAACTCTGAGGTCACCAGTGTTCCGCTTGATGAAAATGTGATAATTGCCACCGGGCCGCTTACGAGCGACGCGCTTTCTGTGGATATCAAAAGGCTTTGTGGTGAGGAGTATCTGTATTTTCATGACGCAGCCGCGCCGATTGTTACCTGTGAAAGTCTTGATAGATCAGTAATTTTCAAAGCCTCAAGATACGATCGTGGCGACGCTGATTATCTTAACTGCCCGATGGACAAGCAGCAGTACCTTGATTTTTATAACGAGCTTATAAATGCCTGGTCCGCACCACTAAAGGAATTTGACAGAGAGCATTTTTACAAGGATAATTTCAAGGTGTACGAGGGATGTATGCCCATAGAAGTGCTTGCAAAAAGAGGAGAGGATACCATGCGGTTCGGCCCCTTAAAGCCTGTGGGACTTACAGATCCAAAAACGGGAAAGCGCCCGTATGCGGCGGTTCAACTCAGGTCGGAAAACGCTGAGGGAACTTTATATAATCTTGTTGGTTTTCAGACAAATCTTAAATTCGGCGAGCAGAAGAGAGTGTTTTCTATGATCCCGGGACTTGAAAGCGCTGAGTTTGTGCGTTACGGTGTAATGCACAGAAACACATTTATAAACTCGCCAAAGCTGCTTGATCGCTATTTTTGTATGAAGAGATATCCCAATATATTTTTTGCCGGACAGATAACCGGCGTCGAGGGCTATATCGAATCCGCAGCATCGGGCATCATTGCGGGAATAAATATGTCGCGAAAGCTTATCGGCAGGAAAATGCTTGAACTGCCAGGAGAGACTATGACAGGCGCGCTCTGCAGATATATAAGCAATGAGAGCGTTGCGGATTTTCAGCCTATGGGTGCAAATATGGGGATTCTTCCGCCACTTGAAAACAGGATAAAGAATAAGTCTCAGCGATATCTTTTAATAGCTGAGAGAGGAATTTCAGCATTAAAATCAGCGATTTCAGACTAAAATTAAAAAGTAAGGATAAAATACATATGAACATTTTGATCGACGCTTTCGGCGGTGATAATGCTCCGCTTGAGGTGATACTCGGAAGCAAAAGGGCAGTTGAAAATATTGAAGGACTTACCGTTACGCTTGTTGGAAATGAAAAAAAGATAAAAGACTGCGCAGACAGAAACGGCGTAGACATATCTTCTCTTGATATTGTCCATGCTGAAACGGTGATAGATATATGCGAAGAGCCTACGGAGATCCTTAAGTCAAGAAACGACTGCTCAATGGCGGTAGGGCTTAAGATGCTTTCTGAAAACAAAGCGGACGCTTTTGTTTCAGCCGGATCAACAGGCGCTCTGGTAGTGGGCTCAACCTTTATAGTAAAGCGTATAAAAGGTATAAAACGCGCCACATTGGCTACCGTTTTGCCCACCTCAAAAAAGCCTTTTATGCTTCTTGATGCAGGCGCAAATCAGGACTGCCGTCCGGAGATGCTTGTTCAGTTCGGTGTAATGGGAAGCATTTATATGGAAAAAATAATGAAACGCAGAAATCCCTCGGTTTTTCTCGTAAACATCGGTACTGAAGAAAGTAAGGGCAGAGATCTTGAACTTGAGACCTATAAACTGTTCAAGTCATCGCCCGTAAACTTTGCCGGAAACGTTGAAGCAAGGGATCTGCCGATCGGCGATATTGATGTATGCGTTGCCGACGGCTTTACCGGAAATATGCTTTTAAAGCTGTACGAGGGCATGGGTAAGTTTATGTCAAGAGAACTCAAGGGCGTTTTGATGCATAATTTTGCTTCAAAGATAGGCGCGCTGTTTATGCTTAGCGGAGTAAAACGGCTAAGAAAGCGTATGGACTATACAGAATACGGCGGCGCTCCGCTTCTGGGAACTGCCAAACCGGTTATAAAAGCGCACGGAAGCTCAAACGCAAACGCCTTTTACCACGCAATATTGCAGGCAAAAAGCTTTGCTGAGGAAAATGTTATAGGAGAAATATCGCAGTCGCTTGAACAGATGAAAGGTTAAATGATGGATAATATTACTGAGTTTGAAAAGGTTATAAATTACACCTTCAAGAATAAAAATCTTATATTTACAGCGCTTTCACATTCTTCCTTTGCGAATGAGGATAAAAAGCACAGAAGAAGTAATGAGCGCCTTGAATTTTTAGGAGACAGTGTTTTGTCTTTAGTAGTATCTGATTTTATTTTCGAGCACTATACGCATATGCCTGAAGGCGAGCTAACAAAGCTCAGGGCCTCTCTTGTATGCGAAAAATCGCTTTTTGAATTTGCAAAAAAGATAAGGCTCGGGGATTTTCTTATGCTGGGCAAGGGCGAAGAGCACACACACGGCAGAGAGCGTCCCTCAATACTGGCAGATGCTTTTGAGGCGGTGATAGCTGCTGTTTATCTTGACGGAGGAATAGAAGCCGCCAGAACTCACATACTTCGGTTCATTCCAAAAAACTTAAACCCCAGAGCAACAGGGGTGACGGATTATAAGACGGTCCTTCAGGAAATCGTTCAGAAAAACCCTGAGGAAAAGGTAGAATATGTTTTGACGGATGAAAGCGGTCCTGATCACGATAAGAAATTTACAGTTGCGGTCATGCTCAACTCAAACGTGATAGGTGAAGGAACGGGCAAGAGCAAGAAGAATGCCGAACAGATGGCGGCGAAAGAATCGCTTAAGCTGATGGGCTATGAGACATAGTAATATATCGATTTTCGTGCCGCATTTAGGATGTCCTAACGCTTGCAGCTTCTGCAACCAGCACACTATAAGCGGTGAAAAAACCGCGCCGGATGCAAGCGAAGTCAGGCGTCTGTTAAGTGGCTCTTACGACAGGATAAAAGATAAGCAAAATACGCAAATAGCGTTTTTCGGCGGAAGCTTTACGGCTATTGACGAAGACTATATGTTGAGCCTGTTAAAGACCGCGTTTGAGTTTGTAGGCAAGAACGGATTTTCAGGAATCCGCATATCCACCCGCCCCGATTTTATCGACAGTCAGATATTGGATACACTAAAGCGCTATGGCGTTACCTCTATTGAGATAGGTGCTCAGAGTATGTGCGATGAGGTGTTATGTGCGAATAATCGTGGCCACACAGCAAAAGATGTTGAAAACGCCTCCCGGCTTATAAGGGAATACGGCTTTGAGCTGGGGCTTCAGATGATGACGGGGCTTTATAAGTCGGATTCAGAAAAGGATATGCTAACGGCGCAAAAGATTATTTTATTAAAGCCGGATACCGTTCGGATCTATCCGGTTTGTGTTTTGAAAAACACATATCTTGCTCGGCTGTATAACGAAGGAAAGTATACACTTTCGCCGTTTGACGATATGGTAAGTCTTTGTGCTGACTTACTTTTGATGTTTGAGTCTGCGGGGATCAAAGTAATAAAATGCGGGCTTCACGCTTCAGACGGAGTTGAGGGTGAGCTTGTTGCCGGATATTACCACCCGGCGTTTAGGGAATTATGCGAGGGCAGAATATACCGAAACGCGATGGATAAGGTCATTTTGGGAAGTATGGATAAAAGCTTTGTATTTTCCGTAAACGACAGGTGCATTAGCAAGGCGCGCGGACAGAAGAACGAGAATATAAGGTACTTTGAAAAAAAGGGGATAAGCATAAGCTTAATACCTGACAAAACTGTAAAAAAATATATTGTAGTAAGGATTTAAGCAAAATTCGAAAGGAGAAGGCTTGATACTATCAGGCCGAATAAAGGATGTATTTAGAATCACTTGAGCTTAACGGATTCAAGTCGTTTCCGGACAAAATATCGCTTGATTTTGACAAGGGACTTACCTGTGTGGTCGGACCTAACGGCAGCGGAAAAAGCAACATAGGCGATGCTGTTCGCTGGGTTTTAGGAGAGCAGTCGTCAAAGAGCCTAAGAGGCTCTAATATGCAGGACATTATTTTTTCCGGAACTCAGACACGCAAGGCCGGAAAATTTGCGCAGGTTACGCTTAATATCGAAAATTCTGACCGAGCTTTAGAATATGACGCGGATAAGGTTTCCGTTTCAAGAAAGCTTTACGCAAACGGAGACAGCGAGTACATAATAAACGGCGAACAGGTGCGCCTTAAAGACGTTTTGGAGCTTTTTATGGACACGGGTCTCGGCAGAGACGGCTATTCTATAATCGGCCAGGGAAAAATAGCCGATATTGTTTCAAGTAAATCAACTGAGCGAAGGGAGATTTTTGAAGAGGCTGCCGGAATATCTAAGTTTCGCTATAAAAAGGCCGAAAGTGAGAGAAAGCTTTCACACGCGCAGGATAATATTCTGCGTTTAAACGATATTTTAGCTGAGCTTGAAGCCAGAGTCGGCCCGCTTAAAACTCAGTCTGAAAAGGCAAAAAAGTATCTTGATCTGAGAGATGCCAAGAAAGACCTTGACGTTTCGCTTAGCGTCTGTAAACTTAACGACTTAAACGGTAAGCTTCAGGGACTTGAGGATAAGCTTCTCGTTGCTGAAAGCGAGTTTGAAGCGCTTTCAAGGGAACTTGACGAGATAGATGAATCTGTTGACGAGGGTAACCTTGAGCGCGCAAAGTGCAACGAAATAATAGATAGCTTAAGAGAGCATATAAACTCGGCACAGCGTGAATACGGAGAGCTTAATGCAAAAACAGCGGTTCTGCAAAATGATATTGATCATATAAACTCTTCAATTGTTGATGACACCTTATCCTTAAAGGATATTGACGAAAACGAAAACAGCTTTAAGGGTATTTATGACGCAAAAGAAGCGGAGCTATCTGAAATAAGGAAGCAGATCGAATCACTTTATAAAAGGATCCAATCTACTCAGGAGCAGCTTGAGGGGGTAGAGAGCCGTGAAAGCGAGTTTGACAAAAACATTCAAAACAGCTCAAACAGCATAAACGAGCTTTATATAAGAAAAAGCGAGCTTAATTTTACGGTGACAAACGAGCGTTCAAACATTTCAGAATATAAGCGTCAGATAAGCGAGGGCAAGAAGTATGTAAGAGATGCTGAGGACGCTCAGAAAAGCATTGCCAGGGAACGTGCAGAAATCAATGCCGCTTGTGTGTCAGTTGATGAAAAGTTAAGTGAATATCAAAACCGCATTTCCGGGTTTACAAAGCTTTACGAATCAAAAAAATCTCAGCTTGACAGCAAGTCGGACGAGCTTAACGCTTTAAGGCTTAATATAGGAGAGCTTAAAAACCGCTCTTTGATTTTAAGAGACCTTGAAAATTCGATGGAAGGCTTTGCTGCCAGTGTAAAGCATATTATAAAAGCATCTTCTGTCGGCAGGATAAGTGGGATTTACGGTTCAGTAGCCCAGCTTATTTCAGTTGATCCTAAGTTTAGCATTGCGATTGAAACGGCACTGGGTGCTGCGATGCAGAATATTGTCGTTGAAAATGAGGATACCGCAAAAAGATGTATTCGTCACTTAAAGGAAATAAACGGCGGAAGAGCAACCTTTCTGCCGCTTACATCGATCAAGCCTAGAGAGCTTAACGATACGGGCTTTTCAAAGGCGCAGGGCTTTGTTGCTGTTGCGGCAGATCTTGTTGAATATGACATTAAGTTTAAAAACATAATGCTTAATCTTATGGGAAAAATTGTTGTAGCAGAAGATCTTGACAGCGCAACGATTATTGCAAAGAACAGCAGATTCGCATTTAAGATAGTAACGCTGGACGGTCAGGTAATAAACGCAGGCGGCTCGTTTACCGGAGGAAGCTCTTCCAGAAGCGCGGGCATACTTACAAGAAAAAATGAGATAGATAAGCTCGACGTTCAGATACAGTCAGCAGAAGATAAAAGCAAACAGCTTATTCTACAGATCGAAAGCCTTAAAGCTGAGACCACAAAGCTTGAGTTTGACATTGATTCAGAGCGTGAACTTCAAAGCGAACACAAATCTGACAAGGTCAGGTTTGAGGCGGAGTTAAACCGACTTTCCGATCTTGCAAAGCAGTACGATAAGCGCCTTTATGAGGCTGATTCGCAGCTTGGATCGCTTGAGCAGAAGATAAATAAGTCAACTTGGGCGATTGCCGACGCTGAGGAAGAGCTAAAAAAAGCAGACGAAAGCATAAAAAAGGCAGAAAGCGCGGCTGCTTTGAGCCAATCACAGCTTGAAGGCTTCAAGCAGCGCCGTGAAGAGCTTTCAAAGGCTTTGAGCGATCTTAAGATAGAAGCGATTTCTCTTGAAAAGGATGAACAGTCGGTGATCGCGGCGATCGAACAGCTTTCTGAAGCCCAGCGCGATTCAAACAACGCCAGAGTAAAGCTAGAACTTCACATAATAGAGCAGAAAAAGTCTATTGACGACAAAAAGTCTGAAATCGAAGCTATATCAAAGAAAATATCTGATAATGAGAATAGTGTGAAATCGGCTCAGGATGAGATCAAAGCGCAGCAGTCAAGATATATGAGTCTTGAGGCAAAAGCTTCAAAGCTGAGGTCGTATCAGAAAAACAAAATGAATGATAAGGAAAATGTGCTTATTGAGCTTGAGCGCTCTAAGGAAAAAAAGTCAGCGGTTTTATCTGATATAGAAAAGATTCTTTCGTCTTTATTTGAGGAATATGAGCTCACAAAAAGTGAGGCCAGCGCACTTGCAAAGCCGATCGAAAATATATCAGAGGCAAACAGAGAGCTTAACTCGATCAAGAATAAGATACGTGCTCTGGGAGCCGTAAACGTAAACGCTATTGAGGAATATAAAGAGGTATCAAAGCGATATGAGTTTTTGTCGTCACAGCTTAAGGATGTACTTAAGTCAAAGTCAGAGCTTGAAAAGCTTATTGCCGACCTCACCGAAGAAATGATTGCAATTTTCAAAGAAAGCTTTACGCAGATAAACAATAATTTCAAGGTGATATTCTCTGAGCTTTTCGGCGGCGGAAGCGGAGAGCTTGTGCTTACTGACCCGGAAAATATTCTTGAATCCGGAATAGAAATAAAGGTTGCACCGCCGGGAAAGGTAATAAAGAACTTACTTAGTCTTTCAGGCGGAGAGCAAGCGTTTGTAGCCATTGCGATATACTTTTCAATTCTTATGGTCAAGCCGTCTCCGTTTTGTATTCTTGACGAGATCGAGGCCGCTCTTGACGATGTGAATGTAACAAAGTACGCGCAGTATCTAAGAAGGTTTACCGAACAAACACAGTTTATCCTTATTTCTCACAGACGCGGAACTATGGAGGAGGCTGACGTTTTGTACGGTGTTACGATGCAGGAAAAGGGCGTTTCAAAGCTTTTGAAGCTTGACGCAGGACAGACGCAGATCGATATGGAATAAGGAGGCGCCTATGGGACTATTTCAGAAGCTGAAGGATAGCTTGAAGAAAACAAAAGATTCGTTTTTAGGGAAAATAGACAGACTGCTCGGTGCGTTTACGAAAATCGACGAGGAGCTTTTTGAGGAGCTTGAAGAAACTCTCATTATGTCAGATATAGGCGTAAATACCTCCGTCAGGATATGCGATGAGCTCAGAGAACGCGTAAAGCTCGGGAAAATTGAAGACCCGTCAATGATCAAGACAATGCTTAAGGAAGTCATTTATGAAATGCTTGGTGAGGAGCAGCAGCTTGACCTATCCACAACACCGTCCGTTATACTTGTTATAGGTGTAAACGGCGCGGGCAAAACAACAACAATAGGAAAGCTTTCATACAAGCTTAAAAACGAAGGCAAAAGGGTCTTGGTCGCGGCGGCAGACACTTTTCGAGCGGCGGCGATAGAGCAGCTTGAGGTATGGACGAAAAGAGCAGGAGTTGACCTTATAAAGCACAAAGAGGGAGGAGATCCTGCCGCTGTTGTGTATGACGCTCTTACGGCGGCAAAGGCAAGAGGAGTTGATGTTGTAATCTGCGACACTGCGGGACGCCTTCACAACAAGAAAAACCTAATGGATGAGCTTAAGAAGATATCAAAGATTGTTCACGAAAAAGCGGAGGGCTGTGCACTTGAGGTTTTGCTTGCGCTTGACGCAACTACGGGACAGAATGCCGTAAATCAGGCAAGCCTTTTTAACGAGGCCGCTGACATAACGGGAATAATTTTAACAAAGCTTGACGGAACCGCGAAAGGCGGGATAGTTATCACTATAACAGAAGATTTGAAGATCCCGGTAAAGCTTATTACAACCGGCGAAAAGATTGAAGACATTCAGCCTTTCATCACACACGACTTTGTTGACGCGCTTTTTGATTAGGGAGAGTATTAAATGGAACTTATACTTGCGACCAATAACAAGGGTAAGGTAAGAGAATACAAAGAGATTTTAGAGCCGCTTGGGTTTTGCGTTACATCTCAGGGCGAAGCGGGAATAAATATAGAGGCAGAGGAAACCGGCAAAACCTTTTCTGAAAACGCCTATATCAAAGCAAAGGCAATTTACGACATCAAAAAGACTTACGTTTTGGCAGATGACAGCGGACTTGTCGTAGACGCACTTGACGGCAGACCGGGAGTTTACTCGGCACGGTACGCAGAGCCGGGTAAGCGGTGCGATAAGATTTTAAGTGAGCTTGAAGGCGTTTCGTTTGAAAAGCGCACAGCCAGATTTTTATGCAGCATATGCCTTATAAAGCCAAACGGTGATGTTTTATCGGTCGAAGGAAGATGTGAGGGCAGAATAGGCTATGATAAAAAGGGAGAAAACGGCTTTGGTTACGATCCCATTTTTCTGTTCGGAGACAAAACGCTTGCCGAGATGACAGATGACGAAAAGAATTCGGTTTCTCATAGGGGAAATGCTGTAAAAGCGCTTATAGCCGCATTAAAAGATAAAGGAGAAGAATAAATGTTATCATCAAAGCAAAGAGCATATTTAAAGAGCATAGCAAACTCCATTGACCCCGTATTTCAGATTGGAAAAAGCGGAACGGGAGATGCTTTGATAAATCAGATAGAAGACTACCTAAGAGCTCATGAAATAATAAAGGTCAAGGTTCTTGAAAATTCTATTTATACTGCAAAGGAGGCCATGGCGGAGATCTCGCAAAAGATAAACGCTGAGGCAGTCACTGCAATAGGCTCGGTCTTTATTCTTTATAAAAAGAATTTAAAAGAGCCTAAAATAATACTTCTCAGATGAAGAAGATAGGAATTTTCGGCGGAACATTTAACCCGTTTCACAAGGGACACAGAAGGTGTATTGAGGAGATAGACAAGAGTCTGTGTTTTGATAAGATACTCGTGATTCCCGATAAACTTCCACCGCACAAACTGTCTTATGACCTTGCAGGAGATACACACAGGCTTAATATGTGCAGGCTTGGAACTTTGGGACTTAAAAAGGTGACAGTGAGCGATATTGAAATAAAGAAAACCGGAAAAAGCTATTCTGTCAATACTTTAAGAGAGCTTGTAAAGCTTTATCCACAGGATTCATATCGTTTGTACTTTATAATGGGAAGCGATATGCTTTTGTGTTTTAAAAAGTGGTATAAGTACAAAGATATACTTTCTCTTTGTTCGCTTGTCTGCATTTCAAGGAGCAGTCAGGACACACAAAAGCTCAGCGCCTGTGCTTCAGAGCTTACCGATGAGGGCGGCGATATATTTATAGTTAATGCCGAACCCTTTGAGGCTTCTTCCACTGAAATAAGGGAACTTATAAAGAGCGGTAAAGATTTGTCTTGCTTTTTGGATGATTTAGTAGTAAAATATATTTCGGAGAATAACGTATACAATGATTGACAAAAGTAAGTTTTCACAATACAAAAAATATTTAAAGGACAACCTTTCGCAAAAAAGGTATAAGCATTCGCTGAATGTTGCAAATGCGGCGGTGCGCCTTGCGAAAAGAAACGATGTTGATACTGACCGGGCTTATGCGGCAGGACTTCTGCACGATGTGTGCAAGGAGCTGAGCGGGGTTGAGCAACTTGAGCTTATCAAGCAAACAGAGTTTGAGGTGGATCAGACGGAGCTGAGAACGCCCAGTATGTATCATGCAATTGCGGGAAGTGTATTTGTAAGACAGCATTTTGGCATTGATGATGAAGAAATAATACGCGCTATCAGATTTCATACTGTGGCGTCGGATAAAATGTCTAAGCTTGAGCAGATAGTGTATCTTGCGGATCTTATCTCAGCCGACCGTGAGTATGATGGAGTTGAAAAAATGCGTCGGCTGTGCCTGAAAAGCCTTAGCAGGGGAATGCTTGAGGCACTTAGTTTTCAGATAGTTTCAAATACGCAAAAGGGAAATTTTCTTATAGCTTCAACAGTACGGGCATATAACGAATATGTGCTGAAAGAGAGGTTTCAATGAACACAAGCAGTAAAATAAAAACGATAGTAAAAGCGATTGATTCAAAAAGGGGAGAGGACATAAAGGCGATAAGGATATCCGATCTCACAATAATATCCGATTATTTCATTATTGCGAACGGCAATTCGTCAACTCAGGTAAAGGCAATCGCAGACGAGGTTGAATTTAAAATGAAAGAGGCGGGGGTTTCTCCGATAAGAATAGAGGGCTATCAGAGCGCAAACTGGATAGTCCTTGACTATTCGGATGTTGTCGTTCATATTTTTTATAAAGAAACCAGAGCATTTTACAATCTTGAGAGATTGTGGAATGACGGTGAAACGATCGACATAGACTCTTTGACGCAAGACTGATGAAAGGATTGATTTTTTTATGAAGTATGATTTTTCCTCTGTGGAAAAGAAGTGGCAGAAAATATGGGACGAGCAAAAAACCTTTCGTGCCGAGGACGATCACACAAAGCCAAAGTTTTACGGACTCGTAGAGTTTCCGTATCCGTCGGGTCACGGAATGCACGTAGGACATATAAAGGCTTATTCCGGCCTTGAGGTGATATGCAGGAAAAGGCGTATGCAGGGGTATAACGTCCTTTTCCCGATAGGCTTTGACGCTTACGGTCTTCCGACGGAAAACTCAGCGATCAAGTTTGGCGTTCACCCAAGACAGATAACAGATGAAAATATCGTTAAATTTACAAACCAGTTAAAGAGTGTCGGCTTTTCTTTCGATTGGTCAAGAGTAGTAGATACTACTGACGAAGACTATTACAAATGGACTCAGTGGATCTTCCTTAAAATGTTTGAAAACGGACTTGTTTTCAGGGACAAAACGATGGTAAATTACTGCCCGAGCTGCAAGGTAGTGCTTTCTAATGAAGACTCTCAGGGCGGAAAGTGTGATATATGCCACAGTGACATAATCCAGAAGACCAAGGAAGTGTGGTATTTAAGAATCACAGAATATGCGGATAAGCTTCTTCAGGGCTTAAAAGAGGTTGACTATCTGCCAAATATAAAGCTTCAGCAGGAAAACTGGATCGGAAAATCAACGGGTGCTTTCGTTGATTTCAGGATAAAGGAATATGATGAAAGCCTTAAAATTTACACCACACGACCGGACACTCTTTACGGTGTTACATTCATGGTAATAGCGCCTGAGCATCCTATTATTCAGAACCACCGTGACGGCATTTCAAATATTGACGCCCTTGACGAGTATAAATCGGAGTGCGCAAAAAAGAGCGAATTTGAAAGAACACAGCTTGTAAAGGATAAGACCGGTGTGAAGATCGAAGGGCTTACAGCGATAAACCCTGTCACCGGAAAGGAGATACCCATTTACATATCCGACTATGTAATGATGGGTTACGGAACGGGAGCTATAATGGCGGTTCCCGCGCACGATACAAGAGACTATGAATTTGCAAAGAAATTCGGCATTGATATTATCGAGGTTATAAAGGGCGGAGATATCTCAAAGGAGGCCTATACAGGCGACGGTGAAATGATAAACTCCGGTGAACTTAACGGAATCACCAATAAAAAGGACGCTATAGCAAAAATGCTCAACATTTTAGAGCGTCTCGGCTGTGGGGAGAAGGGCGTACAGTATAAGATGAAGGACTGGGCGTTTAACCGTCAGAGATACTGGGGAGAGCCTATTCCGATCATACACTGCCCCAATTGTGGAATGGTAGCGGTACCTTACGACCAGCTTCCGCTTAAGCTTCCTGAGGTAAAGGACTTTAAACCGGGAACAGACGGAGAAAGTCCTCTTGCCAAAATAGACGATTTTGTGAATTGCAAATGTCCTAAGTGCGGCGGTAACGCAAAAAGAGAAACTGATACCATGCCTCAGTGGGCGGGATCTTCGTGGTATTTTTTGCGCTACTGCGATCCGCATAACAACAGCGAGTTTGCATCTAAAGAAGCGCTTGAATACTGGATGCCGGTAGACTGGTACAACGGTGGTATGGAGCACGTTACCAGGCATATGATCTATTCTCGTTTTTGGCATAAATTCCTTTATGATCTCGGGCTTGTGCCGACCGCAGAGCCATATGCAAAAAGAACCGCACAGGGACTTATACTCGGTTCTGACGGTGAAAAGATGAGCAAGTCAAGGGGAAACGTAGTTGATCCTAACGACGTTGTTTTAGAATACGGCGCGGATGTTTTGAGATTGTATGTTCTGTTTATGGGTGACTATGAAAAGGCAGCTCCGTGGCAGGAGCAGTCGATCAAGGGCTGTAAGAAGTTTCTTGACAGGGTATGGGCTTTGCAGGATATGGTTGTTGACGGCAATGAGTATTCAGACGACTTAAAGAGCAGCATTCACAAGACCATCAAGAAAGTGTCAAATGATATTGAAAATCTTAAGTTTAACACTGCAATTGCCGCATTGATGACGCTTATAAACGAGATATACGCTAAAAAGAGCATAACAAAGGGCGAACTTAAGACATTCATCACGCTTTTAAATCCGTTTGCTCCGCATATGACTGAAGAGATAAACGAGCTTATGGGATATGACGTACCGTTAAGCAGCACCGAGTGGGTCTCATATGACGAGGCAATGTGCGTCGACGATACTATTGAGATAGTAGCGCAGATAAACGGAAAGGTAAAATGCAAGGCTGTCATTTCAAAGGACGCGCCGAACGACGAGGTTATCTCGCTTGTAAAGAGCGATGAAAAGATAATAGAGGCCACTCAGGGCAAAAGCATCGTAAAAGAGATATATGTTCCGGGAAAGCTTGTAAATCTTGTTGTAAAATGATTTAGTGTCAGCGTTTTAGCAGGAAAATAATTTGCAAAAATTCTTGACATTGTTTGTTTTCTGTTGTATAATAAAGTGTAAACTTTTAAGATTTATAGCTTTTGTGAAAATGCAGAGGAACGGTCAGACTGCTCTAACATGGGGGATTCCCCAGCCTTCACTATTCACTCTATGCAAAAGCCCTATATCTTTAAAGTCCTCTGTTATAGGTGACAAAGGGAGGGAATTTAACTATGGCAGAAATTCGTGTCGGAAAAAACGAAACTCTCGATACTGCTCTTAAAAGATTTAAGAGAAGCTGTGCTAAGGACGGCGTTATCGCAGAGGTTCGTAAAAGAGAGCATTACGAAAAGCCTTCCGTAAGACGTAAGAAAAAGTCTGAGGCTGCCCGCAAGAGAAAGTATTGATCAATTAAGACAGGTGTCAATAAATTGGCGCCTGTCTTTTCATATTCCGCATAAAATAACGCATATAATCTTACGAGGTGAGAATATGCGTTTTAGTTTCAGCGAATTAAAGGACAAAGAGGTAATTGACAGATCAACGGGAACAAGAGTCGGTTTTGTTGATGACGTAGTTATGAATTTTGACGGCAGAGGGATCGAATCCATCGTAGTTTATGGCAGACCAAAAGCATTCGGGCTTCTGGGCAGGGACGATGATCTGATAATCGACTTTTGTGACATCGACCTGATTGGTGAGGACACAATACTTGTTAATCTCACGAATAGTAAATTTTGCATAAAAGAAAAGAAGTTTGACCTTAAAAATTTGTTGAAATAAACAGTAAGGTTTTAGTTGAAAAAAAAGACTGAAAGTGGTATAATATTTAAGCAATTCGCACGCATTTCTTTTGCGTATGGTTCCCGTGTTTACGGGTAGTACACAAGCTAAGAAATGCGGAGGAAAATAAACCAACAGGAGGAACTACAAATGTCAGTAGTATCAATGAAACAGCTTCTTGAAGCAGGTGTACACTTCGGACACCAGACAAGAAGATGGAATCCGAAAATGGCTCCGTACATTTTCACAGAAAGAAACGGTATTTACATCATCGACCTTCAGAAGACGGTGAAGAAGCTTGAGGAATCTTATATGTTCATCAGAGACGTATCTGCTGAGGGCAAGGAAGTTTTGTTTGTAGGTACCAAAAAGCAGGCAGCCGACAGCGTTAAGGAAGAGGCTTTAAGAGCTGATGCTCATTTTGTAAATGCAAGATGGCTCGGCGGTATGATGACTAACTTCAAGACGATCAAGCAGAGAATAAAAAGACTTGAACAGCTTCACACAATGGCTGAGGACGGAACCTTTGATCTTCTTCCGAAGAAGGAGGTTACAAAGCTCAATCTTGAAATTGAAAAGCTTGAGAAATTCCTCGGCGGAATCAAGAATATGAAGGATCTCCCGGGGGCTCTGTTCATTGTTGACCCGAGGAAGGAAAAGATTGCCGTATCAGAGGCAAGAAAGCTGGGGATCCCGGTAGTAGCTATCGTTGATACAAACTGTGATCCCGATGAGGTCGATTACGTTATCCCGGGTAATGACGATGCTATCCGTGCAGTAAAGCTCATAGCAGGAGCTATGGCTGATGCTATTATTGAGGGCAGACAGGGAGAAGCCGGCGTTGCTGAGGCTCAGATGGAAGCGGCAGAATCTGCTGAAACAGATACTTCTGAAGAGCAGCCTGAAACAGCTCAGGAAGTTTTGGCAGAGGAGTCAGCAAGCGCAGAATAAATATAAGCACATATACTTTACTTTGGAGGAATATAAAAATGGGAAAGGTATCCGTACAGGAGATTAAGGATCTTATGAAGTCTACCGGTGTAGGTATGATGGATTGTAAAAAGGCTCTTGAGGCAGCAGACGGCGATGCTAAGCAGGCGGTAGTTATCCTTCGTGAAAAGGGACTTGCAACTCAGGCAAAGAAGAGCAGCAGAGTTTCGGCAGAGGGTATCGTTACAAGTGTTGTTGAGGGAAATGTCGGCGCTGTTTTAGAGGTGAATATAGAAACAGACTTCGCGGCAAACAACGAGGAGTTCAAGGAGTTTGTTGCAAATGTAGCAAAGACGGTTATAGAAAAGGATCCTAAGGATGTTGACGCGCTCAAGGCTGAGAAGATCAGCGGCGGCGACAAGAGCGTCGAGGAAGCGCTTCAGGACATTTTTATTAAGATCAGAGAGAATATCGTTATTCGTCGTTTTAAGAGATTTGAAGGAGTTTTGGTTCCTTATGTACACGGCGGCGGAAGCATAGGCGTAATGGTAAAGCTTGATACCGATCTTCCTGCCGATAAGGTATTTGAGGTCGGTAAGGACTGTGCACTTCAGGTTGCCGCTATGAATCCTTCTTATCTTGACAGAACTTCTGTTCCTGACAGTGCTCTTGAGGAGGAGAAAAAGATAATGCTCGCTCAGATGGCTGAGGATCCTAAGATGGCTAACAAGCCGGAGCAGGTAAAGGTAAAGATAGTTGACGGAAAAATCGGAAAGTTCTATTCTGAAAACTGCTTGCTTGAGCAGGCTTTTGTAAAGGACGACAAGGTTTCTGTCGGTAAGTATGTTGAATCTGCCGCAAAGGAGCTTGGCGGTTCTATCAAGGTCGTAGACTTTGTTCGTTTTGAGCGCGGAGAGGGAATAGAAAAGAAGGAAGATAACTTCGCTGATGAAGTTGCAAGCATGATCAAGTAACTGTAAATCAATGAATAAATATAAAGGACGGTATTCCGTCCTTTTATTTTACTTATCATTACAGATATTTAAGTAATAAGAAGTAAGATATAATAAGGAGTTTTATAAATGATACATAAATTCAAACTCGGCGGATATTTTATCGTGTTGGATGTAAATTCCGGCGGAGTTCACAGCGTGGATGAGCTTACATATGATTTGCTTGACTATGTAAATCCGCCTTTTACAGATGAAAAGTTAAGCGAGGCCATAAACGCTTTAAAGGACAGATATAGCGAAAATGAGATCAATGAAGCCTATGATGAGATAAAAGAGCTATATGAAGATAAAATTCTGTTCTCTGAAGATAACTATGAAAAATTTGCAAAGTATTCGGTCGTTTCTCCCATAAAGGCTATGTGTCTGCATATCGCGCACGACTGTAATCTGAGATGTAAATACTGCTTTGCGTCTACCGGCGATTTTGGCGGAGGAAGAAAGCTTATGGACTTTGAAACCGGAAAGGCGGCAATAGATTTTCTTATAAAAAATTCAGGAGACAGGGTGAATTTAGAGCTTGACTTTTTCGGCGGAGAACCGCTTATGAACTTTGAGGTAGTAAAACAGATCGTAAGCTATGCACGGAGTAAGGAAAAGGAATACAACAAAAACTTTCGTTTTACAATAACCACAAACGGAATGCTTCTGACCGATGATAAGATCGACTTTATAAACAAAGAGATGTCCAATGTCGTTTTATCATTAGACGGAAGAAAGGAAGTAAATGACAGACTTCGTGTTAGAGCGGACGGAACCGGTTGTTATGATAAGATAGTAGACGGCTACAAGAAACTTGTTTCAACGCGCGGTGACAAGGATTATTATGTGCGCGGCACATACACAAAGTACAACCTTGATTTTTCAAACGATGTTTTACACCTTTATGAGCTGGGCTTTGATCAGGTTTCGGTTGAGCCTGTAATGGCGAACCCTGATGAGCCTTACGCAATAACTGATGAAGATGTCGAGCGCATAGACAAGGAATATGAGGTACTGGCGGATAAGCTTCAGAAAATACGGGAAGACGGCGGATTTTTAAATTTCTTTCACTTTATGCTTGACCTTGATCAGGGACCATGTGCAATAAAGCGTCTCAGAGGCTGCGGCAGCGGAAACGAGTATGTTGCAATAACTCCTGACGGCGATATTTACCCCTGCCACCAGTTTGTAGGAATTCCCGAGTTTAAGATGGGTAATCTTCAAGACGGCACATTTGATATGAGCATCAAGGAGCGATTTGCAAAAACTCATGTATACGCTAAGGAGGACTGCAAAAAGTGCTGGGCAAAGTTTTACTGCTCCGGCGGCTGCAACGCAAATAACTTTTTGTATGAAGGGGATATTTTAAAAGCGCATACGCTTTCCTGTAAGCTGCAAAAAAAACGACTTGAGTGCGCGATAATGCTTCAGATGAAGCGAATGCTTGAAAAGTAAAATACATAACTTAGCCTTTGGTATGAAGCCAAAGGCTTTTTTGTTGTCATAACGGGACAACTTCTCACATATTATTTTGTAAGGCAAAGCCGTAACGGTAAAAAATCTAAGGAGCAGTAAAATGAACAATAAGTATATTTATGCGCTCGACCTTTTGCCTCTGGGACTCAAAAACTCCGTGGATAAGCTGAGGATATCGGATATTATGAGCATAAGCGAAATAAGGCTCAGAACAAACGGCTTTCTCACTGTAAAAAGACAGCAGTCAGAGGCGTTTGTTACATACGGAGGAAATCTATCGACATCCACTGCGAACGCCGTACCGGTTTATAAAAACGATGTTGATTTCACTTACCACAGAGCTTTTGAAAACTCCCTCTACAGCTATGAAGAGGAGCTTAAGAACGGATATATAACTACCAGAGGCGGAAACAGAGTAGGATTTTCCTCGTCGTTTATATATGAAAACGGCAGAGTGTCGCGCATCCACGATGTAACGGGTATAAATATAAGGATCGCAAGAGAGATAAAAAACGTATCAAGGCCTGTGTTTGAAAATATTGATTTTAAGAAGCCGAAAAGCCTTATAATATGCGGAGCGCCGGCGTCGGGAAAGACAACTCTTCTGCGCGATATTGCAAGGGAGCTCGGCAACAGATACACAGTAACGATAATAGACGAGCGTAACGAGATAGCCTCAGCGGCAGACGGTGTAATTGAAAACGATGTAGGACGTTTCACAGATGTTTTAAGCGGCGTTACAAAAAAAGAGGGGATACAAAGGTCTGTAAGGCTTTTATCGCCCCAGTTTATCGTGTGCGATGAGATAGGTGACAGAGAAGAACTGAAAAGCTTTGAATACGCAAAGAATTCAGGTGTCAAGATCATAGCCACAACTCATTGCGATTCGATAGAAGATGCGCTAAAAAAGCCGCTTATCAAAAAGATGGTAAAGCAGAGCTTTTTTGACTATGCACTGTGCATATCACAGAACAGGAAAATAGATGAAATAAAATGTTTAAGAGGTGAGTCGTTAAAAAGATGAATATAAAATACACGGGCATACTGCTTATATTTATCACTCTCAGCATGGCG
The DNA here is from genome assembly GCA_947631455.1 of uncultured Clostridia bacterium. GTDB lineage: Bacteria > Bacillota > Clostridia > Oscillospirales > Ruminococcaceae > UMGS1601. Next base: position 94,710 of record CANRLH010000003.1, read on the forward strand.
GGAAGGTACAAAGCGCTGTCTGTAAAAAAAGAAGTTGACTCATTAAAAGATCTCATTGACGCCATAATAGATAGCAAAATATTACTTAAAAGCGAGAGAACGCGATCATGTGAGATAATAGCAAATATAAATTCAAAGCTAAAAAACGTCTCTGACAAGGAAGTTTTGTTGATAACTTCCGGGCTTGTTCAGAAGATAGGCACAACTCCGATTGAAGGACAGCTGTTGCTGTTTGACGGCTGTTATGAAAGGCTTAACAACATACTTGCGGTTCTTGAGCAAAAGTCATACGCAAAGAAAAAGCTTTACGGTTCATTAGGTGTTATTCTAGGAGCATTTGTAGCTGTAATGCTGGTATAGAGGTATAAAAATGGAAGTTGATTTAATATTCAAAATAGCAATGGTCGGCATAATAGTATCTGTACTCAATATACTTTTGAAGAAGGCAGAGCGTGACGAGCAGGCAATGATGATAACCATAGCGGGACTTGTAATTGTTCTTGTGCTAATAATAAATCAGATAAGCGGATTGTTTGATACCATACAAAGCGTATTTGATCTTTAGATGTACCGATGGATATTATTCTCATTGCGGCGCTCTGTATAACTGCGTGCGTAATAAGCAAGCTTCTGGAAAAGGAAACAAGAGAGTTTTCGTTTGTGATAACAGCGGGAGTATGCGCACTTATTATGACCTTGCTGGTATCTGATCTGACAGATATAACTGATATGGTAAGCTCGCTTTTAAACAAAATAAACATAGACTCAAGCTATTCTGAAATTCTTTTCAAAAGCATAGGCATTTGCTTTCTTACAACTGTTGCAAGCGATTTGTGTAATGACTGCGGAGAAGGAGCAATGTCATCCAATGTAAAAATGTTCGGAAGAATTACTGTGTTGATGCTGGCGCTGCCGCTTTACTCATCAGTAATTTCTTTGATAGACGAGATGCTGGGATAACTATAAAAATGAAGATTGTAAAAATAATTCTTTTAGCTGTCGTGATCTCAATGCTTACGCATCCGATAGGTGTGTTTGCAGACGAGATAGATGACTATATAAAAGACACAGACAAGTCATTGTCAGAAGTAGTTCCTGATGATGCGCAAAGACTAATGGAGCAAAACGATATATCGCTTGAAAAGTCTCAGAATGTAAACAAGCTGTCTGTTTCGTACTGGATAAATCTTGTAAAAGACATAATTTTAGAAAATATAAAAGATCCTGTTCGCCTTTTGGGAGAAATGCTTATAATAATACTTTCTCTTACGGTGGTAAAAAGCCTTATGGAAGAAAGTGAGCTTGATTCCATACTGAGTGTAATAGGAGCGCTTGCGTCTGTGGGGATACTCTATGCGTCGTTGAGCGATTGCGTAGCAATAGTAAGCGAAACGATAACCGGAGCATCCGTGTTTATGTATACATACGTTCCGATTTTTTCAAGCATACTCGCCGCAGGAGGCTGTGCGACCTCGGGGATTACCTATTACGTTATAATACTTGCTGTATGCGAAATAATAGGCTTCATAACGAAGAACATGCTGCTGCCATTTCTTGGATTTACAATAGCGGCGTCAGTAGCAGAGTCGATAAATCCTTCACTTTCCGGAATAAACATATCAAATGCGCTTAAGAATGTATCAAAGTGGATATTAGGGTTTATTACCACGATTTTTATAGGCGTTATTTCAATTCAGGGCATTTTGGGAACGGCCGCAGATACGCTTGGCTCACGCGCGATAAAATTCGCGGCGTCAAGCTTTATCCCGATTGTCGGCGGAGCTATGAGTGAGGCGTATTCCACATTTTACGGAAGCATAAGCTTTATACGCTCGGGTGTAGGAGCAGTCGGAATAGTGATAATACTCTTTACAGTTTTAAGCCCTGCGATAAGTGTTTTGTGCTTGAAATTTGTTTTTTCAGTAGCAAAGGGGATTAGTGCTTTTTTTGGTCAAAACAGCATATCTACACTTTTGACGGGAATAAATTCAGTGCTTACCATTGTATTGGGAATAATTGCCTGCTTTACGATCGTATTTGTTATCGCAACGGCGGTTATGATGATGTTGAGTATGAATATGGTGTAAGTAATGGATCTGGTAAAAGAGATAGTAAAGGCATTCTGTGTTATAGCGATTGCTCTTTCGATAACAGAATTTTTGCTGCCGAATACAGCTCTTAAGCGGTGTATCCGGTTTATAGTCGGACTTATTTTCATAGTCTCAGTAATAAATCCGTTTTTGTCTGAGGGCTTATCCCTTAATACAAATATCCTCTCAGAGCCTGATCTTAACAAGCTTGAGCAGCTCCAGGATAACATCAGCGAGGCATTGATATCAGACTTTGAGAAAAACACAGAAGAGGCACTTAAAAAAAAGCTTATCGAAAATGGATATGAAATTTCGTCGGTAGACATTAAAGCCAAGGCAGATGAATATAATAATACAGTAATTGAAAAGATAACTGTATTATGCGCTGATGATGCAGACGCTATAAAAGAAGAGATAAGCAAATTTTTTGAAACAGAGGACATAGAAATTGAAGTTAAAAAGAATAAAAGTCAATAAATACATAGAAGATGTCAAGTCAAAAATAAGACAGAACAGAAAACTTTTTTTGATAGTGGTCATCGGGATAGTTGGAATGCTGATGATACTTATTTCAGAGCTGTTTGAGAGTGAAAACAGCGTGAGTGAAGATACGTCTGTTTCCGACGATCAGATAGTCACAGGAGACACATACAAGGAAAAAACCGAAAAAGAGCTTTTATCCATAATTTCAAAAATCGACGGCATAGGAGCAACAGACCTTCTTGTGACGGTCGACGGAACAACTGAATACATATACGCAGAAGAGCTTGACACATCTCACGATGAGAACGGCGACGATCAAAGAGAGGGTTATAACAACAAGATAGTTATTATAGACGAAAACGGAGTCCAAAGACCACTTATAAAAAAGATAATAGAGCCAAAAGTAACCGGCGTTCTGGTAGTCTGCTCAAGTGGAGACAGATATGAAATAATCAACAAGGTACAAAAAGCGGTAAGCACCGCTTTAAATATCCCTGCAAGCAGCGTTTGCGTTGTTAAAGGGTAGTTAAAGAAAGGAAGATAATTTATGAAAAAGTTCAATTTTATTATCGGTAAAAAGCAGATCATTCTTACCTGCCTAACACTGATTCTGGGGGCTGCGATATACGTAAATTACGTTATATCCGACTCGTCTATTCCTGAGACGGAGGTCGTTGAAAACGCCTCAAAGAAGTACGGGACCGCAGCGTTTGTAAGCGAAGATCAGACAGAAGGTGAGGAAAACGCCGACTATTTTGAGCAAGCGAGAATCGACAGGCTTGAATCCAGAGACAAGGCAGTGCAGACGCTTAAAAGTATTATGAACGGCGGAGATTCCACAGAGGAAGAGCAGGCGGTTGCCAGCACGGACGCTGCATCAATAAGCGAGCTTATTGAAAAGGAGAGCAACATAGAAAGCCTTTTAAAAGCAGCCGGCTTTGAGGACGCAGTAGTTTATCTTGACGGGGACGGAGCTAACATAGTAGTAAAAAGCGGAAATATGGATAACAACACTATTGCCCAGATCAAAGACATATTGCTTAGTGAAATCGATATAAAATCGGAAAATATAAGAATTTTTGATGTCAAATAGTTGTAATTACATAAATTAAATGTTATACTATATATAAGTGTAGTTATACATTACAAAAGACTGTATAAATATGCATACAGCAGGAGGTTTAAAATATGTTTGACAGCGGCTCATCGTTAAACATAAGTAAAAGCAGTTTAATAACAATAGTCGAAAAGATAATATCTGAAACCGATGGAGCTGAGCTCTACTGTGCTGACAGCAGCCCTATAAGAAAGCTTATACCATACCGCGAAAAAAACGGAGTAAGGGTAGAATTTAAAAACGGTGTTATTGAGGTTTTTGTGTCTGTTCTTATGAAAAAGGGATTAGATATCCCCATAGTGTGTGAGGCTATGCAAAACAGCATAAAAAGGGCTGTACAGGAAATGACAAATGCAGTTGTAAACAAGGTAAACATAAAGCTTATAGATTGTATAGCTTAAAAGGACGTGTGATATGGAAGAAAGAATGACCTACAGAGAATCGGCATTTCTGATAATATTTGAAAATATGTTTTTGCAGGTAAGCGGAGATGAGCTGTTTGATATCGCCGCTCAGATCGAAGGCATTTTGCTTTCTCAGAGGACAAAGAAACTTGTAAACTGCGTTTTTGAAAATGAACCGGAACTTGATAAGATAATCACTTCGTTCAGTGAAAAAAGAGCATTGCAAAGGATCCCAAGGCTTAACAAAGCAATACTATATATAGCCATTGCAGAGGTACTCTATAATGATAAGGTACCGACGAATGTGGCAATTTCTGAAGCGGTAAACATCGCTAAGAAATATGGGCTTGAAAGTGACGTTAAGTTTATCAATGGTGTTTTAGGCTCTTTTGCAAGGAGTTTATAGCAGTGCCGCTTATCTTAGGGCTTGATACAAGCAATTATACGACTTCAGCTGCTTTATTTGACACAGATCAAAATACGCTTAAGTGTGAAAAACGGCTTTTACCGGTCAAAAGCGGCGAATGCGGCTTAAGGCAGTCAGACGCCGTTTTTCATCATACGCGTCAACTTCCGGAAATTATAAACAGGCTATTTGACGGCATTGACAAAACTGTCGACATCGTTTGCGCGTCTGAAGCACCGAGAGGATGTGATGGCTCATATATGCCATGTTTTCTTGTCGGAAGTGGCAGCGCTTTAAGCATAAGCTCAGCTTGCGGTGCGGAGTATATAGGCACAAATCATCAGTTAGGACATATTTTTGCCGCCTGTTATTCGGCGGGAAGGTTTGATCTTATCACCCGGCACAAGCAGTTTATAGCGTTTCATATAAGTGGCGGAACAACCGACTGTATGCTGATCTCATTTAAAGGCTGTGAGCCTGAGGTCACACTTCTTGCCTCATCTAAAGACCTTAAGGCAGGACAAGCAGTAGATCGCGTGGGAGTGATGCTTGGTCTTGATTTTCCGTGTGGTTTGGCGCTTGAAGATCTTGCGATGAAGTCCAAAAGACTGTTTAACACTAAGGTAAAGCTTATCGGCGCAGACTGTTCGTTATCGGGAATTGAAAACAAGTGCAAAGATATGTTGAACCGAAATGAGCCGAGGGAGGATATCGCCGCATTCTGCCTTGATTACATATACAAAGTGGTTTTTGAAATGACAAGCTATCAGATAAGATTGCTTGGAAAGCTCCCGGTTATCTATGCGGGAGGAGTTATGTCAAACTTAATGATCCGTAAAAGGATCGAGAGGGATTTTGACAACGCACACTTTGCTCAAAGAGAATTCTCGTGTGATAACGCATATGGTGTTTGTCTTTATGCGGCGTATAAAAAAGGACTGATGTAAATGAGCACAATTTTAAGCGTGTCTCAGATAAATAGATATGTTGCAAGCAAAATAAGGGGTGACATGCGCTTAAATAGCATATCGGTTAAAGGTGAAATTTCAAACTTCAATCAAAACTATAACTCAGGTCATATATATTTTTCGCTTAAAGACGAAACAAGCTCAATAAGATGCGTTATGTTCGCGTCAAGAGCACGATCGCTTAAGTACGACATAGAAAACGGTATGACTGCGGTAGTTTTGGGATCTGTTGACGTATATGAGAGAGACGGGGCATATCAGATAATAGCCGCTGATATAATGCCGGCGGGCGAGGGACTTTTAAGCAGACAGCTTAATGAGTTAAAGGACAAGCTTTCCGCAAAAGGATATTTTAAACCCGAAAACAAAAAGCCTGTACCTGAACTTCCCAAAAAAATCGGCGTTGTGGCTTCAATTACCTCTGCGGCACTTCAGGATATAATAAATGTGATATCCCGGCGTTTTCCGATCGTTAAGCTGTGCGTTTTTAACGCGACCGTTCAGGGCACTACTGCATCGGAGTCTATTGTAAAGGCCTTGAAAGCCGCCGACCGATACGGTGTTGATACTATAATTCTCGCCAGGGGAGGCGGCTCTGCTGAGGATCTTAACTGTTTTAACTCAGAATCCGTTGCCGATGCGGTGTTTGCGCTTAACACACCATGCATAAGTGCTGTTGGACATGAAACAGACATAACTATATGTGATTTGGTTGCTGATCGCCGTGCGCCGACTCCGTCTGCGGCGGCTGAAATAGCCGTGCCGGAGCTTTATACGCTTTACTCCGTACTCGATGTATATAAAAACAGACTATCAGCTGTTTGTTTTGACATGATGAGACGAAAAGAGAGCAAAGTTTCAGTGCTATACGATAAATGCGTGTTATTATCTCCTAAAAAACAGCTTGAGATGAATACACAAAGAGTTATCTCATTAAAAAGCAGATTATACCCTTTGATAGAGACTAAGCTTATGTTAAGATGTGAAAAACTTACGTCTCTTTGCGCGTCGCTTGAGGCATTAAGCCCGCTTAAGGTGCTTTCGCGCGGTTATGCTCTTGTTGAAAGGGAAGGCAGCGTTATTTCAGATGCTGACTCGCTTGCTAAGGACGATATAGTTGACATCACCTTTTCAAAGGGCAGCAGACAGGCTCAAATAATTTAAAAAGGAAGATCAGATATATGGACTTTGAAAAAACCGTCAAGGAGCTTGAGAAGATAGTGGCTTCACTTGAAAGCGGAGAATTATCGCTTGACGAATCTCTTGAGCAGTATAAAAAGGGCATAACTCTTGCAAACGAATGTAAGAAAACTCTTGACAGCGCAAAGCTTGAGATCGAAAAAATAACCGACAGTCAGGAGAACTGATATGAATAATAAGATAAACTGTCTTATAGACAGAATAAACCGCTCTTTGTCTGATTCAGTTAAGGAGAAGCCGGGGCTTATCGATACTGTTATAAATGCAGAAGAATACAGTCTTATGGCAGGCGGAAAGAGAATAAGGCCGTTGCTCGCGCTTCTTTTCTGTGAGGCCTGCGGTAAAGACAGCGATGATTATGTAAATGTCGCCGCGTCGATCGAGATGATACATACATTCTCGCTGATACACGACGATCTGCCTTGTATGGATAACGATGACTATCGAAGAGGAAAATTGTCCTGTCACAAAAAGTTCGGAGAAGCACAGGCGCTATTAGCCGGTGACTCATTGGTGTTTTTGGCGTTTGAGACAGTCTGCCATGAAGCGGAGAAAAATGTGATAGACGCAAAAACGTGTACCGATATAATCAATCTTTTGTCAAAGGCTTCCGGCGCACAGGGAATGATAGGCGGACAGATCATTGATATAGAAAGTGAAAACGCGGAAATATCGATCGAAGTTTTAAAGGAGCTTCAGAGAAGGAAAACGGGTGCTATTATAAGTGCTGCATGTGAAATGGGCTGTATTCTTTCGGGTGCATATGACAAGATCAAAGACGCAAGAGAGTATGCTGATAATCTCGGACTTGCCTTTCAGATAACCGATGATATATTGGATGTTGAGGGAAGCTTTGATCTGCTCGGAAAGCCGATAGGAAGCGATCGGAGAAATCAAAAAACTACCTTTGTGTCGGTTTATGGAATAGATAAGGCCGGACAGCTTGCAGCAGAGCTTACCGAAAAGGCGATAAAATGCCTGGATGCTTTTGAAGATACAGATTATCTTAAAGCGCTTACTAAGGAGCTATTGACAAGGAAAAAATAAAACATAAGGAATTAAAAATGTATATAGATTGTAATAATATGCTGGGCAGTTTGGATTTGCCTAAGGATTTAAAAAATCTCAGCATAGATGAATGTAAAGCTCTTGCGGCGGAGATGAGAGAGGTTTTAGTGAAAACCGTAGCGCAAAACGGTGGACATCTGGCGTCAAATCTCGGTACGGTTGAGCTTTCAATAGCCGTTCACAGGGCTTTTGAATCACCCAAGGATAAGATAATATGGGATGTAGGACACCAATCATATAACCACAAGCTTTTGACAGGACGTTATGAGTGTTTTGACACGCTTCGACAGAAAGACGGTATATCCGGCTTTTGCCGCCCGGACGAATCCGTTCACGACGCATTTATTTCGGGGCACAGTTCTACCTCCGTATCCGCAGCTCTTGGATATGCCTATGCTATGAAGATGACGGGCAGTAAAAATTATGCGGTTGCCATTTTAGGAGACGGCGCGGCAACCGGCGGCGAATTTTTTGAGGGGCTCAACAATGCGGGAAAGAGTGACACCAACATCATTGTGATAATAAACCACAATGAAATGTCAATTTCTAAAAATGTGGGCGGTCTTGCAAAGTATCTAACAACGCTCAGAACAAAGCAGAAATACATCAAAACCAAGGGCAAGGTAGAAAAGCTTCTTGATAACACCCCTCTTGTAGGTAACTCACTTAAAAACACAATAAAAGCGTCGAAAAATGCAGTAAAAAACATAGTGCTGAGAAACAGTGCGCCGACGCTTTTTGAGGATCTGGGCTTTTCGTTCGTCGGCCCTGTAGACGGACATAATGTGGCAGAGCTTGACTATGCACTTTCTGCGGCAAAATCGATCGGTGGGCCTGTTATAATCCATGTAAACACGGTCAAGGGAAAGGGTTACGCTCCGGCTGAGCACAATCCCGGCGGCTATCATGGCGTGGGAGCATTCGACCTTGAAACGGGAAACCCTGACGCTGTATCTTCTGACAGTTTTTCGTGCGTGTTCGGAGAAACGATCACGCGTCTTGCGGCAAAGAGCACAAGGATATGTGCAATTACCGCAGCGATGAAATACGGAACAGGGCTTGACAGATTTGCGCGCAGATACCCAAAGAGATTTTTTGATGTGGGTATCGCTGAACAGCACGCAGTCACATTTGCCGGTGGCCTTGCCGCTGCGGGAATGATACCTGTATTTGCGGTGTATTCTTCTTTTTTACAAAGAGGGTATGATCAGGTAATACATGACCTGGCTATAACCAATGCACATGTTGTAATAGGAATAGACAGAGCCGGAATCGTTGGAGAAGACGGCGAGACTCATCAGGGAATTTTTGACGTTTCGTTTCTGTCTGCAATTCCGAATGTAAAGATATATTCGCCGGGCAGCTATGAAGAACTAAAAAAATGTACCGACAGAGCTGTCAATACTGACACAGGAGTTGTCTGTGTTCGCTATCCTAGGGGAAATGACAGGTCAGAGAATGAGTCGAGCTATATTACAACCTCGTTTACTCATGAGAAAAATAACAGTGACATGCTGATAATAACCTACGGAAGGCTTTATAACGAGGTCTGCAAGGCACGTAAAAAGCTAATTGACAGCGGGATATCAGTCGATATTTTAAAGCTTGTTCAGATAAATCCGATAAAATCTCAGGTTAAAAGCATTGTCTCGGAATATAAGAAGGTATACTTTTTTGAGGAGGGCATTTTAAACGGCTCAGTCGGACAGCGGCTCGCTTCAGTTTGCAAAAATGTTGAGGTTTGTGCAATTACCGACTTTGTGCCTCAGGCGTCAGTCGATGAAGCCCTTGATATTTTAGGACTTTCGGGAGACAAAATTTATGATAAGATAAAGGCTGATTCAGATGAAAACAAGGCTTGATGTTTTTCTTGCTGCAAACAACTTGGCAAAAAGCCGAACCGACGCTAAAAGAATGATCGAGTCGGGAGGGGTTTTTGTAAACGGCAAGGAGATTAAAAAGGCTTCTTTTTTGACCGACAGTGAGGACAAGCTTGAGTTGACAGCAGAAGAAAGCGAGTTTGTCGGCAGGGGAGGATATAAGCTCAAAGCGGCACTTGACACCTTTGGCATATCGCTTGATAGAGCTGTTTGCGCTGACCTTGGCGCATCTACCGGCGGCTTTACGGATTGTATGCTTAAGCGAGGCGCAAATAAAATATACGCAGTAGATGTCGGCCAAAATCAGCTTGACAAAGGGCTTATCGACGATCCTCGGGTAGTAAACATCGAAAAAATGAATGTACGGGATATAACTGATAAAACCTTTTTTGAGAAGATGGATTTTGTCAGTGCCGATCTGTCTTTTATTTCTTTAACATTTGCGCTTTTGCCGATGAAGAGTATTTTAAAAAGCAGCGGACAGGCTGTTGCACTTGTAAAGCCTCAGTTTGAAGCGGGTAAGAGCGAGCTTAACAAAAACGGTATAGTAAAAAGCAAAAAGGCACACATTGCGGTTTTAAGCAAGATCATATTTCAAAGCAAGGAATCAGGCTTTAGCGTTAAAGGGCTTTGCGTTTCGCCAATAAAAGGCGGAGATGGAAATATTGAGTATCTAATTTACCTGTCTTTATCGGGTGAAAGTGAGCAAATTGATATAAACAGCGTGGTAAACAGCGCATTTAATAATTTAAAGTGAAAGAAGTTTGAGTATGCATGTTTTTATTTTTCCGAATTTAGACAAGAAAAACTGTGAAAAAACGGTTTGTTCAACCTATAAATTTCTGACTGAGCACGGAGTCAAGGTGTATATGTCTGAGTTTTACGAAGCTGATTTTTCATACTTAAGCGGCGTTATTTTTGAAGATGAAAATTTCTGTGCGGAAAAATGCGACATAATAATTGCAATCGGCGGCGACGGGACTATACTTTCAGCGTCAAGCCTTGCCTGTGCATATAACAAAAAGCTTTTGGGAATAAACTGCGGCAGACTTGGATTTATGGCAACATTAGAGCATGATGAACTTTATTTGCTTGAAAATCTTTTAAACGGAAATTATCATACTGAGAGTCGGCATATGCTTGACGTTTTGGTAAAGAGAAAAGATTCGAGCGACAGCATAAGCGTCTTAAACGACATAGTAATATCAAAAACAGCAAAGACAAAAATCGCTGATTTTAAAGTCAAAAAGTCTGATTGCTGTGTTTCACACTTAAGGGCGGACGGGCTGATATTTTCGACTCCCACAGGTGCCACGGCATACTCGCTTTCAGCGGGTGGGCCTATTCTGGAGCCGGATATGGACTGCTTTGAGTTTACTCCTATCTGTCCGCACACGCTTATGTCAAGAACTATGATCTTTTCAAAGAACACATCACTAGAGGTGTCTTTTGACACTTATGACGGCAGTGAGCAGTCGTTATGTCTTATTGCGGACGGCAACGAGCTTGATACTATAAGCGCAAGCGACAGAGTTTATATATCGATGTCTGACAAATATATCGAGCTTATAGATATAAGAGGCGGAAATTTTTTTATGTCCGTTACCAATAAACTTATGAGACCTTTAAAATCATCGGAGGAAGAGTAATATGTCAAAGGCATTGCGGCAAAAGGCGTTGCTAGATATAATTTCAAAGGAAAAGTTAGGCAGTCAGGAGGAGCTTATCGAGCGCCTCAAGAGCCTTGGATTTTTAGTCACACAGGCAACCGTTTCACGTGACATAAAGGAGCTTTCGATAGTAAAGCTATCGGATCCCGAGGGAGGTTATCGCTACGACATACCCGGCAGAATAAAGGACAAGGGAAAGACGCCGGAAGAACTTTTGAAGGAAATTTTTTCTCAGGCGGTGATTTCCGTTGATTTTGCACAAAATACCGTTGTGATAAAGTGCTATACGGGAATGGCTCAGGCAGTGTGTGCGAAGCTCGATAACGCAAATTTTGACCTTGTTGTAGGAACAATAGCGGGAGATGACACGGTGTTTGTTGTTTTAAAAAGCGAACAATCCGCGATTGAGCTTGTAAACAGGCTTAACAAATTTTTTTAGGGTGAATTGAATGCTTAAGGAATTATACATAGAAAACCTGGTCGTTATAGAAAAAGCGACCATCAAGTTTTCCGGCGGCTTTAATGTGTTTACGGGAGAGACCGGCGCAGGCAAGTCGATTCTGATAAACGGTATAAACGCTATATTAGGGCAGCGTGTTTCCAAGGATATAGTGAGAACCGGCGCCAAAAAGTCTGTCATAAACGCGCTTTTTGACGATATAGATCAAGATGTCATCTCTTTGCTGAACGAAATTGGTATAGAGTGCGATGATGATGACAGCATAGTTTTGGAGCGCGAGATAACTGCTGACGGCAAGAGTATTGCCAGAATAAACGGCAGAGCGGTTACTGCATCTTCTCTAAGAGAAATCGGTCTTAAGCTTGTCGATATTCACGGACAACACGACAATATTTTGCTTCTTGACAGCGCAAAGCACCTTGAAATACTTGATTCATTCGGCGGACTTGAGAAAGATTTATCTGAATACAGAGCTCTTTTTAAAGAGCTTCAGGAAATCTCACGAAACATCAAAAAGTTGAGTCAGCAAAGCAGTCAGAGAGACATTAGAATTTCGTATTTAAAAGAAGTAATAGAAGAAATAAGCGCTTTAAAAATTGAAAGTGAGACTGAAGATGATGAGATAGAAAATGAGTTTAACCTTGCAAACAACGCGGTCTCTCTGCTAAACTCTCTGAGGGTGAGCGACAGTCTTCTTTCCGGCAGCGACACAGAGAACGGAGTGCTTGACAAGCTTTCAACCGTCAAAGATGTGCTTGAAGCAAACTCTGAGTTATTTTCAGACCTTGAGCCGCTTTATAAAAGACTTGATTCGGTGATAATTGAGACAAGCGACATAAGAGATGAGCTTTTGCGCCTGTCAGGCAGACTTGATATTGACTCAAACAGGTTTGCATATCTCACAGAACGCCGCGATGAGCTTATAAAAATTAAGAAGAAATACGGCCCGTCGCTTAAAGATGTTTTGACAAAGCTTGAAAGCTTTTCAGACGAGCTTTTGGAGCTTTCTGGCGTATACGATCAGATCGACAAGATAGCTGCCCGCCGTGATGAGCTATTAAAGGAGGTAAGTAAAAAAGCAAAAGAGCTTACCAGAAAGCGAGAGACAGCGGCTGATGAATTCACCAAAAGCGTAGTATCAGAGCTAAGATTTTTAAATATGGAAAGGGTAGAGTTAAGCGTTCAGTTTGAAAGGGGAAAGCTTACTTCAAATGGGCTTGAAAAAGCACAGTTTCTAATTTCTGCAAATCCGGGTGAGCAACCAAAGCCGATCTCAAAAATTGCTTCAGGCGGTGAACTTTCCAGAATAATGCTTGCACTTAAGTGCGTAACCGCTCACAAGGACAACACGCCGGTTATGATCTTTGATGAGATCGACACAGGCGTTTCAGGAAAGGCCGCACAGCGCATCGGACAGAAGCTCAAGGAGCTTTCCAAAAACAGGCAGGTCCTGTGCGTTACGCATCTCTCACAGATTGCAGCTTTTTCAGATACGCATTTTCTGATTGAGAAAAAGATTTCGGATAACAGCGCCTCAACAAGCGTTACGACTCTTGATTTTGAGGCCAGAAAGGCTGAGATAGCGCGAATTATGAGCGGAGAAAAGATAACAAACGCCACACTTAAAAGCGCTGAAGATCTTTTATTAAGCTCAAAGCTTTAAAAGGGCGCACATGTTTGACTTTTAAGGCTAAAAATGGTATACTTTAAAAAGTGTATTTTTATGCATTGGAGGGTTCGATCTTAATATGAAAGTTACGCTTTTGACATATACACCGGAGCCTGAAAAAACTATCGCAACTGCGGCAAAGCTTTGCTATTCCGCAAGCGATATAGGTTCATTGCGTGAAGGGCTTACACCTGAAAAGACAGAAAGCTTTATTGATATGCTTGCATCTATCGGACATGAAAGTCCTATGGAGCATGTTTCGTTTACCTTCGGAATTGAGGGTATTTCCCGCGCGTGTACGCATCAGCTTGTACGTCACAGGATCGCCTCCTATTCGCAGAAAAGCCAGCGCTATGTAAACGAGGACGGCTTTGAATATATAACTCCCCCTGCAATATCTGCTGTGCCGGAAGCCAAGGCGGAGTTTGACAGACAGATGTCAAGCCTTGTCGACAGCTATCATAAAATAGCTGAGATTTTAACCTGTGAACATACAAAGGATTTTATGAATGACGGATCAGATGAAGCGGAGGCCGTAAAGAAAGCGAAGAAAAAAGCTTATGAGGACGCAAGATTCGTTCTTCCGAATGCGTGTGAGACCAAAATAGTGGTTACCATGAATGTAAGAAGTCTTTTTAATTTTTTTAAGCACCGCTGTTGCAGCAGGGCACAGTGGGAGATAAAGGCCGTTGCGGACGAAATGCTCAGGCTGTGTAAGCAAGCTGCTCCAAATGTGTTTAAAAATGCAGGTCCGTCGTGTGTTATGACAGGCAGGTGTCCTGAGGGCAAGATGTCCTGCGGTAAGCAAAAAGAGGTTACAGATCATTACAAAAGCTTATAACTATCTCAAAAGGAGCAGAATATTATGTCCCATGCGAAAATTATTGTCATAGAGGGACTTGACGGCAGCGGAAAGTCCACACAGTTTGAAATGATAGACAAGCTATTGACAAGCAGACAGATCAGGCACAGATCCATAAGCTTTCCGGATTATGATAATCCTTCGTCTTACTTGGTAAAGATGTATCTTCAAGGTGAGTTTTCTAAAAACGCCGCCGATATAAATGCATATGCGGCGTCAAGCTTTTACGCGGTCGACCGATATGCAAGCTTTAAGCTTTTCTGGGAGCAGGATTATAACGACGGCGCCTTGATTCTTGCAAGCAGATATGTTACCTCAAACGCCATTTACCAGATGGTAAAGTGTAAAAGGGAAGAATGGGACGAGTATCTGGATTGGCTCTGCGAATACGAGTATGAAAAGCTTTCGCTGCCGAAACCCGACAAGGTAATTTTTCTTGATATGCCTATTGAGGTATCACAAAAGCTTTTAAGCAAAAGGTATGATGGCAACGATGATAAAAAAGATATACATGAGATCGATACCGATTACCTGACAAAATGCCGTGAAGCTGCTCTTTATGCGGCAGAAAAGTGGGGCTGGGAGATAATTTCCTGTGCACATAACGGTGAGCCTTATGAGCGTGAAATTATAACGGAAAAAATAATAAATATAATAAAAAGCTTTTCAAAAGTGAATGATGAGGTGTAAAATTATGGTATACGTTTTTTTGGCTGAAGGTTTTGAAGAGGTAGAAGCTCTGACTCCCGTAGATGTTTTGAGAAGAGCTGAGATCGATGTCAAAACAGTAGGCATCAATTCAAACATAATCAGGGGCTCTCACAAGATCCCCGTGATAACCGACCTTGATATAAACGAAATAAAACCTGATGACAGTATTGAAATGATAATTCTTCCCGGCGGAATGCCCGGAACGCTGAATCTTGAGTCAAACGAGAAGGTAATTGAGTTTATTGATTACTGTAATGACAACGAAAAGTATATTTCAGCAATATGCGCAGCTCCGTCAATACTTGGGCACAAAGGGCTGTTAAATGGCAAAAAGGCTACCTGCTTTCCGGGATTTGAAAGTGAGCTTGAGGGTGCGGAATATACTGGGGAATCTGTTGTAAGAGACGGTCGTATCACTACGGCTAAGGGAGCAGGTGTTGCGTTGGAATTTGCTCTTTGCCTTGTCTCTGTCCTAAAGGGAAAGGACACTGCCGATAAGCTCAGAGCATCGCTTCAATGCAAGTGAACGGCTATACACAGCCCGGCAGGGAAGAGCTAAGAAAAGAATATTTATCAAGGCGAAGAGCGCTTTCAAGTGCATCTGTTTTAAAGGCAAGCGATATTATTTTTAAAAAGCTTATCTGTCTTGAGGAATATGTAAACGCTGATGACATATTGATTTATTCTTCCTGCGATAATGAGGTTATGACCGATAAAATAATAAAATATTCGCTATATGAAAATAAAAATGTTTTTCTTCCAAAATGTATTGACAGCCGGATTATGGAGTTTTATAAGATTACCGGACTTTCCGACTTAAATAGGGGAATGTACGGCATCCCGGAGCCTGACGGTGGCGATAAATACGTAAACAATGAAGGTTCGCTTTGTATAGTTCCTGCGATATGTTTTGATAAAAGAGGATTTCGGTTTGGATACGGAAAAGGCTATTATGACAGATTTTTGTCACGGTTTTCCGGCTTTACCGTAGGAATTGCAATGGATGAGTTTATATTAGAAAAACTGCCTATAATAAGAACAGATATTAGTGTTAAAAGAATAGTTACCGATAAAAAAATCTATGAGAAGGAAGGCGAATAAAATGGAAAACAACAAGGATAGAAAGCTCGATTTTGATGTTGACGCGAACAAAACAAATAACGGCTCTGATGATGAACTTGAAAGCTTGCTTTTTTCCAGTTCATCCGCAGAAGACGCGCTAAACGCTATTAGCTATGATAAGGAGTCGCGCACTCTTACCGGCACCGATGAGCAGCAGGAGGATTCCATAAAGACAGACGAAGTATCTGAATCTGATGAGAGCAAATCTGTATCCGATGATGTAAAAGAGCAATCAGCAGATACTGAAAATGAAGAGCCTGAAACTTCTTCTGACAGTCTTGATATTACGCTTGGTGTCGATGACAACAAGACGCTTTCTTCCGCTGAGCCTGAAAACATACATAATGATGAACTCTCAAAAGAGTCTGATGAAAACTCTGCGGATAATGATGAGTCTGTTGATGAATTATCTGAAATTACTGAGGATATTGCAGCAGAGCCCGATAAGTCTTATGAAGACTCAGGGGATGAAGCTTTGAAACAAAGTGAAGAAGAGCTTTCAGAATCGCCTGAGGCCAATCTTGACACTGCCTTGCCTGCAACTTCAGCTGTAAACGCAAGGAGCTCACGCACTGCAAGATCTTCCAAAAGCCCTAAACGCAGACCTTCAGCAGCAAGCGCAAAAAAGAAAAGTGCGAAAGAAAAGGGTAGATCTGCCAATAAAAAAAGCAAGGTAAACAGCTCAATTTTTACGGGAATTATAATAACTATAATTATTCTAACGATTTCAACCGTAATTGCATTTACCGGTATAACGGTTGGTCTTGAGTTCCTTGGGGTAGGCAAAAGCACAAATACGATAAAGCTTAACATTGATGAAACTTTCAGCGTTGATGATATTACCGACGCTCTATATGACAAGGGCATAATTGACAATAAATTTCTATTTAAGTTGTGTATAGATATCAAAGATGCGGCAGATAAGATAGTTCCCGGAGATATTGAGCTTCAACCGTCTATGAGCTATAACGACAAAATAAATAAACTTATGCAGTCAAGACAGAATTTTGAAACTGTAGACATAACCTTCCCGGAGGGTACCACACTTTACGAAGCGGCTAAGATGCTGAAGCAGAAAGAGGTCATTTCAAGTATAACCAACTTTATATATGACTTTAACTCGTTAAAGGTTGGCGGATATGATTATGAGGATGTTATTGACGCAAAGGGAGATAAATTCTTTGCTATGGAGGGATATTTTTATCCGGACACGTATCAGTTCTACAAGGATTCTGATAACGAAACTGTTATCAGAACAATACGTGATGTCTTTAACACAAGAGTAAACAGCGAAATGAGGCAGCGTGCAGAAGATTTGGGATATTCACTTGACGAGGTCATCACGATAGCTTCAATTGTTCAGCTTGAGTCTGCGAATGTTGAGGAAATGCCGACTATCGCATCAATTCTTAAAAACCGTCTGGAGGACGGTCCTTACAATCGTTTTGGCGAATATATAGCAAGACTTCAGTCTGACCCGACGGCAAATTATTACACTGATACAATTGCTCCTGCCGTTGAAGAAATCAACAACTATACAGCTACTGAAGCTGCGGAATTCAAGTCAAAATACGATACCTATGAGCGTGAGGGACTTCCCGTGGGTCCTATATGTAATCCAGGTCTGGACGCTATAAACGCAGTACTTTATCCTGCTGAAACCGACTATTTCTATTTCTGCCATGATATATCAACAAAGAAGGGCTATTACGCTTCTACGCTTTCTGAGCACGAGGCTAATCTTATCGCGGCAGGGATTACCCAATAAGGAGTTTTTCTAATTTGAATACATTAAACAAGCTTGAGGTTCTGGCGCCTGTCGGCGACGAGGAACGTCTTGATGCGGCTCTTGATTTCAAAGCGGATGCCGTTTACTTGGGCGGTGAGATGTTCGGCATGAGAGCGGGCCCCGCAAACTTTTCAGAGGACGGCTTAAAAAAGGCTGTTGACAGATCGCATTCTAGAGGTGTTAAGGTTTATCTTACCTGTAATACTCTTCCTCGAAATGACGAGATCTCAAGGTTTGAGGAATTTATTAAAAATGCCGAAAGCGCTAAAGTTGACGCAGTTATTGTCAGCGATCTGGGCTTGCTTTCACTTGTGAAAAAATATGCCCCTGATATTGAAATACACATTTCTACTCAGGCAGGAATCGTAAATTACGCCACTGCTAATGAACTTTACAATATGGGCGCTAAACGTGTCGTTCTTGCAAGAGAGCTGTCTTTGGAGGAGATTGCCGAAATAAGGGCTAAGACCCCGGCTAAGCTTCAGCTTGAATGCTTTGTTCACGGAGCAATGTGCGTAAGCTTCTCCGGCAGGTGCTTACTTTCCCAGTATCTTGTAAATCGTGATGCAAACCGCGGTGAATGTGCTCAACCGTGCAGGTGGGGCTATCACCTTATGGAGGAGAAGCGTGACGGTCTGTTTTTTCCAGTTTTTGAGGACGAAAAGGGAACGTATATACTCAACGCCAAGGATATGTGCATGATCGAACATATTGACAAACTCGCTGAGGCAGGAGTTTATAGCCTTAAGATCGAGGGGCGCGCTAAATCCTCTTACTATGTTTCCGTGATAACAAACGCATACAGAATGGCGGTTGATTATTACCTTTCTCACGGTACTCTTGAGGGATGTCCCAAGTGGATTTTTGAAGAGGTTTATAAAGTCAGCCACAGGGCTTACTGCACTGGTTTTTTCTTTGGTCATCCGAACGATCCGACAGGGGAGTATCAGTACTACGGTGACAACGGATATATCAGAGAGTATGACGTTGTCGCGGTTGTGGATAACTGTGACGGAAATAGGGTCTATTGTACTCAGCGAAACAAGTTCAGCGTTGGAGATGAGCTTGAGATCTTAGCTCCGGGAAAAGAACCGGTAAAGTTGACAGCAAACAAAATCTATGACGAAAACGGAATAGAAACTGAAACGGCTAATCACGCTACAATGAAATTTTCGCTCGATTGCGATATGTTTTTTGTTAAGAATTCTATTGTCAGGATGAAGAGGTCTTAATAAGCCTTTCACTTATAGCCGTTTCCATATGATTTTTTGCACGCAAACGTACATTTTTAACAGAATAAATACAGTATATTAAATAAATGTTTACAAACTATAATTATTTGTTAATATATAGTTAATAAATGCCTTGCTCGTCAAAACAGACAGGCAAGGCATTCTTTGTTATCATTTTTTCGGAGGCTTCTGGTCGGCCAGCGGGGAAGACTCGGCAGCTTTTTTAAGATTCTCGTTAGACAGGTGAGTGTAAATTTCCGTTGTTGCGATGCTTTTATGACCTAATATATCCTTAAGTACTAGCGGATCGACTCCGCCGTGCTGATACATAAGCGTTGCCGCAGTATGTCTAAGTTTATGTGTGGTAACGCCAAGGTTTGACAGACCTGCTTTTTTTAGCATTTCTTCAACTATAAACTGAACGCGCCTTTTGTTTATACGTCTTAGCTGTTGTGATATGAACAGCGCATTGGGGTCTTTTGAATTACTCGGACGGTCCTTTAAATATGTCTCTAAAGCTTCAATGCAGGCGTCGTTAAGATATACGATTCGCTCCTTTGAACCTTTTCCAAAAAGCCTTAAAGTGCGATTATCCTTGCTATAATCATTTATATTTAAGCCTACAAGTTCACTAAGTCTCATTCCGCAGTTTAAAAACAAACATATGATACAGTAATCACGTGATCTATGCTTTGAATCTATATTTTTAAGCAACTCAATTGATTGTTCCAGTGACAGATACTTTGGCAGCTTATTTTTAATTCTCGGCATTTCCAAATCCTCAAGCGGATTCTTATCAAGCATTTTGGCTTTACTATGAAGATACAAATACAATTGTTTCAGCGCAGAGGTTTTTCTGGCTCTTGTTGCCGTGGAATTGCCTCGAATCTCTTTTAAATAATTCATATACTCATAAGCGTCATATAGCGTAAAGTTTTCAATATATGAAAACGGAACGTCTTTGATGCTTATTTTGCTATAAGGCGTATCGTTCTGAACATCGCCGTGTTTGAGCTTAAGATATCGCAAAAATGTGCGTATATCAATGTAATATGCTTCTTCGGTACGATCGGCACGGTCTTTAATAAGCTTAAGGTTTAAGAGATATTCCTTGACATATTCAGGACAATCGTCCATATACTCTTTTTTCATATAATTCTCCCTCCCTAATATTCACTAAATTTTTATTTAGTGAATATTTCTATTTAAATTATATAACGAAATGGCGGGATTGTCAATAGCCGTCTTCGAAACTGAACGGTAGCACTTTCCCTTCCGGATAGTAATGCTTTAGGTTTTTTATCTGCGAATATGTAAGATGATAAAGTATGCAGCCGTTTGGGAACTGAAAGTTGTAATAAGTAATATCAATAAGCCTTTCAGTAGGCTTAACTCTGCGTATTTTGTAACGCCGACGTAAAATCAAACGATTCTGGAAATTATCACAATGTACTATAGGTTTTCTTTTACCTTTAGCAAAGCACCTACGCATGCAGTTTATATTTTCAGTGCAATAACGCTTGGAACAAGCACTGCAAAGACAAATAGTATTACATGCCGTTTTAGGCATTTGTATCATCACTTCCTAACATTTCGTTTACTAATCTTATGTATTTTGGATTTGGAAGAGTCGGTCGGGCTTTTATTGCTTTTTCTAAACCGTCAATACCCTTGATCTGAATATATGCATCTATTGCATTCCCGCAATTAACCTGTACGAAATTTTGCAATCGCTGAAAGTTATAATCAATATCACATTTTGTCCAGATTTTAATTTTATCTGCATTGTCAAGGAAATCTTCATACCATTTAGCCAGCTTCCAACGCTGTTTATTACTGTCTTTTGTTTCCTTGCAAAATCTAACATAATTGTGACACACTCCTTTAAAAATCAATCCTATGTTCAAATCATTATCAATAATTTTATTTATAAACTCACTAGCTCGCTCATCACGAAGCTGTATCTCAAACCTGAACCAGTGAGGTATTTTATCCTTAACTTCCCTTTCAACTGACTTGTCGTAGATCCTGAACATAACATCAGATTTTTTTGAACCGAAATACAATGTCCAATCGTCAGACGTGTAGGATATTTCGCTGTAAATCGACTTGAACCGACTAATATAAAACCCTGTTGTAATGTGATGAATTATAGTATCTTTTTCTAACACATTGTTAAAATCATCGTAGGCTATATCAATACGAGTAATATTAACAATATGCTTATTAACATAGAAAAAGTGAAATAAATATGTAAAATCTGTAGTGCTGTAAGTCTCGAATGTTCTACATCCGGCGCCGGACATCTCAACCCATACAGTATTAGAATTTAAATTAGTACAGTGTATGTTTATACCACCGTAATAAAATCTATCCTTATACCCGTAAAAACCATCTAAACGCTCGAATTTATCAGACATATCAGACAAACCCAACAAATCAAATATATCTGTTAGACTATAACGAAAATCGTTTTGTTCGTCATACAATCGTATAGTAAAACTACACCAGTCTATCAAAATTAAATTGTCCAATATAATCACCATCAATAAAAACATAAAAATTTATTAAAGAAATAATAAATCATCAAATGTAATTTGATTGTCATTTTGACCTCCTAATATAAAATGTATGGTTGTACCCCCCTGTTAGCTACGGGGGGTTAATACGAAAGGCAACAGCTAGCCGCTTGCGCGGCTAAGCTGTTTTGCCTTTTCGTTTCTTTAACCCTCGTATTATCTCGTTAGTGTCATACAGTCCTCTGAGCTTATCAGTCGCAGTAAAACAATACTTTTTCATTACTTGGCGTTTTCGCATTCCGCTGTCTTTCTGTTCGCCGTTAACTGCATAGTCTTCTTGCAAATAATACTTATTGCGAACAATTCGACTTTTGAAGAAACTCTTACACTCAATGACATAATCGGCCTGCTCCCGGATAACTTTATTAACTCTCGTCCAGACCTGGGACGAACAGAAGATACACTTTTTATTTTTACGCTGAAGAGATACATAGCTTAATAGGTCCTCCGGAGCAGCTTGCCAACCCTGCGAGCTGAAGGTAAGATGAATTTCATCAAAGAGAAACAATATCCCCTGCTCTTCGCCGTACTGATCTCTATTTGTTAAGTCTCTAATCTGCTCCCAGTATGTAATAATGCCGTCTGATATGTCGGTATCAAAATTGGAATATATCTTTATATTTGGATATCGTTCTTTTATCCTCTTAGCCTTTTCCACCATTGAAATAGTTTTACCACAACCCACTCGACCACAGAACAAATATACTCCGTAATAGTCATACGGCTTGACCTCCTTTTTGATTTTGTATCGATAGAAATCCTTAACTTTATCCTTTAAATACAACACAAATCCAGAAATAAAGCAACCGCCAAAGAATATTTGTAGAGCAGTTACACCTACAACTATAAGTAAAATCCATATCATAAAAAATCACCTCGTAATTAGTTTAACTATAATTTTTGTAAATAACGCTAGAAACAATATGCCGAAAAACGAAATAAGCAACGAAAAGAATGTCCTAAAATCTATAATTGTATTAAAAGAGTTTACATATGAAATAACTGTACCAAATGATGAAACAACACCGTTAGACAAATCAAGATTATCAAAAAACGGCAAGGACAAAACTCCTTTTACTATCCAATATACAATCAATCTTCATCACCTCCGCCAGAACCGCCAAAGCCGAAGATTTTAAAAATTAATTTAAAAACAAGATAACCAAACAATATATAGAATAAAATAGTACTCATACTACGAATAAAAGAAAAATCTATACTATAATCATTAAAGTCCAAAGAAAACTTACATCCAAAAATTTTGAAGCTCGGAAGATCAGCTCCGGAAGTATTTTTAAAAGAATCTACTAAAAGAGAAAAACTAGGGATACGTTCGCAGGTCATGGCGTAGATTGATTTTGTTTTCGGATTAACAAAATACAATGCTAGTTCCTTAAGGTCGCAAACTAGATTGTAAAGAGCAATCGTTAAGTTTTCCCACAGAATAGGAACACAGTCAAACAACCACTGGAAGAATCCAACGAAATTGTGAGCAAAATGCATAACATTTCTACCAATCCACTTAAACCCAACTTCGATTATATTATATTCTCCGTCTTCATCGGCACAATCTGCAGCAACGTCGTCCCAGGATTCAAAATCTTCTATGTAATCTGACATATCAGGAAAATCTACATAGTCCTTTTTTACAGTGAACGAACCCATGACATTCTCAATCAGATCGCCATAATTATACTGATAGCTTTTACAGACTATCCAATCTCCAGAGCTTCCATTTTCTCGGTAAGCGATCGCAAAATTTAAATTTTCTCGGCTTTCAAACTCTTCAAAATCATAACCGTCAACGCTTTCCAAGCTATCATCATAACCTTTCATATGATGCAAATAGTAGTAGACAGCTTCAAGCTCATATGATGCTTGAACGCTTGACTTACTGGAACTGAGTTGCAATCCATGACTATCATAATTATCTAGATCACGAATAGGAAAATCCTCGCTGCCGTTAATTTTAGCAGGAACGAAAGAGCTATCCATAGCCCACAAATGAACATCGAATGTCTTATCTAACTCTTTATCAGACCAAGCCTTATAGGTCAATATTTTGCTATCTTCTTTAAATCCAAACTCACCTTTGATTTTACCTGTAGTAAAACCCGTTTCAGGGTCAATTACGTCACATTTCTCATCATCAAAATATACATTATAGCCACCAGAAAAAATAATATTTATATTATTCTTAATATTCATAGTTTTATGATTAAACGAAAAACCAGAAGCATTAAAATTATAAACATTATAACGATGACAAAACCAGATATAATCACATACATAAACAGAATATGAATGTTCGAATTCATAACGATCACGATCGGAATTAAAATAACACCTCATATCCTCGTTTACTAAAAAGAATCCATAGAAAATTTTACCAGAAGATTCAAAATTAAAAATAATTAAATTTTCAATGTCATAATTTTCCACCATATATAAATAATCAGGATCATCTTTAAGTTGAGGTAAAAATTTAGGTATGACATTCCGAAAAACCCATAAACAACGCTCAGGGTCTAAAACAACGGGATCAAGATAATAAGTAAATTTATTCCAATTATTCAAATCGAAAAAATCAGAATATTCAAAATTATCTTTATAGTCATCATCAGCAATAGTCATTATACCGTTTTCAACTAACTGCTGAGAAATTTCTGTTACTTTTGTGGAATTTGCACTATTAAATGACGGCGATCGAAAATCTTCGTTTGTTAATTTTGACGAATTCGGCAATCCTGATATATCTTCAGTAATATGAAAATCTGCTTTCTCATCAAAAAACTCCCCTGTCTCGGTTTCGTCTTCGACAAGATGATCTTCATTGTAGTAATCTTCGTTAAACTCTGTAACTAATTCATCATTAGATAGCAGATTGCCGTCTGAGGGGACGGTTGGGGCAGGGACGGTATGAGTTTCTAAAAAATCTAAATCGTCAGCATTAACAATAAATGATGAAATAAAAAAAGAAGTAGCCAAAATGAAAGATATAGCTATACAAACTATTTTCTTTAACATTATGACCACTCCTTTTAATTATTTTGCAGTTAAACTTTAGCCCTTGGCAAATTTCTTAAAGAGCTTAACCGCAAGCGTTGCTATTACGATAGTAGCGCAGATAGGCAAGACGATAGGTATAATATCTGAAATAGATGAAGTAACAGAAGATACCATATTCGTTATTGCAGTTGAAATAGAAGTCTGTGCAGCTTCTGCAGTAGCTTCAATAGTTGCAATCTGTGGCATTGAACAAACCTCCTTTCTACATTATGAATTTGATAATTGTCTTACAGATAAAGACAATAGCTATAACAACCAAAATGGTTATTAAACAAAATGCAGCCGCAAAAGACCACTTGAAAGTCTCTTGTGTATATGTCTCAATATTCTCAAGATGTCTCAAAGCATTTTGCTCGTATGTTGAAACAGTGGTTGTTTCTTCACTCCCCTGCCCTGCAGATTCTTCTGCGGAGCTGATGAGCGATGTACAACTCAAAATTACAACGAATAAGAGAATCAAACAAGCTAATGATTTCTTCATTGTTTGACAATCTGAATTGCTGTAAGCCGCACAGAGTTGCCGACCGGAGTATAAACCGGGACTATCTCCTTTTCCAAAATCTCATCGGGTTTTTCACAGCCTGTAAGTTTCTTAAAGTCAGAACGCTTGATTTTGAGCGTGGATGAACCGCAGCCGACGATATTTTCAAATGCGTCGGTAATGGTGTAAATCTTGATGTTATCATAACTGATTACATCTCCATTGTCGTTTGTGAAATCTCCGTTTGAAAATTCGTATCCTATTACCTTTACCATAGTGATACCTCCTAATATAATTTATAACCTATTTTTAGGTTACAGCATAATAATAACACAATTTTAGGTTATTGTCAAGTGTTTATTACAAAAAATGTTATAATACAAAAAAGGAGTGATTACATGATATTCCAAAGAATAAAAGACTTAAGGGAAGATAAGGATTTAAGTCAAATAGAAATTTCAAAAATACTAAATATGCACACATCTCAATATCAGAGGTACGAAAGGGGTGAAAGTAAAATACCACTGGATTTTGCAGTGAAAATAGCAATTTTTTATAACACATCTTTAGACTATATTACGGGGCTAACAAACAAAAAGCATAGCTATAAAGAGTGGAGGTGAGAATATGTACAAATTAGACATAATTAGCAACTTGATAACAAGAGCACCAATTATTTTAGCGCTAATATTTCTAATAATTATTGTTTTACTTATCGGAATTTATTACAATCTGCATAAAACAAAAGAGCTGATGAAGATAAATAACGAGCTCCTGAGGGACATAAAAAAAACCCCCTTAAGGGATGATAAAGAATAGCACATAAAAAATAAAAACTGTCAAGGTTGAAGTGAACGGCTGCGCCGACCTTGACAGTTTATTTTTATGTGCTTATGGCAATTATCCCCTTAAGGGATATTTTGTTAAATGTTAAAACAAGAAACCGAGACCCAATTTTTATTTAGTGAATATTTCTATTTAAATTATATAACGAAATGGCGGGATTGTCAAGTACTGCCCCGCCATAATTTAATCGAATAAAATAAAAAATCACCCCACGTTAAAAATGAAGCAAGCCTGATTGGCTAACTTCATCAAAACGAGGAGTGTTAATAAAAATTACTTGATTTTTTTCCTGTCAGCAGATTTTTTCAAGATTTCGTCTTATCCTTTTAAGTATTTTCTTTTCAAGCCTTGAGATATAAGACTGAGAAATTCCAACAATGTCCGCTACCTGTTTTTGTGTCATCTCTCTGCCGGAATCAATCCCAAAACGCATTTTCATTATTTTCTTTTCTCTTCCGCCTAGGTTATCTATTTCCTTTAACACCAGTTCCCTCTCAACTTCACTTTCAACTCCACGCATAACTATATCGTCCTCAGTGCCTAGAATGTCAGAAAGCAAAAGTTCGTTTCCGTCCCAATCAATATTTAGCGGCTCGTCAATGGATATATCGTTCTTGTGCTGATTGGATTTTCTCAAAAACATCAGTATCTCATTTTCAATGCAGCGTGAAGCGTATGTGGCTAGCTTTATGTTTTTGTCCGGGTTATATGTATTTACCGCCTTAATAAGCCCTATTGTGCCTATTGAAATTAGATCCTCAAGTCCGATGCCCGTTGACTCAAACTTTTTTGCTATATATACAACCAATCTCAGGTTGTGGACTATCAACAGCTCTTTTCCCTTTTTGTCACCCGATTTCAACAGCTCAAAAGCTATCTTCTCTTCCTTAGGACCAAGCGGCGGTGGAAGCGACTCTGCTCCGTTAATATAATCAATATCAAAGCCGTTTGAAAAAACCTTTGCAAGCGCTTTATGTATCAAAATCTTTAGTTTCATAAAACTCATTGTCATTAGTCCTTATCTTAAAATATTTGGGTTAAAAATTGCTCTGGGCTCTCCCAGATTTGTCATTCCTATATTTACATCAACCTGTTTATTATCAATTCGAACACTTTTAGGTGTATATACCCTTATCATACCGCTGCCGTTTACCGTTTTATAAGGCAAAAGCTTAAACCTTTTGCTGCCAAATGCCTTTTCAAGCTCCTGAGAACAGCATACAACAACAGACTTCTGTGCGAAAAAGTCGTATAGCGAGTTTCCTGTGTCGCTTATCCCATCAAGAACTACCTCATCAAAATCTGTCTTCACACAAACCCTAGCTCCTCTTTTTGAGGCGCAGCGAAATGAAAGATAATCATGCAGCCAAAAAACTGCGTAAGTAAGAATCGTTATTACAGCCAGCATTAAAAGCGATATATCAAAGTACACAGTCACACCTATCACTATAACTGCGCGTCCAAACACTTTCCAGAGTACAAAACAAAGTCCTATAAATAAAAGATTTACAGAAACCATAGCCGCGCACGCTTTTAAAACAGCCTTAATTTTCATCCCTTCCAGGACCATAGAAATTAGAAAAAGAGTTAAAATCTTAATCGCACCGCTTAAAATAAGACTTCCCGTCAGCAGTATTTGCATAGACGAGACGCCCCCGATAAGAGATGCAGTTAAAACCTTTGCGGCACGGTATTTCTTGTGTACTGTTTTTTCTACCGCTTTTATAAAAAAATATGTAACGTATACATTTGTTAAGATCAAAATGTCTATATATACATCCATAAGCCCCACCGCTTAATAAGATAAAATGAAAAACCATGTTTCTTAACATAACTTTCACTGTTGGGCTGCAATCACCTGCCCCGTGATTATATTATAAATCTGCTAAAGCAAAAGAAATGTCGATTTAAAAAGGTAACCTTAACTACTTTTCTCAAAAAGAAAAAGCAGTAACTTGCGTTACCGCTTTTTCTTTTTAGTATGAAAGGATGAAATAGAAAAAATCCTGGAATTCAAAACTATCTGTTTTCACATATAAGCCTTAAGGCCGTTCTTTCCTCACCGTCTATCACAATATTTGCAAACGACGGAATACAAACCAGATCTATTCCGACAGGTGCAAGATAACCTCTTGCAATGGCTATTGCTTTGATAGCCTGATTCGTCGCTCCCGCTCCTACTGCCTGGACTTCAACTGCATCCGACTCTCTTAAAATACCGGCAATTGCCCCGGCAACAGAGTTTGGAGAGGAGTGTGATGACACCTTTAATACTTCCATAATATTTACCTCCACAGAGAACTCGCAAATTTTATAAGATTAAGTAGTGGGTAGAATGTCATGATAAATATTATAATTGCTTTTGTCTAGTAACATATTAACAAATTTCATAGAAAAAGTCAATAGCTTTTAACTATTTTTGTGCATTATTGCTTAATAATGCGTTCGATTTTTGTTGCTTTTCCCGAAGACTCATCAAATTCTATTAAAACCGCATTAACAAATTGAGCGTTTTTACTGATTTCGAATCTGCACGGAAAATGAGTGACAAATTTTTTTGTTGCTATGTCAGAGTCAACACCAAGTACCGAATCTTCAGCACCTGTCATACCCACATCGGTTATATATGCCGTATGCCCGTCAAGTATTGTCTCATCGGCAGTCTGAACGTGAGTGTGAGTTCCTATCAAGGCAGTTACCCTGCCCCTTAAATAATTTCCCATAGCCTTTTTTTCAGCAGTAGCCTCAGCATGAAAATCAACTATAATGTTTTTAGTGGAAATTCCTTTAATTATTTCGTCGACCTTTAAAAACGGATTGTCAAGAGAATCAAGAAAAACTGTTCCCATAAGATTTATTACGGCTACCTGGGTTTTGCCGAGATCTATCACACATACACCTTTTCCTACGACACCTTCCGGATAATTCGCAGGCCGCAGCAAAAAGTTATTTTCCTCAAACAAATTTACGCTGTCTCTCTTTGAAAAGGCGTGGTTTCCGGTTGTAATAACGTCTGCTCCAAGAGAAAGCAAACGGTTTACAGAGCGCTCTGTAACACCGTTGCCGTTTGCGGAATTCTCCCCATTGATAACTATAATATCCGGTGTATATTCTTTTTTTATGGAATATATTTTTTCCTCTAAAAAGTCTATTCCCCTATCTGCGACTACATCGCCGAAAAATATAAGTCTCATAGTTTCTCCGTTCTGTTCTTGCCCTGACGGCGTTTTTTCGAGGTTTCGTTAAGCGTTTGCACACCGCTGACCACCGGGTCAGCGGATAAAAACTCAAACCAGAATACCGAGCCTTTTCCCTCTTCGCTTACAACTCCGAACGGCATCGAGTGGCTCTTTAAAATACCTTTGACAATAGAAAGCCCTATTCCGCTTCCAACGACCTCACGCTGAGTTTTATTACCCCTGTAATATCTGTCAAAAATTACCGGAAGCATTTCCTTTGAAATTCCCACACCGTGGTCTATTATTTCAATTCTCACGCTTGAGCCCATATTTGTCTGTTTTACTTCGATATCCTTACTGTCTCCGGAATAGTTTACGGCATTATTTATAAAGTTATACAGCACCTGAGACATCTTTTCATAATCAGCTTTAACAAATCTGTCTTCATCCTTAATAAGGTTTATGTTATAGCCGTCGCGCTCGATAAGAATTTTGTAGCGCATCATAACATCGTCTAAAATGCTGTGAACGGAAAATTCGCTTATGTTAAGCTCTGCGTTAGAGCTCTCAAGCTTTGAAAGCTCTAAAAGATTGTTTACAAGCCCAGACAAACGGTCAGATTCTTCTATGATGATATTTATATGCTCTTCGCGCTTGACCGGATTATCGCCGGAAAGATCTCTTATCATCTCAGCGTACGCTTTTATCATTGTGAGCGGCGTGCGAAGATCGTGAGACACATTTGCGATAAGGTCTTTTCTGAGATTAGAAACCTTAGAGATTTCGTCTTTTGCGTGATTAAGTGTATCAGAAAGTTCCGCTACCTCTTTATAGCCTGTACCCTTGAATTCAACGTCCATATCCCCCGCACCGAATTTTCTGGCGGTTTCGTTTATATTTGCGATAGGACGTGAAATTCTTCTTGAAAACAGTATGGCAGTTATAAAACTTATTTCTATCAATATTACGGTTATAAAAAACAGCTGATTGTTAAAAAGCTGTGAGGTGACCGTAACAGGTTCTATCGCAGTTTCAACATAAACTATACGCTGAAAACCATTGGGTGCGTCTGCAATTGATGCACATATAAGCTCATCACTGTTAAAGTGAGTATTTTTGTAAAGCTCAGTCGCGTACTCCTCGTTTCCCTTTATAAGCTTTGTGCGAAGCTTATACATACTTTCGCCGTATCTGTTGTAAACATCGTCATACAAAAAAGAAAAACGACCTAAGTTGTTTTCCTCAAACTGCACATTGCCGGACATATCAGTAACAACAATACAAACACCGTTTTTAAATGCAAGGCTTGATATAACATCACTTATATTGGGATTTAGAATATTTTCTTCTATCTCCAAACATATATCCTCAGCATTTCTTATTTTTGCCGAGCGAAAGTATGTCTCAAGGAAGAAAAACTGTATTACCCACATCATCAGCATAATAAACAAAGAAAAGCAGGTGAAATACACCCAAACCATCGTGCTTAGGCTGTGGTTGCGTGGATCAAACAGTTTCTTTACGCTTTGAAAAAAGCCGGGTCTATCAGCAGATTTTTTCAAACTTGTACCCCATTCCTCTAAGAGTTACTATAAGGTTCCTGTATTCACCCAGACTGTTTCTGAGCATCTTTATATGAGTATCGACCGTTCTGTCATCCCCGTAAAAGTCATATCCCCACACCTCTTCGAGAAGCTTGTCGCGCGACAGTGCAATATTCATATTTCTTACTAAATAAAACAAAAGGTCATATTCCTTAGGCGTCATCTGAGCCTTTTTGCCATCAACTATTACCTCTCTCGCAGTGAAATTTATGGTAAGGCCTTTATAGGTGACAATCTCTTCCTCCCCTGCCGCACTGAAAGACGATCGTTTCATAACCGCTCTCATACGTGCAATAAGCTCTTTTGGTGAAAAAGGCTTTACAACGTAATCATCAACGCCTATTTCAAAGCCGAAAAGCTTATCATATTCCTCACCTCTTGCAGAAAGCATGATAATAGGGGTCTTCTTTGTTTTCCTTATCTCTTTACAAGCGGAAAAGCCGTCCAAGCGCGGCATCATAATATCCATAACGATAACGTCTATATCGTTTTCGTTTGCCTTTGACACAGCTTCCATTCCGTCAGCGGCTTCTATTACGTCAAAGCCGTCAAACTCAGCGTATTCCCTGACGACATCTCTTATCTTCTTTTCATCGTCAACTATCAGCAGCGTAGGCATAAAATAAAACCTCCATGTCAGATTTATAATCAGCGTCAATGATCAAAGTGTGCATACTAATCAGCTTGATTAAATATTAAAACTGTTTTGTGTATGTTCTGTGACGGTAAGGAGAAACTTACCTGCATAAATATGTTTGCACCGCACACTATTTACAAACAACCGAAGCAGATATGATCCGCTTCGGCCGACAGCTCTACTTATAATTTAATATAAAATCAGAAAACTCAGTATCTCCCTGCCCAACGGCATACAGCCCCAAAACAACACCTGTGAAGCCCTCTGAAATCTCACTCGAGAGATATTTTGAAGAGCCGGTTCCTAAGAAGATCTCTTCATCATTTTGACAGACAAAAAAGTTGTATGAAAAATGATCTGAGCGGATAATCAGCTTAGCGTCTTTACCCGAGAGCTTAACGGTGCTCTGAATATGCTTGATCCCGCCGATATTTAGCTTAAGCACAGCCTCGTAACCAACGTCTGTTTTTTTTACGGCAACATCGTAATGCTCATTTTCGCAGGAGTAAACCGTTACGCCTGCCTCATCTGAATCAACTGATACATCGACTGACATATCCATATCAAAGTCTCTTTGCCTGATACCGATAAACGTGGGAGTATCTACATCGTCAAGCGTTATTTCACTTCCGGTCAAAACGGCGCGTGTCTTGCTTAGATCATAGTTTTCTGCCTTCGGATGCCTGAGATAACACCAGTCAATGCTCCAATCGGTGTTTTCAAAAGTGTATGTCTTCTTTTCGTTTTGTACAAAATCACCTTTTATTTCATATTCTGCATCGGCTGTGCCATCTTTTCCTGCGGTAAACCATCCATCCTCGCCAAACACAACAGGAATCAAAAAAACCTCTCTGCCGAGCGTGTGAAAAGGTCTCCACAAATGCAGCTGTCTGAATCCCAGGCACAAAATGTGCCAGTCACCATTTTTGTCCTCAATAAGATCGCCGTGGCCTATTCCCTGAATAATATATGGAGCCTTGTTTCTGTTTGTAAGCACAGGGTTACCGGGGTATCCCATAAACTCGCCCCATATGCTGTCAGATCTGGCGTAAGTGATCATGTGACCGTATTCCGTTCCACCCTCAGCCGCCATAAGATAATACTCGCCGTTTATCCTGTACATATGTGGGCTTTCAAGGTATCTTCCGCCGGATCCCTGCCAGATGCACTTACTAGGCGTAAGTTTTTCTCCAGTAGCAATATCGATCTCACACTGAACTACCCCGCTTATTCCATTGTCATCACTGCCGTTGCTTATAAAAAACGCCCTGCCGTCTTCAAAGTAAAGAGATGGGTCTATTCCGCCCTGATCAACATAAACAGGATCCGACCACTCACCGTAAATATCATCAGTAAACACGTAAAAATTCTGATGAGTTGTGTCATTTGTCGTGACCATATAAAAACGTCCGTCATTAAAGCGGATAGTGGGTGCAAAAACTCCACCGGAGCTGTTTATCTTATCAAGCATAACCTGGTTTTTTCTAGTCAGAACGTGACCTATCTGCTTCCAGTTTACGAGATCTTCACTCTCAAACAAAGGCACTCCCGGAAAGTACTGAAACGAGCTTGCCACAAGATAATACTTGCCGTTTGCATAGCATACACTGGGATCGGGATAAAATCCCTTGATAACCGGATTGTTGTATTTCATAAAAACTATGTCCTTTCTGATAGATATTATCCTGCCATATTTATTAACACAATTTGAATAATGTAAACATTATATTACCAAAAAGTATTTATTTTGTTAATAATGTACGTTTGCGTGCAATTTTCAGCCCAATGCGCCCTAATAGTGAAGGCATAGATATAAACTCAATAAAACTAGCTTATCCCCAAAAACTCAAAATAGTTTTTTTCAGGCATAATTACAGTCGATTCCTCAACCTTGCCGTCCCTTCTCTGAAATTTGATGGTGTCGTTGTTCTCCCAGGCTATTTCAAGCGGAACAGCTCCTCTTGAGCCGAACCTATAAACGGTCTTTCTTATTCCCTTTTCCTTAAGGGTGAAAAACTTGAAATCCTTGTCGGTTCCGTAAGGAATCACATATAGCGCAAGGTTTCCCATACTGTTATCTTGAATATCGGCAAGATAATACATCTTGGTTCCGTCAGGAGAAATTCTTTTATCGACTCCTTCTGCGGTAAAATTAACTGAATTTATATCGTCAATAACATCTTTATAGATTTCGTATACGGCCGCATTTTCTGGATCCGACAACGTCTCGGAATTAAGCGGTGTTTCAACAGTGTTTGAGCCACCGAAGAGAAAATTCAATACAAATACCAGAATAAGTCCCAAAACATATATCAAAAGGTAAATTGTTCCAAGGATCACTTTGAGTGTTACATTGTTGTAGCTTACAAAAAATACAACAATAGCCACTATAAACGACGGTATAATAAGTATCCAGTTTCCCAGATTAAATATTATAAGCAAAAATACAAGCGGCGGAAGTACAATACCTATCACTCGTGTGACAATATTGTCGCGGGTAAGTATCATAAGCACCAGAAACACCGCGCTTGCAAGTGTAAATACGATTGAGAATCCAACCACAGCCTCGCTTTTTATCTCAAGTTCGTATAAAAAGGACGCATAGGCAAAAATTCCTATTACAAAGACATATATTAAATTTATCAGAGAAAGAATACGCTTTAACCAAACATTGTCAAGAGTTCCTATCATTCTTTATACCTCCAGTGCTATTGCAAAATTTTTTAAAAGCTAATTTACTATTATCTCCTCTGTACCTGTAAGGCCACTGACTATTTCTGTTTTCAGTTCGTCGGAAATCCCGGTTTCAACAGCCGTCTGAACCTTAACGCCGTCTATCAAAACATCGACATACTGTTCATTTGATATGTTTCTCACGGCGTCAGTAGGAACCAGTACAACATTTTCCTTTGTGTATGTGTTAAAGGTTACCTTAGGCTTTTCGTAATAGCTTATATCACCATACTTATCATCGACCTTGATAACATAGCAGTAATTTGAATAGTCGCCGTTATCTACATAAATAATATCGCTTACTATTCCTGTTCCGACCGTTTCGTTTAAGTGCGTGATAGTTGCAGATGTGCCGAAGTTTACGTCTCTAAGAGAATTCTTGTCATTAGTTCGCGCACAGAGAACATTACCGCTACTCGGTGTTATTTTACAAACGATCTCGCCCTGAGAAATCACACTTCCTGTTACATAGTCAGACTCAGAACCGCTCAATGTTGAAATAACACCGCTTGCAGAAGCCTTTACTGAGTATTTTTCCTTATCCTTTAAAAGCTTATCCATTGCATTTTGCTCTATATCAATATCTATTTTGGCGCTCTCAAGCTCTGCCGCACTTATTCCGCTTGTAGCACTTAAAGTCTGATATGTCTGCTTTACAGAATCAAGCCTGATCTGTTGGTCGTTGATCTGCTTGTCAACATCCTCTGAGACGATAGTTAAAAGAACATCTCCCTCCTTAACACTGGCACCGTTTTTAAGATTGACGGATTCAATCTTTCCTCCGACCTCAGCGGCAACCGATACAATATAAGGGTTTTCAAAAGAACCGTCAAGCGTATAAGTTTCACTTATAGTACCTATCTCAGCCTTTACGGTATTAAATTCAATTTTACCCTCATCAAGAATCGGAAGTTTGATCTGATCATTCTTTTCCTTGTCTTTACAGCCGGACATAGCAAGAATGCTTATAACAGCCACAGCCAAGACAAACGCTCTTTTTTTCAAAGCAGAAACCTCCTTTGATATTTTATCTTTACCCGAATTTTACAAAACAGCAGTCAGATATGAAGTTACTCGAATACAAACCGGTACTTTATCTTTATAGAAGTCTTGAAATTATCTCGTTTGAGACAAGAAATCCTTCTTCAGTAAGCGAAATATTGTCATTGTGGATTTTTAAAAATCTATTCCCGATGCTTTCAGACTTTAAATAAATATCATTGCCACCGCCAAGCGACAGGTATTTCTTTACACTTATTCCCTCAGAAAGTCTAAGCGAGAGCATAAGATATTCCTTTGCTTTGTCAATGTTCATGTCCTCGGTTACTCTTATATTATCGCCGTTTAAATAGGCAGGTAAATCTCTTTTGTTAAAGT
Source organism: uncultured Clostridia bacterium (assembly GCA_947631455.1). Classification (GTDB taxonomy): domain Bacteria; phylum Bacillota; class Clostridia; order Oscillospirales; family Ruminococcaceae; genus UMGS1601. The sequence continues at coordinate 130,346 of CANRLH010000003.1, forward strand.
ACCTGACGCTGTCAAAATACGAATGTGATGATACACCCAGCCCGATGTATTCCTCAGCACGCCAATATTTGAGATTATGTCGGCTTTCATATCCCGGCTTTGAAAAGTTTGAAATTTCATAGTGATCAAAACCGCTGCTTTTAAGTATATCGCACATCCTCAAATACATATCCGCACATTCATCATCGTCCGGCAGCGAAAGGTTCATTTTTGCATATGGTGTGTTATCCTCAACCTTTAAAATATAACAGGATATATGCTGGACACCAAGATTTATAATATCCTCAACGGATTTTTCCACACCGGCTCCGGTTTGTCCCGGTAAAGCAATCATAATATCCGCAGAGATATTCTCAAATCCGGCTTTTTTAGCAGCATAAACCGCATTCTCAGCCTGTTTAAAATTATGTAGCCTTCCAAGAGCATTAAGCTCTCTATCGCTTGAAGACTGTATACCGAAGGATATCCTGTTGATTCCCGCACCGATGTACCCCAAAAGCTTATTATAATCAGCGCTTGATGGATTGACCTCCGCGGTTACTTCGGCATTGTTATCTATATAAAAGCATTTATTTAAACCGTTTAATATCTTATCGATTTGCTTCTGACTTAAGAGGCTGGGAGTCCCGCCGCCGAAATATACGGAGTCGACCTTTACTCTCCTGCTTTTATATCCATCAGCTTCCTCAAGAAGCCTGTAAACATAAGCATCGAGTAATTCGTCATTCTTTGCCTCAACCGAGTAAAAATCACAGTACGGACATTTCCTTTTACAAAACGGAACGTGAATGTAAAGTCCTATCATATCAGTCGTCAAAAGCGTTGTCGATATAGGTTTTGACCTTTTCCTGAGACGCCTTAGTTTTTGCCGCCATGGTAAACACAAGATGTAAAACTCCGTAAACGAGATACACGAGTGCAAACGCAGCAATAAGCTTAGCATAATAGTATACGTTATCAATATATCTAAGGCTGAAATACTTTGAAACACGGCTTAAAAATGACACTGCAAGCGGATGAACAACAACGTAAATACAAATGCCAAGCGCCGCGCAGACAGATGCAAAAGCGGTAATCGACACAAGCGCGCTTTTCACCTCAAACTTTGAAAACATACCGCCGCATATTACAGCCATTATATATATAATAACTGTAAAAAAGCTCTTTGAGATATTAGCATAACACTCGTGAATGATCGGAAGAATCACTGCTCCGCAAAATCCGAATATCAAAGCTCTTTTAACAGATTTCTGAAAATCGCTCATTATCTCGCCTCTTATTCATCAAGCTTCAATACGCTCATAAAAGCTTCCTGCGGAACCTCAACCGAGCCTAAACGCCGCATACGCTTTTTGCCTTCCTTCTGCTTTTCCAAAAGCTTTTTCTTCCTCGTAATGTCACCGCCGTAGCACTTAGCCAAGACGTCCTTACGAAGAGCCTTTATCGTCTCTCTTGCGATTATCTTTCCGCCGATCGCCGCCTGTATAGGAACTTCAAAAAGCTGACGCGGAATGTTTTCCTTTAGCTTTTCGCAAATTCTTCTTCCTCTGGCGTATGCCTTATCCGCGTGAACTATAAACGACAAAGCATCGACAATATCACCGTTAAGCAGAATATCAAGCTTTACAAGTCTGCTTTGCTCATAGCCTTTTATTTCATAATCAAAAGAAGCATATCCCTTTGTTCTGGACTTAAGCGCATCAAAAAAGTCATACACTATCTCATTGAGAGGCAGAACATAATGAAGATCGGCTCTGCTCTCATCCAGGTACCTCATATCCTTAAAAACGCCCCTGCGCTCCTGGCAAAGCTCCATTACGTTGCCGATAAAGTCGCTGGGAGAATAAATGTGCGCATTGACAACCGGTTCCTCGGCCGACTGTATAACCGCCGGATCAGGGTAATTTGTAGGGTTATCAATATACACAGTTTCTCCGTTTGTCATATTTACTTTATATATAACGCTCGGCGCGGTCGTGATCAGGTCAAGATTATATTCACGCTCAAGGCGCTCCTGTATGATCTCCATGTGCAAAAGCCCCAGAAAACCACACCTGAAGCCAAATCCCAGAGCGATAGACGTTTCTGGTTCAAAGCTCAAAGACGCGTCGTTTAAATGCAGCTTGTCAAGCGCATCACGAAGGTCAGGATACTTTGCGCCGTCAACGGGATAAATTCCCGAAAAGACCATAGGATTAACTTTTTTATATCCCTCAAGCGGCTTGTCGCATGGACTGTCGGCATTCGTAACGGTATCGCCTACGCGCGTATCTCCTATATCCTTTATTGATGCTGCTATATATCCAACTTCTCCGGCTTTTATCTCACTCACCTGAGTAAGATTTTTAGCTCCCATATATCCGACCTCGACCGTCTGAAACTCAGCACCGGTTGCCATAAAGCGTATGTTATCCCCTACCTTAAGAGTTCCCTCAACGATCCTGACATATACAATTACTCCCTTATACTGGTCGTAAACGCTATCAAAGATAAGAGCCTTAAGCGGGGCTTTTTCATCCCCAACGGGACAAGGAATATCACTTATCACACGCTCTAAAACTTCTCTTATGTTCGTTCCCATCTTCGCTGAAATCCTGGGCGCGTCAAGAGCCGGTATTCCTATAACATCCTCGATCTCTCTACACACTCTGTCAGGGTCGGCAGAGGGCAGGTCTATTTTATTGACAACAGCAACTATCTCAAGATCATGCTCAATTGCAAGATATGTGTTTGCCAAGGTCTGAGCCTCTATCCCCTGAGACGCATCAACTACCAGCACAGCTCCCTCACACGCTGCAAGAGATCTTGAAACCTCATAGTTAAAATCAACATGACCGGGCGTATCTATTAGGTTAAACACATATTCCTCTCCGCTTTCAGACTTATAGTTCAGCCTTACGGCTCTTGCCTTTATGGTGATCCCTCTTTCACGCTCAATGTCCATATCATCAAGCAGCTGATCTTCCATTTCCCTAAGCTCGACCGTTGACGTAAGCTCTAAAATCCTGTCTGCAAGAGTGCTTTTACCGTGATCTATATGCGCAATAATACAAAAATTTCTAATGTTTTCTCTATTCATCCGAAAGATTTCCTTACTTTTGCTTTTTTATCCTTATTATTTGTATAACAACTACTGCAGCAAAAACAGCAAGCACAATTATAAATATAACCACCACATAGCTCTTTGAACCAGTTAAAGCATTTGAGGCAGGCATATTGTTTTTGTCTGCGCTAACAGTCTGTTTAACCTCGCTCTGAGTGGCGTTTTGGTACACATTTTGTGCTTTATCATAAGTGTTTTGCTGAGCGGCGTTATGCTCTGAATTATACTCATTACCTGCATCTGTGGGGATATCTCCCTGCTCGGCCTCAGTCGAAAGTGATGAAGTCGGGTCAGTCTGATCAGTTATGTTATCTGATGTTTCATCAGTTGTCAATACCTCGTCAGGCTCTGTAGTGATATCAGCATCATCACTAAGGGAAATAAACTCAAAGCCGTTTTCCAGAGCATATTTCTGTGCCGCAGTTCCTTCATATCCCTTTATTACAAAGTTATCAACCTTCTGGTAGTTTTCGTCATATCCCAAAGCATATGGCTCAATAAGGTATATGTCTTTGCCTATTGATATCTCTTTAAGGCTGTCACATCCCAAAAACGCGCCATAAGTAATAATGCTGAGACTGTCCGGAAGGGCGACCTCATATAAATCCTTACAGTTTAAAAATGCAAAATTGTAGATGCATTCAAAGCCTTCATTGAGCAAAACAGTCTTGATTTTTTTATTCTCAAAGGCATACTGTCCTATTGCCATAACTTCGCCTTCAATCGTCTCAACATTAAGCTCTTTATCACTGCCGTGATATGAATCAATTAAAACAGCATCTGCAAAATATTCTTCCCCATCTTCATAATACGAAACATTTTCAGTGTCATATATATATCCCTTAAGCTTTAAAATATATATGCTGAATTCATCATCAAGGTCGTAAGGATACTTATCTATGTTAAAATAATATGTTTTTCCTTCCTCAAGCTCTGCATAAGCACAAAGGGATTCATACAAATCAATCAAAGAATTTGATTCAAAGCTTATCAGTTCATTGCCGTCTTCATCGGTTATATTTCCCCTCAGCGTTACGGGACTTTCTGATACAACCGCATAATCGGCAGTTTCATCTGGTGTGAATTCAATGCTCATCGGCAGATCAGCTGCGGTGACAGTTTTTTCGTCATATACTTCAATATCTGTAAAATCGCTTTGAACGCTCTCAGTTAACATTATAAAAAGCATATCTTCATCAAAAAAGCTTACCGGCTTGTCAATATAAAAGGTATACAAAGCGTCATCGGGAAACTGTAAATTAGATTCAAAACTATATCCGTTATCAGAATCACCGTCGGTTACAAACTCATAATATATATCTCCGTTTTCATTCTTAAATCCTCCGGAAACCGAAACGCTGGATTCAATATAAAAATCGTAGTCAATGCCGGGCTGAGGTGTGAACTGCTCAGAAAATGGCAGATCAGAGGCAAATAACATTTCAACAAATAATACACCCGATAAGTCGTCAGAATCAAAAACAGCTCCCTCATCATATGCGCAAACGCCTGACGCTGCAATTGTGATCGATAAAATAAAAGTAGTAATAAGTGATAACAGTTTTTTCATAATCTATTCCTTTATAATTTCTCCGGCTTATTTAGATACCTCAATAGTTTGTATATCAAAGTGCATATCAAAGCCGTCATATTTGCACGACTTGTAAAAATTTGTCATAACTCTTTTAGCAATTATTTCACAGTTTTCGGCATCCGTGTCCATTAGTATAACTATCTGCTGCGAACTTGAATACCTTGTGGTGACGTCAACCTTTCTGAGACTTCTTACTATACACTTCCTGAGAAGAATGAGATTTTCTTCAAGCATACTCATGTCAACATTTTTTTCGTCTCTCGGCGTAAACGTATACAGAATGATCTGAGCGTTGTTTCCGTTTCTGCTTATGTATCTGGATATATAGTTGTATATCATTTTAAAATCGTGCGCTTCTACACTGTATGCTCCACCGCTGATGATGGCTTTCTCAATATTATTCTTAAGCTCCTTCATATCAATAGCAGTGCTGGAATTCTGATAAAAGTTCTGACAGGAATTGATGAATATATGATATGAGTTGCTGCCGTTGACTTTTGCATAATACAATGCATTCCGTGAATTTTCAGACAGTTCCGCAAAGGTCTTTCCGTCTCGCTTGGCAAAGCATATGCCAATATCAAGATGTATAAATTCATCATACTCTGTTTTCTCAAAACGCTTTTTAAACAGCCTTATAATCCGCTGTGCTACCCTATGAGCAAACTCCTCACTGTCCTTTCCGCTATAAAACACAGCAAAAACATCGCCCGACAGCCTTGTACAAAAATCGTTTTCCTTTACCGTCTGTAAAACGATCCTGCTCATGCTTTTAATAATCTTATCTCCGGTAATGTGACCGAATCCATAGTTTATCTTCTTTAAGCTTCCTATATCAACAAGCATAAATGTTCCTGATGCATCTTTTGAGGAAAGATAATAATCTAGTGATTCAATAAACTTATCAGAATGCATAAGCCCGGTGATCGCATCTATGCTCTGACTTGCCTCAAGCTGCATTCCAAGATTATATATCTTATTTATCAGAGCTGTGTTTTCATCGGATATAAGTCTTGAATTATGACCGGAGAATTTATCGTTTATATCCTTTATCTCCGTATCAATGATTCTGAGCATAGCATCGGCTACATCCGGGTCAAACTGAGTTGACCTTCCCTTAACTATTTCTGCTCGTATGATTTCAGGCGACAGTCTGCGCCTGTAAACACGATCAGAATTCATTGCATCATAAGCGTCAGCTACAGCCAAAATTCTAGCTATATATGGAATTTCCTCGCCCTTTAAGCTCTCAGGATAACCTTTGCCGTCATATCTCTCATGATGGTGAAAAGCGCCATCGACAATTCCTTCAACGATTGGCATTTCGCTTAGTATATTCTTTCCTATAACAGTGTGCTGCTTTATGATGTCAAATTCAACCGATGACAGCTTATCCGGCTTATTGAGAATATAATCCGGAACGCCTATCTTTCCGACATCATGCAAAAGACCTATCATATAAATGTCTTCTACCTTATCTTCATCAAGCCCAAGCTCTTTCGCAATAGCGGAAGCATAGTTACCGACTCTTATAGAATGACCCTTTGTATATATGTCCTTAGCATCGATCGTTCTCACGATCGCCTGCATAGACTCCAATATAAGCTCGTCATAGCGCTTGATAAGACGCTCGTGCTCATTTACAACAGAAATAAGATAATTGCAGTAATGCACAAAAACATCAAAGTCGATCATATTAAACGTAATGTAATATGATACACCGGCGTCAATATATTTTATTTGATTTTCAAAATAGCCTTCCTTAGAGCAGTAATCAATAGCAATTATCTTTTTGGAGAGCAACGCACCGGTATCACTTTTACTCTTGAAGAACGAAAGAAAATCAAAACCGTCAAAATCAAGCTCAAAAACCAGAAGCTTACAGCTATCTGTCATCAACAGATAAGCAGCTTCTTTTGCAGATACTGCACAATATACACCATCTAAATTTCTTTTTAAGTCAGATTTAAACTTCTTATTTTCTTCACGGTCTGAAAGAGCCAGAACTATTTGCCTATTCAAATTGCGCACCCTATTTCCATATAAATTTGATCATCATTTTTATATTAACTTACCTTCGAATACTATCATCATTAGTATGAATGTATACATACTTATACGCAATAACATTATAGCACAAATTCACGTGTAATGCAATAAAAAAATAATAAATTTGTAAAAATAAGACAAACGGCCTTGCATAATAAGCAAAGCCGCTGGAATTTCTAATTTATCGCTCCGTAAACTATCTGACGAAGCCGTTTGGTTATGTCATCCATACCTGTACCGCATTTTTGGATAAAATAAAGAATTATCATATTACTTTTAGGATTGACGGAAAAGTATGTCCCGGTCCATCCGTCCCAGCCGAATTCCCCCGCGTCTCCGTTCGTAGTGGCAGCCGCAGTATCGACAACGACTCTCATTAAAGAACCGTAGCCGCAGCCCTTTGTAGAGCCGTACTGCATACTCCAATACTGCTCATTGGTCATATGATTTTGCGTCATAAACCTAACAGTGTTTTCTGACAATATTCTGACTCCGTCCAGCATTCCGCCTCCGAGAAGCATCCTTGCAAAACGCATATAATCCGACGCGGTAGAGACCAATCCGGCGCCGCCCGATTCAAATGCAGGAGGATTTTTATAGTCGGTTATACACAAGTGACTTCCTTCAAAAAGCTCGACTCCATCGTCAGTCGGCATATAAAGCTTTGAGAATCTTGAAAGCTTTTCTTTGGGAACATAAAACGCCGTGTCGTTCATCTTTAAAGGCTCAAAAATCTCCTTCTTCATAAACTCAGAAAGCTTCATTCCTGATACGATCTCAATAACAGCGCCTAAAACATCCGCAGAAGTGCCGTAATTCCACATTTTGCCCGGTTCAAAAAACAAGGGCGTTTCACTAAGCTTCTCGGCAAATTCGACTGTTGTAACAGCTTCATTTGTGTAAAGCTTTGAATGAATATCCTTAAAAACAGCCTCGACCCGCCTGCCCGCTTCAAACCAGCCGCCGGGATAAACAAGTCCTGAGGTCATATTCAAAAGATCGCGTATAGTTATATCTGTGTTGCAATCGGTAAGAGTTCCGTCTTCAGAAACTATTTTCATATCCTTATATGACGGTATATATTTGTAAAGCGGATACTCAAGCTCAAGCTCACCACGCTCAAAAAGTATCATAAGCGCTGTGGCAGTTATCGGCTTTGTGCAGGAGTAAAGCCTGAATATCGTATCCTTTTGAACAGCAATTTTATTTTCCTTATCTGCCCAGCCAAACTGTCTGTTATAGCAAGTTTCACCGTCCTTATAGACCATCACGCTTGCACCGGCGATCCTATTGTTTTTGATCTCTGAGTTTAAAAGCTTATCTATGTAGCTTAATTTTTTTTCGTCCATTTTATCCTCTACTCTTTTATCATCTTTTCAAGAAGCGTGTGACCTTTATCTATATATATTCCGCTTGACTTGCAGGTCTTTTCATTAAAGACCTCATTGCCGCTTTTCTCATTGTTCTTTCTGTATATCAAATAAGGAATTGGATCGTTTGTATGTGTTCTGAGGCTAAGCGGCGTTGCGTGATCCGGCATAATAAGTACCTTATAGTCTTCATCAGAATCATCAAGATATCTGAGCACCGGTCCTAAAATCTTTTCATCTATAAGATCGATCGAGCGCTTTTTATTCTCGATCTCGTGCCTGTGACCACACTCGTCAGGAGCTTCTACGTGAATATATACAAAGTCCTGTCCGTGTTCAAACTCGCTAATCGCTGCCTTTGCCTTGCCCTCAAAATTAGTATCTATGTAACCCGTGGCACCGTCGACATCTACTACGTTCATTCCACTGAATTTGCCTATTCCTTTTAACAGGTCAACTGCCGAGATCATCGAGCCGCTAAGACCGTATTTTTCCTTAAACGGCGTAAGTGACGCTCTTTTTCCCTCTCCCCAAAGCCACATGGAGTTTGCAGGCCGAAGTCCCCTTTTTTCTCTTTCCTTGTTTATCGGATGATCTTTCAATATATCATAGCTTTTTATCATCATATCGTAAAGCTTTTTAGCGTTTTCGTGCTTTGGTATATACTCTTTTATCGGCTTGCCGGTTATGTCATGCGGCGGCGTGAGCGTGCCAACATCTGTTGTGCCGCCGTTCCATATAAGACAGTGACGGTAGGACACGCCGCTGTAAAGCTGAAACTCTTCACAGTTGAAATGTTCCGCTAAGGTTTTCACGATCTCTCTTGCCTCAGCAGTAGAAATATCGTCCGCACAGTAGTCAAGTATCGTCTTGTCCTCATAGTTTTCCTCATCGGACAGAGTGACAAGATTGCACCTGAAAGACACGTCTGTCGGCTTCATGTCAATACCGATAGAGCCCGCCTCAAGCGGAGAACGGCCTGTATAGTACACCTCCGGATCATATCCAAGCACAGACAGATTTGCAACATCACTTCCCGGCTTCATTGAGTCCTGTACAGTCTTGACAAGACCTATTTCAGACTTCTTTGCAAGACGATCCATATTAGGCGTATTTGCCGCTTCCAATGGCGTTTTGCCGCCAAACTCCGCAATGTCGTAATCTGCCATTCCATCGCACAATAAAACCAAATACTTCATAAATATTTCTCCCTTCAAACCTTTTTTAATGACCAATAAAACCCGCATATTGACGGATTGAAAAATCTTGCTTTAACTGATACTAAATCCGCCTCAATATATCTTTCTCCAGAAGAATACTCTGTTGATATGAGATACCCCTTATCTGTTTTGGTGATCCTCACCGCATCGTAATCTCCGGCTTCTGAAAATGAAAAACCAAATCTCCCCTCTGAAACAAGAAATTCCCTTCCACAACGCAAAAACAATTTGTTGTTATTAAAAACAAGAGTAAATATAGCAGCAGTTTCTTTATAAGTGGAAAGATATGTCTTCTTACCTCTTCTGCAAAGATATCTTCCTTTTGAACACAGACGAAAGCTGTCTCCTATTTTAACCCCGTTGTAATTCTTTACATACTCGAAGATCTTTACGGTCAGAACATATGCGGCCGCAAAGCTTATTGGCAGCATTTCTGACAGCGCCTTATAAAACCTGTCGCTGTCAAGCGATACCATATCCTCGTAAAACTTTGACGACTTCTCTGCTAGCTCACCAAACATTCTACCAATCGGCATAGGCATATATTTCTGCTCAAACGCCGGTAAATCCTGAATGTCATTATTATTAAAGCGCTCCATATTAGCTCTTGAATATATCTCATACATATGATGCGGATTTTTCTTGTGAGGCAATGAGATCAGATTTGTCGTGTGTACTGTGCAGCAGATGTCCATTATAAAATGCAAAGCACGCCCAAGGCATTCCGCAAACATTATATCGTTTCCGGATACATAATAAATCGCAGCGAGAGTTATATTTTCTTCGCACATTGTCCTTGCAGATCGCGAAAATCTGCCGAGGCGGTTCTTATAGTACCCTTCAGTCTTAACACTTTTTCTACCGTTTTTTAACACAGGCGAATAGTAGTGCGATCCGCTGCCTTTGTTTATATCACCTTTAAAGTCCGGCACCAAAACATATTTTGCGATTTGATTTTTCAGAGGCAAAAGCACTTTATAAATATCCTCACGTCTTGCCTTTAACAGCTCAAAGCTGTTTTCAAATATATATGAATGTGTCGGTGAAAACCATGCCTGTGCCCTTATCGCCTTAAAAGGATTATACACTCTCATTATTTCCTGCCCTTTGCTTTTTGTATATTTCAAGACACTTTTGATAATCAAGCGCTCCGTTCTTTACTTTTTCTATTTCTATCTTGTTTGATACGGTATTAAGAGCGCTATATGCTGTTTTTTCAATGCGATCAAAACGCTTTGCAAGCTTTTTTACAGGCTTCTTCTTCCTGCCAAGCATCATACATATACCAAATGCAAAAAAACCGGCAATAATATGATATGTTTTATTTATACGCCCTGCAAATTCGATCTTTGCCATTTGTTTATCCTCCATGAATTTTACTTATTTATTATACAATACATTTTGGCAATATTCAATAGCAATAATAAATATTTGCAGCAAAGACGCTTTTGTATCATTCTTTTTAGGCAACTAACATCACAAAACAGACTTGACAAATCTTTAAAATTTCTTATAATTATAAATGCGAGTAAGCTATGCGGTAGCTTGATGGATATACGTCAAGAGGAAAGTCCGAGCATCACAGAGCAGGATAGCTGCTAACGGCAGCCGAGGGTGACCTCAGAGCAAGTGCAACAGAAATATACCGCCGCATTTGCGGTAAGGATGGAAAGGCGAGGTAAGAGCTCACCGGATCGTCGGAGACGGCGATGCCATGTAAACCTTATCCGATGCAACCCCAATGGTAGACGTTTGGTCAATGGCTGCTCGTCAGACCAGCGTCTATAGGGGGCTCGAGGCGTGTGGCGACATACGTCCTAGATAGATTACCGCACTCGACAAAACTCGGCTTATCGGCTTGGTCGCTATAAACCACTGCGGAAGTGTTTAGCTCTCGCGGTGGTTTTTTATGTGGTCTGACGCATAAAACAAAGGGCGACCTCTAAAAGAAGTCGCCTATAAAAAACAACAGAAAAATAATAGTTTAGCTTACTTATATTATAACTACAAAACGGTTACTTGTCAATAGGTAATTGTAACTAAATTGTAAACAATAAAAATAATTTTGTAATAAATAAAAGCGGCTCAATAACTGAACCGCTTTTTATTTAAGTAATTACATAAACTACTTTCTCTTCTTAGCAAGAACGATTGCTACACCTGCAAGAGCAATTCCGCCGAGAGCAAGACCAGCAGTTGCACCTGTGTTTGCACCAGTTGATGCTGAAGGTGTTGTAGTTGTTGCTGTCTTGTTGTCAGCAGCCGCAGCAGTTGTTGACTGCTGTCCCGCATTGTTGTTATTTGTGTTTCCTGTTGTTCCGGATGTCGACTCAGAAGATCCTGAATTAAGACCGGAAAGTGTGAAAGTAACCTCAACAGAAGTCATTGCGTCAATATCATCCTTAACAGGATTGATAAGCGGAGAATCATTCTTAGTTGTTCCGTATGTGTTGTAGAGCTCAATTCTGTAGTTATAGTTGTCAGGTTCAATATTTCCTGTTACTATTTTTGATGCGTCAAACTCAGCCGGAACGCCGTCAAACTTAATGCTGTCTACAGTAGCTTTGATCTGAGACGCCTTGTACGGACCTGCTCCCGCGTTCTCATCATACTGTGATTTAATTGATGTAGCGTCATTCGGAATATGAGTCTTTGTCGCCGAATCATATTTCTCAGTACCGTCAATAAGGCCAACGATATCAATTACAAAAACATCAGGTGCAAAGAAAGACTCCCAGGTCTCAGCATCGCCGTTGTAAACGAATCCCAGGTTTTCAGGAACTCCGTCAACAATCTTACCGGAAATGTACTCATCGCCACCCTCTGGTTTACCCTCAGGAGCATAAACACCAACTGTGTATTGTCCGTCACCGGTTACAACAGCATCCTTACCGAATCCACCTCTGTGTCTGCTTGCGTTATCACCTGTGCCTACCTCTAAAACATATCCGTGTGGGCCCTGATTACACCAGTCTGCAAACTGACCGGAACAGCACATTAAGAAAGCATCATAACCGTCAGCAGGCTTTGTCCAAGCAGATGCCGAGAACGAGCTAACTGCTGCGCCAGATATCATAGCTACTGCAGCTGCTCCTGCAATAATCTTCTTAAACTTCATTGCAAAAAACTCCTTTACATAATTTTATACTTTATATTTTACAGTATTTTAACCGTCTTTTCAATGTGCTATTTATACAAATTTGCCCCTGTATTTCTAGCTATTTTAGACAACTTTTTTACAAAATTCACAAAAAGCTAAGGGATGATTATATTATATTGCTATCTTGTGCTTTACCCTTTCTGCGCTGAAGCTTTCCTGTTATAAACAAAAGTGGTTTCGTGGGGACAAATCTGCTCAAAAATGTAAGAGCCTTCATCATCACAGTTGGAACAATTATCATCTTTCTCTCCTCAAACATATTGTAAACTCCATCGATTGCACAGCTCTTTGCGGAAATCCCACCAAGGCTGAAGCTAACTCCCGCCACTTTATTGAATTCAGTGTCAACTGGCCCGGGGCAAAGCGCTCCGACATACACGCAACTTCCCTTTTCATGCAGCTCTTCATTTACAGCGCGAGTGAGATCAACTACATAAGACTTTGTTGCATAGTATGTCGCCATATACGGTCCACCGCTCATAAGACCCGCAGAGGACGCCACATTCAATATATATCCAAAATCCTTTTTCTCCATATCGCGAAGAAACAACTTTGTGAGAATATGAACAGCCTTGCAGTTTACGTCGATCATCTTTGTCTCAATACCAAGATCAGTATCTGAAAACTCACCGTATGCACCAAAACCCGCATTGTTTATAAGCACATCTACCTTTTCGTGCTCAACGCTTTGATAAAGACTATAACAGTTGTTCTCCTCAGATAAATCACAATCTACGATGTTTACATCAACATCATAATTTTCAAGTATATCCGCCGCCAGTTCCTCAAGTCTGTCAAGTCTTCGTGCAACAAGTATAAGCGAAAAACCTCTGTATGCCAGAATTTTTGCAAATTCTCTGCCGATACCAGAGCTTGCCCCTGTAATAAGTGCTAACATAATTTTATCCTCCTTTATTTAACCGAAATATTTTCGGTCAAGTGATCTATATGATACTGCAAGCGCTATGTGGCTTTTATCTATCAGTCTGTCACCGGACATATCGGCTGCCGTTCTGGCAACTTTAAGGATCCTGTCATAACCGCGTGCTGAAAGTCCTAACCGTTCAAATATGTCCTTTAAAAGTGACATTGCAGAATCAGTCATAACACAGACCTCATCTATAATATCGCTTGTTATCTGTGCGTTGCAGGTTATGTCTGTGCCTTTGAATCTGTTATTTTGAACCTCTCTTGCTCTCTGTACCCTTTCACGTATTGCGGACGACGGTTCTTCCTTTATATCAGAAGAAATGTCCTCAAACTCGACAGGAGGGACCTCAACCTGTATGTCAATTCTGTCAAGCATCGGTCCGCTTATACGCGAAAGATACTGTTTGACCTTTTTGTCAGAGCAGATACACTCCTTTTTAGGGTGACCATAATACCCGCAGGGACAGGGATTCATTGCTGCCACAAGCATTATTGAGCTTGGATACGAAACACTTCCCCATGCTCTGGAGATAGTGACTTTTCTGTCCTCAAGCGGCTGCCTTAAAACCTCAAGTGTAGACCTGTCAAACTCCAAAAGCTCATCTAAGAAAAGCACACCGTTGTGCGCAAGAGAGATCTCTCCCGGCTTTGGCACGGTTCCACCGCCTGAAAGACCAACACTTGATATAGTGTGGTGCGGAGCGCGAAAAGGTCGTCTTGTCACAAGGGGATCTTCATTGTCCAGTATTCCCGCTATGGAATGTATGTTAGTGGTCTCTATCGCCTCCTCAAACGTCATCTTCGGCAATATTGAAGGAAGCCTTTTTGCCAGCATACTTTTTCCGCTTCCAGGTGAGCCTATCATAAGTATATTATGCCCGCCGCTCGCCGCGATTTCAAGTGCTTTTTTAACAGATTTCTGTCCTTTTACATCCTTATAATCAAGCGTTTCGTCAAAAGCGTCATCGCTTGGTGTATATCCGGTGAACGGTCTGATTATTCTTCCGGAAAAATGCTCAAACAACTCTGTAAGGCTCTTTACCGGGTAAACCTTAACTTTTCCGCAGACACTTGCTTCTTTCGCATTCTGGCTTGGCAAAAACAGCTTTTTGATCCCTGCTTTTCCGGCAGTGATCGCCATGGGAAGCACTCCGTTTACCGGTCTGATCTCACCGCCGAGTGAAACCTCTCCTATAAAAGCGCAGTCTTCAATTTTCTGAACTTTTACGGTTCCCATTATTGAAAAAAGTGCTACCGCTATCGCAAGATCGTGAGCAGATCCAGTCTTTTTGGTGTCCGCCGGCGCCAAGTTCAATGTGATCTGTGCTTCAGGAAACCTCAGTCCGCTTGAACGAAAAGCAGATTTGAGCCTTTCTCTGCTCTCCCTTACGGCAGTATCAGCACAGCCAACTATGTCAAATGACGGGATTCCCTTTACCGCCTCAATTTCTGCCCTGACCATAAAGGCATTCATACCTATAAGACCAATGCTTTTTACTTCTGCAAACATATTATTCACGCTCTCTTTATCTGATGCACTGCATTATTTTTACGGCAGCCTTAATACCGTCTACTGCGGCGGACATTATTCCACCCGCATATCCCGCTCCCTCTCCCGCCGGATAAAGATTTTCTATTCCTAAAGCTGTCATATCATCTTTTCTGACAATTCTTACGGGGGATGACGTTCTGGTCTCAGGAGCTGTGAGAAGTCCGTCTGAAAAGCAACGCATTTTTTTTGAAAATCTGTCAAGGCCGGTTTTCATTTTATCTGTTATTGTTTTAGGGAACAGATCTGAAAAGTTTGAATATATCACACCCCTGTTATAAGTTGGTTTTATTTCCGATTTTATAGTCACATCGTCATTGATAAAGCCCTTTACGCTCATACACGGAGCTTCATATCCTCCGGTCATATCAAACGCCTTTTTCTCAAGGCTCTGAGCAAACCTTACGCCATCAAGCGCATTAGTTCCAAAATCACCGGGCGTTACTGATACAACAAGAGCCGCATTTGCGTTTTTTCCATCTCTTGAGCTTAAACTCATTCCGTTTGTAAGCACACTATTCCGTTCACTCTGAGCCGGCACAACATATCCTCCGGGACACATGCAAAATGTATATACAGCCGAACCGTCGGAAAATCTGTGGGAAAGCTGGTATTCTCCCCGGGGAAGTCTTTTATCTCCCGCAAGAGACCCGTAAAGGCTCAGGTCAACGTCACACTGCAAGTGCTCTATTCTCGCTCCCACAGAAAATGGCTTTGGCTCAATAACGACACCGCTTCTGAGCAGAAGCTCAAAGGTATCCCTTGCGGAGTGACCAATTGATAAAATAAGCTTGTCCACTTGTATTTCTCTTCCCTTAGAATAAACACCGCTTATTCTGCCATTTTTCACATTAAGCCCGTCAAGCGGTGAATCAAACAGTATATTCCCGCCAAGTGATTTAATTTCTTTTCTGATATTTACAACTATCGCTCTTATTTTGTCAGTGCCTATATGCGGCTTGGCCGATGTGAGGATATGCTCATCAGCGCCGAAATAAACAAGCTCTTTCAAAACCACGCGGCAAAGAGGATCCTTTATACGGGTGGTAAGCTTACCGTCAGAAAATGTTCCGGCTCCGCCTTCGCCGAACTGCACATTTGCATTCTCATCAAGCATACCGCCGTTCCAGAAGGAATCAACGGCCTTTATCCTGTCCTCCATTTTAGAGCCGCGCTCAAGCACAAGAGGCTTATATCCCGCGCGTGCCAAAACAAGAGACGCAAACATTCCGGCGGGGCCAAAGCCTGCAACGACTATCCTGTTATCTTTTGGTAAATTAGTTTCAGGCGCAAAAACCTCATCACTGTATACGGAAAGTCCCAAGCGACTTGCAACTGCGGTCTCTTGCCTTTTGTCAAAAAGCTCGACTATAAATGAGTATACATTTGATATCTCTCTGCCGCGTCTTGCGTCAAGCGAGCACTTGTAGACATTTATGCTTTTTACACTTCCGTCACTGACTCCCAAAGCGCGCACGGCTTTTTTTCTGGCATAATCAACACTTTCAGTGAACGGACATTTTATCTGATGAATTATTAAAGGCAAGCCCCTGCTCCTCTCATTACTTTAAACAAAACAGGCGGAAACGAAAAACAATCATCTCCGCCGAAATATAACTACTCCTCGTCCGAAATTGACAGAGTTACTTTGTAATCGCCGTACGCCCATACGCCCTTATTCTCAGGGCAGTATATGGTGACAAGAAACGTATCGTTTGAAAGCTCTGCTTTAGACAGATCCAGAACCGCTATGAAGTCATTGTTGTCAAGGCCGTCTATATCCTCAGATCGGCCGTAAATAATAACGTCTTTTATCTCATCTGTAACCACACTTGCTTTTTTGCCTGCCGGAATATTCTGAAGCTTTATAGCAGACTTCGGCACGGTTATTTTCTTGCTTGAAAAGCCGACATCTTTATAATTTACATAAACCGTGTTCACTTCGCCGTCAGATGCGGTAAGCCCCTTTTCTGAAAGCGCCGCGTTTATGGCTGCCTTGCTGATTGTTGCAGTGGCTCCCGGACTTACATCACGCAGGTTAAGATCAAGATTTATACTCAAGTCCCTTTGAACTTCTCCTACGGCAGATACATTTATAGCCTGAGGTGAAATTGTAGACACGATCACGCTTGAATCAAATATGTTTCCCGCATCCTCACCCTGTGAGTTTTTAAAGTTTACGTAAATAGGTGCGGAATCTTTTTTCGTTACGTTGACAGACACCGAAATGGATTCAGGTGATACGGTGAGTCCTTCCTTATTTATCTCATTACCCTCGCTGTCATACAGCACGATCTCAGTATTGGTCGTGGTGAACGCCTCTGTAAGATCATCAGCGCTTTCAAGAACTCTTACAGACGCTGAGCTTATAGAATCAACAAGTGTTTTTGCTCCTTCAATATTTATCGTATTTGGCGATATAACCGGTAAATCCTTGACAAAGCCATCAGCTGTGACAAGCGACGAGGTATCAACACGATCAGAGGTTATTTCCAAAACCCTGGTAGCGTTAAAATCAAATGAGAGCGTCACCGTCTTCGGGCTTACCGACAGAACTTCAATAGCATCAGAATTGGCCGAAGTTACATTAACATCAAGCGTATACTCACCGCTTTTGGTTACCCCGGAAGTGTCAACAGACGCAATGAGATTATCGGATGTGTAATCTCCTATGACATATCTTGCGCCGGAAATGTTTGCTGAAACGGTTATTTTATCGCTGTTCTGGGCTATGAGATTAGTGCCCTCTGAAGCACCGCCTGACAGCGATACCGAAAGAGGTATACCTGAAATTCTCTTTTCTACATTCGGATATACGGCGATCGACAGCGTGAACCACAAAATCAGTGCAAGCACAACCGCGAGAATTTTTACAAAAAGCCTGCTGTCTAAGAGCCTGGAAAGATTGAGTCTTAATTTTATTTTTTCCATTTTCTCTTCACCCTTTCAGCCAAGCCCTGTAGCTTTGCGTCATCCTCAACAGGCATAAGCTTTTTGGTAAGAAGCTTTTTTAAGCTCTCCTTATTATAGCCCCTTGTCAAAACGCCGTCCTCTGCAACGGAGATGTTTCCCGTTTCTTCTGACACAACCACTACCAGAGCATCACTTACCTCGCTTATCCCGATAGCGGCTCTGTGCCGCGAACCAAGCTGCTTGTTGATAAATTCCTCCTTCTGCGGCTTCGGAAGAAAGCACCCTGCCGCAAGGATCATTCCGTCTCTTATAATAACCGCTCCGTCATGCAGCGGAGTGTTCGGGAAAAAGATGTTTCCGAATACAGCGGCAGACGGTGTGCAGTTGAGTATAGTTCCCGTGTCTATCTGCTCACCTAGTTTGGTCATCCTTTCGCAGACGATAAGCGCACCGGTTTTGGTCGATGAAAGACTTGCAGAAGATTCACATATTGCATCAATACAGTTTTCCCATGCTGCGAAAGAACCGTTTACATCCATTGGATTTAACGAATACAGACTCACAACTTTCGTTCTTCCCATCTTTTCGAGTATTCGCCTGAGCTCCGGCTGAAACAGAATAACTATCGCCAGAAATCCCCAACTGAAAAACGTCTGAAGTATATACGTCATTGCTTTTAATTCGAAAAAGTCTGCAATAAAATAGCAGAGTATTATCAATATGATTCCCTTGACAAGCTGACCGGCTCTGGTTTCTCTCGCGATCTGTATACCCTTGTATAACAAAAATGACAAAATGGCAATGTCTAATACATCAAATACCGTCATGGATTTTATTATGCTTATAAATGCGTCAAACAAGTTAGTTATCGTATCCAAAAAATCCACTTCCCTTAGCAAAAAGACTTGCTGCCTGTCTATTCACATTCAGTATATCATATTTTTTAATTTTATACAAGTGAAAATTAAGATTTTTTCAGCCTTTTATGCTTTTTTTATTGCGCTCAACAGAACATTTACTTCGCTTTGACGGTTCATAACAGACGGTGAGAACCTGACGGTTCCATTGCTTTGGGTACCAAGATATTTGTGTGCCAGGCCCGCACACTGATAACCTCCTCTGAGATATATTCCGCGATTGCTTAAATACTCCGCAAGCTCGTTTGAATCATAGCCCTCCTTGTTAAAGGACACCACGGCAGAGTAATTTCCGCTTCCTCTTATTACCGTTATGCCGCGCTGCCCTTTAAGTCCATTTAAAAAACTTTCGGTCAGCTTCATTTCATAATCATGTATTCTGTTTATACCCTTGCTTTTTACAAATTTGATCCCTTCTCCAAGACCCATTATTCCCACGGTGTTTACCGTTCCGCTTTCAAGCTGCTCCGGCAAAAAATCAGTCTGCTCAAGCTCAAGCGAGGTCGCTCCGGTTCCGCCCTCAATAATTGTCGACAGTGAAAACCGGCCTGACGATATAAGAAGTCCCGTGCCGGTAGGTCCATAAAGTCCCTTGTGTCCCGACATACACAAAAAGTCGTAGCCATCGCTCATGCTTATTGGCAAAACACCTGCCGCTTGTGCAGCATCAGCAATATATACAATACCCTTTCTGCGGCAGATCTTTCCTATCTCTCTGTACGGCAGTATCTGACCTGTAACATTTGAGCATATAGTCACAATCACTGCTTTTGTGTTCTCCCTGATAAGCGCCTTTAATCGTCTGAGCGTTACCTCATCGTCATCGTCAACCTCAAGTACAGAGAAGGATACTCCCCTTTTTGACATGGCATATACAGGCCTCGATACGCTGTTGTGCTCAAGCGACGATATTATGCAGTGATCGCCACGATGCAGACATCCCTTTATAGCCATGTTGAGTGCGTGCGTGCAGTTTAGCGTAAAAACTACGTTTTCTGTCTTTGCCCCGAACATCTGAGCGGCAGATTCTCTTACTAAAAATACCTTTTCTGATGTTTTTACCGAAAGCTTATGTCCGCTTCTTCCGGGATTTCCTCCGTAAAATCTGACGGCGTCTGCCACAGCTCTTGACACGGAAGGCGGCATTGGATAGGTAGTTGCAGAATTATCAAAGTTTATCATTCTCTCACCTCACTATCTAACATAGCCGGACGCCGCGTCTTTGTACTTTATGTCGTTCATTCTCAGAATCGATGTAACACGCGCTATATCGTCCTTTATCCTTATCGAATATCCGCACCCGGAAAAATATCCGGACGGAGTCTTCTGTATTTCACAGTACATTTTCTTTGAGTTTAAAATCCGCTTTGCCTTCTGCGCATAGGTAATACTTGTCATTGCAATAAGATTGTATGTCATTTGTATTACTCCTTGATTTTGCAAGGCACACCGCTTGCCTTACAGGAATTTGCGCGGTATGCCTCACTATTTTTTCTACCTTTTCATTTTATGTTGAAAATTAAGACTTTGTGATTTTTATTGCAGTAATTTCGGACATAAAAAAGGAGCTGAATAAAGCAGCCCCTTTGCTTGGTTTTATATAGTTTATAAAATCGCCGAATTAAAATATGTTTCATCGACAATGAATATGTCACGCAAAAAAGCATTTCTGCAACCCGATTTAATATGAGTTATTCGCGCCTATAATATGAATCACTCTCATCTTATCAAACACATAATCAAAAAGCGGTTTGTTCAAAACATCATAGGTATGAGCGCAAACATATGGCTCGTTGCCCTTATATCCGGTAATTATACAGCTGTGATGATAATATTCTCCCATTGAAAGCTGAATGATATCTCCCGGCTGCGAATACCGCAAGTCAGAGACTTCTCCCATAGGCCCGGCACTTTTATTTGAAACAAGAAATTGATAAAGGTAATCGACACTTGTCCAGGCAGCGGCTCTGCTTGAAGGACTGTTATAATACCACCCTGTGTCCTTTGTGTAATTCATAATTTTACAACCTGCAAAAATGCACTGTGACACAAAATTTGTACAGTCACCGCCAATATTTTCAAAATCATAATAATTAGGATTTCTTTTCAGTGCCCAACGCTTTGCATATTCTACGGCTGCGATCCTGTTGTATTTAACTATTGACATAAAATCACCGCTGTATTATATGCACACAGCGGTGATTATGATAACAAGAAAATAACACTCAAGTGATATCTTGTGTTTCTATTGCTTTATTCTGAAAACATCGGCGTTGAAAGATAACGCTCGCCCGTATCAGGCAACAAAGCTACTATGATCTTTCCCTTGTTTTCGGGACGCTTTGCAAGCTCGGCAGCCGCCCAAACTGCTGCACCCGAAGAAATTCCAACAAGCAGTCCTTCTTTTCTTGCAAGGGTACGACCTGTAATAAAGGCATCTTCATTATTAACGGCAATTATTTCGTCATATATCTCCGTGTTAAGAGTATCCGGCACAAAGCCTGCTCCGATACCTTGAATCTTATGCGGTCCGGATGTTCCCTTTGAAAGTACAGGCGACTCCGAAGGCTCAACCGCAACTACCTTTACATTCGGGTTTTTGCTCTTAAGATACTCTCCCACACCCGTAACTGTTCCGCCTGTGCCTACGCCTGCAACAAAAATGTCCACCTTACCGTCAGTGTCCTCCCATATCTCAGGACCGGTCGTATTGCGGTGTGCAGCTGGATTGGCCGCATTTGTAAACTGGCCGGGAATAAAGCTGTTCGGCATTGCGTCTGCAAGCTCCTGAGCTTTTGCAATGGCGCCTTTCATTCCCTTAGACCCCTCAGTCAAAACAAGTTCTGCACCATAAGCTTTTAAAAGATTGCGGCGCTCAATGCTCATGGTCTCCGGCATTGTAAGAATTATCCTGTATCCGCGTGAGGCAGCAACCGCCGCTAAGCCTATACCGGTATTTCCGCTGGTCGGCTCAATTATTACGGAATCCGGCTTTAAAATTCCCCTTGCTTCCGCATCGTCAATCATCGCTTTGGCAATTCTGTCCTTAACGCTGCCCGCCGGATTAAAATACTCAAGCTTGCCGTATATATCAGCACCGAGCTCTTTTTTCTTTGCATAGTTTGAAAGCCTCATAAGCGGTGTGCCGCCAATTAAGTCAGTGATTCTTTCAAATGTTTTCATACTGATCCTCTCCTTATAGATTAAATTTTTATGTATTTTGACCTGGAATTATTTCCATGCCGTATTGCCTATAATTCCTACATACTTCATAGGGATTATTATAGCACTGATTTTTCACTTTGTCAACAGCTTTTGTGAATTATTTTTTATTATTATATCAATATACCTATATCCATACGATTATAATACGCTTTTAAAGTTATTTAATTGCATATCCATTATAAAGCACCGACGGCTTAAAATAAAAACACGCCCCCGGTTGGACGTGTTGATTTTTCAAATAACGGAAACCACATTTATTTTAGCTCTGCGATAGTTACCCCGTCTTCACCCTCTCCGTAAAGACCTCTTCTGAAAGACTTGATCTGCTTATGATTTTTTAAATGCGTTCTTACGGCATTTTTTAAAGCGCCGGTGCCTTTTCCGTGGATAATAGTGATCACTCCTATTCCGGACATGACAGCATTATCAACAAAAGAATCAAGCTCATAAAGTCCGTCGTCTATTGCGTATCCTCTTATATCAAGCTCCATCTTCGAATCACGTTCTGCTCTGCTGACGATTCCTTTTTTTGAGATGCTTCCGCTGTTAAAGGTAACTTTTTCGGTTTTTACAACCTTGAGCTTTGCAGAACTGATTTTTGTTTTCATAATTCCCGCTTGAACTATGCACATTCCGTTAGAATCAGGCGCAGACAAAACAACGCCCTTTTTATTGGTGTCGGCAATCAATACAGCGTCTCCTTTTTTTATATCAAAGTTAGGCTCTGATTCAACATCACTAACGGGATTTGCATTCTTATACATTCTGTTAAGTGAAGATCTGACATTTGATTTTGCACGTATAAGATTCTCCTCAAACTGCGCTTTGTTCTTATCTTTTCTTACCTTATCCAGCTCTTCAATTATTGCGTCTGATTCCCTCGTTACGCGCTTTACAATATTATTTGCCTCTAGTCTTGCCTTAGAAAGAATTTCTTCTCTGTCAGACTCCAACTTATCTTTTTGCAGTCTTATTTCATTATTAAGCGCCGCTGCCTCTTCTTTTAGTCTTTCCGTCTCCTTAAGACTTTTTTGCGCTTCAAACTGAGCTGCTTCAAGCTTCTCTAAAATATTTTCAAAACGTCTTGAGTCATCATTTAACAGAGATTTTGCGTAAGAGATTATCTCATCATCGACACCTAACCTCGAGGATATCTCAAAAGCATTAGATTTTCCGGGAGAACCGATTATAAGCCGGTATGTCGGCGAAAGTGTATTAACATCAAACTCACATGAAGCATTTTCTACCCCATCTGTGTCAATGGCATACATCTTAAGCTCCTGAAAGTGAGTTGTCACCACAGTTTTCGCATTATTACTCCTGAGCCTTTCCACCATTGCCACCGCAAGCGCCGCACCTTCTACAGGGTCTGTACCTGAACCGACCTCATCAAGCAGCACAAGCGAATTTTCATCAGCTCTCCTGACAATATTATTGACGTTGCTGATGTGCGACGAAAATGTTGAAAGATCCTGTTCAATAGACTGATTGTCACCAATATCCACAAGCACATTATCAAATACCGATACGATGCTTCCGTCTGATACCGGTATCAACATTCCGCACATTGTCATAAGCGTCATAAGCCCGACTGTTTTCAAAATAACCGTCTTACCGCCTGTGTTTGGTCCTGTTATTACAAGCGTATTGTATTTATATCCCAGTGAAAAGTCAACAGGCACTACCTTCTCCTTGTCGATAAGCGGGTGACGCGCCTTTTTAAGCATTATTTTTCCTTCGTCAGTAACATAAGGAGCACAGGCATTCATCTTTGCAGCAAGATTGGCCTTTGCAAAATACAGATTCAGCTTTACTATTGCCTTAAAACTCGACTTAATCTTCTCGCTGTTATCCGCTATTTTTTCAGAAAACACCTTGAGTATTCGCTGGATTTCCTCCTGCTCCCTGCCCTTTAAAATCGCTATCTCATTATTTGCCTCAACTATCTGCATCGGTTCGACAAATACGGTTGAACCCGTGGCTGAGGTTGCGTGAATAAGTCCGGGAACATTTGACTTTTGCTCTGTCTTGACAGGAAGCACATATCTTCCGTCACGTATCGTAACAATGTTATCCTGTAAATATTTCTGAACAGTGCTGCTCTTTATCATCTTTTCAAGTCCGTCACGAATTTTTGAGCCCTGACGTGTAATGCTTCGTCTTATTGACATAAGCTCTTCACTTGCATCATCCGCCAAATCATCTTCAGAAATTATTGCACTCGAAATTTTCTTGGATATCTGTGACAGGTCAAACAGTGTATGAAAAAGATAATCAAGTGTTATCGTATCTTCCTTTATTTCCTCTCGCCACGCAAGAAGCTCAAAGGAATTCTTTAATATCCTGTTTATCAGAATAAGCTCCTTCATTGTGAGAATTCCGCCGTTTTTTGCTCTGTTTACCGAATCGTCCATATTTACAACATCTGTAAAATACGGTGTGGAAAATCTCGCCGATAAAGAAAAAGCCTCGCTTGTTTTTGAAAGCTCAGACCGGACAGCATCTATATCGTGTATCGGCGTTAAAGAAACTGCCATCTCTTTTGTATAAGAATTAGAGCACTCCTTTTCAAGAAGCGCCAGAACTTTATGTAATTCAAGAGTTTGATAAATTCTATTATCCACCTGTTTCCTCCTAAGTTAATAAGCTCTTATAGTAGCTTAAGGTGTTAAAATTTCTGTCAAAATGTGTAAGTACGTATTTTTCTGTTACCTCACCAACCGATTTCTCAAGTGCCTCGGACGTTTTAAAATTAAAAAGCTTGTCAAAATCCGTAAGCGCAATATATCTTAGCACGTGAAGCTCGCTGTCACTTATTCTTACAGTGTCGAAACCGACCTCTCCCGTAAAGCAGTGATCACAGTAAAGTCTTCCGTTTAATATATCAAAAAACATCGAATTTGAACGAAATTCATAGCATTCACAGCAGCCTATAAGACCGGGCATAAGACCTATCTCACACAAAAGGCGGAACTCAAATAACGACTTTAAAAATGCACGGCTGCGTTTTCCGCTATCAAGAAAATACATTGTGTTCAGAAAAAGCTTTAAAACATTCTCTGCCGGAGCACCCGAGGGCACTGAATACCTGAGAAGCTCCGAAAAATATGATGCAAGAGCAAGACTTTCCAAATCTGTGCTTATATTAAAAAAACTTGAAATAATTTCGCTTGAGTTAAGATAATACCTGTTTGACCTCTGGCTGAAGCAAAGCTTTGAATATGAAAAAAGCTGGGTTGAACCCGCATTTTTAGAATTAAGCTTCCTTGCGCCCTTCGCGCATATTGAAATTATTCCCATATTGCCGGTAAGTACATCAATAAACTTGTCGTTCTCTCCCTGCGCACGCTCTTTTAAGACAACCCCGTCAGTCGTTATCAGCATCTGTCGTTTCCCCTTCTGAGCTGTCACGCTCTTTGCAGTACTTTAAGTAATCGGCTATTTTTCCCGTTTTGTAAAAAACCTGCCAGCTGTTCATCGTTATCACCTCAAAAATATTTTTTGAGATCTTATCACTTTTATTAGTGGAAAAATTTATTTAGAGGATAAGCCGAAATTTTTTATTAGCCCTTCCTTATTTCTCCAATCTTCTTTTACTTTTACCCAGAGCTTTAATCCAACCTTTATTCTGAAAAAATCCTCCAGATCCTCACGAGCTGCTTGTCCTATCTTCTTTAACATCATGCCCTGTCTGCCGATTATAATTCCTTTATGCGAATCCCTTTCACAGTATATCACGGCGTCTATGTCCATTATTGCTTCACCGCGTCTGTTGTCATGCTCTTTTACGCTTTCTATGCCGACAGCAATACCATGCGGTACCTCATCGTCTAAGCACAAAAGCGCTTTTTCTCGTATTTTCTCGGCAATCAAAGCCTTTTCAGGCTGATCTGTTATCGCATCGTCAGGAAAATAATGCGGTCCTTCCCGAGCGTTTTTTTGTAAAAAATCCATCACAATGTCTATTCCGTCTCCGTTTAGTACGCTTATCGGAACGACCTCTGCAAAGTCATAAAGCGATGAATATTCAACTATTCGTTTTGCAAGTGCGTCCTTGTCTATTAGATCAATTTTATTTATACACAGCAAAACTTTATCAACCTTTGGATTTATTGAGCTGAGCAGATTCTTCTCGGTGTCATTTGCACACTTTGCCGCGTCCGCCATAAAAATTATAATGTCCGCTCCGCTCATACCGTCACTGACAGCGTTTGCCATATGTGCTGAAAGCTTTGTTTTTGCTTTGTGCACACCCGGAGTATCAATGAAAACGATCTGGATATCCCGGTTTGTTAATACTCCCGTGATTTTTGTTCTGGTGGTCTGCGGCTTTGCGCTTACTGCCGCTATTTTTTCACCCACAAGAGCATTTAAAAGCGACGACTTTCCCGTGTTGGTTCTGCCTATTATCGTTACAAATGCACTCTTTTGTGACATAAAAACCCCTTTATTCAACAAATGTAGTGTTTCTTGATACTCCAAGTTCACCAAGCACGGCTTCTTCCTTTTCGCTCATTATCAGAGCCTGCATACTGCTTGTTTCATGGTCGTATCCCAGAAGGTGGAACATTGAGTGTACCGTCAGAAATCCTATCTCTCGCTCAAGAGAGTGGTTGTATATGGTTGCCTGTCGCTCTGCGGTCTCAAGCGATATGACAATATCTCCAA
Source organism: uncultured Clostridia bacterium (assembly GCA_947631455.1). Taxonomy (GTDB): domain Bacteria; phylum Bacillota; class Clostridia; order Oscillospirales; family Ruminococcaceae; genus UMGS1601. The sequence continues at coordinate 157,044 of CANRLH010000003.1, forward strand.
GAAGATAGTCTCCCGTTTCAGGATTTGTGTCATAGCTTCCCTCCTCACCGAGCGGGAAAGACAAAACATCAGTCGGCTTGTCCATATTTCTGTATTTGCGGTTAAGCTCGTGGATCTGCTTGTCATTCACAAACGAGACAGACACCTCTGCATTTCCCGGGAAATTTTCATATGTCAAAACCGCCGTACAGCTGCGCCTTATCAGAAGCCTTATACCTACAGGGACTTTGATCTCCTTTTGATTGTTGTGAATTAAAACCTTAGCCTTGCTCATTGTCTTGTGCCCTTCCTTTCATTTGAATATTTCTCGTAAGCTTTGATTATATCCTGAACGAGCTTATGCCTTACAACATCCTTTTCGGAAAATCTGTTAATATATATATCATCTATTCCCTTTAACACCTTCATCGCCTGAATCAATCCCGATTTCTTTGTTTCCGGCAGATCTATCTGAGTAATATCTCCGGTTATAACGATTTTTGAATTGAATCCGAGACGTGTGAGAAACATCTTCATCTGTTCGGGCGTTGTGTTCTGCGCTTCATCAAGAATTATAAAAGCGTCGTCAAGCGTTCTGCCGCGCATATAGGCAAGCGGCGCAACCTCTATCAAGCCCCTTTCCTGCTGTCTGATAAAGGTCTCAGACCCGAGCATTTCAAAAAGTGCGTCATAAAGCGGACGAAGATAAGGGTCTACCTTGTTTTGCAGGTCTCCCGGAAGAAATCCGAGCTTTTCTCCTGCCTCAACCGCAGGCCGTGTCAGGATTATACGGTTGACCTCATGCGCGCGGAAAGACTTTACCGCCATCGCGACCGCAAGATATGTCTTACCTGTTCCGGCAGGCCCCACGCCCAAAACTATCGTGTTTTTCTTTATCTCATCAACGTATTTTTTCTGACCTATCGTCTTTGGGCGTACTATTTTTCCGCTTGTTGTAACGCATATTCCGTCATCAGAAAGATTTTCAAGCTCTCGCTGAGTGCCCTCCCTTACAAGGGAAAACACATACCTTATGCTCTGCTCGTTTATATTGCTTCCCTTTTCGTTCAAAAGCAAAAGAGACTTTATTGCCTCACACGCTTTAAAGACGTTTTCCTCATCACCTGTTATTTTAATATCCGTTCCACGGTTGAGTACAACTACATTATATTCCTTCTGTATTAGGTTAACATTCTCGTCAAAATTCCCGAAAATGTTTAGCACCGCATCAAGGCTTTGGGTATCAATTACTTTTTCAATCATATAAACTTCCTTTTAAATATTATTTTCCATAGTAATTATATCACAAGTATTTTTAAAAATAAAGTAGATTTTCCTATTTTTTCAAGATTTCTTGTGTTTGTCCGATCTCACCGTTAAGTCTGTAACTCACCTTTACTGTAATTCCATCTTTTGATTTTGATACGCTATCGGTTTTGCTCAGAATCTTCTTATCGCTAAGAAGATTTTTTTCATATCTTTTTATTCTTTCATAAGCAAGGTCCACAGCTTCACTTTCGCTGCGCTTTATGGGCTTATATGAGTATTCGTCATATGTTTTTTCAGCTATTCCAACGGGCAGCTTAATTCCGAACAGGCTAAAATAGCTTATCTCTTCGTTTTCCTTATAGCCGTCTCCGTCAGAAAACGGATTGAGTGGTATCTGTGCAGAGAAGAACTGAAAATATGTCTTTGAAAAAACATCCTTCTCAACTGTCATTTCGCTATCCTTAAACGGTACAAAAAAGGAAACTGTTTCATCATAATCAGCATATATGTGACCGGTTGAGTAGGCATATGCCTTTTCCTCTATCGGCAGTCTTTTACCCCTTAACGTCATTTCCCCGGAAACAATTTTATCACCCTTTTTTACCTCTTCACCTACTCCCCTTATTGACTGGCCGGAATACACCTCAAGCTTTGTTATAACTGCGTCACGAGTAGAAATAATATCCGCGCTCAATCGACTTTTTTCAACTTCCGGCTTTATGTCCGTCATTTTGACATCTATACATAATACACAGCCCTCTGTTCTCGTATCCGCCAGTGAGACAAGTGAGGAATTATCAACTATTTCACATTCAAGCGCAAATCTGTCAACCGCCGGAAGAAAAGAGCCTATCGTGACGCCGCTGGATTTCATTATGTTTAAAATCTGAGCTTTTGCCTGATCACTTGCGCCGTAAATTTTAACCTCTAAGAGCGTATTGGAAAGATAAATGCTAAGCAATATTGCAAGTAAAAAACCTGCCGCTATTCCATATCTGAGTCTGTATCGGTAAAATACTGAAATAACTCCGCTTTCTGACATTACCTTTTCAATAGATTCGTCACGGGATTTAACAAGCCTTTTTATTTTAAAATAATCCGTAAAAAAGACCTTTACCGTTAAATAATAGCTTTGAGATCCGGCAGACAAAACAGTAATGCGCTTTTTTAAGATCACATTTAAAAGCTTCACGGGGTCGGCCGTGGATATAGTTAAGGTGACTGTTCCTATTATTCTTTTAAAAAACATATTTACTCCTTTGACTTAATAAACTCTATCTTTTCAAAATTTCCGAGAACATATATGTTTTTCCCCGAATAGTATTCGACCGACAGTCCGTTGCCCCAGATGCTTATAAGATAGCTTTTCGCCCTTACACTTACCAGAATATCGCTGCATTCCGTAATCGTTTTGAAGTTTTCAATAGACATTGAGTTTCCGTCACTGATTACAATATCGTTTGTTACAGGAACATATTCTTTCATTTTCATATTTTATCACCCTTTAAAATATTATATTATTATCAAAATAATTCTATTCAAAAAGGCGATTTTAAATGAAAAGTAAGGCTTGTATCATTATTGCGTGCATTTTGACGGCAGCTATATATACATATTCTGTAATAAAAACAGGTCAAATATCAAATGACATAAGACAATGTATTCAAAGATGTATAAACGTAATTATTCCGTCGTTGTTTATATATATGGTCTTGGCGTCTGTAATTATTGGTACAGGCATATACAGGTTTTTATTTCTTCCGCTTGTTCCTGTTTCAAAATATGTTTTTCGCTTGCCTTCAAGCCTGTTTTTTGTATTTGTTATGGGAAATATATGCGGATACCCGATTGGCGCGTCTCTTATCGAAGAAATGTATCAAAAAGGCGAAATCGACAAAAAAACCGCGAATACTATGCTTGCGATCTCCTACGGCGGTGGACCCTCTTTCTTGATCGGAATGGTCGGTATAGCACTGTATAACAGTGAAACCGCAGGACTTATCGTATTTATTTCCTGCATTTCAGCAAATGCCGTTTTAGCGGTAATACTTAACAGGATAACAAAACCAAGCGTTATTGATACAAAATCCTTTCTTACAAAACCGGATATTATATCAATAATCTCATCCTCAGCAAAGAATATTTTCAAAATATGCGCCGTTATAGTATCTTTTTCGATAGTATGTACTTTATTAAATGACATACTCGGCAATACAAACAAAGATACGGCTTATTTGATAAAGTCTTTTTTTGAAATCACTAATGTTACAAACATATCTGCTCCTTCTGTAAAAATGCTGCCCATTATAGCGATGATATCGTCTTTAGGCGGGATCTGCATTTTGCTTCAGTTAAAGGCAATAACAAAACTCAGTCTTAAGCCGCTTATTCTTTCACGAATAATTGCCTGTCCGCTAAGCGCCGTTTTCTGTATTTTGTATACTGAGCTTCTAGGTTTAAAGCTATACGCACCAGCATCGGCAGGATATACGGTAAGCTTTGAAAATGACAGCTGTTTAGGACTTATTCTAACTGCAATTTTACTTGTTTTTTTAATCTTTACTACCGAAAAAGCCGATGATTGAAATTCATCGGCTTTAGCAGGTTATATCGTTATTTATTTTATAAATTCAAGAACTGAGCTTTTTTAAAATTATATCTTTCATCATAGACGGATTTGCTTTTCCTTTAGACGCTTTCATACACTGACCTACCAGAAAGCCAAGGGCGTTTGTTTTTCCGTTTTTGTAATCAGTAACTGATTTCTCATTGAGCGAAAGCACTTCGTCGGCAATAGCCTCAAGCGCTGAAGAATCAGAAACCTGTGCTAAGGATTTTTCCTCAATTATTGCTGATATATCCCTGTCTTCTTTTACTATAATATCAAAAACAGTTTTTCCGGCAGCATTCGATATTTTACCGGAATCAATAATGCTTATAAGTTCAACAAGCTTCTCAGGCGTAAGATGTGTGTTCCAAACGGATATGTTATTTGCATTTTCAAACTTTGCAATGTCTCCAAGCAGCCAGTTGCATACCGACCTCGGAGAAACATTAGATGTGTTTACACATTCATCAAAATACTTCGCCTTATCGACATTTTCTGAAATCGCAGTAGCTTCTTTGATATTAAGGCCGTATTCTTTGATGTATCTGATAAGCTTTTTGTTAGGAAGCTCCGGTATCTCAGACTTTAATGCAGCTATCCGATCTTCGTCTACAACAATGGTGAGGAGGTCAGGCTCCGGAAAATAACGGTAATCCTGTGCATCCTCCTTGCTTCTCATAGAAACGCTTACGCCCTTCTCATCGTCCCATCGTCTTGTTTCCTGCTCAACAACACCACCGGATTCCAATACTTCTATTTGTCTGTTTACCTCATAGTCGATCCCTCTTACTGCGGCTGAAAAGCTGTTGACGTTTTTCATCTCACTTCGTGTTCCAAACGGCTCTCCCGGCTTATGCACTGAGACATTTACGTCGCATCTTATTGATCCCTCCTGCATTTTACAGTCGCAGATCCCTAAATACTGCAATATTGATTTGAGCGTTTCAAGATATGCCTTTGCCTCGGCAGAGCTGCGCATATCAGGCTCAGAAACGATCTCAATAAGCGGTACTCCGCAACGGTTTAGATCCACAAGAGACCCAGAAAATTTGTCGCTGTGAAGAAGCTTTCCGGCATCCTCCTCAATGTGGATACGTGTAACTCCTATGCGTTTTTCCTCACCGTCTACGTAAATATCAACATACCCGTTCTGACACAGCGGAACCTCTGCCTGGGATATCTGATACGCTTTCGGAAGATCAGGATAAAAATAGTTTTTTCTGTCCTGCTTACATACAGGATTTATAGTGCAGTTTAAAGCATGTCCCATTTTTATAGCATAATCCACAACTTTTTCGTTGAGTGTCGGCAGAGTTCCGGGCATTCCCATACAAACAGGACAAACCTGCGTATTTACCTCAAGACCAAACTGATTTTTGCAGCTGCAATATATCTTTGATTCGGTGTTGAGCTCCGCGTGTGTCTCAAGACCTATAACAACTTCGTATCCTTTTACCATTTTGCTCAACTCCTTTTCTTAAATTTCCGGGTGTTTAAATCCGCCGATTAGATTTTCATAGCACTCTGCTGTATTAAACAGCGTTTGTTCATTAAACTTATTGGATATAAGCTGAAGTCCGATCGGCAAGCCCTTATCGTCATAACCGCAGGGAATGCTCATAGCCGGAAGCCCCGCTATGTTTATAGTAACCGTGCAGATATCGGTTGCATACATTTTTATCGGATTGTCGATATTCTCTCCTATTTTAAATGCAGTTGTGGGCACAGTAGGTGCGCAAAGCAGGTCAACATCGGAAAAAACATCAGAAAACTCTGCCGATATTCTTCTTTGAAGAAGCCTTGCCTTTTTATAATAAGCATCGTAAAATCCGGAGCTTAAAACAAATGTGCCAAGCATGATTCGCCTCTTTACCTCATCGCCGAAGCCCTCTGAACGAGTCTTTTCATACATATCTATAAGCCCGTCGTAATCCTTTGCTCTGTATCCGTATTTTACTCCGTCGTATCTGGCAAGGTTTGACGAAGCCTCCGCAGAAGAAATGATATAGTACGCGTTCAATGCGTAATCTGTTGACGGCAGCGAAACCTCTTTTACTAAAGCCCCGTTGCTCTCGAGCAGCTTTACTGCATTTAATACAGCGGTTTTTACGCTGTCGTCAATGCCCTTAGAAAAATACTCCTTCGGTATGCCTATTTTAAGCCCCTTAACGTCTCCCTTTATGCTGTTAAGATAGCTTGGATGGGTAATGTTTGCACTCGTTGAGTCTTTGGGATCATAACCGCATATGGCATCGAAAAGCATTGCGGTGTCTTTGACACATCTTCCTATGGGTCCTATCTGATCGAGCGATGAAGCAAAGGCAACAAGTCCAAATCTTGATACCGCGCCGTATGTAGGCTTAAGACCAACTACGCCGCAATAGGCCGCCGGCTGTCTTATAGAGCCTCCGGTATCAGAGCCCAGCGCCATTACAGCCTCGCCTGCACTAACGGCCGCCGCAGATCCCCCTGACGAGCCGCCCGGTACACGTGAAATGTCGTACGGATTCTTCGTCTTTTTAAAATAAGAGGTTTCCGTCGAGGAGCCCATGGCAAATTCGTCCATATTTAGCTTTCCCGTAACTACGATATCATGCTCATTGAGCTTGTCCATAACGGTTGCATTAAATGGCGGAACGTAATTAGAAAGCATTTTTGAAGAGCATGTTGTCAAAAGACCTTTTGTTGAGATATTATCCTTTATTCCCACGGGAATACCCGCCAAAGGTGAAAGCGCTTCTCCCCTTGCCCTCTTATCATCGACCTCTCTTGCTCTTTTTATGGCGTTTTCCTTATCAAGTGTGACATATGCCTCGATTTTATCCTCAACACTTTCAATTCTTGAAAAAACAGCCTCTGTAAGATCAGCCGAGCTTATTCTTTTTTCTTTTAGCATTTCAGACAGCTTATATCCGGTTAAATTTAATAAATCCACTTCAATACCCCTCTCTATTCTACCGTTTTGGGAACAACAAGACAGCCTGCCGTTACGTGAGGCGCATTTGCAGTGAGCTCATCCCGCGTGTACTTTCCCGTTTCTGCCTTGTCTTTTCTCAAGGTAATAGGATTGCTCGCATCCAAAAGCGGAGCGTCCTCAATATCCGGAAGGTTCTCAACCATTTCAACGATTTTTTGCATATCGCTTTCAAATTTCTCCTGCTTTTCTTCCTCAATATGAAGACGTGAAAGCTTTGCAATGTGCTTGATATCAATGTTCATCTATTTTTCCTCCTCATACAAAATGCTGTTATTTTGTCATATCTAAAAAATCCTGCTCCGAAATAACGGCAATGCCGAGCTCCAAAGCCTTTGAAAGCTTACTTCCCGCACCGTCTCCCGCTAAAACATAGTCTGTGTTTTTTGATACACTGCCGGACGCCTTTCCTCCAAAGCGCTCAATTATCTCCTTCGCCTCGCTGCGCTTAAGCGTTTGAAGCGTTCCCGTAAGGACAAAGGTTTTTCCTTCAAAGCGTGAATCGACCTTGTCTGACTTATACTCTGTATTTATTCCGTATGATTTAAGCCTTTCAATAAGCGCTACGGCATGCGGTTCTCTTAAAAAGGCATAAACATTTTTTGCCATGATATCGCCAAAGCCGTCTATGGCATTTATCTCGTCTATTTCTGCCGACATTATACCATCAAGCGACCCAAACCTTTCGCACAGAAGCTTTGCTGCGGCAGAGCCGATATTTCTTATACCCAGAGCAAAAACCAATCTGTCAAGAGTGTTATGCTTTGACTTTTCGATCGATCTCAAAAGATTATTCGCTGATTTCTCCTTGAATTTTTCAAGGGTGATAAGATCGTCAAACTTAAGCGTATACAGATCGGCGACAGAGCTTATAAGACCGAAGTCTATCAAGGAATCTACAATTGCAGGCCCTAAGCCGTCAATGTTCATAGCAGGCTTTGAAGCAAAGTGAACTATGCTTCTATAAATCTGTGCAGGACAGTCAACATTAGGACACCTAACTGCGCTTTCACCGTCTTCTCTTACGGTTTTAGTCCCACACACAGGGCAGTCGGCAGGAAGCTTGTAGCTGCCCTCGCTTTTCTTTTCAGCTACATTTACGACCTCAGGGATAATATCCCCAGCTTTTCTTACAGTTATAATATCACCGATGTTAACGCATTTTTCATCGATCAGATCCTGATTATGAAGCGTTGCGCGTGACACAGTTGTTCCTGCCAGAAAAACAGGCTCAAAAACCGCAACCGGCGTGATAGCTCCGGTTCTCCCTACATTTACTTCAATATCCAAAAGCTTTGAGGTCTTTTCCTCCGGCGGAAACTTATAAGCTACCGCCCACTTGGGGGTTTTTGCAGTTGAGCCCAAAAGCTCCCGCTGCGAAAGACTGTCGACCTTGATTACAACTCCGTCAATATCATAATCAAGAGAAAATCTCGTTCTACCCAGATCATCAATCTTCTCAATAACCTTATCCTTGCTGTTTGTTTTAATATATCCCGGAATAGTCTTAAAGCCCTGAGATTTTAAATACTCAAGCGTTTCATAGTGGGAAATAAACTCTCTTCCCTCGCACTGCTGAATGTTAAAACAGAAAATATCAAGCTTTCTTTTTGCGGCAATTTTGCTGTCCTTCTGCCTTAGCGAACCTGCCGCCGCATTTCTGGGATTCTTAAATGGCTGCTCCCCGTTTTCTGTTTGCTTGAGCACAAGCTTTTCAAAAACGGGCACTGGCATATATACCTCTCCCCTTACCTCAAGATACGGCACCGGCTCTTTTAGCTTAAGCGGGATAGAAAATATGGTCTTAAGGTTTAATGTAACGTCCTCACCGACATATCCATCACCTCTCGTTGAGCCCCGGACAAAAACTCCGTTTTCGTATTCAAGGCTTACAGATAAGCCGTCGATCTTAGGCTCGACCACAAACTGAGCGTCGCTGAATTCGTTTTGTATACGGTCACAAAAATCCTCGACCTCATAAACTGAAAAAACATCTTGCAGACTTGCCATCTGAACGGCATGCGGTACCTTTTCAAATATTGATACCGCCTCACCGCCCACCCTTTGTGTTGGTGAATCGGCACGCAAAAGCATCGGAAACTCTTTTTCAAGTGATTTGAGCTCATTGTTAAGCATGTCGTACTCATAATCAGAGATCTTTGGATCATCAAGCACGTAATAATCATAACTGTGCTTATTCAGTGTTTCAACAAGCTCATCAATTTTTATTTTTGCTTGGTTTTCATTCATCAAAGCTTTACCTCTGGTATTAGAAATTCAGTATGGACTATACCCACATTTCCGCTCATACGGAAGAAAGCCCTGCAAATACAGAATTAAGCGAAGCCAACCGACTGTCAAGCGAAAACATCAAAATAAAGCCACGTTATTAGTATAACACATTTTAATAACTTTTACCAGCATTTTTATGTACTTTTTTCCGTTTCTTTCATTCCAGCATATACCGACGGCGTTTCACCGACAATTACAGTCTCAGAAAGCAGGAAATCTGTATCATACGGAAATGTGAAGTTTCCGGCCGGAGTGACTGACACCAGCGTAACGCTTACGTTTACGTAAATCCTATGTAAAGTTTGATTTACTCCGCTTTCCGAAAACTCACTTTTTACGGATACATTTACACTTCCCTCTTTTTGAAATGACATTTCAATTTCAGGGGTGATCTCTGTAAAAAGGTTGCTGCCCAATACAGTGCTCAGACTTATTTTAAACTCTTGACTGTTCTCTTTTGAAAGCTTATCATTTACCGTTTTCGCCATCATGCTTTTAAATTCATTTACATTGTCGGTGTTTACCGCAATTTCGGATACACGTTCTGAGTTATAGGATTTATTTATAAAGCTTACGTCCGAAAACTCATCAATGCAAAAAAGCGCTGCATCGTTTATCACCCGCTCGGCATAGCTTTCGCATTCAACCTCGGCAATGGATTTTATTTTTGTGTCAACAATTCTGTCAAATAAAAATGCGGCGATAATCGCCGTTAAAACAGTAAGTAAAAGCAACGCCTTTAGCTTTCCGAGCTTTTTCTTTTTTCTCACCAGCATACAAATTCCCCCTGAATGATTTATTATATTCAGGGGGAATATTTTTGTTAATTTAAGCTCTATTGAGATTACAGACATCTGCCGCTTATCTATTCATAAAACGCAAAGTTTGATTTTCCGTTTTTCTTTACCTTATACATTGCGCTGTCTGCTTTTTTGATGATCTCATCGGCGTTCTTAGCAGGGCCCTCACACATACAAACACCAATACTGCAATTTACACCAACGTGAATTTTCGCAACCTGTGATTCAAAGCCTAGATTTAAAGTCTTGATAATGTTTTCACACACTAGCCTTGGAGAGATATCATCATCGTCTTCTCTTAAAAACAACACAAACTCGTCTCCGCCGTATCTTCCCGCAAATCCGTGATCCTCAACAATTTTGCTCAAAGTCCTTGCGACAAATACAAGAACCTCATCGCCTACTGCGTGACTGAATTTATCGTTAAAGCTCTTAAAGTCGTCAAGGTCTATAAACATTATGTAACAGTTTGTCTTTTTCGCAACCGCAATATCCCATGCCGATACCGCAGATACCTCAAAAGAAGTGCGGTTTAAAATCTGTGTCAAAGTGTCAACACTTGCCAGCTTTTCAAGGGCTTTTTCACGGTGCTTTATCTTATCAATATCAACCAAGGCGCCTATAATCTGTACAAGCTTTCCGTTCTGATTCTTGATCGCATCGCATAGAATATGGTACCACGCATATTCGTTGTAGATGTTTAATAGCCTTGCTTCAACCGAAGCTTTACCCGTTTCAAGCATTACCGCCTTGAAATGATTAAACTTTTCAATATCATCCCTGTGAACTTTTATATTCTCAAAAAAGCTGTCGGAAAATCTGTATGAGCTTGAACGGTAACTGAATACCTTGTTAAAATTATCCGAAACTGTAAACTTATCCCTGTCAATATGATACCAGAAGATTATATTGTTTGTCATATTCATAAGGATCTGATTCTGCTGCTTAGTCTCATACACAACGTCCAACACATAGTCAAGACAATTACCTATAAGAGCATATTCGTCCTTGCCCTTAAGATTACAGCGGGAATTGCTTAAATCACCGGCAGAAACTTTTTTAGATATCCTAATTAGCTCATCAAGCTTTTTAGTGGATATCTTAAGATAAATATAATACAAAACCGATAGAGCAACAAATATTAAAAAAGAAACAAAGATAACCCATGAAGAATACCCTGCATTGCTGTCAAAAAGGGAAAGCGTAAGCGAATCTATCAATAGCAGACCCAGAGCGCACAATATCATAAAAACTATTAAGTTAACATATTTTTTCAATGATATGCCCTCGCTTTCATTAAAACACAATATAACAATAACTATACATATAAATTATACAATATTTAGTCATCAATTGCAACAATAAAATTGCCCGATATACAAAATTATCGGGCATAATTTATAAATTTTTTATTTATTTGATAAATTCTTTAACTGTTTTTGTTATATTGTCCGAACAAAGACCGAATTCCTTTAAAAGATCAACGGCAGGCCCTGAATGACCAAACTCATCATTTACGCCTATCTTTTTAACGGGAACAGGACAAAGCTCGCTTAAAACATCACATACCGCAGATCCCAATCCGCCGATAACACTGTGTTCCTCAACTGTAACAATTTTTCCGGTTTCCTTTGCGGCTTTAACTATTATATCCTTATCTATCGGCTTTATTGTGTGAATGTTTATTACCCTTGCAGATATTCCTTCACTGCCAAGAGCTTTAGCAGCTTCAAGCGCTTCTGACACCATAAGTCCCGTTGCAATAATCGTAACGTCACTTCCTGAAACAAGCTCAATACCCTTTCCAAGCTCAAATTTATAGGTATCCTTGTCATTGAAAATCGGAGCAGCAAGTCTTCCGAATCTCAAATAAACAGGACCGTCGTGAAGAATCGCCGCCTCAACGGCAGCTCTTGCCTCAACATCATCAGCAGGATTTATAATGGTCATTCCCGGAATGGTTCTCATAAGTGCAATATCTTCATTGCACTGGTGAGTCGCACCGTCTTCACCTACGGAGATACCTGCATGAGTAGCGCCGATTTTTACATTCAAATGAGGATAGCCAATGGAATTTCTCACGATTTCATAAGCTCTGCCGGCTGCAAACATAGCAAAGGTTGACGCAAACGGAATCTTACCGGTAGCTGCCATTCCGGCGGCAACACCCATCATATCCGCTTCTGCAATTCCGCAGTCAAAAAATCTCTCCGGGAATTTTTTCTTAAAAACTCCTGTCTTTGTCGCTGCGGCAAGATCAGCATCAAAAACGTAAAGATTGTCATACTTTTCGCCGAGCTCCGCCAAAGCCTCGCCATAGCTTTCTCTTGTAGCCTTTTTGATCACTCCTGCCATTGTTTATCCCTCCAGTCCTTTCAAAGTTGATTCAAGCTCGTTCATTGCATCAGCATACTGCTGTGCGTTAGGAGCGGTGCCGTGCCAGGAAACCTGATTTTCCATAAACGAAACGCCCTTGCCCTTAACGCTCTTCTGAACTATGACTACAGGCTTATCTTTTATTGTATCCGCCTCGGTAAATGCAGCGTCCAGAGAATCAAAGTCGTGCGCGTCCGCCTCAATAACGTGCCAGCCGAAAGCCTTGAATTTATCTGTAATTGAATACGGTGACATAACGTCCTTAATTGCGCCATCGATCTGAAGACCGTTATTGTCGACAACTGCTACCAGATTGTCAAGCTTGTAATGAGCTGCAAACATCGCAGCCTCCCAGACCTGTCCCTCCTCGATCTCACCGTCTCCCAAGACCGTGTATACTTTATATGACTTGTTTGATATCTTTCCGCTTAACGCCATTCCTGCCGCAACTGAAATTCCCTGTCCCAGAGAGCCCGACGACATATCAACGCCCGGGATGTGAATGCACGGGTGTCCCTGCAAAAGAGCGCCTATGTGTCTTAGGCTTTTAAGCTCCTCAAGGCTGAAAAAGCCCTTGTTTGCAAGAGTTGAATACAATGCAGGTGCAGTGTGTCCTTTTGACAAAACAAATCTGTCTCTGTCCTGATTGTCCGGATCCTTAGGATCTACATTCATTTTGTTAAAGTACAGATATGTAAGTGTATCTGCAATTGAAAGTGATCCGCCCGGATGTCCGGATTTTGCATTATAAACGCCGGTCAAAATTCCCATACGAATTTTGCAAGCCTGGATTTCAAGCTGTTTTTTCAAATTAGCGTCCATTTTAAATACCTCCGTTAGTTTGTTTTAGAAAATATATAATCTATTACTGCCGCAATAGCATTTTCGTCATTGGATTGCTTTAATACAAGGTCAGAGACCGATTTAACTTCCTGCGTTGCGTTACTTGGGCATACACCAAAATCAGCATACCTTATCATCTCGATGTCGTTGTTGTAATCACCTGCACAGACAATAGTATAATCCGAAAGTCCGAATATTTCCCTCATTTTATGTACTGCCGTTCCCTTTGAGTTACCAAGGGGCAAAATCTCATAAAAAAATCTGTCGCTCCTGACAAAGTCAACTCCGCTAAAGCCTTTAGCCTCAACATAACTTACGACCTTATCGATATTGTCCTCCGTGTCAGCAAACAAAACCTTATACCACGGTTCATCTATATCGGAAAACTCTACTATATCCGGATGTGATTTACAGATTCTTGTATGATATTCCTCCATATCGTTGTACTGCACAATTTTTATGTTCGACTGAACCAGTATCTCGCAGCCGAGATTCGGAAAATGCTCTAATATATCAAGCACCATAGGTTTTGTAATATCAGGAACGTAACGGTCGTAAAGCGACTTTTTATTATTGTAGTCATATACCATTCCGCCGTTAAAAAGAATCATAGGAAAATTACACTTAAAATAATCAAAGTAAAGCTCTGCCGCCTGAAGCGCTCTTCCAGTCGCGATCGTAAACTTTCCTCCGGCACTCTGGAAGCGCTCTACAGCTTTAAGGTTTTCCTTAGTCGGAATTTTATTTGACGGAAGGAATGTTCCGTCCATATCCGTTATGAGGAGCACCTTGCTTATGTCTTCAAACATACTCTATCTTATCCTTTTCAATACCTGTATAAAATATTCCGGCAGTTCGCTGTCAAATTCCATATAGGTGCCGTTTGGATGAACGAATCCCAAAAGCTTTGCGTGCAAGCACTGGCCGTCAAGCCCTTTAAAAGGCTTTGAGTAAACATCGTCTCCCAAAACAGGGTGACCTATATATTTTGAATGAACTCTTATCTGATGAGTTCTACCTGTTTCAAGCGAAAATTCAACAAGTGAATAACCGCTGTATTCTTCAATTACTCTATAATGTGTAACAGCTTCCCTTGAATTTTCATAGGTAACGCACATCTTTTTTCTATCCGTCCTGCTTCTTCCTATCGGAGCGTTTATAGTTCCCGACGGTTCTTTAAAGCGTCCGAGACACACAGCCATATACACTCTTTTAAAAGAGTGATCTTTTATCTGTTCAGAAAGAAAATTGTGCGCACGGTCGGTTTTTGCGACCATCAAAAGACCACTTGTATTTTTATCAATTCTATGTACGATTCCCGGACGTATAACGCCATTGATGCTCGAAAGCTTCCCCTTACAGTGATACATAAGAGCGTTTACAAGCGTGCCGTCATAATTTCCCGGGGCGGGATGAACTACCATACCCTTTGGCTTATTCACGACCAACAACTCTTCGTCCTGATAAACTATATCAAGCGGAATGTTCTGAGGCTTGATGTCAAGTTCTTCAGGATCAGGCACAGTTACTGTGAGCATATCCCCGATCTTTAACTTTGTATTCTTTGATGCCGCCTTTAAGTTTATCAGTACGTTGCCGCTTTCAAACAGCTTCTGAATGGATGAGCGAGTCATTTCTTCAAGACAACAGGATAAAAACTTATCCGCTCTTACTCCCTCGCCTCCAGTATCAACAGAAAAATCAAGAGTTCTCATTTAAGCCCATTACCTTTTTGTTTTCTCGCCTTGATATCGTCAACAATAAGCCATGTGCAGAAGCATATTGCCCCCACAACAACACAAATATCCGCAAAGTTAAAAACGGGAAAGTCGATAAAATCAACTTTAATATAATCCACGACCTCGTTTAGCCTTATACGATCAAGCATATTGCCTATTCCACCGCTTATCATTGCCGTTAAAGAGATTACTCCTATAAAAGACCTTATTTTTTTCTTGAATATCAAATAAAGTACGATCAAAACAGCAACAACTGCAATTGCTATAAGAAGGACTGTCCTGCCCTCTAAAATGCTCCACGCGGCGCCCTTGTTTCTTACGTGAGTTATGGAAAATACATCAAAATCTCCAAGTGATAACGAAAATGCCGTGCCGCCGACAACAATATTATTGACGACAACTAATTTAATTACCTGGTCTATACTGACAAGCGCAATTAAAATAACAACTGATAAAGCTATCATTTTCTCTCCTTATTTAAACATAAGTTGCCGAAAACTCCGACAACTTATGAAAAATTTATATCTGCAAAATGCCGTCAAACCTTTAATGTCACTTTATCGCCTTAGCACATCTTGCGCAGAGAGTGGGATGCTCGCTGTCCTGACCGACTTCTTCTGAATAAGACCAGCACCTTTCGCACTTTTCTCCGCCAGCCTTCTTGACGCTCATTGTAACGCCTTCAATATCGCCGGCAAACTCGCCTTCTCCTCTTAAAACTTCAACCTTTGATACGATAAATACCTCCGGCAGAAACTCCTTTACAGCGTTTATCTTGTTGAGCATTTCTCCATCAGCGTAAATCTCGATATCAGCCTCAAGGGATTTTCCGATGATCTTATCGTTTCTCTTTATTTCAAGAGCCTTTTTAGCGTCATCTCTGAGAGCGTAAATAAGCTCCCATCTGCTCTTGAAATCATCTGACACACAAATTCCAGAAGGATTTGGCATTTCATTTAGGAAAATGCTCTTTGTGTTGTCATCTTTTGAATGAGGTATATAACTCCATATCTCGTCAGCCGTAAAGGACAAAATAGGCGCAACAAGGCGTGAAACCGCAGAAAGTATTCTATACATTACCGTTTGTGCAGCGCGCCTCAAAACGCTGTCTTCCTTTTCACAATAAAGTCTGTCCTTTATGATGTCAAGATAGAAGTTTGACATATCTGTAACGCAGAAATTGTGAATAGCGTGAAAAACTATATGATAGTCAAAAGCCTCGTAAGCTGCCTTTACTTTTTCAATAAGCTCGTCAAGCTTAAGCATTGCCCATTTATCAAGTTCTAAAAGCTCATCGTCTGAAACCGCATCCTTGTCAATGTCGAATCCGTTTGCATTGGATAGGTTACCCAGAATAAAGCGCGCAGTGTTTCTGATTTTCTTATATGCGTCAGAAAGCTGAGACAATATATCCTTTGAAATTCTTATATCAGAATGATAATCGCTTGAGGCTACCCAAAGTCTTAAAATATCAGCTCCGTATTTTTCTGTTATCTCGCTTGGTTCGATTCCGTTTCCAAGGGATTTGTGCATGGTCTTTCCCTGTCCGTCAACTACCCAGCCATGCGTGCAAACAGCCTTATAAGGCGCTCTGCCGCTGCACACAACCGATGTGAGCAGTGACGACTGAAACCAACCTCTGTACTGATCCGCGCCCTCAAGATACAAATCAGCCGGAGAGGAAAGCTCTTCCCTTTCGTCCAGAACTGCGGTGTGTGTAACTCCGCTGTCAAACCACACATCCATTATGTCCATTTCTTTTTCAAATTCACCGCAGCCACAATCACACTTTACGCTGTCCGGTATAAACTCACAAACATCACGTGTATACCAAGCGTCTGATCCCTCTTTCCTGAAAAGATCAGATATAGCATTTATCGTTTCCTCGGTAACTATTGGCTTGTGACAATCCTTGCAGTAGATGATCGGAATAGGTACTCCCCATGTTCTCTGACGGGAAATACACCAGTCAGATCTGTCCATAACCATTCCCTTTATTCTGTCTTCACCCCAACCCGGGATCCATTCAACACTTTCTATAGCCTTAACTGCCTCTTCCTTGAAATCGTTTACCGAGCAGAACCACTGCTCCGTAGCACGGAAAAGCACGGGAGACTTACATCTCCAGCAATGCGGGTATTGGTGCTCTATCTCCTCAAGGGCAAAAAGCGCTCCTGTTTCTTCAAGATGCTTTGCGATAACCTTATTAGCCTCATCTGTCTTAAGACCCTCGAACATACCCGATTCCTTAGTGAGTACGCCCTTGCCGTCAACACCGACAACAATTCCTATATCGCTGTAGTTTTTGCAAACCTCAAAGTCCTCGACACCGTATCCGGGAGCCGTGTGAACACATCCTGTTCCACTGTCGAGCGTAACGTGGTCACCTATGATGACTGGCGACGGACGGTTCATAAACGGGTGCTCCGTCTTTATCCCCTCAAGCTCTCTGCCTAAAAAAGTTCCCTCGCAGCTGTATTCGCTTATGCCGGCTGCTTCCATAGTAGCGGGAACAAGATACTGAGCCATAACGTAGTTTTCACCGTTAGAAGCTTTAACTACCGTGTATTCATAATCAGGGCCCAGACATATCGCCAGATTGCCAGGCAATGTCCATGTGGTGGTCGTCCATATAACGAAAAATGTTTTGTCCAGGTCAATTCCAAGCGACGAAAAAACACCCTTATCGTCTGAAACCTTGAATTTTACATAAATTGAGTGACACGGATCATCAGAGTACTCGATCTCAGCTTCAGCCAGAGCAGTTTGACATTCCGGACACCAGTATACCGGCTTAAGTCCCTTATAAATATAACCTTTTTTCGCCATTTCGCCGAATACCTTGACCTGCCTTGCCTCAAATTCAGGCTTAAGAGTAAGGTAAGGATCGTCAAAATCGCCCAAAACACCAAGGCGCTTGAACTGCTTTTTTTGATTTTCTACAAATGAAAGCGCAAAATCCTTGCAGTGCTTTCTAAGTTCGGGCGCAGGAATAGCACCGTTTTCCACTCCTATTGATTTCATCGCCTTAAGCTCAATAGGAAGTCCGTGGGTATCCCAGCCCGGTACGTACGGCGAACAGCAGCCGCTCATATTCTTATATTTTACTATTATGTCTTTCAAGACCTTGTTAAGCGCAGTGCCCAAGTGTATATCGCCGTTTGCATACGGAGGTCCGTCGTGCAGAATATACGATGGCTTGCCCTCGTTGTTTTTGATCATTTCATAATAAAGTCTCTCATCGTCCCACTTAGAAAGCATCTCGGGCTCTCTCTGAGGAAGATTTCCCCTCATCGGGAAATCCGTCTGCGGTAAATTCAAAGTCTTGTTGTAGTCCTGTGACATTTAAAGTCTTCTCCCTTATGTTAGTTGTTTTTTCCGAATTTCAGGTCGCTAAAGTGAGTATCCTCCGGGGCATATGTATTTCCCTCATACGGAAATGCCTCTTCCGGTTTTGCAGGCTGAGAATTCTTAAGTTCCTCGGCAGCCTTGATGATAGCCCTGCTCTCCTCAAGCTGCTTTGCCTCTTCCTCTTTTTGCTTAATTATCTTTTCAATATCTTCTTCTGTGATTTCCGGAAGCTCCATAATAAGCTTGAGCTGTTTATTGTAAAGCTCTGTAAGCTTTGCCTTAAATCTTGTGACCTCAAGCTTTAATTTTTCAAGATTTTCTGCTTCCTTTTCAGCCTGAAGTTTGGTTGTCTTTATTTTATACTCGGTCTTTTCCGTGTTTTCCTTTATTATCCTCTCGCATTTTGCCTTGTGCTCACGAACGATCCTGTCGCATTGCTCCGCGCTCTCACGAGAAACTCTTTCCTGCTCTGCCTTGGCATCGGAAATCATCTTGTCCGCCTTCTCCTGAGCATCAGTCAACACCTGATGTCCCTGCTTCTGCGCACCCAGCAAAGCCTCTTTAATAGCTTCCTCGTCGTTTCTATACTCGTTTATTTTCTCAACAAGCTTAATTATTTTTTCATCGCTCTCCTCATTCTCAGCAACCAATGCTTCGACAAGCTTTGATACCTCAAGAAGGTATGCGTCAACGTCTTCGGGCTTGTATCCGAAGGTTCCCTTTTCAAAACGCTTTTCAGCGATGTCTCTTGGACTAAGCATTTACGTGTCCTCCTAATCATATTTGTTAATTACAACTGTAACACGGTTTTTACGTGTAAAACCGCATATCCTGTCGAATTTATATTTTCCGTAACCTCTAACCGAAAAAATCTTACCTTCATCAAGTTGTGTTGAAGGAGAGGTCACAAGGCGGTAATCAATACTAACTCCCGTATTCTTTATAAGCTCAGAGGCTTTTTCCCTGCTGAGACCCAAAGCAAGAGATATTATGCAATCGAGCCGGACGTTTGAGACAGTCCCCTTGATCTGCGTAAAAGTTTGCTCATAAGCTACAGACTCGTCAAAGCCGTCCGAAATTTTCACTCCGACCCTGCCTATCTTTGTGATCTCATTTATAACAGTGTAGTGCATTTTTTTGTCAAGGAAAACGCAGGACTTACCCTCTGATACAATAATATCTCCGACAGTATCACGCTTTATATTAAGCGCCATAAGACTTCCTAAAAAATCCCTGTGGGAAAGTCTGTCTTCCCTGCGATAGGTAAAGGTAACAGGTAAAATCGGAAATTCTGAACTGTCAGGCTCTGAATACTCCGGAAAAACCCCCAGCATAACTCTTTGAGCAGCTTCGTATCCGCCGAAGAATATAAAATTATCCACACGATCAGATAAAAGTGCGTTTTCGGCAAGAAAGCGCTGTCTCTGATCTAAAAAGTGAGAAAACCTTGGTGTGTACTTTTCTTTAGCATATCGCGCCAGATCAAATATACGGTTTATAAAAAGCCTATCTTCATCGCTCAGTTCACCGAGAAATGAAAGATTACCTTTGTTCATCAGAAGCTATATCCGTTATTCTCAAGCTCACTCATAAGGTCAACACCGGAAAATCCGACATTTCTTGGCATTATAGCAAATGTCTTCTGAGCCATCATTTTAATGTCAGCGCCGTTTGCATATGCTACTCCCGACAAAAAGTCAAGAATTCTCTTTGCGTCCTCAGCCTTTACAGTTTCAAGATTAAGCAAAACTGTTTTCTGCGCATTAAGATCGTCTCCGATCGACTTCACCTCATTGAAGTCAGCAGGCCTTGCAAGCACAATCTGAAGCGTAGTAGTAGCGGCTATTTTTACCTCTCTGTTTCTCTTGTCAGCCGCAGGATCAACAGCCTGTACGCTGCCGTCGTAAACAGGAGAAAGATCCTCTTCTGTTTCGTCTGTTCCAACGAATAAATTTTTAAAGCTTTGCATTACACTCATAGTTAAACCTCCATATATTTTCTCGCCCCGAAGAGCTTGGTTCCGATTCTTACAAGATTAGATCCGTACTTCACAGCCATCTCATAATCTCCCGACATTCCGACTGAAAGTATATCCATACTCACTCCCGGAATATCTTCACTCTTTATATTTTCAAACAAATCCTTAAGTTTCAGATAAATCTCATCGCGCGACCCAATCGGCGGGATCGCCATAAGCCCTCTGACCCTGACGCCGGGCAGGCATGAAATCTCAGATATAAGCGGCAAGGCAACACGCTTATCAACACCGCTCTTACTCAGTTC
The DNA here is from genome assembly GCA_947631455.1 of uncultured Clostridia bacterium. GTDB lineage: Bacteria > Bacillota > Clostridia > Oscillospirales > Ruminococcaceae > UMGS1601. Next base: position 177,558 of record CANRLH010000003.1, read on the forward strand.
ATCGCCGATATTGACTTCAATGAGAATATCCATAACCTTGCCGTTTTTTACAGCAAGTCTGCTTATCTCACCTGCGAGCTTAACTGAATCGACCGACTGGATCATTTTCACATCATTTATGATGTACTTGACCTTGTTGGTTTGCAAATGTCCGATAAAATGAACATCACAAGGACGGTAAAAGTCTTTTTTTGCCGTGTATTCCTGTACCCTGTTCTCACCTAAAAGAGTAACTCCGCAGTCTATCGCGGCATTGACGATCTCAGGCGCAACAGTCTTTGTAACTGCCATAATTTCGACATTTTCCGATTCTCTGCCGTATTTTACTTTTGCATTCTGTATATTATAACATATTTCCCTGTAGTTTTCAACAACAAATTGAAATTTATCACTGCTAAAATCAGTCGTCATCCTTTTCAACCCCTTCGACAAGTATCTGATCGTACAAAAGCAGATAATCCTCGTCAGATGTCTGACTGGTAAGAACGTAATCGTCCCCCTCATAAACAACGTCTATTTTCTTAAACGTTATCTCCTGGCCCAAAATCGTATATACGCCTTTTACGCCGTCCTTAAATCTGATTGCGCCTCTGGGTACCTTTATGCCCGTGTATTCATCAAAGATAATCTCAATATTCTCAAACCTGTTCTGAAGCAGCGTTTTATCAAGCTGACTGCAATCAAGAACAATAAGATACTTGCTTTCATCTTCGTTTATGGGCCTTATTGAGTCAACGCTCATGGTGTATACTCGGTCAGAAGAACTGAACCGCACACTGAGCGAATTGCTTTGCATAAGATTAAGCTCAACGAATTTGTTTGTTTTATCTATTATTCCTATAAACTTGGCTGCGTATCCGTCTATTACTTTTCCAATGGCGTTTTGTGTAACATTCGGTTCCGCCGAAAACAGTGACTGCACACGCTCATATGTCAGATTGTCAATGTCTTTCACCGATATCATGCCCTCATAACCGTCAAGCTTTGAAGCGAAATAGCCCGATTCTGAAGCCATAACAGTATCTATGGGAGCGGCGCACCTGTTAGAATAATCCGCTATATCTTTATCCAGAGCTTCTATTTCAGAACTGAAATCCACCGTGTTCCTGGTCAGAATGTTGTTTATATTAAGAAGATATGTCAACTCCTTCCTTGCGGAGTAAACATCACCATACAAACCATCGTCGCAATCCCTTACAAGCGACATATACTGCTGATTTATTTTATCTCTCAGCACCTCAGTCTGAACGCTGTTTGAAGTACCGGGATTCTGCGCTTTTTCGTAGTCGTTTTTTAAAGAAGTAAGCTTTTCTACCTGTTTTTTGCAGTATATCTGATCTTCATTTTCATAAACATTTGCGATAACCGAATTCTCTGAAAGCTTAGAAGCATCCGTACAGTTGAACTCCAAAACGCCTTCTCCTGAATACTGAATGACCTTTTCGTCCCTAACAAACATTCCTTTAAAGGATTTATTTTCATCAACCGTATATAAAATTGCCTCTTCAGTCTCCCTTGAATCCCTCAGTGAGTAAACAAGCTGACTTCCGACCATAAGCAGGACGAAAACGGAAAGAACAACAGCCATTACCTTGATGGTTACCGAATTCATTTGCTACTCCCGTCCGCTTACTGATTGCTGTTGCCCGAATCCAGAATATTTATCGGCCTTGACGGTGCGATAGTTGAAATCGCATGCTTGTACACCACATTTTGCTTACCGTCGCAGTCCATGATCACAATATAGCTGTCAAAACCGTTTACAAGGCCCTTAAACTGAAATCCGTTTACCAAGAAAACTGTTACGGGAACTTTCTCTTTTCTCGCCTGATTAAGGAAAACATCCTGCAAATTCATTGCCTTATTCATTTTGTTCATCCTTTCTTTGATTTCTCAAAGTGCAATGTTCCGTCGATCACGCAAAACATAAATACACATTTAATTGTATCACAAAAAATCCGTTTTGGCTATATCTTTTTGAATTTTTTCTGAAATTTTTTCTATATTGTCAAATTCATCGCAATAAATCCAATGAATTCGTGAATCTCGCCTAAACCATGTCAGTTGACGCTTTGCATACCGACGTGTTTCCTGCTTGATTTTTTCAATTGCAGAAGGCAGATCGCACTCTCCTGAAAAGTAAGGTACAAGCTCCTTATAGCCTATGGCCTGATATGCCGTTTTCATATTATCGCTTAAGCCGTAGACCTCCCTTGCTTCGTCAACAAGGCCACGAGCGACCATTTTGTCAACACGGTCGTTTATCCTCTTATAAAGCATTGCCCTGTCGCTAAAGTTAAGACCTATCATATACGGCTTATACGGAGACGGTTCTTTTTTGCTTTGCGCTTTTGAATCTGACAGCTTATTTCCGCTCACTTTATATACTTCAAGAGCTCTTACCACTCTGTTAACATTATTTTCGTGAATAGCTTCCGCTGACTCCTTGTCAACGCTTTCCAGCATCTCCCACAGATAGTGATTTCCCTTTTCCTTGGCTATTCTCAGATATTTTTGCCGGATATTTATGTCGGCCGCTGTGTCGTCAAATTTTACATTGTCAATAAGCGAATCTATATAAAGCCCCGTTCCACCACAAATAATGGGAAGCTTTCCTATTAAGTGCAGCTTTTGTATTACTTTGGAGGCAGCAGACACATAATCCGCCACGCTGAAGCTTTTATCATTCTCCAGAAAGCCTATCAGGTGGTGAGGCACTGAGCTCAACTCCTCTTTTGAAGGCTTTGCCGTGGCAATATCCATTCCCTTATATATCTGCATAGAATCTGCGGAAATTATCTCACCGCCATAAGCCTTCGCAAGCTCAATTGCTAGAGCTGTTTTTCCGGACGCTGTTGGTCCGAGCACAACGATAACAGGTATTTTATTCATACTATATCCTAAACTATCCTTTTAAAAAGCTTTTCGATCTCTCTTTTTGACAGCTTTACAAAAATCGGTCTGCCGTGCGGACAGTATTTTGTCAGATCTTCATCAAAAACGTCAAGGCACAGCGCTTCAAGCTCTAAAATATCCGACGGTATGTTGCCCTTGATCGACGCTTTGCAGGCTATCGAGTGACACAGCTCGTCCAGAATATCAAGCTGAGGAGATACCTTTAAACTCACAAAGTTTTTCGCAAGCTCGCTGACAGCCTCCTCCGCGTCCTCACCGTTTATCACGACGGGGATACCCAGAGCGTTGACAAACGGAGCACCTGCGTCCTCTATTATAAAGCCCAGCTTTTTTGCCTTATCCGAATTCGCAATAAGAGCGTCATGCTCTTCAAAGCTTAAAAGAACATTAATGGGAGAAATCAGCATCTGACTGTCAAGCTCTGTAACGCTCTTTTTGATCTTTTCAAAGTTTATTCTCTCGTGCGCAGCGTGCTTATCTATTAAATACATATCGTCGTTACGCTGACACACTATATATGTGTCAAAAACCTCGCCTAAAACCTTTGTTACCGTCTCTTCCCTTTCGTCGACTGTGTTATTTTGTTCAGAGTCTGATTTTTTCTTAAGGTTGTCCTCGTTTATATACTTAAACTCTCTTCCTGCCGGAGCTTTCAATTTGTCAAATTCTGTCTCATCTGTCTGATCTTTGCCATTATATAAATAATTAACCTTGTACTCTTTCTTAATCGAGTTCAGAGTTCCGGAACGCATAGGCCGTTCAGATAGATCGGACTGATGCGCCGATGTAAAAAAATCTTCCTTTGGCTGTGCCTTTACACGCTCAAAAGGCTTTTTTTCAAACCGCTTTAATATATCTCCGTCATTTTGAGTTAAAACCGTCTGGACCCCTTTATCCGGCTTAAATCCGTAAAGTTGAGTCTGAGAAAAGTGCTTGGCGCTTTCATTGTTAAGCTCCCTTGGCGTTTCTTCACTCATAAGCGCGTTTTTCACAGCAAAGTAAACCGCGTCGTAAATAAGCTTTTCATCTTGAAACTTGACTTCAGCTTTCGCAGGGTGAACATTTACGTCCACAAGAGACGGGTCAACATCGACCATCAAAACACATGCAGGAAATTTACCCGTCATGATCTGATTTTTATATGCCTCCTCAAGAGACACCATACAGGTGACCGATCTTATGTATCTGCCGTTTATAAAAAAGTTCTGAAAATTTCTTTTGCTCTTTGCCATAAGCGGCTTGATTATATATCCGCTGACACTTACACCGTTTTGGCTGTAACTGACCTTGAGGAGACTTTCTGCAAAGTCTTTCCCGAAAACCGCGTGAATTGCAGAAAATAAACTTCCGTCGCCTGCGGTAATAAGCTCCTGTCTGTTATCTCTTATAAACTTAAACGATATTGATGGATGCGACAAAGCTATTTTATTGATAATAGCCGCTGTCACATTACCCTCTGTCACATCCTTTTTCAAAAACTTAAGTCTCGCGGGAACGTTAAAGAATAAATCGCGCACTACAACGGTCGTGCCGTCAGGACTGCCTGAATCCTCAAAAAGCTTTACATCAGAACCCTCGTTTATAATATGTGAACCCAACGCATCCTGAGGCCGCTTTGTCAAAACCGAAACCCTCGATACCGCGCAAATTGACGCCAACGCTTCTCCTCTGAATCCAAGTGATGAAATACTGTTAAGGTCACTTTTATCACTTATCTTGCTCGTTGCGTGACGAAGAAAAGCAGTAGGAAGATCCTCTTTCGCGATTCCGCAGCCGTTGTCGGTTATTCTCATATACGTGCGACCGCCGTTTTTTATCTCAACAGTAATATTAGTCGCACCCGAATCAATGGAATTTTCCAAAAGCTCCTTTATAACCGAAGACGGTCGATCAATAACCTCACCCGCGGCTATAAGCTCAGATATTTCTTTAGATAAAACCTTTATCTTCGCCATAAATGCTCCTTAATTTATGTATTTTAATAAGTTGCTCACAAACGGTCTTAACTCCTCATCTGAAATCTCATCCAGATTTGTTCTCCTCAAAATTTCCGCAGCCTTTTTCTCATTCATCATACCAAAGCTTATCTGCTCCGTGCTTTCATAAGGCTTTTGAGGTTCATTTCCGCTTTTCTCAAACTGCTCAAGAAGCTCGTTCGCACGGTTGATTATTGCGCTCGGAAGCCCCGCGAGCTTAGCAACCTCTATTCCGTAGCTCTCATCCGCACCGCCTGATACGATCTTTCTTAAAAACCTTATGCCTCCGCCGGTCTGCTTGACTGCCACGCTTAGATTTTTAACTCCCGGAACTGTGCCCTCAAGCTCAATAAGCTCATGATAGTGAGTTGCAAAAAGCGTCTTACAGCCGAGTCTTGGACTTCGTGCAAGATATTCAGCAACTGCCCGAGCGATAGAAAGGCCGTCAGAGGTTGAAGTTCCTCTGCCCACCTCATCAAGAATCACAAGGCTGTTTTTAGTCGCGTGACTGACAATATCAGCGACCTCGCTCATTTCCACCATGAAGGTTGACTGCCCGCTTGTGAGGTCATCGGAAGCACCTACGCGGGTAAATATCTGATCGACCACTGAGATCTTTGCATAATCGCACGGGACAAAGCACCCTATCTGCGCCATGAGAGTAATAAGCGCCACCTGTCGCATAAAAGTGCTTTTTCCTGACATATTAGGTCCGGTGATCACGCACATTCGGTTATCAGTCAGATCAAGATACGCGTCATTTGGCACAAACATCTCATCTGTCTGCATAAGTTCAACAACAGGGTGTCTTCCATTCTTGATGTTAATGACGCCGTCCACAGAAATCTCAGGCTTTGTATAGCCGTTATTGACCGAGGCAGTTGCAAAAGAACATAAAACATCAGTAAAAGCAATTGCGGACGCAGTTTTTTGAACCTTGTCAAGAAAAGTTGCAATATAATCTCTTACCTCAGAAAAAATATCCTGCTCAAGCTTTATGACCTTATCACTTGCGCCCACTATCATGTTCTCAGCGTCTTTAAGCTCTTCAGTAACGTATCTTTCACAGTTTGCAAGTGTTTGCTTTCTCACGTAATAATCAGGAACATTGCCGATAAAGGACTTTGTTACCTCTATATAATAACCGAAGACCCTGTTATATCCGATCTTGAGTTTCTTTATGCCCGTCTTTTCTCTTTCTTTTTGGGCTATCGAGTCTAAAATTTCCCTGCCGTTTGTCACTATGCTTCTTAAGCTGTCAAGCTCATCGTTAAAGCCTTCTTTTATTACTCCCCCATCTTTGGCGGAAACAGGAGGTTCATCGACTATTGCGTTTTCTATCAGATTTGATATTTCCTCACAAGGATATATGTTTTCGTTTTGTTCCCTGATAAGCGCGCAGTCAAATTCACAAAGGCATTCCTTGATTTTCGGCAGACACATGACCGATTGCGAAAGTGATTTTATGTCTCTTGGATTTGCACTTTTATAAACGACCCTTGTCATAAGCCGTTCAATATCATAAACACCGCTTAAGTTTTCTTTAAGTCTGTCAAGCAAAACAGAATTATTTACAAAACTTTCAACAGCGTCAAGACGTGCCATTATCTTTACAGGATTTATTAGCGGCTGCTCAATGCAGGCTTTCAGCATTCTTCTTCCCATTGAGGTCTTTGTATAGTCAAGCACCCATAAAAGAGACCCCTTTTTCTCTTTGTTTCTGAGCGTCTCAACAAGCTCAAGATTTCTTCTCGCGGTAAATCCCAAGGACATAAGAGGCTCTGTATCGTGCCGTATGATCGACGAAAAGCGTCCCGCCGCAGTCTTCTGAGTGTCCTCAATATAAGCAAAGGTACAGCAAACACAGCTTGCTTCCGCTGTGTTTTCATCGACACCGATTTGTTTGAAGTTATCAGCCGAAAACTGTTTTAAAACGCTCTCGGTATTCTTGCTGACAGAAAACATTTCTTCAGGCAGCTTCTGCACAAAAGCGTGAAGCTTGTCTGTTACAAAAAGTGAAATTTCTCCAAGCGCCTTATCACTTAAATTAGTAAGCACCTCAACGGGCGAAAAACGCGAAAGCTCATTTATAATATCTCCTTTTGCGTTTTTCCCGGAAAATGAAAAAAGATGCACTTCACCCGTAGACATATCTGCAAAACAGAGTGAATACACCTTATCCTTTCCGTAAATAGTGCACAGATAATTGTTTGAGCTTTCATCAAGCATAGTGCTTTCAGTAAGCGTTCCTGGAGTGACAACTCTTATCACGTCCCGGGTGACTATTCCCTTAGCTAAGGCAGGATCCTCGGTCTGCTCGCATATTGCCACCATAAAGCCTTTTTCTATAAGTCGCTTTAAATATATATCGCAGGCATGATAAGGAACGCCGCACATAGGCGCGCGTTCTTCAAGCCCGCAGTCTCTTCCCGTCAAAGTGAGCTCAAGCTCCTTAGAAGCAAGAATGGCATCCTCAAAAAACATCTCATAAAAATCGCCCAGACGAAAGAAAACTATATGTCTCGGATACTTGGTTTTCACCTCGACATACTGCCTCATCATCGGCGACAGGACACTCAGATCAAGATCGCTAAGCCTAAGCATTTAAAAACTCACTTCCAATCTTTTGCAAGAATAAATCAGTGACAGCCACCGCAGGTCGAGCAGCTTCCCGAACAGCTGGGCGCAGTTTCAGGACATGTCATGGGATCCTCTCCGTTTACCGCCTGTGAAATGATGTAGTTTATACTGTTTACAAGCTTTTCCATCTTCTCACTTGCCGCGGTGTATTCCGCCATGCTTCTGTTTGACATGATCTTTCCGTATAGCTCTTTGATTTCACCGTCTAAACGCTTCATTTCGTCGGCGTTCTTATCCTGTTTTGACATCTCCTGATTAAGCTTCATTCTTAAAATGTTAAACTCGCCTATCATATTCTGAAGCACTGTGTCCGTATCATTTACGCGCTTCGCATCAATATAGGTCTTATACTCCTCGCTCTCCTGCAACAGCTTTCCAAGCTCTCTTGTCTTTTCAATTACAGTCATATAAAAATCTCCTTTAAAAATTATTTATCTGATGATTTCACCGAATAAAGCCCAGTTCAAGGCATTTGTTATTTTTACATTTACAAAGCTACCGATAAGCTTTTTATCTCCCTCAAATTCAACTATTATATTCTCATAGCTATGTCCGGTTAATAAACCGTCCTGTTTTTTGGCGCTCTCCGCAAGGACTTTAAGCGTTTTTCCGACAAATCGCCCAAGCCATTTCTCAGTGATCTCATGCTGCATAAGCAAAAGCTCCCTTAACCAAAGACCTTTCTGCTTAACTGATACCTTGTCCTCAAGCTCTGCCGCTTTTGTCCCCTCTCTTTTTGAGTAGACAAATGAATATACGTTGTCAAACTTCACCTTTTCAAGAAGCGCCTTTGTGTCGCAAAACTGCTCATAGCTTTCTCCCGGAAAGCCTACGATTATATCAGTCGAAAACGAAAAGTCACCGCAACGCTTCCTTGCATATTCCACCGTTTCAAGATATTTATCGACAGTATAGCGCCTGTTCATCCTTTGAAGAATTTCATCGTTTCCGCTCTGGACAGGAAGGTGCAGATGACTGCAAACCTTATCGCAGTCAATTATTGCATCGATCAGCTCATTTGTTGCATCCTTAGGGTGTGAAGACATAAACCTTATCCAGAAATCCCCCTCAATGTCGTTCAGCCTTCGCAAAAGCTCCGGAAAACCATAAGCGTAAGAGTTTACGTTTTGACCGAGCAGAGTTATCTCTTTATATCCGTCTCTTACAAGTCCTTTGACCTCGTCAACCACAGCGTCAACTGTCCTGCTGCGCTCTCTTCCCCTGACATACGGCACAATACAGTATGTGCAGAAATTGTTGCAGCCATACATTATAGAAACATATGCCTTAAAGTCGCTTGAACGCACCTGAAAAACATCCTCAGCTATTTCACTTTGCTTTTCTTCAATATTAAAAACACGCCTTCCGCTTACTATGACTTCATACAGCATTTTGTAAAAATCACTGTAAGCAAATGTGCCGAACACAAGTGATACGTGAGGATAAGATTCCTTTATCTTCTCAGCGACGTGCTTTTGCTGTGCCATACACCCGCACACGCATATTATAAGGTCTTTGTTCTTCTCCTTCAAATGCTTAAGCTCGCCCAGTCTTCCGAAAACCCGTTCGTGCGCATTTTCCCTTACAGCGCAAGTATTTATTACAATAAGATCAGCTAACGCATCATCAGAAGTAAAAGAAAAACCGCTTTTTGCAATCAGTCCTTTAAGCTTTTCGCCGTCAGAGACGTTTTGCTGACAGCCGTACGAATGAAGATAACACAAAGGTGTTGCGTCATTATATTTAGTTTTTACCGCATCTTTGAGCATATTCAGGTCCAGACTCTCAAACGCACAAGATATAGACTTAAATTCCACAGTTTTCCTCCAAAGCCCATAATATATTGTGTATACATAAATGATTATATCATATAGTGACAATAATTTCAAGAGTTGACGCAATAAAAGAGAGGGCAAATAAAAAATGCCCTCTGAATTACATTAAAATCATAAATAAACACTAATCACACTCAACTACGGTTTTTGACTCAAGCGATTTTTTTACATCAATAATTCTTTGATTATCACTGCCTCTGAACTTTAACAACAGATTCCTCTTTTCAAGAATGAAACGCCCGTCAATGAGAATATCTGTTAAATCAAGCAGCTTTTTTATATACACATTATCTTTAGATTGCTCTATAAGCTCCTCAAATGTGTACCCGGAATAACATACTATATCAAGCCCCAGCTCTTTTACCTTTTTTGCAAGATCGCAAAGAGGCTCAGGCTGACAAAACGGCTCGCCGCCGCTGAAGGTAACTCCGTCGAGCAAGGTATTTGCCCTGATTTTTGAAAGCAGATCATCCGTATCTACCTCATTGCCCTTTGAAAAATCATGCGTCTGAGGGTTATGACATCCCGGACAATTATGAATGCACCCTTGAACGAACACTACAAAGCGTATTCCCTCTCCGTCGACTATTGAATCGTTTACGGTACCCGCGATCCTTAATTTCATTACACTTTCACCTTTCGCAAAAACAGGCAGGGAAAACCCCTGCCCGATAAACATTATAATTCTATACAGAGTGCTTTACACGGTCGGCTACTTCAGCTCTTTTTGCGTCGTTAAAGCGATCAAGTGTTCCGACAAGATATCCAGTGATACGTCTGATCCTCTCAAATCCAACACCGCCCGAGCCCTCTCTTCTTCCGCAAAGCGGGCAAACATCTCCAATTATGCCTGTATATCCGCAAACGGGGTCTCTGTCAACGGGATGGTTTATAGAGCCGTAGCCTATTCCCAGTTCCTTCATACATCTTACAACCTTTTCAAATGCCGAAAGATTGTTCATAGGATCTCCGTCAAGCTCTACATAGCTTATATGTCCCGCGTTTGTAAGAGCATGATACGGAGCTTCTATCTTGATTTTGTCAATTGCGCTTATATTGTAATAAACCGGCACATGAAAAGAATTGGTGTAATAATCTCTGTCTGTTATACCATCAATTTTGCCAAACAGTTCCCTATCCATCTTAACGAATCTACCGGAAAGACCCTCAGCAGGAGTTGCGAGCAGAGAAAAGTTAAGTCCCGTTTTGGCTGTCTCCTCATCCATACGGTTTCTCATTCGCCCAACTATCTCAAGCCCGAGTTTTCTAGCTCTAGCATCCTCTCCATGATGCTTGCCGATAAGCGCTTTTAAGGTTTCAGCAAGACCTATAAAGCCAACCGACAGCGTTCCGTGCTTGAGAATCTCTCCGACTTCGTCGTCGGGACCGAGCTTATCTGAATCGATCCAGACGCCCTGTCCCATTAAAAAGGGATAATTTCTGACTTTTTTGGCGGCCTGGATCTTATAGCGCTGCATAAGCTGTCCTATTGCAAGCTCCATCATATCGTCCAGACTTTCAAAAAATTTATTAACATCACCCTTGGCCTTTATAGCAAGCCTTGGGAGGTTAATCGAAGTAAAGCTTAAGTTTCCCCTTCCCGTGACAATCTCACGCTCAGGATCATAAGCGTTTCCTATAACTCTTGTGCGGCAGCCCATATATGCAATTTCCGTTTCGGGCTTACCCTCCTTGTAATACTGAAGATTAAACGGCGCATCAATAAACGAGAAGTTCGGGAAAAGCCTTTTTGCAGATACCCTGCACGCAAGCTTAAACAGATCGTAATTAGGATCTCCCTCGTTGAAATTTACGCCCTCCTTGACCTTGAAGATGTGTATCGGGAATATCGGCGTTTCACCGTTACCAAGGCCGGCCTCGTTAGCAAGCAGGACGTTTTTGATCACTAGCCTGCCCTCTGCTGAGGTGTCAGTTCCGTAGTTTATAGAAGAAAACGGCGTCTGCGCTCCGCTTCTTGAATTCATGGTGTTAAGATTGTGAATAAGCGCCTCCATCGCCTGATAGGTAGCCCTGTCAGTTTCCTTCACAGCCTTATCATACGCGTATTTCTGAAGATATTGCGCCAAGTCCCTGTCTATGTACTTTATAAGAAGCTTAAACTCCTCCGCCTGATAATCATTGCCGTTGTCAAGTACGGGGAATATCTCATTCACCCCGGTGAGTCTGTCAAAGATTTCCTTGACTATTTTGTCTATGTCAACAACTTCAGACTTAAGCTCAAGCGCCTTTGTTAGGTTATCTCTGTATCTCTTGATAAATGTCTTACGAACGCCGTCAGCCATTGCATAGTCAAACATTGGAATACTCTGTCCGCCGTGCTGATCGTTCTGATTTGACTGAATGGCGATACAGGCAAGTGCAGCGTAGCTCCTGATATCGTTAGGAGTTCTCAGGTATCCGTGACCGGTAGAAAAACCGTTGTCAAAGAGCTTTTTCAAGTCGATCTGCGTACAGGTAGTCGTAAGGCAAAGAAAATCCATATCGTGAATGTGAATATCGCCTTCTGCATGAGCTTTAGCATAAGCCGGATCCAAAACATAAAGCTCATTGAACTCCCTTGCACCGGCCGAACCGTATTTGAGCATGGTGCCCATAGGCGTATCAGCATTTATATTTGCGTTTTCTCTTTTAAAATCATAATCAGCCGCCGACTTAAAGGTGAGATCCTCGTAAATTTTCATAAGGCGGGTGTTCATAGTTCTGGCGCGTGTACGCTCGCTTCTGTATAAAATATAACTCTTCGCGATAGACGCATACCCTTCTCTGATGAGCACCTCTTCAACAATATCCTGAATCTGCTCAACAGTAGGAATTTCATAACCTTTTACTGTTAAAACATCACAAACCTTTCCGGCAAGAACCAACGCGCGGTCGTGATTTGCCTCACCGACACTCTCGGCCGCCTTGTAAATGGCGTTTGCAATCTTTTCAATATTAAATGTAACCTGTCTGCCGTCTCTTTTTTGTATTTTTAAAATCATTTAACCGTCCTCCGTCAGATGACAACAGCCGAAATTTCGGCATGCCATCATAATTACTGTCCAAAAATATGCTCATTTTACAATTAACAATTTATTAACAAAACTGATATTAGCGTTCAGAATATATTTTCAAACACTATATCTTGTGTTTTCGTTCGTTTCTTGCACAAGTATATAGTATTTGCAAGAATTTGTCAATACAAAATGATATACAAATTTCCATGAGTTTTTTATACAAAATGCACAAAAAAGATTTTCTAAAGTTGTACGACTTTACAGTAAAAGATCGAGGGGCACAAAAAATAAAGTGATTTTCCTTTACACAAATAGCGAAGATTTGTAAGCGAAGGTAAAATCACTTTACACGTTCAAGATTCGCCGATTATCAACAAAATATTGTGAATATTCTGTTAACGCAAATAAAAACAGCAGGAAAAAATAAATTTTACCTGCTGTAAAAACACCAATTTTATTAACCGTTTATTCAATATGTATTATCCTCAATTATGAACATTTTACATTCAGCTGATACAACACTTTCACCGGTATTTTTTTTGACCACATCTGAAATCGACGTTGTACACATATATATAATAAAAAATATGAAAATTATAATAACAGATAGTATCACAATGAGCTTTCCGTTAAATTTTGCTCTGCCATGATATTCGTCCTGACTTGCCTTGTGAAATTCCAAAAAAGCTTCATCCTCATCCGTCAGATATTCTTCTTTTATAATTCCCTGCTCCTGGTCATTTTCCGACTTCAGACGCACCTTTTCAAGGTCTATCATACTCATCTTTTTCACCTCGTATCATTTTCTATTATACTAGATTGGTATGATTTAAGCAAGTCTATTTTGAAAATTTCATTAATTTGTCATAATAGACTGATTGTGTATACTTAATTACATATTTTTGCTTGCGCATCTTAAAATAATATGCTATACTGTATGTATGATATTTCAGTATGTAAGGAGCATCATCATGTGTGGTTTTGTTGGATTTACAAATAAAATAAACGACGCTAACATAGTTATCGGTAAAATGATGGACAGAATTAAACATCGCGGTCCTGATTCTGACGGTAAGTATGTTGACGAAAACATAGCAATGGGCTTTCGCCGCCTGTCTATCATTGATCTTTCTGCCGGCGATCAGCCTATTTTTAATGAGGACGGCTCGGTCGTTATAACCTTTAACGGCGAGATTTATAACTTTCAGTCTCTAAGGGATGAACTTATCAAATGCGGTCATACATTCAAAACCAAGTCAGATACTGAGGTTTTGGTTCACAGCTATGAAGAGTGGGGGCCAGACATGCTTGGCAGACTTCGCGGAATGTTTGCTTTTATTATTTACGATAAAAAGAAAAATGAAATATTCGGTGCAAGGGACTTCTTTGGCATAAAGCCTATGTACTACGGCCTATTTGGCGATACTTTCATGTGGGGCTCTGAAATAAAGAGCTTTCTTGATCACCCCGCTTTTGTAAAAGAACTGAATGAAAGCGTGCTTGAAACATATCTCACTTTCCAATACTCACCCACTACAGAAACTTTCTTTAAAAACGTCTACAAGCTTCCGGCTGCTCATTGTTTCACCTATGCAAATGGTAAGCTTAAAGTAAAACGCTACTGGGACGTTCATTTTGATCCCGACGATGAGCCGCGCCTTAAGGACTGGGTCAACAGAATATCAGATACGTTTAAAAACTCTGTTGAGGCTCATAAGATCGCAGATGTTGAAGTCGGAAGTTTTCTGTCAAGCGGTGTCGACTCAAGCTATGTAGCTGCTGTCGCAAATGTTGATAAAACCTTCACTGTCGGATTCGGTGAGGACGAAAAGTATAACGAGATCGGATACGCTAAAGAGTTTTCTAAATTTATCAAAAAGGATAATTTCTCAAAAGTAATAACGCCCGAGGAATACTGGGACAATCTCGCTAAGATCCAGTATCATATGGACGAACCGCTTGCAGATCCTGCTGCCATCGCGCTGTTTTTCGTGTGTCAGATTGCATCTGAAAAAGTAAAAGTAGTCCTTTCAGGAGAAGGCGCCGACGAGATCTTCGGCGGATATACCATATATAAAGAGCCGACTGACGCTGCTTTGTATAACAAGGTTCCAAAGTGCATAAGACGTGCAATCGGCGCTGTTGCCGAAAAGCTCCCTGCAAAGAGAGGACTTAATTTCCTTGTTCGCCGCTCAAGAGACTTAGAGGAAAGATTCATAGGAAACGCATATATGTTCTCTGAAAAGGAGCGCAAGGCGCTTTTAAAAATCAAGACAGATGCGCCGGACGCTAAGGAAATAACCAAGCCGTATTATGATAAGGTAAAAGATCAGGAGCCTGCAACTAAAATGCAGTATCTCGACCTTAACCTGTGGATGACAGGAGATATTCTGCTGAAGGCAGATAAAATGTCAATGGCTCATTCGCTTGAACTTAGGGTACCGTTCCTTGACAAGGAGGTCATGAAAGTAGCTGAGGGTATCCCCGTAAGATACAGGGTAAATGACGAAAATACAAAATATGCAATGCGTGTAGCAGCGCTTAAGGCATGTCCTCCGTTTACTGCAAACAAGAAAAAACTAGGCTTTCCGGTACCGATCAGGGTTTGGCTAAAAGAAGAGAAGTACTATAATATTGTAAAGAACGCATTTTTAAGCGAAACAAGCAAGAAATATTTTAATACCGACATTCTTGTAAAGCTTCTTGACGACCACCGTGCAAACAAATATGACTATTCAAGAAAGATATGGACTGTGTTCACCTTCCTTATCTGGCACAAGGTATATTTTGAAGATGAAAGGTAAATATTTAATCCCTCTGAGTTGAGCCTCAGAGGGATTTTTTTAGCAAAATAACTATAAACAAACTAATGCTTTATTACAGCTATATCTTTGAATAACCGAAACTGTTGACCAAAGCGTCAACCTTTTTTCCTTGCTTGCACTGCTCACATTCTGACGGAACAGAGGTAGAATATCCCGAAATATCCTCCTTAGAAAATATCGACTTTACCGATATACCGTTTGACTCATCAATAGCCGAGAATATTGCGGAAATTGCAGCAAGATTACCGTTATAGTATTTTAAGCAGTCAATAGCTCTGTTGATACTCTTACCCGTTGAAGCAGAGGATATAAGCAACAAAACCTGCTTTTGCCAGATCTTACTCTGTGTGTTATCTCTGAATATCATTTGGTTATTGTAGTTAAGCTCTGGGGTAATAACCGATATATCCTCACCTCTGTTGATGCCGGAGTCTGAAAGGCTTTCAGCCAAAAAGGCGCCCAGCATTTCAGTACCCTCAAGACAAATTATGGTATCAATGTGTGTTCCCGTATAATAGAGCGCAAGATCTCTTGCGGCTTCTTTAGCCATTTTATGGCTTGTCTTTATAGACGTCATATCCACGTAATAGTTAATGTGAGAGTGGTTTGTCGCAAAGTGACCCGGAATTACACTTATCTTTACCCTCTTATTCTTTTTTGAAGTAATTATATTAGCTCTGCTCTCCATAATAAAACCTCCGTTATTTTATCTTAAGTTTATTTAAGTATAGCATACCTGCCAATTTTTTGCAAGTAAAGTTTTCAATTAACAAATTGCACTGCAATTTAATATGAAAGATAATTCAAGTAGGGAGATAGTATCAAAGCTTTTTAAGAAAATTTCCTTCGACCTTCACTCCGTCCTGCTCTATAAAAAAGGCCTGTTTATCAACCATATACACTATCTTCTTAAGATCCGGTATCTCATACTTTGAAAGACATACACAGAGAATTTTCATATCCTCACCTGTAAATCCGCCGTGACCGCTCCAATAAGTCACACCTCTTCCCAAGCTTTCCATAATTGCTGTTTCGATTTTCTCGGCATCCTTTTTTGTAAAAATAAGTGTCTGAACACTTATATTCTGCTGATGCATCTTGTCAACTATTATCGAGTAAAAAACCGTGTAAATCACCGAATAAACAAGCACGGATATGTCAAATGTAAATAGACATATCGCATACACCACTATATTTACCGCGATGTTCACCTTTCCAAAGGACATTGTCTTATATTTTTTGGAAAACATAAGCGCGAGTATGTCAAGTCCTCCGCCGGACGCCGTCATTGTGAAGATTATGCCGGTTCCGATTCCTGATACGATCGCGCCAATGATGCATGATGTCAAAGCATCCTCTACGAGCGGTTTTCCCGGCACTACTATCAGTGATAAAAACAATGTCATTGTCACCACTGTAAGAGCAGTTTTTAATATGAACCTCTTACCTATATATTTATATGCCGCAAGAAACATAGGAACATTGATAATTAAAAACAGCACACCGGCAATATCAATATTTCCGAACGAAATACCTAAAAAGTCTACCAAAAATGTTCTGATAAGCTGACATATACCTAAAAGTCCGCCTGTGTAAAAAGAATGAGGAACAATAAAAAGATTTACACCAGCCGAGTATATAAATCCGCCTAAAATTGCAACAACAGCCTTTACAAACTCGTTTTTTCTCATAAAGTCAAAAAGCATACGTCTCACCTTACTTAAAATACATAAAAAGCTGGCACTTTATCATACCGTTATAAAGCTTCCGACGCTTATCTGCTTTTTTTCCGAAAAAGCTTTCAAACTCCTCGTGAGGGGAGATGATATAGCACGGATTGTCCTTATCGGGCCTAAGCTTTTCTCCCATTATTCTGTAAATTTTCTCTGCTGATTTTATATCCAAAAGCCTTTCACCGTACGGAGGATTGCAAATTGTCACAGCTCCATCGATAGGCTTAAACTTTTTTATATCCTGCTGCTTAACTGTAACTTTTGAAAAAACTCCTGCCTTTTTTGCGTTTGATTGTGAAAGATCAACGCACGCATCGTCATAGTCAAACCCAAATGCTTTAAAACTGCCGTCTTTGACAATCGATTCAATTGCCGCCTTGCGCTCAGACTTCCATACAAAGCTATCCATTGATCCCCAGCCTTCAGACGAAAAGCTTCTTCTTATACCCGGGGCGACCCCCAAAGCCTTGTATGCAGACTCTATCAAAAATGTGCCGGAGCCGCACATAGGATCAACAACTATGCTGTCACTTCTTACCCTTGCAAAATCTACTATCCCCGCGGCGAGTGTTTCCTTAATAGGTGCGTCGTTTGAGTTTTTTCTGTACCCTCTTTTATGAAGCCCCTCACCTGTGGTATCAAGGTAAATGTATGCGCAATTTTTGATAATGTTAAACTGAATTTGATATGTGTCTTTACTCTCGTCAAACCAAGTTTTTCTGTAAACCTTCTTCAGTCGGTCAACCACGGCTTTTTTTATTATCTTCTGACAATCCGGAACACTGTGAAGCTGTGAATTTATACAATGTCCCTTAACCGGAAAAGCATCATCTATGCCGATAAAATCCTCAAAAGGTATATTTTTTACACCCTGATAAAGCTCCTCAAAGCTTTCTGCATAAAACTCTGCGAGCTGGATAAGCACTCGTTCCGCCGTTGAAAGACGAAGGTTTGCTCTGGCTACCATATCAAAACCGCCGTCAAAAGACACCCTTCCGTCATTTACGGTTACATTCTCACCTCCGATTTTCTTAACCTCATAACTGAGTACGCTTTCAAGTCCAAACAGACACGGACAGGTGATCCTCATATAGAACTATTCCTCCCTTTGATAAAAAGTAATTTGATGTTATCTGTGTTAAATCAATGGCTATCCGAATAAATCAGATAGCCATTTTAATTTATCAGTAGTGGTTTCCCGAACAATATTCAGGAATATTAGAATCCTTATAGTAACCGATATCTGTGTTATAGCAGTTTTGTCCTGCGATAAGGCCGGTAGATTTGCAGTATTTAAGCTGTTTTACCGTATCCGGCATAGAGAATTCCTTTACAGTTCCTGCATCAGCAGCGTCGCCAAAAATGTTCTTCCATATCTGACCGATATTCTTATATAAATTCCTGTTGATTTCTTCTAACGGCTCATATCCTATCCAAACACCGCTTACGTACTCCGGCGTACAACCGACAAAAGTAAGATTCTGCCATTTATCGGAAGTACCTGTTTTACCGACAAGATCAACGTTTGAGAGCTTAGCATATCTACCGGTACCCTCAGGATTTGTAATGACCGTCTGCATCATCCTGTTCATTACATATCCTGTCGAGGAATCAACCGCCTGCTCCGGAACATACTTATTTTCATAAACCACATTGCCAAGACGGTCAACTATTTTTGAAACAAATGCAGGCCTGTACCATTTTCCCTGATTACCGAAAATCTGATATGCCGCAACCAGCTCATCAAGATAAACACCGTAAGTAAACTCACCGACAGTCATTGGTGAATAAGCATCATCGGTTTTACCGTCCTCATCAGCTACAAGCGAAGATAGGTGCATGGTGTTCTGTAAAAAGTTAAAACACTCAGTCGGTGTAAGCCTTTCAACGAGCTGTGCCGGTGCAGTATTAAGAGATTTGTAGATCATCTGATAAGTAAAGTAATTGTTGTACGACCAGTTTGAGGAATAACCGTCCTCAGAATAGTTTACAGGCCACTGCTCCTTTTTGCCGTCATCGTTTAATATCTCGATTGGCTGATCCTTAAACAAAGTCGAATAAGTTATAAGATCCTTATCCAGCGCCGGTGCATAAGAAGCTATCGGCTTTATCGAAGAACCGGGCGAACGCCTTGCCATTGTTGCGTAACTTAGCGATCTTGAAACGGTCTTTTCGCCTCGGTCACCAACAACAGCCTTTACGTTTCCGCTGTAATCCATTGCGATAAACGCCGCCTTCAACGGATCAGAATCCGGCACATAATATGCAAAATTAAGAGGATCTTTAAACTTCTCTTCGACCTGCTTCTGCAAATTCAGGTCGACATTGGTATAAATGGTATATCCTCCCGCCTGAAGCTTATCTTCAGCATCCTCATAATCTATGCCATCAGCTTCCATAATAAGATCAATGGAATCGTTTATGGCGCTGTCAATATAATATGAAGAAACACCTACGCACTCATACTTATTGTCAGTGTTTTCGACTGCCGTCGTAAAATCCGGATCTCCCGTGACATGGAGTTCCTCAGCAAGTGCCTCTTTATACTCGTTGTCAGTTATAGCACCTATATCAAGCATATTCTTCAAGATAAAGTCGTTAGCACGACCTACGTTCATATCATAGTCATATACCGGGTTATAAACCGTCGGCGCACGGGCTATAGCCGCTAGCGAAGCAGCCTCCTTAACAGAGAGATCAGCAACATCCTTTGAAAAATAATAGTTTGCAGCCGCCTGAACACCGCACACATTGTTACCTAGCGGAATAATGTTCAGATACGCCTCCAAAATATCGTTTTTTGTTGCCGTTTTTTCAAGATTGATAGCTCTGAAGATCTCTCTTATTTTTCTGGCATATCCCTCGCCGCCTAGCTGTGCGTCATCTCCAGTAATATTCTTTATTACCTGTTGTGTTATTGTCGAACCGCCCTGATTGCTATCATAAATCGGAATAAATACGTTTATGAAAGCCGCCATGGTTCTTTTAAAATCCACTCCGTCATGGGTTTGGAAATGAGCATCCTCAGTAGAAACAAATGCGTCCTGAACATGCATAGGTATATTGCTTAGATCGACCCACGTTCTCTTTTCGCCGTTATTAGACATCGAATAGTACAATGTGTACTGTTCGCTTGTCTTGTCCTCTTTGTTATACTCAGGGTTGTCCGCCAGAAAACGGGTCGTAAAATTAACCTCAACATTTTCAAGACTTATCGAAGATGTAGTATCTGCAAAGTTAAGAATATAAATAGTAAGAGCCGTTACCAAAATAGAACTGCTGATAATAATTATCAGAAAAACCGACAGTAAGAGCGTAAGCAGCACCTTCATCACCTTATATGCCTTACCGTGCTTTTTAACTTTTCTTTTTGTTGTCCTCGGCGTATTTGCCGATGATGAATACATATCCTCTCTTTTCATAGCAATACCTTTCAAAAATTAAATAAAAAACTTGCTCCATTAAACGCTAAAAATCTATTTGACAGCTAAACCAAGCAAACATAAAACTTAGCTGTCACTTTTATCATAACATTACTTAATAAATACAAGTAAACACCTATATAAAATTAGTATACCACAACCCGATAAAAAAGTAAAGAGGAGCAAGCAAAAACTTACCCCTCATATTTTTATAAATATATTTTAAGAACAATACGGCTTAATTTTTTTATATACCGTATTACAGAAACAGCTTATCTTGGTAATTTAGAGTTAAGATGCGTTTAATTCACATCTTCGGCTGCATCTTAATCTTCTTCCTTAACCTCAGATTCGTCTTCAGCAGGCTCATCAGACAGAGAAGCATCAATTACTTCTTCTATTACCTCAACGTCGTCATTCTCAGGATGTTCGTCATCTGTTGAATAAACCACAGCGCTTTCGGTTTCCGGCTCATCCTCAGCCACAGCCGGCTCATCCTCATCTTCAGGTAAAAGCGCCCTGATAGAAAGGCTTACTCTCTTTTGCTCAGCATCAATTTCTGTAATCTTTACATTAACCTCATCACCGACCTCCAAAAAGTCAGCAACATTGTCAACTCTCTTGTTAGCGATCTGAGAAATGTGTATAAGTCCGTCAATTCCTTCTATTATTCTTGCAAAAGCACCAAATGACGTAATCGAAACAATGGTAACCTTTATTTCCTGACCAACACCGAAATTCCTGTTGAAAATAGTCCACGGATTATCCTCGTCCTTTTTCATCACGAGAGATACCTTTCCGTTTTCTGCATCTATATCCTTGATAGTGACCTCGACCTCATCGCCGATTGATACGGCGTCAGACGGATGCTTTATTCTCTTCCATGTCAAATCAGGCTTTCTTACAAGCCCGTCAACTCCACCAAGATCAACAAACGCACCGTATTCTGTAATGCTCTTTACCGTACCCGTTCTCACCTGTCCAGCCTGAGCAGTCTCAAAGAAAGCAACCCTTGCCTTTTCTCTTTCTTCTCTGAGTACCGCACGAATTGAGCCGACAGCGCGATTTCTTCTCTCTTCAACATCTATGATTTTAAAATTAACTTCTGATTTCAACAGATCATCAAGACTGCCGCCTTTATTTATTCCGGTCTGACCGGCAGGTATAAATACACTTACACCGTTTGTTGAAACCAGAACTCCGCCCTTAACTACCTTGTTGACTACTCCCGTTAAAACGGAACCGTCTTCTTTAGCGCTTTTAATAGTCTCGAAACCGACCATAGCATCAACTTTCTTCTTAGAAAGAGTAACAATACCCTCTTGATCGTTAGTCTTTAACACAATAACGTCAACCGTATCGCCAACTGCTAAAACCTCTTCGGGCCTTTTGGTAACGTCATCTGTTATCTCAGACGCAGGGATTATTCCCGTGCTCTTAACGCCGATATCAACAAGCGCTTCGCTCTTATTGACAGCGGTTACCGTACCGGTCAGCTTTGCTCCTATATATATTTTTTTGAAGGACTGTTCAACAGCCTCTTCAAAATTGAAATTCTCCTCATTGTTAAGAATCTCAGTCATGGTCCTTTCTACCTCCTTGATAATATACGCCGGAGTCGATGCACCGGCAGAAATTCCTACGAATTTCACATTAGAACAGTCAAGATCATAAAGCTCTTTGTAATCCTCCACCAAATATGTCCGACAGTACTGACTGCACACCTCTTTCAGCTTAAGCGTGTTCGAGCTGTGCCTTCCTCCGACGATTAGCATAATGTCCACAGACTTTGCAAGCTCCATCGCCTCATTCTGCCTTTTAGCCGTAGCACTGCAAATGGTGTCAAAAACCAAAACATCATCAAAAGCGTTAAGCACTTTATTCTTTAATTCATCCCACACGGATTTGTTAAAAGTGGTCTGAGAAACAACCGCGATTTTTTCGTCCTTTGAAAGCTGCTTAAAAATTTCTTCAAGCTCTTTATCGGTCGAAAAAACAAAAGCCTTTCCTTCACAGTGTCCCTTGATGCCAATAACCTCGGGATGATCTTTGTCGCCCGCAATAAGCATTGTATATCCTCGGCGCGAATGCTCAAGGCATATATTATGTATTCGGGCAACAAAAGGACAAGTAGCGTCAACTATCTGCGCACCGATTGCATCAAGCTCGTCATAAACTGACTTTGAAATGCCGTGCGAGCGGATCACCGCAACGCACCCCTCAGCATCTTTAACGCTGTCAACAGCAAAAACGCCCTTTTTTTCAAGATCAGAAACAACGCTCTGATTATGGATGATGGGTCCTAATGTAACAACCTTTTTTACTCGGTTATTTAGTTCATTATACACCATTTTCATTGCCCTGTCTACACCAAAACAAAATCCGGCAGTGCTTGCGACTAAAATTTTACAATTTGTTAACATTTCCCTCAACCAATTCGGTAATAGAAGCCATTATTTCGTTGCGCATTATTCTGAGCTTTTTAGGAGAACAATCATCGACACCGATTTCTTTAGGAATAATGGGCTTTCCAAATTTCACCGTAACCTTTCTGCGAAATTTTAATTTTCCTTCAAATACGATCCCCACAGGTATTACAGGAACCTGAGCCATGGCAGCGACAAGCGCTACTCCTGTTTTTCCCTTCAAAACCTTTCCGTCCTTTGATCTTGTACCCTCGGGAAAAATTACAAGATTATATCCCTTATTTAGCCTTTCTATCGACATGTCAATGGCCTCTGCGCCACCCTTTCCCCTGGCAACGGGAAAAGCACCGAAAATTCTTATAATTGCCGTGAAGAAAATATTTTTCTTAAAAAGCTCCTCTTTAGCCATAAATGAGAACATAACCTTTGGCTTTAAGGAAATCAAAATAGGATCGGTATAGCTTCTGTGATTGCTAGCAAAAATATTAGAGCCGTCCTTTGGTACGTTTTCAAGTCCTTCAAAATGAAGGTCAAGGTATATATAATATATTGCTTTTGCCACAAGGCGCAGAAACTCATGCGCAATGCGCTTAAAAAGAGGCGTTTTTCTTCCCTTTACTACAGGACGTACCTTTGGGACTTCCCTGCGGGATTCTTTCGCAACGGCGTCTTTGATTATCCATATAACCCTGTCGACCGCCTTTTCGAGCGAAATGCAGGTAGAATCTATCTCAACAGCGTCGTCAGCTTTCTTAAGAGGCGCAACCGATCTGTGTGTGTCGTTGTAATCCCGCTGCTCAATATCTTTTAAAATATCTTCGTAAACTACGCTTTCTCCCCGGGCAATAAGCTCATCATACCTGCGTTTTGCGCGCTCTTCACTTGACGCGGTGAGGAAAATTTTCACCTGTGCGTGAGGTAAAACAACAGTTCCGATATCTCTGCCGTCCATTATTACATTGTTTTCCTTAGCAAGATCCTTCTGAAGCGACAACAAAAATTCCCTTGTCGCGGGTACCGCAGAAACCTTTGAAGCAGCCATAGAAATCTCTGGCGTGCGTATCCTGTCGCTTACATCCTCACCATTTAAAATTATTCTCTGACCATCGTCTGTATGTATCAGACTTATGTCAATATCTTTAAGCGCAGAAATAACCTCCTGCTCATCATCAGGGCTTTTGCCGCTTGACAAAATATACAGTGCTACTGCTCTGTACATAGCTCCTGTATCCACGTAAAGGTATTTAAGCTTTTCTGCCGCAGCCTTTGCAATAGTAGACTTTCCTGCACCGGAAGGTCCGTCAAGCGCCACATTTATACTCATTTTGTATCTTCCTTTCAAAAGTTAAGTGAAACAGCGTTTGCTGTTGAGAAAGCGATCTGTAAATTAAATCCGCCGGTATAAGCGTCGACATCTAAAACCTCACCTATAAAGTATAGCGAGCTTATCCTTTTGCACTCCATGGTTTTAGGATTTATCTCTCTGGTGTCGATCCCGCCTCTGGTAATTATAGCCTCATCGATCGGGCGTTTTCTGTGTACTGTCAGCGGAAATGCTTTAATATTTTTTAAAAGCGCTTTTCTTTGTTCTCTGGTAATAAGATTTACCTTTGTATCGCCGTTTATCAAGCTCAATTTAAGCACCGCAGGAACCAGAGACGACGGCAAGAGCTTTGTAAGAGTGTTTGCAATGATTCGGTTTGTATTCATAGAAAAATCACGCAAAAGTCGTGTGTCAAGTTTACCTTCGTCAAGTCCCGGCTTAAGGTCAATTTCATACCGATAACTCTTTGAGTCCTGCATATGTGCAGAAGATGAAAGCACCAGAGGTCCCGAAACCCCAAAGTGAGTAAATAGCATTTCACCAAGCTCCTCAAAAACAGGCTTTTTAACGTCCTCCTCGAATAGCTTAAGCGTAACATTTCTCAAAGAAAGCCCCATAAGCTCGCCTATAAAATTCTCTTTAATTTCAACAGGTACAAGCGAAGGAGTTATAGGCACTACTGAAATTCCAAGCTTGTCTGCAAACTTGTATCCGTCGCCGGTAGATCCTGTTTTTGGATAGCTTTTGCCGCCAGTCGCTACGATAACAGCGTCAGCCAAATAATTTTTATCACTTGTTTTTACGCCCTGAGCTTTTCCGGACAAAACCAGAATTTCCTTTACGTTATCAAAAACGAATCTCACGCCCAGAGACTTTGCCCTTCGTATCAAGGCATCGGCAACATCGCTTGCCTTGTCGCTTTGCGGAAAAACCCGCCTTCCTCTTTCAGTCTTGAGCTTTAAACCCAGGCTTTCAAAAAACTCCATAGTATCATATGCGTCAAAAGCATTGAGTGAAGAATACATAAACCGGGGATTTCTGGCAATATTTTTTAGTATGTCGTCAACATCGCTTGCGTTTGTCAGATTGCATCTGCCCTTACCTGTTATCAAAAGTTTTTTGCAAAGCAGTTTTTCGTGTTCAAATACAATGACCTCATTATCTCTTTCGGCACACTTCACAGCAGCCATAAGTCCTGAAGCTCCTCCGCCGACTATTATGATTTTGCTCACTCTATTTCTCCCTTGTATCGTAAGCGTTATATTTATCCCAGATCGTTTCCAAAAGCTTAAAGTTGTTTGAGATCATATCCTTTTTCTTTATGGAAACGGCAACCAAAAGCGCATTTAAAAGAGAAAACGGCGCGACAAGAGAATCCACAAAGCTTGCCATATCGCTTCTTGCCAAAAGCAGGCAGTCAGCATACTTAGCAAGCGGAGAGTTTTCCGAGTCCGTAAAAGCCACAACTCCCGCGCCCTTATCCTGTGCAAATTTAAGCCCGGCAAGAGTCTGGGTGGAATATCTCGGGAAAGAAAACCCGATGATCACATCCTTTTCGTCGATCCTCATAATCTGTTCCAGCATTTCGCTGGCGGAAGATGGCTTGACTCTCTTTACATAAGGGAACATAAGATTCAAATAATACTCACTAAAAGACGCAAGTGCCGATGAGCTTCTGTTTCCGATAATATAAATAGAATTCGCATTCGCTATTCTTTCAACTGCTCTGTTAAAGTCATCCTTTGAAATTCCGCCGAGAGTTTCTCTTATTCGATCAACATCTATCGACATTACCTGCTCTAAGAGATCGCCCTCTCCTATCCTGTTATCGGTAAGCTCCATACGCTGAACGGCAGTAAGCCTGTTTCTCATAAGCTCCTGAAGATTCTTCTGAAACTCAGGATAGCCCTTAAAGCCCAGAAGAGTTGCAAATCTTACAACGGTAGATTCAGATACGCCTACATTTTCTCCCAGCTTTGAAGCGGTCATAAACGCCGATTTGTCAAAATGCTCGATTACATACTGCGCAATAAGTCTGTGTCCCTTTGAAAAGTTATGCTTGTTTTCCTCAAGCATCTTCAAAAGATTTCCTTCCATAACCGTCTATTCCTCCCAAAGAGAATCCTGAAGCTCAATGTTTTCTTTTTGTCTTTCTTCGGTTTCTTTCAAAAGCCTTATACATTGACTGTCAGTTTTTTCAATTATATCGTTTACCAGAATGTCTTTTGGCATATCCAGAATGCTCACAAAATCAATTTCTCCATTTTCGCTTTCAAGCTTTACTATTCCCTCACTTATGCTCAATACGCTATACTTCATTATATTATTCCTTCTCAACTGTCAAATCAAGATTTTTAAAATCGCAGCCAAAAACGATATTGCCGTTTTTATCTGTTCTGTATATCATGTCGGTGTATTTTTTAACGCGCTTTAGTGCCGCCTCGTTAGGATGTCCGTAGCTATTATCCGATCCCACGCTTATTACAGCGCATACCGGGTTTACGGCCTTTAACAGATTGCTTCCGGTTGAAGACGAGCTGCCGTGATGTCCCATTGCCAGTACGTCCGCAGAAAGATCTTGTTTCTTACTTAAAAGCTCTTTTTCAGCGGTAGTTTCAAGGTCGCCCATAATCAAAAACTTTCCAGCATTGGTAGTTATCTTAGTCACTACCGAATAGTTGTTAAGGTCGCTGTAATCACCGCTCATGGCAAAAGTGTTCACGGTAACGCTTCCCAAAGAAAACTCCTCGTCCTTTGCAGCATTTACCTTAAGCCCCTTGTTCTTTATTGCATTTAATAAATTTGTATACGTAAGGCTTGTCGGGACAAGCTTATCGGGAATTTTCGGCATAATGATCTTGCTTACCTCAATGTCGCTGTTTATAACGTCAATAAGCCCGCCTATGTGATCTGTGTGCTGGTGAGTTGCTATAATGTAATCAAGCTTTGTTATCCCGCACGTCTTAAGATAAGCCACAACATCTTTGCCTTTTTCAGCCTCACCGCCGTCAATAAGCATTGAGCTGTCGCCTGATATTACAAGTGCGCTGTTACCTTGACCTACATCAATAAAGCTTACCGATGTATCAGACTCAAGCGCATTTTGTATACCTTCTGTGATATCTGCCTTTTCACCCAGAGATATAATTTTAAAATGATCGAGCAGCCCGAAAACTAAAACTACTAGTCCTACAAGAGCAATACCAAATGCGCTTATTTTATTTTTTGTCTTTTTATTTTTTGCCATTTTTCCTTACCCTGATAAGTGACTAATTACACTTAAAATACTGATAACTCTCAATCCGCCTTAGGCTGATTTTTTAAATATCGCTCATAGCGTTTCTCTCAAGCCACTGTTCCTTTGAAATCAGAACCTCCCTTGGCTTTGCCCCCTGTGCGGGACCTATGATACCTCTTGCCTCAAGCTCGTCCATAAGTCTTGCCGCCCGCGCATAGCCAAGGCTTAGCTTCCTTTGCAAAAAAGAAGTTGAAGCCTGTCCGGACTCAACTATTATCTTAACAGCGTCCTCAAACTTCTCATCAGTGCCGCTTTCCTCAGCCTCGTCGTTTGAAATTCTCTTATCGTTTTTGACCTGTGGCACATGGCGCTCAATGTCCTCAATAATTTCGTCGCTGTACTCGGTATTAGACAAATTTTTCAAATAATTTACAACCGCTCTGACTTCACTTGTCGGAATAAAGCTTCCCTGAATTCTCATAGGCTTACCCATTCCCACAGGCTTATAAAGAAGGTCTCCGCGTCCTAACAGCTTATCGGCTCCGCCCTCATCGAGAATTACTCTCGAGTCTACATTATTAGATACCTTAAGCGCAACACGGCTTGGGATATTAGCCTTGATAAGTCCCGTTACAACGTCAACACGAGGCGACTGTGTTGCTATAATAAGGTGCATTCCCGCCGCACGTGCAAGCTGTGCAATCCGGCAAATTGAGTCCTCGACCTCTTTGGGTGCCGCCATCATAAGGTCTGCCAGCTCATCAATAACTATGACGATCTGCGAAATAGGCTCTAAATCATCCTTATCCTTCTGATATTCATTGTAATCCTCAAGATCTCTTACACCGTTATCGGCAAAGGTCTTGTATCTTCTCATCATCTCAGCAACAGCCCAGCCAAGCGCTCCCGCCGCTTTTCTTGCGTCAGTGACAACGGGTATAAGAAGATGAGGAATTCCGTTATAGATTGGAAACTCAACCTGCTTCGGGTCGATAAGAATAAGCTTCACCTCATCAGGAGATGCCTTGTAAAGAATATTCATTATTATTGAATTTGTAAACACCGACTTACCGGCGCCGGTTGTTCCTGCAACAAGAAGATGCGGCATTTTTGCAATATCGCCCATAACGATACTGCCCTCGATATCCTTGCCGACTGCGAACTCAAGCTTGCCCTTGCTTTGTCTGAACTCCTCGCTGTCAATAAGCTCTCTTATAGACACACTGTCGCGGTTGGTGTTTGCGATTTCAATTCCCACCGCTGCCTTTCCCGGGATAGGCGCTTCAATTCTTATCCCCTCAGCAGCAAGATTAAGCGCAATATCATCGGCAAGACCGGTGATTCTGGCAACCTTGACTCCGGCTGCCGGCTGAAGCTCATAACGTGTTACTGAAGGACCTCTGTGAACACCCACGATCCTTGTCTGGACACCAAAGCTTTTAAGGGTTTCTACAAGGGTATTTCCCCTCTCTCTGATTTCATTTTGATATGTACTTTCTGATACCTTTTTGTTTGCGAACTTTAAAAGATCAAGCGGAGGCGGCTGATAAAGTCCTTTTTCGCCCTCTTTTCCAAAGAAAGAAGTCTGACCGTCGCTTTCAACGTATATATCATTCTTTGCATTTTCCTGCTTAGACTTTGAAGTGCTGCGCCTTTTTACCGCTTTTTTGATGATCTCGTCATATTCGTCCTGCTTAGCGTCTAAAACACTCTTTTTTTCTAAAACAGTCTTTGCCGCGCGCTTTTTCTCCGGTTGTTTAGAAACACTGTCATCGGTAATAAATTTTGCAGGATCAAAGTTGTTGTCTCTGAGCGTTTTATTAAGGTGGTCAGGATAAAGCTTTGAAGTATCTGCGTCATAATACTTTGCAATATCAATCTCTCTATCTTTTGCGGTTTTCCTTGCCTTTCGCTCCTCCTGCTTCTGGGCGTTCACCGCTCTATCCTCCTTTATTGCGACAACGCTCTTTTTAACGGGCTTTGAAAAACCGGTCAGAAGATCTTTGAAGCTAATGTGAAAGATAAGCATTAAAAAAATTGCCATTATTAAAATGAGTATTATGCTTGAGCCTACCCTGCCCAGCACGGCAGATGCCGGCCATCCGAGTATTGCGCCAAAGATGCCGCCGCCGGACATATTCACTGATTTATCATAAATATATCCCAGCCGTTCGCCGAAAGACGCGCCAAGTGGCACGGGAACTCCCACAATGATCGTGTGAAAGATGCCGCACAAAAGTAATACAAAAAAGACCGTTTCAACAATCTTTGCGATCGCGAGGTTTTCTGATTTAGAAAACGCGATCTGGATCGACAGCACCACCAAAAGCGGACCGATAAAATACAAAGGCACGCCAAAAACGCCCCTTACAGCCGTGTGAAGCGTACCCCAAAAGGCGTCCCCTGATATATATGTAAGTGCAATTATCAAAACACCGAGTATGAAAAATATTCCCGCAGGCAACTGCTTGCTTACGGTGTTTTTTTCACTTTGTTTTTTCTTCGCGGTGCTTTTAACAGCCTTTGTTGGCTGTCTTTTTGCAGGCTTTTTTGATGCAGCCATTTTTAGTCTCCTTTATTTTTGTCTTTATCTTTTTATAAGCTTAACGGCTTTCCCATTATTGCTTCTACGATAGATATTAAAATAACGATTACTCCGAGTACTGCCGTATAATATGCAAACACCTTAAACTTATCGCTTTTTACAAGCCAGCTCACCATTTTTATGGCGCCTATCCCCACTGCCGCTGCGATAAAAAATCCGATAATGTAATCTGCCTTAAACGACATATCCGTTTCGACCGCGTCCTTAAGCTCAACAAAACATCCTCCCAAAACGGCAGGTATTCCGAGAATGAACGAATATTTGACCGCTGTGTCTCTTGACATGCCGCAAAAAAGTCCTGAAGATATAGTCGAACCTGAGCGGGAAACTCCGGGAAGCAGGGCTATTGACTGGAAAAATCCTACTGTAACCGCATCTCTTCCGCTTATCTGTCCCAAGGTTTTGCTGCCCTTTGTGCATTTATCAGAAAGAAACAGTATGGCCGCCGTGTAAAGGAAACATATTCCCTCTGCAAAGATCGATGCATCCTCTGCAAATCCCTCGAAAAAATTCTTAAACAGATAAAACGGAACAAGCACCAGCGTAGAGATGATAAGCATGATTATCGCTCTTCTGTCACCGTTCATATTTTTAAAAAACTCTCTATGTACCAGATCCTTGCAGCTTCGTCCGAACTCCTTGATAAGATCCCATATCGTCGGCCAAAACGCAATAAAGATAGCTACAAGCGTTCCCAGATGGAGTATTGCAGAAAGCAGCAGCGCCCCCTCGCCGCTTTTTCCTGTAAAATGCTGAAACAGCGAAAGATGTCCCGAGCTTGAAATGGGCAGAAACTCCGTCAGTCCCTGAATTATTGCCTGAAAAATCGTGTTTAGTACCGACATTTGCTAAAACCTCCTGCTTTCGTCCACATTGCTGATATTCGTAAACGGATATACCTGCGGGTCAAGATAGTCATAAGGATTTGTAGAATGAAGTCTGTCTATATACTCCTCATCACCTATTTTATAAGTATCCACATTAAGTCCTTTATATGCCCGCGCGTTTCTTATAGCTGTATCGTTATTTGTTTTAAATACATCGTAATAGTTTAATATTGTGTGAAACATCCTAATCGTCCCCCTTTTCTTCAATAAGACTGTACAAGCATTCAATAGCTTCAGAAAGGCCCCCGAGATTGTCAATAAGCCCTTCTTTTACTGCGTCCTCACCGTTAAGACAGGTGCCGACGTCCATGACAAGCTCTCCCGTTTTCATCATAAGCTCCCTGAACCTCTCAGAGGTTATTTTCGAATTGTCAGAGACAAATCTTATGATCCTCTCCTGCATTCTTTCAAAATAAGAAAGCGTTTGGGGAACTCCCAGAACAAGCCCATTCATTCTGACAGGGTGAATAGTCATCGTCGCGCTTGGTACAATAAACGACCTTTTAGCGCATACCGCAAGGGGAACTCCTATCGAGTGTCCACCGCCGACGACGATAGAAACGCTGGGCGTCTTCATACCGGCAACAAGCTCGGCTATTGCAAGACCTGCCTCAACATCGCCGCCGACGGTATTGAGTATGATCACAACTCCTTTGATGCTCTCGTCCTGCTCGATAGCCACAAGCGCAGGTATGATGTGCTCGTATTTTGTAGTCTTATTCTGAGGTGGAAGCAAATAATGCCCCTCTACCTCACCTATTATAGTAAGACAATGTATAAGATGCTTTGCTCCTTTAAGCTCGACCTGACCTAGCTTTTCGATCTGCTCTGTCTGCTCGTTTTGCGAATTACCTTCCTGCTTTTCGGAGCCTTGGTTTGTATTCTCATCAGCCATTTTCAAATTACCGCCCTGTCTTTTTGTAAATATTATCTGCAATCAGGCGATAAATATACATTTTATTTTGCATAATTTCTTTCAAATGACGATCAACATTTAGAATACATACATATTTATTATACCATATATGTTGTCAAAGTCAATATCAAACCGTTAAAATCGGCGAATTATGAAAGAAGAAAGTTATTTTTATCTTCACTTGTTTTTTTGAATTAAAAGATATTTAAACGATTGTTAAATTCTTGACAAACTACTTTTTATATTATAAAATATATGTATGCATAAGAGCTTTTTTATAAACGCGCTCGTTAATACGGAAAGGATTGATTTTATGGGTCTTACTTTGACAGAAAAGATTCTCAAAAGCCACCTGGTTGACGGAGAATTTAAAAAAGGTGCTGAAATAGGCATAAAAATTGACCAGACATTAACACAGGACGCAACCGGAACTATGGCGTATCTTGAATACGAAGCCATGGGCGTTCCAAGAGTAAAAACAGAGAGAAGCGTTGCATACATCGACCACAATACGCTACAGTCCGGCTTTGAAAACGCAGATGATCACCGCTTTATTGGTTCAGTAGCCAAAAAGCACGGAATATATTTCTCACGTCCCGGAAACGGTATCTGCCATCAGGTGCATCTTGAGCGTTTCGGGGTTCCCGGTAAGACGCTTATCGGCTCTGACAGCCACACGCCAACAGGCGGCGGGATCGGTATGATAGCAATCGGCGCGGGCGGACTTGATGTTGCCGTTGCCATGGGCGGCGGAGCTTATTATATAACCTATCCTAAGATCGTAAAGGTAAACCTTACAGGAAGGCTTTCTCCGTGGGTCGCTGCCAAGGATGTTATCCTTGAGGTACTCAGAAGGCTTTCTGTCAAAGGCGGCGTCGGAAAGGTAATTGAATACACGGGCGTCGGCGTAAAGACGCTTTCTGTTCCGGAGCGTGCGACTATAACAAATATGGGTGCTGAGCTTGGCGCCACTACATCTATATTCCCTAGCGATGAGATAACGCTTGAGTTTTTAAAGGCTCAGAACCGGGCGGATGTCTTCACAGAACTTTCTGCCGATGAAGACGCGCAATATGACGAGATTATCGACATAGACCTATCCGCGCTTGTTCCGCTAACAGCGTGTCCTCACTCACCTGACAACGTAAAAACCGTTGAGGAGCTGGGAGCTATGAAGATAGATCAGGTATGTATAGGCTCCTGCACAAACTCCTCACTTATGGATATGCTCAAGGTCGCTCATATATTAAAGGGAAAAACCGTACATCCTGATGTTTCTTTGGCTATTGCACCCGGCTCAAAGCAGGTGCTTAATATGCTTGCTAAAAACGGCGCGCTGTCTGTTATGATAGACGCCGGTGCAAGAATACTCGAATCTGCCTGCGGCCCCTGTATCGGAATGGGACAGTCGCCGAACTCAGGCGGAATATCGCTGAGGACATTCAACAGAAACTTTGAGGGAAGAAGCGGTACTAAGGACGGACAGATTTATCTTGTATCGCCTGAGGTCGCAGCTGTCTCCGCCATAAACGGATATCTCACAGACCCGAGGACATTAGGCGATATGCCAGAGTTTAAGCTTCCGGAGGTTTTTGAGATAAATGATAATATGATAGTTCCTCCTGCATCGGCAGAAGAAATGGATAAAGTGGAGATTTTAAGAGGACCTAACATAAAGCCATTCCCGAAGACAGAGCCTTTGTCAGATACAATACACGCGGCTTGCTCTCTCAAGGTTGGAGACAACATAACAACCGACCATATTATGCCGGCCGGTGCGAAGATTCTGCCGCTAAGATCAAACATACCGGCAATTTCGAAGCATTGCTTTACGGTATGCGACGAAGATTTCCCTGAAAGAGCGCTTACACTTAAAAGGAGCATTATTGTCGGCGGCGCAAACTATGGACAGGGCTCTTCAAGAGAACACGCAGCACTTGCCCCGCTTTATCTTGGCGTCAAGGCTGTGCTTGTCAAGAGCTTTGCAAGGATCCACCGGGCGAACCTGATAAACGCGGGCATTCTGCCTCTTACTTTTGTAAACGAAAATGACTACGAAAAAATCGGTCAGGGCGATGATCTGTTGCTTGAAGATGTACGTCAAAATATAATTGACGGCAAACAAGAGCTTACGCTTGTAAATAAAACAAAGGGCATAGAGATACCTGTTTTATGTGAGCTTTCAGGCAGAACAAAGGACATCATACTCGCCGGGGGACTTCTTGATTACACAAGAGAGTCACTTAATAGATAAACAGTTACGGAGGAAGAATATGACAGATAAAATCAAAATGACAACGCCGCTTGTTGAAATGGACGGCGACGAGATGACAAGAATACTGTGGAAGTGGATCAAGGACATTCTTATCACGCCATATGTTGAGCTTAAAACAAAGTATTACGACCTGGGGCTTCCCTATCGAAACGAGACAAACGACAAGGTCACATTTGACTCGGCTGAGGCTACAAAAAAATACGGAGTTGCGGTAAAATGCGCTACCATAACTCCAAATGCCGCAAGAATGCCGGAGTACAACCTCAAGGAAATGTGGAAGTCGCCAAACGGCACGATCAGAGCCATACTTGACGGAACTGTTTTCAGAACTCCGATTATAGTCAAGGGCATATCTCCTTACATTCCCACATGGACAAAGCCGATAACCATTGCGCGTCATGCGTATGGAGACGTTTATAAGAACTCAGAAATGCGGGTCCAGAAAGGTTCAAAAGCAGAACTTGTAGTAACAGACAAGAACGGAAACGAGACAAGGCAGGAAATTTACGACTTCACAGATTCCGACGGAATAATTCAGGGACTTCACAACAAGGACGAAAGCATCGCAGGCTTTGCAAGAGCTTGCTTTAATTACGGACTTGATTTAAAGCAGGATGTCTGGTTTGCCACCAAGGACACTATCTCTAAAAAATACGACCACAGATTCAAGGATATTTTTGGTGAGATATACGAAAAAGAATACAAGGACAGATATGAGGCGCTCGGCATTGAATATTTCTACACGCTAATCGACGATGCTGTAGCAAGAGTAATACGCTCAAACGGAGGATATATCTGGGCCTGCAAGAATTACGACGGTGATGTTATGAGCGATATGGTATCGACAGCATACGGGTCGCTTGCAATGATGACGTCAGTCCTCGTGTCACCCGATGGCATATACGAATACGAAGCTGCACATGGAACGGTGCAGCGCCACTACTATAATTATCTTAAAGGCGAAGAAACTTCGACAAACTCAGTTGCAACTATTTTTGCATGGAGCGGAGCGCTCAGAAAACGCGGTGAGCTTGACGGTCTTGACGATCTTATCGACTATGCAGATAAGCTTGAAAAAGCAACTATCAATACCATTGAGGATGGCGTTATGACAGGAGACCTCTATCTTCTCTCAAGCCTTGAGAACAAGAAAAAGGTAGATTCCGAGACATTTCTAAAAGAGATCGGCACTCGTCTTGATGCGATGATG
This sequence comes from uncultured Clostridia bacterium, assembly GCA_947631455.1. Taxonomy (GTDB): domain Bacteria; phylum Bacillota; class Clostridia; order Oscillospirales; family Ruminococcaceae; genus UMGS1601. The sequence continues at coordinate 212,803 of CANRLH010000003.1, forward strand.
AGCAAATAATCAAAATGGCAAATAACAGAGATATATCACTTCCTGTCGTCAAGCGGCTTCCCAGATACTATTCAAATCTTGAGGAGCTTATGCGTGAGGGAGTGTTAAGGATATCATCGTCAGAGCTTGCGGGCCGCATGAAGATTACCGCCTCGCAGATACGGCAAGACTTAAATCACTTCGGGGGCTTCGGGCAGCAAGGCTACGGATACAACGTGTCTGATCTTTATCATGAGATCGGACGCATTCTGGGTGTTGACCAAAGGCTCAAGGTAATTCTGGTCGGCGTAGGAAATATCGGCAAAGCAATTGCTACACAGGTGAATTTTTCAAAGCGCGGCTGTGAACTCATAGGTCTTTTTGACATTGACAAAAGCGTTGTCGGCCAGGTTGTTGCCGGAAAAAGAGTTTGCGATACATCAGACCTTTCAGATTTTTGTATTATAAACAAGCCTGAGATCGCGATATTGTGCATACCAAAGTCACAGGCATACTCAGTTGCTGAGAAGCTTATCGATTCAGGGGTCACTTCATTCTGGAATTTTTCTCACTTTGATCTCAATGTTCACTTTGATGGAATCATTGTTGAAAATGTACATCTTGGCGACAGCCTGATGACGCTTAAATACAGAACGAATAATAAGATTTAATCTATGTAAACTGATAAAGCTTGCTTTTTACAAAAAACACGGCCAGGGATTTTGTTTCCCTGACCGTGTTTTATTTTGTAAGCTGATCAAGCGTAAGTCCGTAGCCCTCCATGAATTCTTCCAGGAATATATCCGCTTCTTTTAGATGCATGTCCTTTATAATCTTTAAGGTAGCCTCTTCTGCTTCTTTAAAATCGTTGTTTCCCATCTGCCGTTCCTCAACACACTTTATAAGTGCCGAGATTTTGTCGGCAGCCTTCACGAGCTCTTTTATCTCGTCGTCATCTCCGCCGGAAATAATAATGTCATATTCCTCACGCAGGTCTTCGGGGAGCTGAGATATAAGCTTATCCGCCGCATTTCTCTCAATATCGGAATAAGCGCTTCTGATATCTCTGTTAAAGTATTTTACAGGAGTAGGAAGATCACCCGTTATGATTTCTGTCGTGTCATGATACATGGCGATAAGCGCCGCCTTTTCGGCATTTACACATCCGCCAAATCGCTTATTTCTCAGCACACACAAAAGATGCGAAATAAAAGCGACCTCCAGACTGTGCTCAGACAAATTCTCTGAAACAGTATTTCTCATCAGGCTCCATCTGTTTATATACTTCATTCGTGATATCATCGCAAAAAAACCACTTTTATTCATATACTTCCTCCTCATATATCAAATATGCCGCAAGTCAACAACACCGGTCGAGAGAAACGGCCGGTGTCAAATAAATCTTAAATTGCCTATTTTATAATCAAACGCAGATACTCAGAAGTACGCCCGCAGCAACAGCAGAACCGATAACTCCCGCAACATTCGGACCCATAGCGTGCATAAGCAGATAGTTTGTCGGATTTTCCTGTTGACCTACCTTCTGGGAAACTCTGGCAGCCATAGGAACAGCAGAAACTCCCGCAGAACCGATAAGCGGATTGACCTTTCCTTTAGAGAAGATATACATAATCTTTCCAAAAAGTACTCCACAGGCAGTTCCCAGACAGAAAGCCAGAACGCCGAGAATAATTACGCCTAAAAACTTCGTGTTCATGATCTTATCAGCCGTCGTTGTAGCTCCGACGGAGACGCCGAGAAATATTGTGATTATGTTCATAAGCTCATTCTGAGCAGTCTTCACAAGACGGTCGCACACACCGCTTTCCTTTAATAGATTGCCAAGCATAAGCATTCCTACAAGAGGTGCCGCCGAGGGCACTAACAGTGCGATGACAATGGTAACCGCGATCGGGAATATCACCCTTTCAGTCTTTGATACCGGACGAAGCTGTCCCATCTTGACCGATCTTTCCTTTTTAGTTGTCAAAGCCTTCATAATAGGCGGTTGAATTATAGGCACAAGAGCCATATAGGTGTAAGCTGCAAGAGCAATTGTTCCCGTATCAATGGCGCCGGTCGCGCCGTCACCGGAAAGCAGTCTTGACGAAACGAAAATCGCCGTCGGTCCGTCCGCGCCACCGATAATAGCTATCGATCCGGCTTCCGCCGCAGTGAAGCCAAGAAGTGCAGCGCCTATAAACGTAAAGAAGATTCCGCCCTGCGCAGCCGCACCCAGAAGAAAGCTTTTAGGGTTAGCAATAAGCGGTGCGAAGTCAGTCATAGCGCCTATTCCCAAGAATATCAAAGGCGGATATATCTGAAGCTTAACACCCATATAGAGTATATCCAAAAGCCCTCCGTCATGTAAGACCTTACCGAAATCGATCGATGCGCCGCCCGAAATATTCCATAGGTCCGGGTGATACATTTCCGTAAAAGGAAGGTTTGTAAGCATCATTCCAAAAGAAATAGGAAGAAGCAAAAGCGGCTCAAAACCTTTTCCGATAGCAAGGTACATAAATATAAACGAAATACCGATCATCACAAGGTTTTTCCAACCGCCGTCAGCCAGGAATCCGGCAATACCCGACTCCTGAGCGATATCGACTATTGTATCTAAAAACTTATCTATCATTTGTATGATTCATTCCTTTCAATCGCTAAAACGGTCTTGTATTATCAATTTTTCCTGCCTGCGCCCAGGAGTTGACTCCACGCTTTGAAGACCTTGTGATCCGCTTGACCAAAAGCTTTTTACCTGCTTTCTCTCCGATCATGGCTATCGCAGCAGAAATCGCCGCAACCACTTCACTGCTTATTCCGCTTTTAACAGTCGAAGTTTTACCAACTGAATCAGTGGTATTTTGTCCCTTCGCTGCCGATGAGCCGGAAGCGGAAATATTATCTTTTTTCTTACTCTTTTTATCTCTGTTAAAAATAAAGCCCATAAGATATAAAAACAAAACTAAAATAATCAGGCACGCAAAGACCACAACAAGTCCCGTTATTACAACAGCGGCAACATAACTCGATGTCATCTCCGGCGATGCCAGTATAGTTTGATAAGCAGACATTTTGATCTCTCCCAAATTTAACCTCTCAAAAAATTTCGAAATAATTATATCATAAAATGCAGAATTTTACAAGTGCTTTTACCAAGTTTTTTACACAAACTTTTATATGTGTCAAGCGCAATTTTATCTATTTTGTATGTGCTGTATTTTCCGTGCTTATTTTTTCAACCTTTGCGACGCAAACGCATATAACGCTCTTAGCGCCCAGATCCTTTATAAGACTTGCGCATTTATTGAGCGTCGCGCCCGTTGTCATAATATCATCAACAAGCATAACCGTTTTCCCTGACAAGCTTTTTACGCTTGCGGCGCACTCATATGCTTCGTTCACATATTCTCTGCGCTCATTTGCAGAAAGCTTATGATGCGTATAATCCTTTACCTTGACAAGCGCGTTGCAGACAAGAGGCTTGTCTATTGCGGAGGATACATATTTTGCCAGAGCCTTTGAATGGTTAAAACCGCTTTGTTTAAATCTTTTCTTAGTCATGGGTACAAAAACAACTGCGTCGATGTTTTCTGCTTCCGGCAAGCCTCTTACCCATTCAGCAAAAAAGCGGCACATCTGCTGCGACATCTTACTTTTTAATCTCAGAATGCCTTCTTTCAAGACTCCGTCATATATTCCCATACAAAGCGCTTTATCATAAGAATGATTGCTTTCACACCTGCAAACTGTAAAACCGCAAGTCTTGCAGTAGTTACCATAGTATCTTACCTTTGACAGACAGTCATTACATACACATTCATCGTATTTCACAATCCTGTCACAGAGTGCGCACCGTGCCGGGAAAAATAGATCCAGAACAAAGCTTGAAATCCTACTCAAAGTTTTCATCAGTCTCAAACTCCTTCGACCTGTCGATCAAAAGCATATTCTTTAAAAGAGTATACCTCAGCGTTCTGCGATTGTTATCGATCATATACTTAACTCTCGAAGCAGAACCCACTATAATTAGCATTTTTTTAGCACGGGTTACCGCAGTATACAAAAGATTTCGATAGTAAAGCTTATCGTATCCGCCAAGAACAGCAAGTATTACAACGTCAAACTCACTTCCCTGACTTTTATGAACAGTCGCAGCATATGCAAGCTCAAGCTGATCCAGAGAAGATGACGGATAATTGCAAATCCTTCCGTCAAAATCGATTTTCAGCATTCCAATTGCTTTTTTCACTTCGATTATAGTTCCTATATCACCGTTAAAGATACCGGCTCCCTGTTCCTTGTCCTTAGACCATGTTATATCGTAATTGTTTTTTATCTGCATAACCTTGTCGCCAAGCCGGAACACTGCGCTCAGCGTCCTGATCTCAGGCTTGTCACGACCCGGAGGATTTAGTCTCAGCTGCAACTGATTGTTAAGCTCAACAGTTCCCGCGGGACCTTTTCTTGTCGGCGAAAGCACCTGTATATTGTCCTTAGCGGTAAACCCGTAAGCCTTTGGGAGCCTGTCGGTCACAAGATCGACCACCAGCTGTTGCAAATCGTCAAACTCAAGCCGCTGGAAGAAAAACATATCATTATCCTTCTGCTTAAGGTCGATTTCCTCACCCCTTACGATTTTGTGAGCATTGACTACTATCGCACTTTTGCGTGCCTGCCTGAAAATTTCCTTAAGCTCAATAGTCGGAACTACATGGCTGTCAATTATATCCTTCAGTACATTACCTGCTCCCACAGAGGGCAGCTGATCGCTGTCACCGACCATAATAAGCTTACAGTTAATTCTGAGCGCTCGCAAAAGAGACTCAAAAAGCTGTGCGTCCACCATCGACATCTCGTCAATTACCAACACATCACAGTCAAGAGGACAGTTCTCGTTTTTGTTGAATCTGGGTCTGTCGTCAGAGGTAAATCCAACCTCCAGCAGGCGGTGAATAGTTTTCGCCTCAAATCCCGTAAGATCAGAAATTCTCTTTGCCGCCCTGCCGGTTGGAGCTGTTATCATCACGTTTAAACCCTGCTGGCAAAATAGAGATATAATTGCGTTTAAAGTTGTTGTTTTACCTGTTCCCGGACCGCCTGTCAGCACCAGGAACCCATATGACAAAGCGGTGTTTATCGCCTTGCGCTGCAATGCCTCGTACTTTATGCCGACCTCCTCTTCAACAAGATCTATCACATCATCAAAGTTGATCCTGCTGTCATAAGAAACCTCTTTCATCAGGCAAAGCCGTCTGGAGATATAGTCCTCCGCGATATACAGATCCTTAAGAGCGATGAATTCCCTTTGTTTTTTCATAAACGAGCACAGATTTTCGTCGGAAAGTTCCTCGCTTAAGGCCTCATCGAAAAGCTCCTTTTCAACTCTTAAATAATCCATAGTTATATCGCAAAGCTTGTCCTTCGGCAAACATGTATGTCCGGCATTAGCGTTTTCCTTAAGAATGCTTTTAATTCCCGCCTTTATTCTGTTTGGGTTGTCATATGGCAGTTCGATCGTTGCAGCAATAGAATCCGCTTTCAAAAACGGCAGTTCGATCCCATCGGTACAAAGCGAATACGGATTTTTATTTATTACCTCTTCCGCATCCGCACCCCAGCGCCGCCAAGCCTTTGCACCGTATGAAGCCGAAACGCCATAGGTCGCAAGCAGCCGCATAAGAGACTTGACGCCGTTGATGCTTTGAAATTCCTCGCTTATCTTCTCGCACTTTTTCTTTGTTATACCGTCTATCTCGCAAAGCTTCTCAGGCTCGTTTTCAATTATGTACAATGTTTCGTCACCGAATCTGTCAACGATCTTTTTTGCGAGCACAGGGCCAATTCCCTTTATGACGCCGCTTGCCAGATACTTTCTTATTGCTGCGGCAGTAGACGGCATACTCCGCTCACACACCTCGGCTTTAAACTGCGGCCCGAATTTCGGATGATCGATATACCTTCCCATAAGGCGAAGCTCCTCGCCCTCGTCAACATTTCCAAGTTCACCTACAACAGTTACGGGCTCATATCCGTTATCGAGTATGAGCACGCAGTAGCCATTATTTTCATTTTTATATACTATGCTGTCAACCGATCCGGACAGCTCAGACAGTTCTTCATTCATTATAATTTTCCTTAAAGTTATTTAATACTTGTACCGTATTTTCAAACTCCTCTAAAGATACAAGCCTTACCAAGCTAAAGCTCTTTTCAAGGTTTGATACGATACCTCTCATGCGCACATCAAGTGTTTCCACCGGCAAAAGCAGAATTTCCTTTGCTCTTTCTTCCTTAAAAGCCTCATCCCAGTACACTTTTTTTACCTCATGCGCCAGTCTTACCATATCGTTATGTATCGGTATAACAATAACACCAATGCTATGTTCACCTTTTTTTGCGCATCGAATCAGGTTCTTAACGATGTAAATAAGCATTATCACAAAAAGTATAAGTACAGCGCTCATCAAAAAAGCCTTCATATTTACCACCCCGTAATTTATTCTATGCGGCAGTAAAATATATGTCACAGAAACAAAGCTTCTCTCAACATTTTACACTATAAAGCAATTTTTTTCAATAGCATTAAACACAGAAAGCACCATTCTGCACATTGTCGGGCAAATATCGTCTGACGTTTAGTAAATGATTTCACGTTACGCTTTAATAGTTATGCGTAGCGTCAAGCAATGAACATTTTATGAATATTTAAAATAATTTGTTAACGAATATAAGAAATTTTGTAAATAATGTACGTTTGCGTGCAAATTTGCCTATAAAAACAGCTATTAGTAGAGGGGCAAATTTCAGCACTAAAAAACTAACAGATACAAAAACAGCCGACATCAATGCCGGCTGTATAAACATAAACCTGATTACTGATTTTCAGCGTTCTTCTTCGCCTCAATATCGGCAAGTGCGTCCTTTCTTGAAAGATTGATTCTTCCCTGATCGTCAATTTCCATAACCTTCACGACGATCTCATCACCAATGGAAACAACATCCTCAACCTTTTCGACCCTCTGCTTATCAAGCTTAGAGATGTGAACAAGGCCGTCCTTACCCGGAGCGATCTCAACAAACGCGCCGAAGTTCATAAGCCTTACGACCTTACCCTTGTATATAGAGCCGATCTCAGGATCGTTAGCAATAGTGTTGATCACATTTAACGCAGCGTTAGCTTTTTCCATATCGAGTCCGGATATGAAAACATCCCCGGTTTCTTCGATGTCTATCTTAACGTCAAAGTCAGCGCAAAGCTTCTGGATAACCTTTCCGCCCGATCCGATGACCTCTCTGATCTTATCAACGGGAACCTTGGTTGAAAGCATCTTAGGAGCCCACTTATTTACTGTCGGTCTCGGCTCAGGAATAGCCTTGAGCATGATCTCATCAAGTATATAATCTCTTGCCTTATGAGTCTTTTCAAAAGCTTCTTTAATTATCTCAGGTGTAAGTCCGTCAACCTTGATGTCGACCTGAATAGCCGTAATACCCTTCTTGGTTCCACCGACTTTAAAGTCCATATCTCCAAAGAAGTCCTCAAGGCCCTGAATATCCACCATTGTCATAAAGCTGCCATCATCTTTTGTGATAAGTCCGCAGGAAATACCTGCAACAGGCGCTTTTATAGGAACACCGGCGTCCATCAGCGCAAGAGTAGAGCCGCATATTGAGCCCTGAGATGTAGAGCCGTTAGACGAAAGCACCTCAGACACCATTCTTATAGCGTATGGGAACTCCTCAATGCTCGGAATTACCGGAACCAACGCTCTTTCAGCAAGCGCTCCGTGACCGATTTCTCTTCTTCCCGGACCTCTTGAAGGCTTTGTTTCACCCACTGAGTATGATGGGAAGTTATAGTGGTGAATATATCTTTTTGATTCTTCCTCGTCAAGTCCGTCGAGACGTTGAGAGTCGCTTACCGGGCCGAGAGTACAAACTGTCAGTACCTGAGTCTGACCTCTGGTAAACAATCCGGAGCCGTGAACTCTTGGCAAAACATCTACCTCTGCCGCAAGAGGTCTTATCTCATCAATCTTTCTACCGTCGACACGCTTGCCCTCATAAAGCCAGTTCCTTACGATCTTCTTCTGAAGCTTATAAATGCACTCGTCTATCATTGGGATTCTTTCTTCGTTTTCATCGTCGAACTTCTCATGGACAGCGTCCTTGATAGGATTAAGTCTTGCCTCTCTGATATTCTTATCATTTGTATCAAGAGCAGCCTTAACGTCCTCGCCGCAGAAAGCCTCGATAGCATCAAACAGCTCGTGATCGACCTCCTGAGATTCAAATTCAAACTTAGGCTTACCTATCTGAGCCTTGATATCTTCAATAAACGAAACCATCTTCTTGATTTCCTCATGGCCCTTTAAAATCGCCTCAAGCATAAGGTCATCGGGAACCTCATCAGCGCCGGCCTCGATCATAACTATCTTTTCAGCGGTTCCTGCAACTGTAAGGTTAAGATGGTTGTTCGATCTCTGCTCAAGAGTAGGATTGAGCACGATCTCACCGTCAACAAGGCCTACGGAAATACCAGCAATAGGCCCGTTCCATGGAATATCAGAAATGGATATAGCTATTGAGGTCGCGATCATTCCCGCAATTTCAGGAGAATTGTCAGGGTCAACCGCCAGCACCGTCATAACAACAGAAACGTCGTTTCTCATATCTTTCGGGAAAAGCGGTCTTATGGGCCTGTCAACAACTCTGGAAGTAAGGATAGCCTTTTCAGATGGCTTTCCCTCTCTTTTCATAAACGATCCCGGGATCTTTCCTACCGAATAAAGTCTTTCCTCATAGTCAACAGACAGCGGAAAAAAGTCGATCCCTTCTCTCGGCTTAGCAGAAGCCGTTACGTTTGCCATAACTACAGTATCGCCGTAACGCACCCAACATGAACCGTTAGACAGCTCACAGGTCTTGCCTGTTTCAACTTTAAGTGGTCTGCCGGCGTATGTAGTTTCAAACACCTTGTAATTTTCAAACATACTTTTAACTCCTTTTCTTTATTTAAAGCAGGAGTTTTAGCAATAAACACAAAGCTCAGAAAACAAGCCCTCTGTTTAATGCTAATCACACCCGCTTAATATACGCCAAAAGGCAGACAGCAAACGAGGTTGCTGCTGCCTTAAGAATGACAAAATTACTTACGGATTCCGAGCTTTTCGATAACAGCTCTGTATCTTTCGATATCAGTTTTGATAAGATAGTTAAGAAGATTTCTTCTTTTACCTACCATCTTAAGAAGCCCTCTTCTAGAGTGGTGATCCTTCTTGTGGATCTTAAGATGCTCGGTGAGGTCGTTGATCCTCTTGGTTAAAATTGCGATCTGAACCTCAGGCGAACCCGTATCTGTGTCGTGCTTTCTGTTAGCTTCAATAATTGCGGTCTTTTCTTCTTTTCTAAGCATTTTAATGTACCTCTTTTCTTAAATTTTCCGTTATCACAGTAGCGGGCTTTGATACTTCCGTTAAAGGCAACCGCCCAAAACCGAGATAAGGAATTCTTTGGTTAATCACAACCTTATAAATTCTATCACAATACCTTTTATTTGTAAATAGAGTTTACAAATTGTTAACATTTAATTTTTCTTTACTTTGCTCAATCGCAGCAGTAAGCGTATTCTTCATCAGCATTGCGATAGTCATCGGACCAACACCTCCGGGAACCGGTGTGATAAACGAAGCTTTTTTCCTGCAAGATTCAAAATCGATATCACCGCAAAGCTTGCCGTTTTCATCTCTGTTCATACCGACGTCGATTAAAACGGCGCCTTCCTTAACCATATCGCCTTTTATAAGCTTTTCAACTCCGACCGCCGCAACAAGAATGTCAGCTCTTTTGCACTGTGCCTTTAAATCGGAAGTCTTTGAGTGACACACTGTCACCGTTCCGCTTTTATGAAGCAGAAGCATTGCCATAGGCTTTCCGACGATATTGCTCCTGCCGACAACCACGCACTCCTTTCCGGAAATTTCAGTGCCGGTGGAGGCGATCAGCTCCATAACGCCCGCAGGTGTGCATGGCAAAAACGAATAGTCGCCTATCATTATCTTTCCTACGTTTACGGGGTGAAATGCGTCAACGTCCTTTTTGGGGGAAATATTATTTATCACCGTGCTTTCGTCTATATGCTCGGGCAGCGGGAGCTGGCACAAAATTCCGTTTATACGCTCATCGGCATTGAGTTTTGTAATAAGCTCCAACAGTTCCGCTTGAGTTGTGGATTCAGGCAGCGCGTACTTATACGACTCAAAGCCCACCTCCTCACAGGCAAGCTGCTTGTTTCTCACATAAATCTGTGAGGCCGGATTTTCACCAACTATTATAACTGCCAACCCCGGAACAATCCCCTTCTGCTTAAGCTCCTGAGCCTTAGCTCTGACGCTGTCCTTAACACTCTTTGCAATAAGCTTTCCGTCAATTATCTGTCCCATTTACTATTCCTCCGATACTTGTGTCTTGTCTTGATCTACAGCTTTAACATCATCACTTGGCTCTTCATCATCAGCAAGAATACTGCTTCTGTCCTCTTTGATTTCCTCATCCTTTTGGCTTTTAAGCTTATCAGCCTCTGCATCGGCCTTTTCAGTTATAAGAATTGTCATTCCGTCAATATAAGCCTGTGTCTTTTTTCTATCGCCGAACTTCTCCTCGTATTCCTTTTTAAGGTCAGAAATTCCTTCTCCGGTTTCCTTTGCATTTTTAAGCTTACCTAAAAGCTCCTTCTTTTCAGCCTTTGCCTTAACCTTTGCGGTATATCCGGCAAGTGCTTTTATCGATTCCGGTGTGTTCACATAAAGCACCGTCTCGTTTCGCTTCGCAAGGCTTCTGAAAATTATGATCAGCACGATTGAAGCAAGCACGCAGGTTCCTGCGACAAGCTGTGAGACTCTGATATTAAACAGATACAGACTGTCTGTTCTCAGCCCCTCGATAAAGAATCTTCCAAGGCCGTACCATCCCATATATATCAAAAACAGCTCGCCGTCAAACTTTCTTCTTTTGCTGAGAAGATTCAGAAGTATAAATCCGATAAGGCACCACAAGGATTCATACAAAAAGCACGGATGAACGGGCAGCATCGGGTCAACCGAACCGTCGGTGTAATGCTCTGCAATGTACGAATATGTCTGATTTGAGTACATTCCCCACGGAAGGCTTGTGTTATCTCCAAATGCCTCCTGATTAAAAAAGTTTCCCCATCTGCCTATGCACTGGCCTATCAGAAAGCAAGGAGCCGCAACGTCCAAAAGGGCCGGCAGCCGGCACTTTCTTATCTTTGCAACTATTCCGCCCACTACGATAGCTCCGATAATACCGCCGTAAATTGCAAGACCTCCGTCACGAATACTTATAATATCTATCCAAGATACTTTTCCGTCAACAACGTAATCTCTGAAGCTAAACGCAACGTAATAGGCTCTTGCACCAACAACAGCTCCTATCAGACCGCCTATGACCGCATCGGTCACTCTATCCGGATTAAGCCCGAACTTAGGTGATTTTTTTAGTCCGAAAATCATAGCTATCAAAATTCCGAGTGCAATAAGAAAACCGTACCAGTAAATGTTAAAATCAAGCCCCGGGATCTTAAACAATACGTTGTCAATATCAAATCCCGTTTTGAAAATATTGTCCGAGCTTCCGAAATTAGGAAAGCTCACATGCATATTCGCAAGCATCTGTGTCATTTAAAACCGTCCTTTCCGTCGATCGATCCATTACTGCGCCTTTACAACAGACAGCGCAGAGTACTCTGAATCAAAAAGAGTATTTATATCCTTTTCGATGTCTTCAACCGTTATTTTCGCGAGCGCCTCGATCGGTTCATACGCCGAAAGATCTCCCGCAATATAAGCGGCAAGCATTCCGTTTGCACAGGACTCTACATTTTCAAAGTTTCTTATCATAAGTCCGTACATATTGTTCTTTATGATTTTGAATTTTTCTTTGTCAAAGCCCTCGTTTTTGTATCTTTCTATCTCAGTGTAGATTTTTTGCTGTACCCGTTTGGGATCTTTGGATTCTCCCGCGATCAAATTTGCAAAAAATCCGTCTCCGAAAAATACTTCCGACGAGAACTGCGAATTTATAAGCCCTTCATCAAAAAGCTCCTTATAAAGCGGCGAACCGCTTCCCATGATAAGCTGTAACAGAATTGTAGACTCAAGCTCTGCTTTTACAATATCCGCCTTATCCGGGCACATCACCTTAAAGCCTATATTAAACAAAGTCGTACCGACCGGCATGATCTCCTCAATATATTTCCGGCTAAGCTCCATAGGCTCATTCGGAAAAGCGGTCTCAAGACCTATATTTTCGCATGGGATAAGCTTTTCATCGCAAACCGCCATAACCTCGTCTGCGTTGCAGTTTCCGGCGATAACCAGAACCATATTGTGAAGATTATAAAACGTCCGGTAGCACCTGTATAAAAGCTCTGCATCAATTTTGGCTATCGAATCCACTGTTCCTGCAATGTCTATCCTGACAGGGTGCTTTGTATAAAGGCACTTCAAAAGGTTGAAAAGAACCTGTCTTTGCGGAGAATCCTCGCACATTTTGATCTCCTGTCCTATTATCCCTTGCTCCTTATCGACAGTCGCCTGAGTAAAGTACGGCTTTTGCACAAATTCAAGCAATATTTTAAGAGACTCAACGTAGTTTTCCGAACAATCGAAAAGATACGCCGTGTGGTCGAAGGTCGTGTATGCGTTTGCGCTTGCGCCGGTTTTTGCATAAAGCTCAAAGGCATCACAATCCTCATTTTCAAACAGCTTGTGCTCCAGAAAATGAGCAATTCCGTCAGGAACGTCAACAAAATCCTTATCCGCCGCAGTTTTAAAACGAGTGTTGATCGAACCGTACTTAGTAGCAAAAAGCGCTGAGGTAGTTGAAAATCCCGGCATTTCCCATACAAGAACATCCAGTCCCGACGAATGATGGAACTTTTTGTAGCTGTCGTTTGTGATCTTATTTGTTATCACTTCTGCCTGCATTACTCGTCACCTCCGTTATTCCTGAGAGTATAAACCGTATCAAGCGTAAGGCTTTTTGCAGCCTCGATTATCTCATCTCTGCCGACTTCAAACATTTCCTTTTGAGCGTCGTCAGGAGACTGATTGACCTTTCCTCTGGCATACCGCGTAAAATACCATGCCGCAAGCTCACTCGCGGAGTCGTACACGGAAACAAAGCTTCCCTTAAGCGCGAGCTTTGTGTTATAAAGCTCCTCATCGGTGAAGTTTCCTTTTTTAATCTCTTCAAGCTGATTGAGTATCTCCGCTTTTGCGGCTTCAATATTTTCAGGATCGATTCCGCTGTCAATCATAACCGCACCCTTTTCGTATATTACACGTGACGCGCAGTAGTAGCAGAGGCTTAGTTTCTCCCTGACGTTCATAAAAAGCTTTGAGAAAGGAGTCCCTCCAAAAAGAGCGGAGAAAAGACCGTTTACCGCGTCGTTTCTGTAAGAGGTCTTAAACACCATCACCATCTTAAGCTGATTCATTTCAAAGCTGTCCCCGGCATTTACCACTGCGGGTTTTGCGGGACTGTAGTTTACAAACGGATAGACCTTTCCGTCAAACTCTCTGCTGCAAAGCCGCTGCTTTATTAAATCTGACGCTTTTTCAAAACTGCCCGCTCCGGCAAGAGACGCCTCAACAACAGCGGATTTTATAAGTCTCTTGTATGCCTTATATACCTGCTCCTTTGTAAGCGCCTCGGCAGAAGCCCTTGTTCCGTAAGCAGGGATAGAATACGGCTCGTTTACAAAAGCCTCTTTGGTTGCGTTTATTATCGCAAAGGTCCTTTTTTCATTGACCTCACTGTCTATCGCACTCAAAAGCTCTGCCTTTTTTAGCTCAAAATACTTGTCATCAAAATCAGCCGGATCAAAAATGCACTCTAACAAAACCGTGATGATCTCTTCAAAAAGCCGTTCGCCCTCAAGAGCATATTCGTTCCTTATTGCCGACGCTGTAAAAGCTATTACCTGATTATCGCCCACTTTAAAGGTCGACGCGCCTATCGACGCCCCGTACAGCTTGTTTGTAAAATCAGTTATCGCAGTCAGACCGCCATACTTTTTATGCGATAAGATCAAAAGCTGCGCCGCAAGTGAATTCGCCGCCGCATTCTCTTCAGACAAAGGCGTTATAAACCTTATTACCGCAGAGTTTGATTTAAACTTACCGTCGATTATAGTTGTAAGACCGGCTCCTTTATTTATTTCTTCCCTCGTCACGTCTGTTGACAAATATAACAACTCCCTTTCTCAATCTATTCGGTATAGGATAAGTTCCTTTACGGCACCGTTTTACCCCGGTCAATTTACCAAGGCAAAAGTGCCACATCAATAAGGATATTATCTCCCGCTTATAAGATCGCACAATGTGCGTAATCACCGTCTATCTTTAAAGCCTTGTATATTTTCGCTCTGTCACGCTATTTATCTATGAAAGCTTTATATTTCCCTTTCCGCAAACCTGATCAAGGCTTTTTATAAGGGCTTTGCTTACGCTTGCGCCTATAACCTGCTTTGGTGCAAAACGCTTCTTTGTATCAGACAGATAGAAAATCACCTTTGTTTTTCCTGTGTGCTTTTTTAATATCTCAACACATCCCTTAAGCTTATTCTCGTCAAAGCATGGCAACTTTATCCACAGCGTTGCAGAATCAACAGCGTCATCTGCCGGCGAAAGCTCCTCGGCAATAAGCTTAGGCGCTTCATCGTCTCTAACGCTTATCCTGCACTTTACAAATAAGACGGAACCTTCATATATAAGCTGTTTTTTTCCCGAAAACAAATTTGGGAAAACAAGCATCTCAATTTCACCGGATGCGTCAGACGCGGTGACAAAGCTCATATTTGTTCCCTGTTTTGTCAAAAACAGCTTCCTTGATTCTATCATAACAAACACGCTCAGCATTCCGCCGTCGCTGAAGCGCCCGTCTGCATCTTCAAACGAGTTAAGTATCTCAGCAATATCCGGCGCGCCGAAAAGCTCTTTGACATCACTGTAGGCTTTTATCGGATGCCCGGAAATATACGTTCCTACCGTTTGCTTTTCATACGCTAAAAGCTCTGCCTGCGGATACTCCGGCAAGGACGGGATTTTCATTTCCATATCGCCGCTCTTTTGTATATCCGAAAAAAAATCTATCTGACCGTCTATATTATTTCTCTTGTTGTCGGCAATGCTCTTCATAAGCTGCTCAAAGGCGCTCATCATTTCACGTCTGTTATTCTTAAACGAATCAAACGCTCCGCTCTTTATTAGAGCCTCAACCACTCTTGTATTTATATTATCGCTCATTCTTTCAAGAAAATCCTGCAAGGACGTAAACCTGCCCTGAAGATCCCTCTGAGCGATGATGCTCCTTATCACCCCCCGGCCAAGACTTTTTATCGCCAAGAGTGCGTATCTTATGGAATTTCCCGAAACAGCAAAGCCCTCTTCACTTTCGTTAATGTCAATAGGCAAAAGCGAAACCCCCTGCTGTTCACAGGTTTTTATATACTCAAACATCTTGTTTGAACCCTCGCCCAAAACGCTGGTCATCAGCGACGCCATATATTCCTTGAAATAATGACACTTGAGATATGCTGTCTGATACGAAACGGTGGCATATGCCGCCGCGTGAGATTTGTTAAACGCGTAGGAGGCGAATGAAATCATCTCGTCAAATATTTCATTGGCGGTTTTCTCATCGACTCCGTTGTTTACGCAGCCGATGCAGTTTGTGCTGCCATCCGGATTTTTTTCTCCGTATATAAACGCCCTTCTCTCCGCTGCCAGAACATCATGCTTTTTCTTTGCCATAGCACGTCTTACAATATCTGCTCTTCCGTAGGAATATCCGGCAAGCACTCTGAATATCTGCATAACCTGCTCCTGGTATACAATACAACCGTAAGTCACGTCCAAAATATCCTTTAAAAGCGGAGTTTTATAGGTGATGTCTTTTGGGTTATGCCTGTTGTGGATATATGTCGGTATCGAATCCATCGGACCGGGGCGGTAAAGCGAGATCACTGCAATAAGATCCTCAAGACAAGTGGGCTTCAGCCTCACAATCGTTGATGTCATACCTGCGCTTTCAAACTGAAAAACGCCCTCTGTTTTTCCCTCGCAAAACATTTTGTATACATCTTTATCATCGTAAGGAATGTTTTTTATGTCAAAATCCGGGTAAAACTCGTTTATAAGCTTCTGACAATTGTTTATGACAGTAAGGTTTCTCAGCCCCAGAAAATCAAATTTCAAAAGCCCCAGCCGCTCCAGATTACCCATAGTATATTGAGTAACTATTTGACCGTCGCTGCTTTGCAGCGGTACATAGCTTACAACCGGGTCTTTGGTAATTACCACTCCCGCTGCGTGTGTTGACGAATTTCTCGGCATACCTTCGACCTTCATAGCGGTGTCAATAAGCTCTTTGATACGGCTGTCGCTGTCATAAAGCTTCTTCAAGTCAGGTGATTTCAACAGAGCAGAAGAAAGCGTGATATTAAGCTCTCTGGGGACAAGCTTTGCGACCTTGTCAGCAAGTTGATACGGCAAGGCCATAGCTCTGGCAACATCCCTTATAGCGGCGCGCGCCGCAAGCGTTCCGAATGTGATTATCTGCGCGACGTGATCAAAGCCGTATCTTTTGCACACATAGTCGATCACACGCTGCCTGCCCTCTATGCAAAAGTCGATATCAAAGTCGGGCATACTCACCCTTTCCGGATTGAGAAACCTCTCAAACAGAAGGTTATATCGCAAAGGGTCAATATCGGTTATTCCAATGCAATAAGCGCATAAGCTTCCCGCACCTGAACCTCTGCCGGGGCCAACGGGGATCAAATTTGTCTTAGCGTAATTTATAAAATCCCACACGATAAGAAAATAATCTACATAACCCATCTGCTTTATAACAGATATTTCATATTCAAGCCGCTTTTTTGCCTCCTCGGTAGGATTTTTGTACTTTTCAATCAGGCCCTTTTGGCACATATCTATGAAAAACTCAGTGTTGTTATCCACTCCCTTAAACTTTACATACGGAAGCTTTGTAACGCCGAACTCAAACTCAACGCTGCACTTTTCTGCGATCCTGACAGTATTCACAACAGCCTCCGGATGAGAAGGGAAAAGCTTTGCCATTTCCTCTCCCGATTTGATGTAAAACTCATCGGTGGGAAATTCCATAGACTTCGGATCGTTTACTGTGGTGTTGGTCGCAATGCACATTAAGATCCGCTGGGCCTTTGAGTCCTCTTTGTAAATGTAGTGAGCGTCGTTAGTAGCAACCAAAGGGATACCGGTGCGCGCAGAAAGCTCATACTGAAGCGGAATTATCCTTTCTTCCTCCAAAAACTTCTGATTCTGAACTTCAATATAATAATTACCCTTACCGAAAATATTTTGGTATAAAAGCGCGGTTTCTACCGCTGAATCAAAATCGTTATTTATAAGCTTCTGATTCACCTCTCCTGCCAGACAGGCTGAAAGGCATATAAGTCCCTCGTGGTACTTTTCAATACACTCAAGGTCAATTCTCGGGCGGGAGTAAAAGCCCTCAACATATCCGATGGACACAAGCTTTATAAGATTTTTATATCCTGTCATATTTTTGCACAGCAAAACAAGATGATAGCTTTTATCTATTCTGTTTACTTTGTCAAACCTTGTGCGATTTGCAACATATACTTCGCACCCTATTATGGGCTTTATACCATTTGCCTTGCATTCGTTATAAAAATCAATGGCGGCGTACATATTACCGTGATCGGTTACCGCGATCGCAGTCTGACCCAGCTCCTTTGCGCGCTTTACCAGATCCTTTATCCTGCAAGCTCCGTCCAAAAGAGAATATTCACTGTGAACATGAAGATGCACAAAATCGACCACGATGCCTCACCGCCTTTCATCAAAATGTATGTACGTTATGCCGTATGCTTTTTATTTATCAGATACAAAAGCCCCGATAAAAACGCAACGTCCAGAATCATAATTAACACAAAAGGCGCTGTGGTTATTGCTCCCGCCATTTTAACGATCGACGCCAGACACATTATTGAGCCCATAGACGCTAATGTGGTTCCTATCTCCTCAGACTGTTCAGTATTTTTGCCTCTCGTCCGGGTTTTGCCGGTCATATCAGATTTGACCTTTACTACAAGCAAAACACCTGCCGCAGCAAGAGCTATACCCAAAAGCATAATAAAAATCATCATTTGTTTGTTCCTCCGTTTTTTCTTATATTATCCGCCACTGCCTTGATTTTCTCAAGCCTGTGGTTTACTCCTGATTTTGATATTGCAGGCTTAAAAAGCTCGCCCAGTTCCTTAAGCGTAAGCTCGGGATTTTCATATCTCAGCCTCGCGGTTTCATAAATATCATCCGGCAATATGTCAAGACCGACCGTCTTTTCTATAAGCTCTATATCTTCTATCTGCTTTTCGCTTGCCCTCACGGTCCTTTCTATATTTGCGTTTTCGCAGTTCATTACCCTATTTACCTTGTTCCTGACGTTTTTTAGGATCTTTACGTTGATCATCTCAAGGGTGGACTTTGAAGCTCCCATAAGTGTGAGCATATCTTCTATGTTTTCACTTTCTTTAAGGTAAACTATCTCTGAATTTTTTCTGCTCACATGCTTTGCAATTATTCCGAAGCTTTCGATAAACAAAAGCCCCAGATCGTTGCAAAGCTCAACACTCGGCAATACAAATTCCATATGGTATTCCTTATTGGGATCCGTTACGCTGCCCACAGCGAGAAACACTCCCGCAATAACGCTTGCGCAGTCGTTTCCTTTAAGATTCTTTAAGTTATACCTGCCTATGCCGCCTGTAAAGCTTTTTATCTTATCAATTTCATTTTTACCCGATACCGATACGTTATATGTGCTGCGTCCTCTCTTTTTTGTTTCACTTAAGTTAATTTCAGTTACATTGCAGCAGGACTTGAGCTTATGATATAAAAAATCTGCCGTCTCTTCGTTTTCAGTGGTAAACTTAAGCTTGTCTGACGAAAGTTCCTTACACAGCGAAAGCATACCAAAAAGCACGGCCTTTTCTTTATTCCGTGATTTTATCTCGTCGATGATCTGATATTTAACCGTCTTAGAAAACGATGCCATAATGATCCTTTCAGTAAAATTTCAGCTTTTACTACCTTGTGTACTTATCTATATCCCTATGGTTTACCCTTACCTTTGAATGTAAACCGCTCAGATGCTTTGCAAGCCTTTCGGCAAAGGTGACGCTTCTGTGCTTTCCGCCTGTGCACCCAAAAGCTATGATAAGCTGGCTTTTACCCTCTTTTACATAAAGCGGTATCAAAAAATCGATCATATCGTAAAGCTTGCTTTCAAGAGCTTTTGCTTCTTCAAATTGCATTACGTAGTCGGAAACCTCTTTAGTGAGCCCTGTCTTTCTTCTGAGCGAATCTATATAGTACGGGTTTGGAAGACATCTTACGTCAAACACCAAATCAGCCTCTCTCATTGGCCCATACTTAAAGCCGAACGAGCAAATATCGATCTGTATAAACTCTTCCCCGCTTTCCAAAAACAGCGCCCTTACCTTTTCCTTTAGCTGAGCCGCACTCAAAAATGATGAATCGATAAAGTAATCGGATATTCCCTTGACGTTTGCAAGCATATCGCGCTCAAGCGATATTGAGTAGGCAATATCCCCCTTTGCAAGATTTAGAAGCGGATGCTTTCTTCTCGTCTCCTTATATCTCGCCTCTATCACCGAATCATCGGCGTCAAGAAACAAAACCTTAACCCTTTCGCCGCTTTTTTTCAGTTCATTTATAGTTACGTACAGTTCTTTAAAAAAACTTCCCGAGCGGACATCGGCTACAAATGCAACCCGGTCAAGATTTCTGTCGCTGGATGCACAAAGAGCCGCGAATTTTGTTATTAGCTCGGGCGGCATATTGTCAATACAGTAAAAGCCCAAATCCTCAAGGGCATTTACCGCAGTTGATTTGCCGGAACCCGAAACTCCCGTAAGAATAATAAATTCCATATTTCTCCCTTTCACATAACTGTCAGTCATCAAAACGCTTTATCAAAACCTCGCACTCCAAAAACTGACCGCTGTCAGCCTTTACCCGTTTCTGCACCTCAGATATGAGCTGAGTTACATCTTTAAACGTAGCGCCGCCCAGATTTATCACAAAACCGCTATGCTTTTTTGAAACCTGTGCACGGCCGACTGTATATCCTTTCAAGCCGCTTTCTTCAATAAGCTTTCCTGCGAAAAATCCCTCGGGTCTTTTAAATGTAGAACCGGCGTTTGGAAATTCAAGCGGCTGTTTTTCCTTTCTTCTGCCCATAAGATCGTTCATTCTTGCGCTTATCTCTTCCTTTGACTTGGTGTTGTCCAGTTTAAAGGACGCCGATAGTATTACGCTGCTTCCGTTTTGAAATACGCTGTGACGATACGAAAGCTCCATATCCTTATTAAAAACGGTGACAGTTTTGCCGCTGTCACAAAGCACCTCACAAGAGACCAAAACATCCTTTATCTCACCGCCGTATGCGCCTGCGTTCATATAAACTGCTCCTCCGACGCTGCCCGGTATGCCATATGCAAACTCAAGTCCCGAAAGAGAGTTTTCAAGCGCTGCTCTGCAAACGCTAATAAGTGAAGCACCTGCCTGAGCCGTTATTGTATTTTCAGAAACATCGACCTTTGAAAACGAGCTTCCAAGATGAAAAACAACGCCGTTAAAACCAAGATCATCAAAAAGCAAATTTGAGCCTTTACCCAAAATTATATATCTTATCCTGTTTTCCTTGGCGGACTTTACAAGCTCACACAAAGCTCTTTTGTCGCTTATCTCAACAAATACCTTCGCTCCGCCGCCGATTTTAAATGTGGTGTAATCACAAAGAGGTGTGTCAAAACTGACTTCCTGACCCAAAAGCCTTGCAAGTGCGGCAATATTCTCAAAATCATGCATAAAACTATATCCTCATAACAGTTATCTATATTTTAGGCGCTTGAGGGTGATTTCTGTTCGCCCTGTCTATAATATAGTCAAAGTTCGTGCTTATGATAAGATTTTCAGGATACTTAACCTCGTCCAATATCTCATAAGCCAAACTGAAATCTCCTATTCGCTCACAGTAATGAGCGTCTGAATCAACCGCAATTTTGACGCCTTCTTTTTTGCACGCATTAAACAGTCTGACTGCCGTGTCCTTTTGGCTTGCCCCTGATCTCAACGAAGCCTCATTAAGCTCAACTATCTTATCGTATTTTGAAAAAAGCTTCGCGGCTTTTGTGTAGTCAAACGGATAGCCCCTCGCCGTAAGATGCCCGAAAGCATCAACAAGAGGATTTTTGCACACGTTTTCTATGGCCTTAAAGTGGTCGTCGGCACTCATGGGAGGAAAAACCGGTCCGTGAAACGACGCGACGATCCATTGCAGTTTTCCTATAACATAATCGGGAATATCAAGCTCACCGTCAGTGTTCATAATATCAGCCTCTATTCCTTTAAGAACGTATACTCCTTTTATTGTCTGAGGCAAAACGCTCTGATTGGCTGCATGCCATTCGTGCGGTGCATCCGGCATAAGCGGAGCGTGATCGGTAAGCGCGATTACTTTTATACCTCTTTCCCGTGCGACCGCGCAGTTCTCCGTTATCGTCGAAAACGCATGAGATGACGCCAGTGTGTGCGTATGCAAATCTGCAATTATTTTCATTCTATGTTCTCCAAACCTTATAATGTTAAAATGCGTCCCAGTTTTTGACTGTACTTTTTGAATCTATTTCCAGTCCAAGATTGTCTAAAAGCTCCTGTGCCGCATTATAACCCATCTTTTTCTGTCTGTTGTTCATTGCGGCAACTTCTATTATAATAGCCAGGTTCCTTCCGGGCTTTACGGGAATTGTCAGCGAAGGGATCTGAAGCCCCAAAATGTTCGTATATTCACTGTCCACACCCATTCTGTCATATACCTTGGTGGGATCCCACGTTTCAAGCTCGATGACCAGATCTATCTTCTCTGTCACCTTTACGGCTCCCATACCGAAAAGCCGCCTTGCGTTAATAATTCCTATGCCCCTGAGCTCAAGAAAATGTCGTATGTTATCAGGCGACGAGCCAACAAGGCTCTTTTTCGAAACCTTCCTGATTTCTACCGCATCGTCAGCAACAAGACGGTGACCTCTCTTTACAAGCTCAATAGCCGTCTCACTTTTTCCGACGCCTGACTCGCCTATTATAAGAATTCCCTCGCCGTAGACTTCAATCAAAACTCCGTGTCTTGTAATACGCGGGCCAAGTTGAAGATTGAGATATGCGATCAGGCTCGCAACAAACTCAGTGGTGCTGTCGTTAGTTCTCAAAAGCGCTACACCGTAATCCTTCGCACACGCAAGCATCTCAGGAAAAACATCGTGTCCCCTTGCAATGACAAGCGCGGGGATCTTTGTTTCAAATAGCTTTGAGATCTTTTGAAATCTAAGAGCACTTCCGATCGAATCAAGATATGCAAACTCCATATTCCCGCACACCTGTATTCTTCCGGAATTAAAATATTCATAAAATCCCGTAAGCTGAAGTCCGGGTCTGTTTGCATCATTGTCGTCGATCAAAATCTCAGAGGTATCCTTCGGAGTATATATAACCTCAAGTTCAAGCTCATCAATAATGTTTTTAAGCGGTACAGTAAATACTTCTGACATAAGCATCTCCTTTTAATAAATTATGACTAAACCTAAATACAGCCTCTGTTTTTCATTTCCTGTGCCGCAAGCATTACGCCAAGCCTTCCGGTCGGATATGTAAGGCCTCCTTGCAGCCATGCGGCAAACGGCTCTCTTATAGGCGCATCTGCCGAAAGCTCAATAGACGCTCCCATTGTAAAAGCTCCCGCCGCCATTATCACCTTACTGTCATATCCCGGCATATCCCATGCTTCCGGAATAGCAAAGCTGTCGACAGGCGAGCCCTTTTGAATTCCCTGACAAAACGCAGTAAGATTTTCCTCGTTTTTTAAAAGAACAGACGCTATAATATCCGTTCTCTTTTCGTCGCTTTTGGGAAGCGTTTTAAAGCCCAGCAGTTCAAAAAAACGGCAGGCAAACACAGAGGT
Organism: uncultured Clostridia bacterium; assembly: GCA_947631455.1. Lineage (GTDB taxonomy): Bacteria > Bacillota > Clostridia > Oscillospirales > Ruminococcaceae > UMGS1601. The sequence goes on from CANRLH010000003.1 coordinate 235,918, forward strand.
TTTCAGCGCCTCACACACAGTCCGGGGCGCAAGGAAAAATCCTAGCAATATCTCTCTTGTCATATTTAAAGAACAGCCTACCTCTTTTCCCATTCCGACACAGGTAAGTCTGTCTGCGCACATTTCAACAAGATCGGCACGACCTGCTATGTAACCCCCTGTCTGTGCTATTCCGCCGCCCGGATTTTTTATAAGCGATCCGACGATTAAATCAGCACCGACATCTGTTGGCTCCTTTTCCTCTGCAAACTCACCGTAGCAATTATCCACTATGACGATAATATCATTATTCGATTGTTTTGCAGTTTTTACTATCTTCTCTATTATCTCAATGCTTAATGACGGCCTTAACGAATATCCTCTTGAGCGCTGAATGTAAAGTACCTTTGCCGCTCCTGAGCACTCTTTGATTTTTTCATAATCCGGCATACCGTCTGTAAGCAGATCAATTTGGGCATACTTTATGCCAAAGTCTTTAAGCGAGCCTTTGCCGCTTTTTCCGTCAATCCCGATAACGCCCTCCAGCGTGTCATACGGCGCACCGGTTGCGCAAAGCAAAGTATCATTCGGGCGCAGTATACCGAAGAGCGCAGTAGAAAGAGCGTGAGTTCCGTTTACAAAATTATGCCTTACTATCGCGTCCTCAGCGCCAAAAGCATCTGCATAAACTTTATCTGCGATATCTCTTCCCAGATCATCGTATCCGTAGCCGTTTGTACCCTTTAAACAAGCCTCGCTGACCTTGTTCTTTATAAACGAATAAAGCACCTTTTCACCGTTTATTTTTGCGGTTTCCTCAATTTTGCTAAACTGCTCGCATGATTCCTTTTCAGCGATATCCGCAAGCTCTCTTATTCTTTCATCTATGTCAAAATATCCGCTTTGCATTTTAAATATTCTCCTCAACATTTCTTAACTCAAGAACTATGTCATCGTTTACCGGTTCAAATCCTATTTCGGTATAATAGCTCACGTTGTAGCTTCTGGCGTAAAGGCGTACCTTGAAGCCGTCTGCGTTCAGCTTTTCACCGATCCAATACAAAAGCTCCCTTGCGTGATGCTTTCCGCGCTGTGATGGAATCGTTGCAACGTGTCCCACAAATGCGATATCATCGATAATATACTGTATAGTTGCACTCGAATAACATCCAAGCGTGAAGCTTTGAGAAAGCCCTCTTCTTATCCTGTGAGAGGTGTCCGTTAGCCATAAGTCCTTTGTCTGTTTAATTATCGGGAAGCTTGTCTGTAATATCTCAAACACATCGTCAAGCTTTGGTGTTTCGTTCACATTGATTTTGGGGATCCGAGATGAACATCTGAACTCGAACTCCACTCTTTTAAAATCCCTGTAATCACTTTGAACAAGGTCGTAAAGCCGATATGCGTATCTTAAATCAAGCTCAACGGTAAAAGGCTTTGTCATATTGACAAATATCGAGAGCTCTGTGATATCCTGTTCTGAAAAGACCTTATTACTAAAAGCTGATACTACCATTGAAGAATTAAAAAGCGAAATAAGTCCTTTTACATCATCGCCGTCCTTCACAAGGAAAAATCTGCAAAAATCGTATTTTGTACCATATGCAATAAAATGAGAACGGATCCTTCTTGAGTAATGACTTGATTCAAGTCCTGCCAAAAGCTCTTTATCTATATCCTTTGTTTGAGTTATCATTAAGTCTTAAATCCTTTGAATAAGTTGTCTTATAAGCTCATAGGAGCTTTCAATGTCACGCACATCCGCAACCGACGACGGCGAATGTATATATCTGCACGGAAGAGAAATGGCTATGGTTTTTACTCCGCCCCTTGCAGTGTGGATCGCTCCGGCATCATTTCCTCCAGCGATCATTGTTTTGGTCTGACATGGGATTCCCTTCTCATCTGCAATATCAAATGCAAGCTTGTAAAGCTCCTTTGAATAAATAGTGGATCTGTCCATAAACGAAACTGCCGGGCCTTTTCCCTGAACACAAACCCTTTTCTCTCCCTCAGCGCCGGGAATGTCAGAGGCAGTAGTTGCCTCAATCACCACAGCCACATCCGGATTTATGCTGTAAGCCGCCGCTTTTGCACCTCTTAAACCTACCTCCTCCTGCACCAAAAATGCAAAGCAGGTATCATATTCAATTTCCGACTGTATAAGCTTTATCATTACGGCACAGCCAAATCGGTCGTCTATTGCCTTTGCCTTTATTTTATTTTTGCATAGCTTAACGAAATCAGAATCAAATGCTATGCTGTCACCGGGCTTTACATACTTTTGCGCCTGAGCTTTGTCAGAAGCCCCGATATCTACGCTTAATGCGCTCAACTTAGGCGCTTTGTCTCTTTCATCTTTTGAAATATTGTGAATTGCGGCAGAGCCGACAACACCGCTTATGCGTCTGTCACCCACACGCACTTTTTTTCCGAGTATCACCGCAGGTTCAATTCCTCCAACCGCGCTTACATTAAGGCTTCCATCGTCGTTTATACTCGTGACGATAAGACCTACCTCGTCCATATGCGCTGACACCATAAGTCTTTTTTCCGGCTCTTTTCTGCCCTTCTTAACAGCGATGATATTTCCGAGATTGTCAACGGTATAATCGCAAAAGTCTTTTATTTTGTCAATTATATATTCTCTTACTCTGCCCTCGTCGCCGGAAATTCCGTCAATCAGGCACAGATCTTTTAAAAGACTGGTCATATAGCACCCTCCTTTAAAAACTCAGCAATCAATCTTGCAGCGTTCTCAATATCCAAAACCGATACGACCTCTACCGGAGTGTGCATATATTTTATCGGAACAGATACTGTGGCTGTCATTACTCCCGCGCGGGATACACCGATAGCATCAGCATCGGTTCCGGTTTCACCGCCCATGACCTCAGTCTGATACGGCAGTTTATTTTTCTCGGCAACATCTATCAACGCGCATGATAAATCTTTTGACAAAGTCGGTGAAACACCTATCATTGCGCCTTTGCCCATATCGCCGCACTTGTTTTTATCCTCTCCCTTTGCGTTTGCAAAGGAAACGTCAACTGCTATTGCAAGGTCACAGCAGGCTAAATACGATGTCATTTTTGCACCGCCCTCACCCGTTTCTTCCATACAGGAAAAAGCCACCGCAATGTCGTACTTGCTCTCCTTTCCGACAAGCTCAAGCGCACGCAAAACGGTTACTATGCCCGCTCTGTCATCTACTGCGGCCGAGGTGATCCTGTCGCCGAGAAGCTCGGCAGGCTCGGTACTGAAAACCGCTCTTGTTCCCAACGGGATCATGCTCTTCGCCTGTTTTGGGTCAAGCCCCGCGTCAATATAAAGCTCATCAATGGTGGGCGCTTTATCACTGTCGGCGGAAAGATGCGGCGGTATCGATGTTATCACGCCTTTTATCTCACCGCCCGGCGCAAGAATAATAACCTCCTGCGCGGGCAGAAGCCTTGTATCGATCCCACCCACAGGAGAAAATTTTAAGAACCCGTCCTCGGTCACATAGTTTATGATAAAACCAATCTGGTCTATATGAGCGTCAAGAAGTATTTTCTTTTTTTCTCCACTATTAGAAAACTTTGTCTCTCCGAAAACATTTCCAAAACTGTCAACCGTTACGTTATCCAAATACTTACAAAGAAGCTTTTTTGCCGCTTTGCTTGCGGCGTGCTCATCGCCGCTCACACCGTGCGCTTTACAAAGCTCAATAAGCGTTTTATTTATATCCATATTTCAATGATCCTTTTTTACAGCTCGTTTACTATTTTCTTAAAGTGATTTCCTCTTTCCTCAAACATTCTGTACTTATCAAAGCTTGTGCAAGCAGGAGAAAGTGAAACTATATCTCCTTCTTTTGCATTTTCCCGTGCTATTTTTACAGCTTCCTCCATTTCCGTTGCTTCCTTTATAACAATGTTGCTCTCTGAAAAGCCGTCCGCGCTCTCTACCGCCGTTTTTATAGCATTCGCCGTCTCTCCCATTACTATCAAAAGCTTAACTTTTTCTAAAATAAGCGGCGCCATCGGTGCAAATGAAATTCCCTTGTCTCTTCCGCCCATTATTACTATCATTTTTCTGTCAAAAGAATTAAGCCCTGCCATTACTCTTGTAGGACTTGAGGCGATAGAATCATTATAATATCGTACTCCGTCAAGCTCTCTGACAAACTCGATCCTGTGCTCAACGCCGCCGAACTCCTTTGCGGTTGAAGCTATGCCTTCAAGCGTAACATCTCCCCATGTCAGAGCGATGGCTGTCAGAAAATTTTCAACATTGTGGATACCCGGTATTCTTATATCATTTTTGTGAACGATTTTCGTAACGCTTCCTCTGTCGTTATAGCAAAGCCATCCGTCACTGTCAAGAAAGCTGCCGTTTTCCGGAGTAGTATGCCTTGAAAAGTAGCTGAGTCTGCCCCTGACTATCGGCGCTAATTTTTTTGTGTTATCATTGTCAAGATTTAAAACTGCCTTTGAAAAAGCAGACTGATGCCTCAGGATATTACACTTTGCGTCGATATACTCTTCCATTGTTTTGTGAACATTCAAGTGATTGGGCGTAATGTTTGTTATAGCCGCGGCGTATGGCGATTCCCGCATTGATATAAGCTGAAACGACGAAAGCTCAACAACTGCAACATCGTCCTCACCTATCTCCTCAATACGGCTCAGAAGCGGTTTTCCGATATTACCGCCCAAGATAACCTTTTTTCCGTCCCTTTCAAAGAACTCCTTGACAAGAGTCGTGGTGGTGCTTTTTCCGTCGCTTCCGGTTATAGCATAGATCTTACACGGACAGAGTTCAAAAAAAAGCTCGGTTTCACTCGTAACTACGATGCCCTTTTCTCTCGCGGCAATGATGTCCGGGTGATTAAAATACATTCCCGGCGTGCGGAAAATGATATCCGCCTGCATTATGCCGTTTATGTAATTATCTTTACCGAGAAAAAACTTTGCGCCTTTTTTTGACAATTCATCATAAAGCTCATCAGGAAACTTGTCCTTTGAAGCTACCGTATCATCCATAAGCGTTTTTACATCGCACACGGAAACATCAAGCCCTTTGTCAAGAAAAAGCCTGATAAGATCGTTATGGCTCACTCCAACGCCGATAAAAGAAATCTTTTTACCTTTTAAATATTCAAAAAAGCGGGTAACTCTGCTCATTGTTAATCTCCTTACGATTTTGTTCATTTTTATCCTATTTTATTATATACCAGATTCACAAAAATAGCAATATTATTTTGTCTATTTTTTCAGATTATTATGCTAAGTTTTACATACTTATGGTTCGATTAAATACCCTTCACCCCAAAGCTTTTTTACCGAAAGTAAAATTAAAAATTAAAAAATATCTTTTAATTTGTCCCATATCTATTGTAATTGGCCGACAAATGCTTTATAATGAAACTGTAAGAACTTGTCTTATACCTTTCAGATATACCTAAAGATAAGATTTTACGTAAGCTCAAAACGGTTGACCCGTTTTATGCTACTGTTTTGGTTTTGCTTGACAAACTTCTTTTGATTCATTATCATAATAATATGCAAAACTTAAAGCTTTAGCTGAGATCGCTCTATTTAATTCATCAAAAAGTGAGGTACAAAAATGGAAAACACATCCTTGTTTGACAGACAGACTCAGGTCGCTCCGCTTGGAATAATAGCTATGGACTCTTCAAAAGAGCTTGGAGCAAAAATAAGCGGATACCTGTCTCAGTGGGCGAAAGAATCAGGGCTAGGTGAAAACAACTATATGATCGACGTTTCCTGCCCGAGATTTGCTTCCGGCGACGGAAAGGGCATCATTCGCCAGACAGTCAGGGGAAAGGATCTGTTTATCCTCATAGACGTCGGAAATTACAGCTGCAAATACAAGCTTTTTGACAACACAAACTCAATGTCGCCGGACGATCACTTTGAGGATCTGAAAAGAATCATTCAGGCGGCAAGCGGAAAAGCTCACAGGATAAATGTTATTATGCCTATCCTGTACGGTGGCAGGCAGCACAAGAGAAGCTATCGGGAATCGCTTGACTGTGCGGTAGCTCTTCAGGAGCTTGAGGCGATGGGCGTTTCAAACATACTTACTTTTGACGCTCACGACCCAAGAGTTATGAACGCGATACCTCTTATGGGCTTTGACAACGTAATACCCTCCTATCAGGTTTTAAAGTCAATGTTTAAAAATATAAAGGATCTTAACACCGACAAGCAGCACTTTATGGTCGTGTCCCCCGATGAAGGCGCTATCAACAGAAATATGTACTACGCTTCGATTCTCGGAGTAGACCTGGGAATGTTTTACAAAAGACGCGATTACTCAATCATTGTAAACGGCAGGAACCCAATCGTCGCTCACGAGTATATGGGAAACGACGTTTCCGGCAAGGACATATTTATCGCCGACGACATTATATCCTCCGGCGAATCTGTTCTGGATATTGCTCACGAACTTAAAAAGAGAAACGCAAGAAAAATTTATGCTTACGCAACCTACGCTATATTTACAAACGGACTTGAAACATTCGATAAGGCTCATAACGAAGGTATCTTAGACGGTGTGTTCGGCACAAACCTTACATACCGCACCCCTCAGTTACTTGAAAGAGATTGGTTTTATGAAGTGGACGTTTCAAAGTACATAGCTTACTTCATAGCGGCTTTAAATCATGATATGTCTATTGAGCGTGTCATCGACCCCGCAAAGAAAATTCACGCTCTGCTTGATAGATACAGATAACAGTAAGACCCGACAGCAAAACACTGTCGGGTCTTTTTCTACTCCCGGATACTCAACGCCCTGAGTGAGTTGAGAACACACATAAGCGCCACGCCTACATCAGCGAAGACGGCCGCCCACATATTGGCATATCCCAATGCGCCGAGTATCAGCACCAGGATCTTAATAAATATAGCAAATACTATATTCGCCTTAACTATCCTCATGGTCTTTTTACATACGTTTATCAGAGTCGTTATCTTCCCTACATCGTCGTTCATAATAACTGCGTCTGCGGTCTCGATCGCAATATCTGATCCAAGCGCTCCCATAGAAATCCCTATATCTGCTCTTGCCAACACCGGAGCATCGTTTATTCCGTCTCCTGCAAAGGCTGTTACCTCTTTGGTTTTGAGCATCTGCTCAATATACTCTACCTTGCCTTCCGGCAAAAGCTCAGAGCGATACTTTGCAACGCCAAGCCGCTTTGCAACAGACGACGCGGCCAATTCTCTGTCGCCTGTAAGCATTACAGTCTCAACACCCATATCGTTAAGCCTCGATATCATACTGCGGGCGTTTTGCTTTATATCATCTTCAAGAGCTACTCTTCCTATGAATTTACCGTCATATCCCACATATACGCATGTGTTTGCGCTCTCCTTATCATCCGTATCTATGCCGTTTTCAGAAAGCAGCCGTCTGTTTCCTGCCAACAGAGTTTTACCGCCAAACATTTCTTTAACTCCCCTGCCGGAAATCTCGGTCACATGTGAAACCAAAGATTCGTCTAATGTTCCTCCGCGTCCGATGTATTCATCTACTATGCTTTTTGCTATCGGATGGTTTGAGTTGAGTTCTGCATATGCACAATACTTTAAAACGTCTTTCTCATCGGCGTTTATGCCTGCGATCGAGCTTACCTTGAATTTTCCCGATGTAAGCGTTCCCGTTTTGTCAAATGCTATACGCCTGACGTTTGACATGATTTCTATGTTGTTAGCGCCCTTTATAAGTATTCCCTTCCTTGATGCTCCGCCAATTCCTGCAAAAAATCCTAACGGTACGGAAACGACAAGTGCGCACGGGCAGGAAACAACAAGGAACAGAAGCGATCTGTATCCCCAGTTTTTAAAAGCATCAAACGAAAATCCGGACGCCAGATAAGGAATAAACACCAGCATCAGCGCGCAGATCACCACAACAGGAGTATATATTTTCGCAAACTTCGTTATAAAGCGCTCTGTTTTAGCTTTCTTCGCCGACGCGTTTTCTACCATATCCAGAATTTTAGACATTGCTGACTCGGAAAACGGCCTTATGACCTCTAGCTCAACCGTTTTTGACAGGCTTATGCTGCCGGACAAAACCTCGCTGTTTTCACCTACTGAAACAGGTACGGATTCTCCGGTGAGTGCAGACATATCAAAGTCAGCATCAGTTCCCAAAAGCTTGCAGTCAAGCGGAACTCTCTCTCCGGCTTTCAACACCACAACATCAGAGATCTTAACCTGCTCAGGCGCAAGTGATATTATCTCGCCATCACGCTTTACGCTGACCTTGTCAGGTCGCAGCTCAAGGAGGCTTGTTATTGACTTTCTTGAACGCTTGACAGCATAGCTTTGAAAAAACTCTCCTATCTGATAAAAAATCATTACGGCAGCCGCCTCGCGGTAATCTCCCAATGCAAACGCTCCGGCTGTTGCGACGGTCATCAAAAAGCACTCGTCAAACGGACGAAGCTTTATTGTGTTTCTTATGCAGTTTATGACAACATCATATCCCGAAACGGCATACGCCAAAACTATAAGGATTATACTGACTGACAGTGATATCTTCGGGATAAAAGAAGCCGCAAATATCAAAAGCGCCGCTATCAGCCTTATAAAGTCAAAAAGCGTCGTCTCTTCCCCGCTGTCGGATCCGGCAGCTTCAACCACCTTAACATCCGGCTCGATTTCCTTTACTATGTTCTTTATGTCTGAAATTGCGGATTTTGAAACCTCCTCATATGTGAGCTTCTTTGTCATAAAGTTAAGCTCGCTGTTTTTAACTGAAGAAAGTTTTTTGATCCTGTCTGCGATTTTTTCAGTGCAGTTTGGGCAATCAAGCCCCTTGAAATACAAAGTAGTCTTTTCCATAAAGCATCACCTTAATATGTTATTCATTTATATGCTCAAGCGCCATAGCGATTATAGTATTTACGTGTTCGTCCGCAATTGAATAAATAACGCTTTTTCCCTCTCTGCGGTATTTTACAAGACGTGCCTGTTTTAAAACTCTGAGCTGATGTGAAACCGCCGACTGCGTAACATCTACTAATTCTACAATATCGCAGACACACATTTCTCCCTTTACCAGTGTAAACAGTATTCTAAGCCTTGTTGCATCACCAAGGATCTTAAAAAGCTCCGATAAGTCATAAGCTTCCTCAGCACCAAGAACCTCATTTTCAAGTTTCTTTACTTTGTCGATATTCTTTCCGCCGCACTCTTTATGCTCGTTTATCATTTTGTCTGACATGATTACCTCCTACATATGAATAATTGCTCATATATTATTGTACCACATGTTTTAGATTTGTCAAGCGTTTTTTCATATTTTTTTACAAACATAATAAAAGTAATTAAGTGCATCGGCTTTAACCTGATTAACATACATTTTAATTATTCAGTAGACAAACTTTTTTCAATATGATATACTTTCAATTGTGAGTGAAATCCGAATTTATAAGGGTGATAAATGTGCAGAAAGTTTTAGGTTGTATGAGAAAAGCTGTTTGGGAATTTGATCTTATTCAGGACGGCGACAAAATAGCCGTGGGAATTTCCGGAGGCAAGGACAGCCTTGTCCTGCTGACAGGGCTTGCACGTCTCAGAAAATTTATAGGTATTGACTTTGAAATTGTCGGCATAACGCTTGACCCGCAATTTGGCGGCGTTATGACAGATTACTCCCCTGTTGAAGAACTTTGCAAGGAGCTTCAAGTTGAGTATCACATTCAGAGAACGGATATAGGAAAAATAGTGTTTGATGTAAGAAAAGAAGAACACCCATGCTCTCTATGCGCAAGAATGAGAAGGGGCGCTCTGCACGATATGACAAAAGCGCTCGGCTGCAACAAGCTTGCTCTCGGGCATCATAAGGACGATGTAGTAGAAACATTTATGATGAATCTGTTTATTGAGGGACGAATTGGTTGCTTTGCGCCTAAAAGCTATCTTTCAAGAAAAGACATAACCTTGATACGCCCTCTGGTATTTGCAAAAGAAAGAGATATAAAAAAAGCAGCAGCACAAAAAGAATTAGAAATCGTAAAAAGCAGGTGTCCTGTTGACGGACATACCAAAAGAGAGGAATTTAAAAATTGGCTCAGAGAAAACAACCGAAGGGACAAAGGCTTCAGCGATAGGATCTTCGGCGCTCTTCGCAGAAGCGGCCTTGACGGTTGGGATATCAGGCAGTAAAATGTTAACAAATTGTAAATAATGAAATGATTTAAGAGATTTTAAGAGAATTAAAGAAAACACAAGAGATTTTACGAGAAAATAGAATATATTTTAAAATTTATCAAATCAAGGCTTGACAATCAGGTTTTAACAGTATATAATTGTCAATGTTGCGTTTGGCTCTGCTTATATGCTGTATTGCAGAGCCTATGAAGAATAATATTTTGGAGGAAAAAATTATGTCAACTTATATGCCAAAGGCAAATGACATCACACGTAAGTGGTATGTAATTGATGCTGCCGGCAAGCCGCTCGGAAGAGTTGCTGCTAAGGCTGCTCACATTCTTCGCGGAAAGCATAAGCCGACCTATGCTCCTCACGCTGATTGCGGGGATCATGTAATCATCATAAACACCGATAAGGCTGTGCTCACCGGTAAAAAACTCGACCAGAAGTTTTACAGATGGCACACCGGTTGGATCGGCGGGCTTAAGGAAGTTAAGTATTCAAAGCTTATGGCTGAAAGCTCTGATAAGGCTATGACTATCGCGGTTACGGGTATGCTTCCTAACAACACGCTCGGACGCAAGGCAGCGACTCGTCTTCGAGTTTACAAGGGCGCAGAGCACAACCACGCAGCTCAGACTCCTGAAGTTTGCGAGTTTTAATTTGAGAAAGGAGTTTTAATATGTACGAATCAAAGTCACCATATTACTATGGAACAGGTAGAAGAAAACATTCTGTTGCCAGAGTTCGTGTTTATCAGGGAACCGGTACGATCACTATTAACGGCAGAGATATTGACGACTATTTTGGTCTTGAGACCTTAAAGCTTATCGTTCGTCAGCCACTTGCAATTACAGGAACTGAAGAAAGCTTTGATATTGTATGCACAGTTGCGGGCGGCGGTGTAACAGGTCAGGCGGGAGCTATCAGACACGGTATTGCAAGAGCTCTTCTGGAATTTAACGAAGAGCTTCGTCCTGCACTTAAAGCGGCAGGATTCCTTACCCGTGACCCAAGAATGAAAGAAAGAAAGAAGTACGGCCTCAAAGCAGCACGTCGTGCTCCGCAGTTCAGCAAGAGATAATCAAGTTCAATTTTCAAACCCCGACAAACCCAGTGTTTATCGGGGTTTGTTCAATTTCAAGACTGCCTAAAATCGTGCAAAATTCGAGCAGTATGACACACATATGACACAAGCATGACACAAAATAGGGTATGAAAAAAGCACCCTTGCGGATGCTTCAATCAATAAGATTTAGTTTTAATAAAAATGTTCCGAATCGGTTTTCACTTCATACGGCTTGTTTTCGTCAAGGCATTTTTGAATTGTGTCCTTGATTTCCTTTTCGGTCATGTCCCTAACGATAAACAAAGGGAAGTTTTCATGAAATTGGTCTGCATACTTCATCAACAAATCATCCATTGTGCATCATCCTTTACAGCTTGTTCAATTCTTCCCGCAGCTTTTCAAATTCAAAATGAGTGTAAACCATTTCACCAATTCCCTTGCCGGAATGCCCCTGAATTTTCCTTCTCATGGCTTCATCAAGTTTCTTTTCTTTCCACATGGTAGTGAAGGTATGCCGGGTGTCATCGGGCGTATGCTCTCTTGTTTCGCCTTTATCATTTTTATACTGAAGAATTCCCATATCCGTTAAAAGCGGTTTCCAATAAGAATCCGTGTATTGACCGTGATTTGTGTCAAAGCGAAAATTCAGACCATTTAACTGCGTTACAAGATATTCAGAATCGTTCTTCTGCATCCAGTGTTCAAAGAAAGGCAGTGTGCTTTGATGAATAGGAACTTTTCTTGCTGCATTCTCTGTCTTTCCTTTTTCGATATAAAAGGACTTTTCTTCAAGATTGACATTTGACTTTTTCAGATTAAATAATTCACCGGGGCGAACACCTGAGTAAATCAGCATAAGAATGACTTGGATATATTCATTGTTTTCCGACCATCTCCAAAGGGTTTGAATTTCTTGGTCGGTAAATCTATAATGTTTATCACTCTTGGTTGGGGTACCTATTTTCAGATATTCAACGATGTGTTTATCCTTGCCTATAATATCATTCTGTACGGCATAATCAAATAGTTGATTAAACAGAATTCTTAACTTTTTTAGCGTGGGATAGTTTCTTCCGGATGTATCAACCACACCTTGCAGATGCGAAAGTTTCAAATCTGCAAATTTGACATTATATATTGCGCTACAAAGTTTATAGGATGCCTGATACCCATTGATGTTTGAACGGCTGATTTCTTCAAATTTCCTTTCAGACCACTTTTCATATACTTCCGCAAAAGTTATATCTGAATCAATCTCAAAAGGGTTAGCATTATATTTTGCGAGTGCCTGAATAGCTTCTTGTCTTGTTTCATAGTAACCGACAGTCATGAATTCTTGCTTTGCTGTCATGTGTATTTCATCAAATTCCCATCCAACTGTTTTTCTTGCTCTCCAAGGCTTTCTTCTTTTTCCCGGAAGTTTTGAAACATTTCCAAATCCATTTGGTAAACGCATAAAAATATCATCCTTTCCTAATTGACTTTTCAAGGAAAAAATGATATACTTATATATGACCATTTCATCCTTGATTGCTTGACGGCTTTCATTTTTGATTTGGTTGTTCTCTGAATCCCTTGGTTGCAGCCGGGGGATTCTCTTTATTTAATCGTGTTTTCATCGTCAGAACCGTTGTCTGTTGCAGCAGATGACGGTTCTTTTTTGTTTTTCTGACTTTGCAAAAGAATAGCACCATCAATATTGGCTTTATTCTGCATTTGTAACGCTTCGAATTCTTCTTGGGTAAATATGGCTTTTACGTCTTTGTTTGAAACTATAACAGAAAAGGTTTCCCCGCATAAACAATGTTCATCATTTAATTCTTCTTTGAATTGCTTTAGAACTTGTTCTTCAGGTATCAAACATGGTTCGCTAATTTCAGTTACAACATATCCCAAGGATTTTACATATTCGGTAAAATCATCATATTCTTTCGCTTGCTGTTCAAGTTCATCCCATCCAAGCAATTCCGATGGTGAAACGCCTAATGCTAATGCGATTTGTTGTAATATTTTAGCTGTTGGTTCTCTGTCACCCCGTTCATAATTTCCAACGGCAACCCTTGAAATATTAGCTTTCTCCGCAAGGTCTGATTGTTTCATATGTTTACTTAACCGAATTTGCCTTATTCTATCGCCTAAAAGCATATATCCACCACCTTTCTTTTTTCTATTCTATTATAGCACATCAAAAGCCGTTTGTAAACATTTGAAACGAAAAATTTTCAAAAGAAATCGAACGAAACATATTGACAAGAAAACAAACGGGGAGTATAATATAGATAAAGGTAAACAAATGAAACTTAAATTACCCAATCGATGAAAGGAGTAGTGAACAAAAATGAAGGAATTCAAAGTTAGTTATTATCTTGGTGATATGTTCCATTGCTACACAGAAGTTGCTGAAAACGAATTGAAGGCAATGCAAAATGCACTGAACAGAATCCCGAACACTTCAAGCGGACTTTTTTATGGTTTCAGTATTGAAGTAAAATGAACGATGAAAACACGAATTTATATAACGGGGATAGGTTGCAGCCTTCCTCGCTCTAATGCAGCCGATGCAGGTCACAAGTCCTGATGAAAAATGCAGAGTGGAAAAAATAATTAAACTGAAAGGATGATTAAGGTTGAAGGTAAATTCTTCAAAATTAGAGCTGGCGATGGCGAATGCGTGTATGACAATCAATGAATTATCAAAAAAGTCAAATGTTTCAAGAGTTGCTTTGACTCGCTTTATTTCAGGCAAATGCAACCCCAAACCCGCAACCATTGGCAAGATTGCCAAGGCGCTTGGTGTGACGGTTCAGGAACTGATTGATACAGAAGCTGCAACTTCTAATCAGTTAAACAGGGATTCAGAGAACAACCGGTAATGAAAGGATGTTTGAAATGCAAAAAAAAGGCGGTGATGATATGGCTGAATGGCACGGAAATGAAAGGATTTTCAAAACCTATGTAAACGGTGCCGGCGATGATGGAAAGAGAACTGCCATAAAGGTAAAAGGAAAAGAACACATCCTGACTTTTGACGAAGCCCAAAATTATGATTGTTTCGGCGCAATTCTAAATGACGGCTTTATTGATATAAGTTTTGATGATGTTGAAATGGGCGTAAAATTTCTTGATATGGCAAAGGCTAATGATTGGCATTGCATGGTCTTGATAAATCCGGACAACAACCATATTCATACATATTGGAAAAATGAACAGGGCAAGATTACAAAGCTATCAGCTCAAGACCAAAAATTAGCAGTTGGTTTAATTGCTGATATTCACGGCGGGGCAACATATATTCCTCTTCGTGTGCATGGCGTTGACCGCTTCCCACCGATATATGACATTCAAAACGGTGAAGATTATCAAGAAGTGCCGGATGAACTGCTTCCGGTAAATACAAAAATTAATTTGTGGAATGTAAATAAAGGCGGGCGCAATAATGCTTTATCGGGTATGGCTTTATATTTGTCGCATGATAAAAGATTTGCTAAAGAACAAGTAAAGCATATTTTGACCAATACAAACAACTTCATTTTTGCCGATAAATTGTCTGATAAGGAACTATCGGTCATCTTGCGTGACGAAACCTTCAGTGGAATGGCAGAGATTCCAAAGTTAAATATTTTGAACGCCGCTGAACTGTTTTCAATGAATGTTCAACCTATTGAATTTATCATTGATGGGCTTGTTCCTGTGGGATTGGTGCTTTTAGCAAGCCCACCGAAATACGGCAAATCATGGTTGTGCCTTAATATGGCGTTATCGGTGGCAATGGGACGGGATTTTCTTGGATTCAAAGCCAATAAAAGCAAGGTTCTTTATTTAGCTTTAGAAGATAGAAACGACCGATTAAAACAGCGTATTTCTCAAATACTCGGCAAAGGGGAAAGATTTCCGGCAGAATTGAATCTTGCGATTGACAGTGCCACACTTGACACCGGGTTTATTGATTCGCTAAGTGACTTTTTAATTGAGCATCCGGAAACAAAGCTGATTATCATTGACACTTTCATAAAAATCAGGGGTGA
The DNA here is from genome assembly GCA_947631455.1 of uncultured Clostridia bacterium. Classification (GTDB taxonomy): domain Bacteria; phylum Bacillota; class Clostridia; order Oscillospirales; family Ruminococcaceae; genus UMGS1601. The sequence continues at coordinate 251,169 of CANRLH010000003.1, forward strand.
AGCAAAACGCAACGAATCTGCGTACAGTGTTGATTCCCGTGAAGCAGGAATTATTAAAAAGTTTGCAGATACTCACGGAATAGCAATCGTATTGGTCACACATACCCGAAAAGGGATTGACCCCGATGACCCGTTTGTAAATATTACAGGAACTTATGGCGTTGCGGGTATTGCTGACGATATGATTGTTTTAACAAAGCAAAAGCGGTGTGATGAAGTCACAAAAATGAGTGTAACAGGTCGTGATGTCGCATTTGAAGAATATCCGATTGTTTTCGATAAAGACCGGGGGAAATGGATGCGACAATCAGATTCCTATGATGATTTCATAGCCAAAACAGAAATTGAGATTAAAAGGGCTGAATATATGACGGGAAATATCCGAAAAACCATTCTAAAGCTGCTTGAAGAAAACAGCGGTACATGGGCGGGGGCTTGCGGTAGTATTATCACTAAAAGCAAGGAATATGGAACGCCTATCGCCTTAACATCTCAAAAACTTGGATTTGAACTTGCTGAAATTAACGGTTTTCTGTTTGAAGATGGTGTACTACATACGGAAATCAACAACGGCAGCGGCGCAAAGAAGCATAAATTTGAAAAAGCATGATGATATACCACTTATATATAACCGTTTGTTTTGTTGATTTTGTTTAGATGGTTTTGTGGTTATCAACGAAATCAACGGTTATGACATAGGAACATAAAAAAGGCAGGTGATGAAATAAATTCAGTTGAATATTGGAATCGGTGCTGCAACACCTAAAACGGGAACAACCAAATCAAAAATGAAAGGAAGATGTATTATGAAGTACAAACCACCGTTTGCAACGGAAAACCTTTTGCAAGAAATCAAACAAATCAAGAAGATTAAAAATGTCAAACATATCAGGGTTATTCATGCTGTCAAGACTGATAGCGTTACTATAACCTTTGAATGTGAAACAACACCGGGAAACATTAAAGAATTGTCATTTTCACCGTGGAATGTCAAATTTAAAAGCAATCAATTTTATCTCGAAAATCCTATACTTTGGTTTTTCGATGACAAAAAAGACTGTCATGAAGATGCGGTTGCATTTACTTTGGCTTGTATGAAAGCACTGAATGAAAAAGAAATCAATGCTGATTATACGATGTTTTACAGTCCGGCTAAATTAGCAAATGAACTGATGAAATTTTATCCGCATACATTTATTGAATATTGAAAGGAAGGATTTAAAAATGAAAAATGTACTTGAAAACATTAAAGTTAATGATGTGATTTCTATTGGCATTGACAGAGGAGTGGTTACCGGTGACCTGTTATTGCTCGTTGATACAAACAGTGAAGGGGAAGTTCAACATCCCTTAACGAATGCTTTTGAAATTTATTACAGCAATGAATTTCTGCGTTCTTTGAATTTGATTTACCCAAGCCAAGTTGAATTTAATAATTATCCGATGTATAGTAAAACCATTTCTTTGTTAAACAAGCTGCTTGCTATCAGGAAAGCGATGGAAAAAGTCAGCGGAAGAATGTATGGATGTATGGATATACTTGCGTATCAGATTTATGATGTGATATTGAACCGCCTTCTTGCAAAACACAATTTTGCATATGTGGGATGGGAACAGGCAATGAAAGAAAGACCGCTTGAAGATTGGGTGAAGGAAGCAATTACATACTTCAAATAAGTTGATGTCAGCCTTCACATGATTAAAAACGATTGTGTGAAGGCTGAATTTGCCGAAATAAACAAAATCATACAAATTCGGTGCTATACCCCCCTGTAGTAAAGAAAGGAAAGTGAATTTATGACAAAGAAAGAATCGTTTTTACAGGCAATGTTACAATGTCCTACTGTTTCAGAAGCGGCAAAAATGGCGCATATTGCCCGAAGTACAGCTTACAAGTATATGAATGATGAAGATTTCAAAGCGCAGCTTGCAAGAGCAAAAGCTGAAGTATTAAGCGGTACAGCAACATTTCTTCAACAAAATCTCGCTGTTTGCGGGAAAGAGTTAATGAAGATAGTGAAAGACCCCAAGACTGCACCGGCAGTTAAAGTTCAAGCTATTAACACAGTTTTTTGTAATGCAAAAGCGTTGACAGAAACGGCAGATATTGTTGAAAAGCTGACTGAAATTGAAAGTAAAATGAAAGCGCAGGTTAAGTAACTATGATAAAAGCAGATATTATTAAACGCATAAAAGCGATTGAACAGCAGATTTTGGATGTTGAAATACCTGATGCAATCATGATTTATTATGATTGGTTGTCCGAAAAATGGGTTGTAGAAGAAAAAATTGCAGAAACTCATTTTTCAAAATTAAAGTATTTTAAGCACTATAAGGAATATGTTTTTCATCCACGGTTTGAAGGTGTTGTTATTCTTGATTTGATAGATTGTCCCGATGAATTTCAGGCAAACTTGCATTCAATTCAGATGTCGGATTTCAAAGAAGAAAACAACATTCAAAATTGCGCTATTAGCCTTGAAGCAGTACAAAATGATGTAGATGGAACTTTGGAACAGTCATTCAAAGTTGTGGTTTATGACACACTTATGACACAAAAACGCTTGAAAACCTGATTTGAAGCCGCTTTCAAAGTTATCTGTCTGATAATTATAGTATAGGAAGGTGATAAAATGTCTGTTTCGTTACAAAAATGCGCTGAAATCATAGGGCAAGAGAATGTTCAGAAGTTAATAGATGCTTTTCCCGGTGAACGAGTGTATTTGAAAAGAGAATTCCGAGATATTCAGAGCCGGAATAAAATTATATTGGATGATTTTTATTCAAATGACCTAAACCGAATGGAACTTGCGCTAAAGTATTCTTTATCCGTCAGTACAATTGATAAAATCATCCGAGAGGGCGCAAAACGATAAAACACAATATATAGAATTACTTTTGACAAAATATACAGTATATAGTGTTTCAATAATGACATTGCACATAAATTTTGATATAATGTATGTATCAAATATTTGATGTGGAATGTCATTTTGTATTTTCCCCGCAAAGCTGAAATCTTAAACAAAAAAGGAGTATGAAACAATGTTTACAAAAATCAAATCTATCATCACAAATCATGCTAAACAGATTGATTCAATGAAGGCGGTATTTTTAGAGCAAAAGAAGGATTGCTATGACAACACACAGTTTATGCCTTTTTATAAAGACAAGCTGTTTGCAGAAATCAAAGAAAAATATGATTCTGACCGCTTATCTTTGATACAGGAAAATAAAAAAGCAGTGGAAGATTGCTTTTCTGAAATTTTTGAAATTCTTGAAAATGCAATTACTGCCGAAATCGGGCAAGAAGCAATTGCCGAACTTCAAATGTTAACGAATGCAGCGGTTTCCGAATTTGAAATCAATGCTTATGCAAAAAAGTATGTTGGCAAATATAAGGCTTTGCGCCTTCTTGCCGATATTGCCAAAAAAAACGGAATTCCTTTCACTTATGTTACTGATGCCATTATTGTCAATGACCTGAATTATTTGAAGTCGTTAGTTATAAGGTTTTTTAATGAGTATGACGGGCAGGGGCTTATGACCCAAGATTATTATGCAAGATTGATTCTTTTCTTTGGGGAAAATGAATCTGCGGACGGAAATTTGTTTTCTAAAATTGAAGTTGAATTCAATGATTTCATTCAACCCACTGTTGCCAATCGCACATATGATGGTGGTGATTCCGATAATGGTTGAAATCAAGAATGAAAGAACCGGTGAAATATATCTTTGCTATGAACCTTCCGATTATGTTAAACCGGAACAGTATCTAAAAATGACCTATAAAGAACGGCTTGAATTATATCGTCATCACCGAAGCAATTTTGATTCCTTGGTAAATCAAACAACCGTCAAAAATTCCCCGCTTCGGTGTGATAACAAAGGACGGTTTTATATTAAGAAAATTTAAGAAATTTGAAAGGGTGATTTCGTAATGGGAATGTTTTTGCTCGGCTTTATTGTTGGGTCAGTGGGTATTATAGTAGCTGCTGTAATTTACAATGAAACGCATTCTAAGTAAATGATAAAAAATCAACTACACCGTAGAAAGGGGGTGTTTTGATTGGAACTGTTCAAACTGTTCGGAACAATTGCAATTAACAATGCAGATGCGAACCAAAGCATTGATGAAACAAGTGACAAAGCGAAAGATGCAGGAAACAGTGTTGATGACCTTGCCGAAAGCGGGGATAAAGCCGAAAGCAAACTTGGAAAATTCTTCACTTCTGCCGCAAAGGGTGCGGCAGTTGCCGGTAAAGCAATCATAACCGGACTTGCGGCGGGTGCAACTGCAATGACCGGTTTGACAATCAAAGCACTGAACCTTGGCGGCGAACTTGAACAGAACATGGGCGGTTCGGAAGCGGTGTTCAAAGATTATGCCGAAGGGATGCAGAAAACAGCGCAAAATGCGTATAGCAGCATGGGTCTTTCTGCATCTGACTTCCTTGCAACCGCAAACAAAATGGGTTCACTGTTTCAAGGTGCAGGTTTTGATATACAAGAATCCGCTGACCTATCTTCACAGGCAATGCAAAGGGCAGCGGATGTTGCATCCATCATGGGTATTGATACCGCATCAGCGATGGAATCAATTGCAGGTGCGGCAAAAGGCAACTTCACAATGATGGATAACTTGGGTGTGGCAATGAATGACACCACACTTCAAGCCTATGCAATGTCAAAAGGCATTGAAAAATCAACATCTGAAATGACCAACCAAGAAAAGATTGGTCTTGCAATGCAGATGTTCTTGGAAAAAACAGAATATGCCGCAGGAAACTATGCAAAAGAAAATGAAACACTTGCCGGTTCGCTTGGAACTGCAAAAGCAGCATTGTCAAACTTCCTTTCCGGTGCGGGGGATGTTGATTCTGTTGTTTCTTCATTCTCAAATGCGGCAGATGTTATTGTCAAGAATCTGAATGACCTTGTTCCAAGGTTAGTCAGTGGATTGACCGATTTGGTAAATAAAATTGTGCCTTTGATACCGCCTTTACTTCAATCTTTGTTGCCGGGTATCATAGAAGGTGCGGTGTCTTTAATAAACGGGTTGGTAGTTGCATTACCAATGGTGATTGATACTTTAATGCAAGCGTTACCGTCTTTAATTGATGGTGTCTTGCAAATTTTAATTGCCGTAACGGACGCCTTAATTGTTGCATTACCAACGGTTCTTCCGGCGTTAATTGATGGAATTATTCAATTGGTTGTCGGTATTGCTGAAGCATTGCCACAAATAATTCAGACATTGATTGATGTTTTGCCGTCACTGATTATTAACATTGTAGATGCTATAATGAATAATCTTCCCTTGCTTATTGATGGTTTAATTCAATTGGTGATTGGTATTGTTCAGGCAATACCACAAATTATCATGGCTTTAATTGAAGCGTTGCCAACCGTAATTGATAGTATTATTACAGGACTGTTGCAAGCACTTCCGCAGTTGATTGAAGGGTGCATCACGCTTGTAATTGAATTGGTAAAGGCATTGCCGCAAATCATAATGGCGTTGATTCAGGCAATTCCAACGATTATAACAAGTATTGTTGAAGCATTATGGGGTGCAGCACAATCCCTTTGGGATGCGTTTTCTGGAATCTTTTCAAGTGCTTGGGATAGTGTGAAACAAATTTTTGCCCCTGTTATTGACTTCTTTTCCGGAATTTTTTCCGGGGCATGGGATGCAATAAAAGGTGTATGGAATGCTGTTTCCGGATTCTTTTCAGGCATTTGGGATGGTGTGAAAAATACATTCAGCGGTGTTGTAAACTTTTTCAAAAATATCTTTCAAGGAGCGTATGACGGCATTACTGGTATTTTCAGTAAAGTCGGCGGCTTTTTCAAAGATGTGTTTAGTTCGCTTGGAAATATTATAAAAGCACCTGTCAATCTTGTGATTAGAGGGTTGAACTTTTTAATTAACGGGTTGAATAAAATTGGATTCGATATTCCTGATTGGGTTCCCATTATCGGTGGCAAACGCTTTGGTTTTAATATTCCAAACATTCCCGAACTTGCAAAAGGCGGTGTTGTAAATCAACCGACAATTGCACAGATTGGTGAAGAAGGCGATGAAGCTGTTGTTCCGCTTGAAAATAATACCGGATGGATTAAAAAAATCGCAAGTCAAATTCATTCATACACTATTGAAGCGAACAACAGCATCAAGAACATTCTTCCGGTTGATGTTATTGAATCAATGTACCAAGAGGAAAAAAATGAATTAACAAGAATGAACAGTAAATTTGATGTTCTGATTTCTTGGATTTCACAATATTTTCCTGAATTTATCGAACAAATGCAGCATGACATCAGACTTGATACGGGAGCTTTGGTGGGTGAAACCGTTGCTGCTATGGATAGGGGGCTCGGAACACTTTATAAAAGGCAGAAAAGAGGTTCTTATTAAAAACAACCTGCGTTGCAACGAATTCAGGAAACAACGCAGGTTATTTTGTTAAGTGGGTGGTGAAAATGACAAATGAAGAATTGGTTGCGGAATATCAGAATGGAAATGAAAGAGCATTTGAACAACTTCTTGCATCTAACAAAGGCATCATCGGAACCCTTTTGAAAAAATGGTGGACTAAAGTGGAAAATGGTTCTTTAACCGCCGATGAACTAAAGGGTGAATGTCAGTTTGCTTTCTTTCTTGCCGCTTCGGAATATTCGCCTTCTCGAAAATGCAGCTTTGCAAGCTATGCCTTTAATAGAATTCATTGGTGGCTAATTAAAACTATTGATAAACCCGTTCCGAAGAATTCAAACGGACAACCTATTGTTATTGTCAGTATGTCGGAAGTGGTTCCGGGTTCAGATAATCTTACATATGCAGACATGATTCCTGATGAAGATTCAGAACAGGAATTACAAAGTGTATTGGAAAACTTCTCAAATAAATCATTAAGGGACAAATTGATTTATTTGATAGATTCTATTTGTACGGAAAGAGAAAAAGCGGTATTGCTTTTGCGTTATGGTGTGGGTTGTAAGCAATGCAGTCAACAGGTTATCGCAAAATCTCTTGGTATTTCAAATTCAAGAGTTCAACAGATTGAAACCGAGGCGCTTTTCAAATTAAGAAAGTCATCTTTGAAGGATTCAATCTTTAGTGGCTATCAAATTAAAAGTAGTAAAGTAAAGGAAAACGATGCCAAAGAAGTTCATCCTTCTTCTATGAAATCCATATCCGAACAAACTTATGAAGAAGCATTAAGAATATTAAATGAATTATGAAAGGCGGCAAAATATATGACCAAATATAATATAGCGGTACTTGATAAAGAAATTCAATCTTGTAAAACCGAAATTATTATGATGGTTACATTGATTCAAAGAATAAAAGAAAAAATGCAAATTACAGAAGCAACAATAACCCATGTTAAAGAATATATTGCCGGACTTCAAAAGGAAATTGACGGATTTGCGGCAGAAAAAGAATCCCTTATATACGCTATCAAATCATTACGAACTGTGTCCGAAATGTCAGAAAAAGAATGTTCTGCAATGGAATACAGATATATTTACGGTTGGACCATTCAAAAAATAAGTGAATTTATGAATGTGAGCATTCAAACAATAAATAGGTATCTGCGTAAAGGTGAATCCGCTATGAGATGAACGCACAGCGCAGTTTTAAGGCAAGTGGTATATAAATACCCCCAAACACAAAACCGCCTTGTAGGTCAATTCTGACGGCTTACAGGGCGGTTGATTTATTCATCAAATCGTGCTATAATAATATTGAAAGGAAGGCTTACTTGATATGGAAGATTTTGAAGATGTAAAAAAGTTCTTTGATTATCTTATCATTGATGACGATGGTTGGAAAGGTATCAGGGACGATGCACCGGAAACGGCAAAAAAGGCGTATGAAGAATACATGAAAAAACAAAAACGCTTTGATGATGAAGGAATCAAAACAGCTTCGTGAAAATTATCTTGTCTTTGAACAATCATTTGTATGAACAAAGGTGTATTTGAGAATAACACTTGTATGACACAAAACGACCTTGAAAGGCTTATTTCAAGGGGTTTTCAATTATGCAAGAGATAATTATTTTATTATTTAAAAAATTTAATCCCCGAAGTTTGAAGTGACCCCAAAAGTTAGACAATGTGATATAATGTCTAATAAGGGGTGCATTTCAAAGCCTCGGGGATTTTTTTCATTTGTAACTTAACAACCGTAATCTGTTGAGTTAAACTTTTTTATAACCTGTATAAAAACCTGCAATCACTTACACAATCAGTTTTGCATTCTGATCTGCTGGCTATGAATGAGAGGATAGCTTTTTAGCTTATCTCCGTCAATATCCTCTCTGTACATATCGATCCCTGTGATCTGACTATTCTCATATGTGGTGTAATAATATATGCATTTGTCTGTATTACAGCAGGATGAATAGATCGTATATTCATAACCGTTTTCAACCTTGCAACAGCCCCGTTGCTGTTCAACAGAAGAAAGAATATGGAAAAACTGACTGACACTTTCGTCCTCAGAATCCCCTGAGATCGAGTTCAGTTTAATAAATGCAGCTTTTACAAAACGTGATGCAGACGACATATCTCCCGGAAGGCCTAAACTGCCCATTCCACGGCTGTAAGGCGTCAGATGTATCTTTTCTGAAAAACAGTTTTCAGGATCAGCTGCTGAAATACTCATATAGTTTACAAGATTAGTCATATGATAATCAAAGGTCGGGTTGTTCGTCATAACACCAACAGGGTCGTCATATACCTTCAGACCGTCCTTAACGGATTCTACTACTATGCTCTCTTCCCTGTCCGAAATCATCCAATGAAGCGGCGACAGCGGAAGCTTTGGACTAAAATCCTCCTTCAGCATATTAAGACGTGAAAGCTTTTGCCTTGCTTCACTGACAGTGGCACATTGACACAAAATCCACGGAATAAACTCAAACGGTGACACGTTATCCTTTTTTGGATCATAACACTTATAGTCTGCATTTCCGGGAAAATTAAGCCCCGCCACGCTAAGGCCCTTCTCATTTGTCGCATCATAATAGAGCGGATAATTTTCCTGTACAAAAGCCATTCCGATCATTGCATAGTGAGATTTCATATCGCCCATATGCCTGAAACAAAACGGATAGTTTCTTGGCGTTACGGTGACGGTCTGGTCGTATGCAAACTCATAATCAAGATTGCGTCCAAAGTAGTGATCCTTAGTCTTATAACTAACTGCTGTGCACATAGTGACTTCCTCCCAAATTTTTAAAATTCATAGCATATTGTAGGATAAGAAAATTATAGCACACAAAAGCAGAAAAGTCTAGCGAGTTAACGCTCACAGTAAAATCATATAAAAAAATCAGCCTGCAACTAAATAGTTTACAGACTGCTTCTTGAAAAGCGTACACAGTATATACGAACATAGTCTTAGTTTAAAAATTAAAAGTGGTTTTCAGCATTTTGATTATATCATATTTTTATGTTACTTCTCTTTCTAATTTGGTCATATCATTTAAAACCTGCATTATCAGATAAACCGATGAAATCAGAATTATATCATATCAAATAAAACATTTGCCAAAAATCCCGAAACAACTGCAGCTATATACAAAATTCCCACAACTGCAAAATTCTGTTTCATGTGGCGTTTGTTAGTTTTAAACAAAACGATAAGTCCCATTCCCGCTCCCGTGCAGAGTCCCGCAACGCACGAGCCGAACGAAAGCACACCGCTGAGATGCAATTGTGTAAGAATAACGCTTGCGGCACAATTGGGAATAAATCCGACAAGCGCCGCAACAAGAGGCTGAAACACAGAGTCGGAAATAAGAATTCTCTCAAGAAAATCCTGTCCCAGAAACTCTATGATAAACCCGAGCACTATATTTATTATCAGCACAAATACAAAAATGCTGACCGTGTGTTTTACCGCGGGTATCAGAACCGAGTGGCTGTGTCCGTCATCGTCGTGGTCATGACATCCGCAGTTTTCGCAAAGCTCTTCAAAAGGCTTTTCACCGTCATTCTTTAAAATAGCCTTGGATACTGCGTCAACGATAATTCCCGCCAAAATCGCCGTGATAAGCTTTATAAGAATAAGCTTCCACAAAACGCCCATATGATCGGGATGCGCCAAAATTATCGGGATCGCCTCGTCGCTGGTCGCAAGATAAACAGCCACTATTGTCCCAAGCGTTATGACACGTCCCGCAAAAAGGTTTGTGGCAGCAACGGAAATCCCGCACTGCGGAATAGTTCCCAGCACTGCTCCGCCCACAGGCCCGAAAAAGCCAAGGCGTTTGAAAAAATCCTCAAAGCCCTTTGAATTTCTGTGTTCCATATATTCTATCAAGAGATATACTCCAAACAAAAACGGAAGCATCTTGACAGCGTCCAGCAAAGCGTCAACTATAACGCCTGTTACACTTTCCAAATTATTTTCTATCCTTTCGTTTCCTCACCGTCATACGGGTTTACGTGAACCATACAATGTTTGACTTCAGGAAAGTTTTTCTCTATCATATCGTGAACCGACTGCGCGGCTTCGTGCGCCGAAAAAAGAGGCAGACTGCCGTTTACGGAAATCTCAACATCCACGTAAATTTTCGAGCCGAAAAGCCTAGTCTTAAGTTCATCTACGCTCTTTACACTTTTACAATTTAAAATAAGATCCTTTATTCTCTGTGTGGTCTCCTTATCCGCCGCTCTGTCAGTGAGCTTTGAAACCGCGTCCTTATAAATATCAAACGCCGCTTTTATGATAAGCAGACTGATGGCCAGAGAAGCGATCGGGTCAAGTATCCTTACACCTAATATCGCGCCCAGAATTCCCACAAAACTGCCTACAGATGACAGCGCGTCGCTTCTGTGGTGCCAAGCATCAGCCATCAAAGCATTACTGTTTATTTTTTTTGCTTTTGCTCTTGTATACCAGAACATCCACTCCTTAACGGCTATTGACAAAGCCGCCGCGAACAATGCTGCCTTTCCCGGAACCTTAAGACTCAAGTAATTGCCCTTAACTATTACGGATACGCCGCTTAAGCCTATGCCTATTCCGGTCGCCGCCAGAATTGACGCAAGAATAAGCGCCGCTATGCACTCAAGGCGTTCGTGCCCATACGGATGATCTTCGTCGTTCGCCTTTGCCGAAAGCTTTACTCCGATTATTACTATAAAAGTAGAGAACACATCGCTTGCGGAGTGGACCGCGTCTGAAACCAATGCGACGCTGTGAGCAAAAAATCCTATCAAAAGCTTTGTCACTGATAGGAAAATGTTTACCACTATACTTATAACGGAAACCCTATAAGCTGTTTTTGAAAACTCGTTATCTCCATTCATAAAAACTCCGAAAAACTAATCTCTTTTCTTAAATACAAAAACCTTGCTTATAATATAATTTAAAATCAGTACAACCACATTTGCAATTATCTTCACTGCCCAGTAGTTGAATTTTAAAAGTCCGTTTCCTATCCACATCATCAGCGTTTCGACCACAAGCGTAAAAACTCTTCCGCCGTAAAACGAAACGCCCTCTTTGATTATTGCCCTGCCTTTTGCGGTTGAGCCAAACACCCATACACGGTTAGTGACAAACGCAAAGGTAACCGCGCATATCCAAGAAAACACGGTGCTTATAACAGATACGTATTCTCTGCCCAGCCCAACGCCTTCAAGCAAAACCTTTGCTACCCCGGCGGCAACAAAGCTCACCACCGTTGTCAGAACACCGAAAAAAAGGTACAAAAGCACTGATTTGTTCTTTTTGTAAAAACCTTCAAAAATATTCAGAACAGGAAGTGACATTATTCTGTCGAAAATATCCTGTTTTTCCTCCCTGGCTTCATCCGCTGTTTTTTTCTCTTCTATCATTCTATGCACCGTAGATATTTCTGTACTCAATCATTTTATGAAGATATTCTTTTCCCTCGACAATTCCCGACTCGATAGCCGATATTATGTCATTTATCGTCACGATGGAATAAACCTTAACGCCGAACTCCTCATAAGCGTTCTCAACTGCACTCCTGTCGCTGTCAAGCGCTTTTTCCATTCTGTCAACAGTGATCACCATTCCCGTGATATTGACATCTGCCGCACCCTTTAGCTTCGGGAGACTTTCCCTCAGAGCCTTACCGCTTGTCATAACATCCTCGATTATAACGACCTTTTCTCCGTCGGTGAGGCTTTTTCCTACAAACATTCCGCCTTCGCCGTGATCTTTTACTTCCTTTCTGTCAAAGGTGTAATTGACTTCAATACCGAACTTGTTATACAATGCGACCGACGCCGCTACTGCCAAAGGTATTCCCTTATAAGCCGGACCGTATAGTGTGTCGGCCTCAATTCCGTTTTCCCTTATGCACTGAGCATAAAATTCTCCGAGCCTTGCAAGCTGAGCACCGGTCTTATAATTTCCCGTATTTATAAAATACGGCGCTTTTCTTCCGCTTTTTAGCGTAAACTCACCGAATGTAAGAACTTTGCAGTCTACCATAAATTTGATAAACTCTTCCTTGTAGGTCATTTTTAATTCCTCCGTTGTTTTATTTTTCTGAACATTGTCAAATGCCCAGCAGCTTTTCGGCGTTTTTATGAAAAATCTTTTCCTTGTCCTCTTCACTAAGCCTTAGCCTGTTTATCATATCAGTTTCTGCTTTTCCGGAACACCAAGGACAGTCAGTTGCAAATAAGATCCTGTCAGCGCCGTGTTTAAGTATTATTTCTTCTATCACGCCGTCGGGACAGCGGTCTGCAACAAAGCTAGTGTCAAAGTATATGCTGCCCTCAACTCCCGCGAGGTACTTTAATACATCCTCAGCAAGCTCGTTTCCTCCCATATGCGCCAGAACCATCTTAAGCTCAGGCACCGCCTCATGCGCTCTCCTTGACGCCTCCGGCCTTGCGTGAATGTAGTCTGGAGAAACACAATCCCATCCCGCGTGAAACATAACTATAAGGCCAAGCTCCGCACATTTCTTATAAAGCGGAAACATTTTTTTATCGTCGATCTCAAAGCCCTGATAATCCGGGTGCAGCTTTACGCCTTTAAGTCCGAGCTCTTTAATTCGCTCAAGTTCAGCTTCCCAGTCCTCAGCCATAAAGTGCACAGAGCCAAACGGAATTATTCTGTCGCTTTTTATTGAAGCCGCCCAGTTATTTATCACCGTCTGCTGCGTTGGCTTTGTCGCAATAGTGAGCACCACGCCCTTGTCTATTCCCCAGTAGTCAAAACGTGAGATAAGCGATCTTACCGTGCCGTCCGTCAGCGCCTTTTGGTCAGCAAGGCGCTCAAGCTTAGTTATCGCCCGTTCAGCAATGCTTTCTGTAAATGCGTGCGTGTGAAAATCGATCTTCATACCATCATCTGCCTTTTCGGTGCGAACGCCTGAGGTGGAAAAAGCTCACCGCACCAAGAATTATTATAAACGCTGCCGCAAATCCCATAAGCAGCCATCTAAAGTGTACCGAGTCAAGAAAAGCGTAATAGCTCTCCACTGTTTTTCCTATCTGCTTTCTTACAAAACTGCCGTTTCCCGAGCCGTAGGCATATACAGTATAGACCCACTTTACGTTTAACAGCAAAAATATGCAGGAAACCGTCATCAAAAGAGTGCTTAACATAAGATTTGCAGCGCTCGTTTTTTTCATGGATATCCAGCAAAGCACAAGAGTGAGCAGAGCCATTATAAGCAACGCAAAAAAAATGCTTGACAGGACCGCTGCCGCACGTTTTACGGCGGGTTCATTTCCCACAACAGATCTCGCCGTTATAAGGCTTATGATAATAAGCGCAGAAAACCCGACCGCCAAAAAAATCACAAACAGCCGATAGCAAAGTTCAGCCGCGCTCATTTTTTCTTTTTTGTTTATGTCCGTCATTTTTATACCTAACCGTCGTTTTTACAGTGAATCAAACCGCCTGCCGCGCTCTTGCTTAAAAGTCAGTCACCGTCAACATCCTTAATTTCAACCGTTATCCGCTCTATCCACTGATCCTCGATCTTTGTTGCTGTAAAAACCATATTTTTGTACTCAACCGTGTCGTTTATCTGCACGACCCTGTTGATAAGATCCATGAAAAGCCCGCCGAGAGAGTTGCAGTCTGTTTCAAACTCATCCTCATCAGCGCCTATTTTCTCTGCAAAATCGCTTATTGACAGGCTTGCGGAAACATCAAACTTGTTGTCGGAAAGCTTTACAAATGATGTGTCCTCGTCGTCGCTTTCGTCATAAATCTCTCCGACCAATTCTTCTATTATGTCCTCAAGCGTGACTATTCCGCTGGTTCCACCGTATTCGTCGATAACGATAGCCATATGAACCTTTTCACGCTGAATGGCTTTGAGCGTGTCAGAAATCTTCTGATACTCAGATACAAAAAGCGGTTTTTTTAAAAGCTTTGATATATCCTTTTGACCGTTTAAATACATATTGAAAAAATCGTTTTGATGAAGCGTTCCTATAATGTTGTCTATTGTCCCATCATAAACCGGAAAGCGTGAATATGGACTGTTTAAAAAGCAGTCCTTGATGTTTTCCATGCTGTCGTTTTTGTCGATTGCAGCTACATTTACTCGCGGAATTAGTATTTCCTCAACCGTAGTCTCATCAAACTCAAGCGCACTTCTCACAAGATCTGACTCCTGCTGCTCCAGCACTCCCTCGCCCTCAATCTCCTCAATCATGTGAATAAGCTCCTCCTCAGTAACGGTAGGAGCCTTTTTCTTTGAGCCAAAGATCCTTACCAAAACGCTTTTGAGTTTGGTAAAAAGCCATATAAACGGAGTCATAACAGTCATAAGTGCATTCAGAGGATATGCCATAACGAGACATACGCGCTCAGCGTAGTCCTTTGCAAAGCTTTTGGGCAAAATCTCTCCGAATATCAGCACAAGAACCGTCATGACAAGCGTAGACGCCGCAACGCTTTGAGGCCCGAATTTAGCCGTGAACACCACTGTTGCCAAAGATGCCGAAAAGATGTTTACTACATTGTTTCCAATTAGTATAGCCGTAAGGGCGTTGTCGTATTTGTCTATTATTTTCACGGCTACCTTGGCGGTCTTTTTTCCGCCGTATGCCAAATTTTTAAGTCTTATCCTGCTTGCGCTAGAATAAGCTGTCTCTGTTCCCGAAAATATTGCTGAAAGTATAATCAAAACAGCAATTATTCCAACTTTCATATAATAAAGCTTACCACCTTAAATAGATTTTGCCATTTATTCGTTTAAATCTAATTAAATAGTATACCACAATATTATAAAAATGTAAATGCCTAATTTTGATTGCACATTGCGGATTTATCTAACTCACAAATATACCTTTCTTCTTTTGAATCCCCAGACCGCTATTCTTGACATCTCCGTCCGCTTTGAATGCATTTCTTTTATAAAAAGATTCAGCTCTGTCATTCTGATCAAGAACCCAAATAGAAATAGTCATATATCCACGATCTCTTATGGATTTTTGCACACTTAAGCGCATCATTAGGCACTGCTAGTCTAACTTCAAATTTAACCCAAGCTCCTTCATTTAGATAATTTTCTCCTTATATATTAAACAAACCGATTTCATTCCACAAATCCGGAAAATGCGCCTGCAAATCTCCTGTGCCATCATAATAACTTCCGCAGGCAAACAGCAGCTGATTCGGAAGATTTTCCTGCTTACCCGGACGGTAATAGAATCCGGCATCTTTGAGTTCCTTTTCGTACGCCAAAATATCATTAAAATCATCAACTGCAACTGCGATGTCGATGATCGGCTTTGCCTTGATAGAGGGAATGGCCGTGCTGCCGACATGCTGAATGTCTGTAATGATGTCTCCAAGAACCTGTTTTAAACGGGCAATCGTATTCCAAGCCTCCGTTTCCCAAGCCGGTTCGTGATCGCACAGTTTAACCGTTCCGCGTTTTAATCCGAGCATATACTGAACCTCCTTTGCGTAGGCCTGAAACAAAACTGATAGTTTCTTGGCGTTATAGTTTTTTCCACACATAATTTAAATTCATAAGATATTGTACTATAAGAAAATTATAGCAGGCAAAATTAGAATTGTCTAGTCAATTAACGCCAACAATAAAACCAAACATAAAAAAATCAGTCTGCAACTAATAGTTTACAGACTGTTTCTGGCAGGGGCAGAAGGATTTGAAGTTGCCTCGCAACCCCTCTTGCGGTACCCGAAAAGCCTTCGGGCGCCTACCGGCGCTATTCCTTGGCTTTTTCGACCGCTGCGCCAACCCCTGCTCCCTGTTTCCGCCACAGGCGGCGGTCGCAGGCGTTGCCCGGCACGCTCCGCGTGCCTCGGCTTCAGCTTTTGCTCTAACAAAAATC